>NZ_CP082249.1:1951127-2601503 GCF_019879105.1 Natrinema sp. SYSU A 869 | reverse complement strand
GATTATATCGCGCCGCTGTCGGGCTTCGGCCGGTCGGCCGTTGATCGGCTGGTCGAGGCGCGGCTGGACGTGACCGTCGGGCCGAGTGAGGAGATTGACAGGGCCGATTACGAGGCGGAGCTCCGCGCGCTCATCGCTGACGAAGAGGGACCGGCGGCGATCGCGGACTACTTCCCCGATCACGATCAGACGTACGTGACGAACGTCCGTTATAGTAACAACTGAAACTATTTACACGCCGATCGTACGATAGCTGTGCGATCGGGTGTGCAGTAACTTTCAGTGGCTACTACAGCACGCGACTCGGTAGCAACTCACGGGACGGTCTCCGGGCCAGTGCCGTCGAACCACGACTGTGAACTGAGCACCCTCCGACACACGGGGTCGAGCGGCCGCACCGACCGCCCTCGAACGGAAGGATAGAAGTTCGCCGTCCCCGAACGAGTTTCCATGTACGACCGGATCAAGGGCTTTCGTGACTTCTACCCCGGCGAGATGTCCGCCAGGCGGGCCACTATCGACGTCGTAGAGGACACGGCCCGTGAGTACGGGTTCCGCGAGATCGGAACGCCGGCGCTGGAGCGCGCCGAGATGTGGACCGACAAGAGCGGCGACGACATCGTCGACGAACTCTACTCCTTCGAGGACCAGAGCGGTCGCCACGTCACGCTGACGCCCGAACTGACGCCGACCGTCGCACGGATGGTCGTCGCGAAACAACAGGAGCTCTCGAAGCCGATCAAGTGGGTCTCCACGCGCCCGTTCTGGCGCTACGAGCAGGTCCAGCAGGGCCGCTACCGCGAGTTCTATCAGACTAACGTCGATATCTTCGGCTCCTCGGAGCCCGAGGCCGACGCCGAGATCCTGGCGTGGGCAGCCGACGCCCTCACGGGGCTCGGTCTCACCGGCGAGCACTTTGAATTCCGGATCTCCCACCGGGATATCCTCGGAGGCGTCCTCGAGAGCTACGACACCGACGTCGACACGGAGGCCGCGATCCGCGCGGTCGACAAGTCAGACAAGATTTCCCAGGCCGAGTACCACGATCTGCTCATCGAGGCTGGCCTGTCGGCCGAGCAGGCCGCCGAGTTCGATGACCTCATCGCCGCCGGCGATCTCGACGAAGTCGAGGCGTTCGCCGACACCGAGCGCGTGACGGCTGCCGTCACAAATCTCCAAAACGTGCTCGCCGCCGCCGAAGACTTCGGTGCCCGCGAGTACTGTACCATCTCGCTCGAGACGGCCCGCGGACTAGACTACTACACCGGCGTCGTCTTCGAATGTTTCGACTCGACCGGCGAGGTCTCCCGGTCGATCTTCGGCGGCGGTCGCTACGACGACCTCATCGAGAGCTTTGGCGGCCAGCCGACGCCCGCGGTCGGCGTCGCGCCGGGACACGCGACGCTGTCGCTCCTCTGCCAGCGGGCGGGCGTCTGGCCCGACGAAGAGGTGACGACGGACTACTACGTCCTGCAGATCGGTGACACGCGAGCGGACGCGGCCCGGATCGTGCAGGAACTGCGCGACCAGGGTCACGTCGTCGAGACCGACATCGCCGGCCGTTCCTTCGGCGCACAGCTCGATTACGCCGATTCGATCAACGCCGAGACGGTCGTCATCGTCGGCGAACAGGACCTCGCGAACGACGAGGTCACGATCAAGGACATGGACTCGGGCGACCAGACGCAGGTACCGGTCGACGAGTTCCCGGGCGACCTCGAGCGGCCGACGTTTGACGATGTCGCCTGAGTCACTCGAAGCTCAGATCCGAGTCCGCCACCGACTCCGGTAGCCGCTCCGACCGCTCTTCTGACGCCCGCTCGTCATCACGTTTCTCGAGGTGATCGTCCGCGTCGCACCGCTCGACCGGCGAGTGACCGGTCTCGACGAAGTGATCGATCATCGCGCGGCTGAGTTCGCTCGCGTCGTCCCCGTCGGCTCGGTACTGCCACTCACACTCACCACAGTACGCACTCGGCACGGGTGAACTGTCGAACGGGTGTCTAATGAACGGTGGGGTTTACACGGGGGTGTCCTCTGTATCCGCAGGAACGGCACTCCCGAGTGCAGGTCCTATCATTAACTACGACGGCGATGTACCTCGCCCGATGGCCGACGATGACGCCGACACTCGTCCGAACGTCCTCTTCGTGCTCACTGATCAGGAGCGATACGACTGCAGTGCACCCGACGGACCGCCGGTCGAGACGCCCGCGACCGATCGCCTCTCGAGCGAGGGGATGCGCTTCGAACGGGCGTTCACGCCGATCAGTATCTGCTCGAGCGCCCGCGCCTCGCTGCTGACCGGGCAGTTCCCTCACGGCCACGGGATGCTGAACAACTGCCACGAACCGGACGCGATTCGGGTAAATCTTCCCGATGACCTGCCGACGTTCTCGGAGGAACTCGTCGCGGCGGGCTACGACCTCACCTACACGGGCAAGTGGCACGCCGGCCGCGACCAGACCCCCGCCGATTTCGGTTTCTCGTATCTCGGCGGTAGCGACAAACATCACGATGACATCGACGAAGCGTTCCGCGAGTACCGCAAGGAGCGCGGCGTCCCCGTCGGCGAGGCAGACCTTGAGGAGGTGATCTACACGGGCGACGATCCGAGAGACGGCTCCGAGGGAACCTTTGTCGCGGCGAAGACGTCCGTCGACATCGAGGACACGCGGGCGTACTTCCTCGCAGAGCGAACGATCGACGCCATCGAGGGCCACGCCGACGGCGACCGAGACGGTCCCTTCTTCCACCGAGCGGATTTCTACGGGCCGCATCATCCATACGTCGTCCCGGAACCGTACGCCTCGATGTACGACCCCGACGAGATCGACCCGCCGCCGAGCTACGCAGAGACCTACGACGGGAAACCGCAGGTCCACGCAAACTACCTCGCCTACCGCGGCGTCACCGGCTTCGACTGGGACCTCTGGGCCGAAGCGATCGCGAAGTACTGGGGATTCGTCACGCTGATCGACCACCAACTCGAGCGGATCCTCGAGACCCTCGAGGAGCAGGGACTGGCCGCGGAGACGGCTGTGATCCACGCCTCAGATCACGGCGACTTTGCTGGGAGTCACCGCCAGTTCAACAAGGGGCCGCTGATGTACGACGATACCTACCACATCCCGCTGCACGTTCGCTGGCCGGGCGTGGCTGATGGCGGTTCGACCTGTGAAACCCCAGTTCACCTTCACGACCTTGCGGCAACCTTCCTCGAGATGGCGGACGTCCCCGCCCCCGATAGTTTCGATTCGCGGAGTCTAGTGCCACTCCTCGAGAACGGCGGCGATGTCCCCGACGACGGCGACTGGCGCGACTCGACGTTCGCCCAGTATCACGGCGACGAGTTCGGCCTCTACAGCCAGCGAATGGTCCGTACGAATCGCTACAAGTACGTCTACAACGGCCCTGATATCGACGAACTGTACGATCTCGAGGCGGACCCAGCGGAACTGCACAACCTGATCGACCACCCCGAATACGACGAGGTACGACGAGACATGCGGGACCGACTGGTCGAATGGATGCACGAGACGGACGATCCGAATCGCGCGTGGGTGACGGAGGTACTCGAGAACGCGTCATAGATCCCGCGTCTCGCCCGCGGTAACGAGTATGGAAGTAGTTTCACCGAATATCTTCGCGCAGACATAGCCGATCGACACGGCGGCAGCACTGGACGATCCGGCGTTCCAATCCGTCCGCTGCACAGGTCACCCAGCGTTGGCCATCTGCTAGATCCCTCATTCGTCGCCATTCATTACCCCTAGGTGGTTTCCTCAGCTCAGTGCTCTAACCGCGGATCGAGATCGAGCTCGAGACCGAGATCACCTGATGACACAAATTTCGATCTCAGCTGAATCAGGCTGGCATCTATTGATGAGCGCAAGTCAGGATGGGTCCCACGAGGTGATCGTCGCTTCACTGGACCAGTACTCGTCGTACAGCGAGCAGAACTTCTGGCACTGAAACCCTTCATAAGTTCCCCAACCTTGTGCGCGGAAGGGGACCGGCGGTTTCACGCCCATCACCAGGAACCGATCCCGAATCTGATAGGCCAGATGCGAAACGACGTACTGCTGGAACGAGTCAACGGACGCCGGATCGAACGCCATCAATTCGACTCGCACGTCGGGTTCGCGATCGAGTGGCTGCTCGCCGTGGTCGATCTGTTCGGTCCCTTGCCCGTCATTGTGGAGGGTATGAATCTCCGAGACAGCCTCGATCTTGAACCTGAGGTCGTCCATCTCCTCGAGCGGAATATCGCCGTCGTCCAGCGCTGGTGAATCCGCATCGCCTTCAAATCGCCCGAGGAACTGCTCGAGGACCGGCGGCTCGAAGTCGACCGGGTCGGGCTCGAGATACACATCTTTCTGGTAGATTATCGCGTCGTCCGGATCGGCGTCTGGGAACGGCAGGTTGACGGGTGCGTTGTCGTAGTGACGCTCAAGATGCTCCTCGAGATTTCCGAAGTGCTCCTCAAATGCCGTCTTTGACAGCGTGGCGATGCCGAGGAGTGCCGCCAACAGTCGATCGGGGTTCTCCGTTGGCGGGACCGTGTCGTATCCTCGCTCGCGGTAGACGTGCCAGCGGGCGTAGCGGCGAGCCTGATCGACGTGTTCGCACTCTTCGCGTATTCGTAGAGCAGGATTGTCAGCATACTCCTCGCATTGATGATGCTTTATTTCTCCATCAAATTCCATTTCAATAACGTGCTCGGCATCGTCATTATCGAGGAGGTTAACCCCAACACGTTCATCATTTTCGCCAGTGATGACAGCTTTCATTATTTCACCTCACCCGCTTTACCGACACCCTTCGAGTCCTCCTCAAGCCAAGAACTGTCACGAATCTCCTGTTCGATCTGCTCAGCACGCTCCTCAAGAGTCCCGTTAGTCTGTCGCCAGATGTTCTTTAGGTCGTCAAGGCTCTTGATGTCACCCCGGCGCAATTGACCGATCGTCTGTTTCCCTCGTTTATCAACATCGATTCCGGCTGCTTTGGGGCCTTTTGTGGCTAGCGCGACGAGTTGGGGAGCCGTGGTGATCTTCAGGATTTCTTGATGGTTCCCCAAGCGACCTTATCCCAAGTATTGAGTTCAATGTTGCCGTTCAACAGACGTCGCTGATCATCAGTTAAAGCGACATCGTCGAGATCCGCGTCGATGCTCGATTTGAGATCTTCGATATCGGACTTGAGGGACGCCTCCGAGGGGAATCCCTTTGCTGTTTCCCTCGCACCAGGTGAATTCGATGTCTGCAGTTCCTGTTTCGTACTCAGACTTGCCTGCTTGTCTTGCTTTTCAATGGCTTCGTTTGCAACATCGTGGAGGTGGGCCAACCGGTTTGCGTTCTGTTGCTCGCGGAACTCACTGGCCTCACCGCTCTCATTTTCAGCCTCGAATAGCGCAATCGCCTCGAAGAGTTTGTCCTCCGGGAGCCGCTGAACATGTACCTCCGTCCCGCCCATCCGCTGAATTCCCAGTTCTCCGCCCTGCATCACGCGCTGAGCAGTTTCCTCGGCCTCCCGCTCTAACTGTGGATCCGGATCGATCTCGAGGCCAAGCTCCTCCTGAGGCAGCATCGACACTGCACCGCCAGTCTGTTGACGAACGTGCGCTAACTCGTGGGCTAATACGTGCTGACCTTCCGGCGACGACGGATCGTACTCGCCGGAATTAAACGCGACGTGATTCCCGACCGTGAACGCTCGAGCATTGATTTGCTCACACGCCTGCGCAGCTTTTGGCCCAGTGTGAATCCGCACGTCACCCAGCGAATCACTCATCCGGTCTTCCACCGCCCGCTGGATCGACGTATCCAGCGACCGGCCGGGTGAGGAGATGACGTCCCGAACGCCCTCCGGGACCTGTGTCTCACCGGCCGCGCCGCTCTGAGCCCCGCCTTCCGCACTGCGCTGGAGTGCGCCCGAGACACTGCGACTCGATTGGGTGCCGAGACGGGGACCGCTGGCTGTCCGAGACGGCCCCGTTCCGGACGTTTCTTTGATTCGCTGAACGCGCTCGGCAGCGCCCAACCCGCTAGTCGACTTCGGCCCGAGACTCGAGTCCGTCCGTTGTTTCGCGCGCTGGAGGCGTGCCGCAGCATCCAGTGCGCCGATCGAGTCCGAAGCGGTCTCCGATTGCGACGAGTCGGTGTGTTCTTTCAGTCGCTGCACTCGCTCTGCCGTCGACCCGAGCGAGCCCAACGACGCGGGCATCTCTGCCGAGTCCGCCGTTGTCGTCCCCTCGTCACTCATTCGGTGTACTGATACGCTCGAGTCAGTGGACTGTTGTCGCTGAACCGAGGACGAGGAGTCGGTCTCCTCATCGGACGAGCGCCCCGAACGCGAAGAATATCGTCCCATCGCTGTGATACTCCAGTTGTTTCGGTTCCGCAGTAATAGTATTTACTGTTACACCATAGGCTAAATTTTATCGGAACGGACTGTGTTGAGTCAGCCATCAGCCGAATGTCTTACGAGACCACACGCGCTCATTTGCTGGCCGAACTCGATCGGATCGGGGACCTCCTCGAGACGTATGGGATGACGACCGACCCGATCCCGTCGAGTAGTGATCCGGCCCCGGTCGGCGAGGTCGAACTGGCACGCGACCCGACGACCCTTTCCCTCGGACTTCCCACCGACGCAACGCAGCGCTTTGCCGACCGCGCGGCGCAAATCGACGAGCGCTGTCAGGACACGTCCGCAGAAGTCCCGCTCCGACTACGGATCCTGACCGATCGATTCGATCTCTCTCGAGCCCATCTCGACGTGTTCTTGCTCTCACTCGCCCCTGAGGTCGACGCGGATTATCAAGACTTCTTCCGTGAATTGCACGGTGATACGGTAACACATCCAACTGTCGGTCTGATCACCGAACTCTTCTCTCGAACCGAGGAGGAAGGCCTAGCTGCTACGGCACTCATCGGCCCCAGTTCACTCCTTCGTCAGCACGATCTAGTGAGACTTTCTGACCCAGTAGAACCGAGTCGCTCCCGCCAACACCGCCTCGTGACCGTCGATCAGCGACTGGTGTCGTATCTCGAGGGCCACGTCGACCTCGACCCCGCGCTCGAGCACGTGGCCGCCCTCTCCACGCCCGATCGAACCCTCGAGGACCTCCCGCTCGAGTCGGCCCTCCGCGACCGGCTCGAGCGCGTCGACGCCGACTCGAGCGGCCGCTACTATTTCTACGGACCGGACGACGACGAACGCGAGGCGGCGATCAACGCGCTGGCGGACGATCGATTGCTCCGCGCCTCGCTGCCGGCCGTGCTCGAGGCCGACGCCGTCGAGCGCCTCCACCGGGAAGCGCTCCTACAAGACTGTCCGGTACATCTCACCGACGCCGACGTGCTCAGCGAGCGCGAGAGCGACCGCACGCTCGAGGAGATTTTCGATCGGTTTTCCGACCTCCACTGCGACCTGTTCGTGACCGGGACCGAGGCGTGGCGGCCGACGGGGACGACCGTCGGCGTCGACGCTATCCTCGAGTTTCCCCGCCCCTCGATCGAGACACGACGGGCGTTCTGGGAGGACCGGGCGGACGAGCTCCCGGCGGACCTCGAGCCCGCGGTGCTCGCAGGTACCTTCGAACTCACGCGAGGGCAACTCGAGGCGGCGCTGGCGACGGCGCGGTCGCTGGCGAGCGGCGACGACCTCACGGCCGACGATATCTACGAGGGGTGTCGCGCCCAGTCGGCCGGCGGGCTGGGCGAGCTCGCCCAGCGGATCGAGCCCGCCAGCGACTGGGACGACATCCAGCTCCGGGAGAAGACCAACCGCGAACTCCGGCTGATCCGGGACCACATCGCGAACCGGGCCCGCGTCTACAGGGAGTGGGGCTTCGCGGAGGAGTTCGCCCGCGGGACCGGCGTCGTCGCCCTCTTCAAGGGGAAATCGGGGACGGGCAAGACGATGGCCGCGGAGGTGCTGGCCGACGACGTCGGGATGGCCCTCTACAAGATCGACCTCTCCTCGGTCGTCTCGAAGTACATCGGCGAGACCGAGGAGAACTTAGAGAGGATCTTTCGGGCGGCGAACCACTCCAACGCCATCCTGCTGTTCGACGAGGCCGACTCGATCTTCGGCGACCGCGCGGAGGTGTCCGACGCGACCGACCGCTACGCCAACGTCGAGGTCAACTACCTCCTCCAGCGCATCGAGAGCTACGACGGCGTCGTCGTGCTCACCACCAACCACGCGTCGAACATCGACTCCGCGTTCGAGCGCCGGATCGACCATACAGTGACGTTCACGCGTCCGAAGGGACCCGTCCGCGAGGCGATCTGGGCGGGCGTCTTCCCCGACGACGCGCCGCTCGGCGACCTCGACTACGAGTTCCTCTCATCGCTGGATCTCACCGGCGGCCAGATCAGGAAGATCGGCCAGACGGCCGCGATCCTCGCGGCCGGCGACGACCGGCGCATCGAAATGCGCCATGTCGTCCGCGCGCTCGAGCAGGAGTTCGGCGCACGGGGACAGCTCCTGCGCTCGATCGACTTCGGCGAACACCGTCGCCACCTCCGGAGCGTGGACGATGACGGCCAGACGGGGACCGACGGACGGTCGGCCGACGCTGATGAGGAGGCGGTCGGCCGCTCGCCGGAGGCCGTCATCCGTCGGTTTTTCGAACTGTTGGACGCCGGCAAGGGCGATCACGCCCGCGAACTGTATCACTCCCGGACCCTCGCCGAGGAATTCTCGCGGAAGGAACTGGCGATGATTGCCCACGGCGACCTCTCGGTCGCCGGTGAGATCGACCGCGTCCGAGACGATCACGACCGCGTCATTCTCGAGTTCGATCGCGAACTGAACGGCGATCGAACGCCGCGGTCCTACGAGTTACGCCCGGAAGACGATGTTTGGCGGATCTTCAACGTCGAACGCGTCCGCGAGAACGACGTGGTAGTGAATTGATGAGGGCGACGCTGGCATCTCCCGGCCCTCACCCGAGCCGAGCCGGTCAGAACCGTCAGCCAGTCCCGCCGTGCATGCATTCGCGACCGGACATGTTTTCTCCCTTCCCCCCGACGGTGTGGCTATGCAGGCATCCATCGACGCCGTTCGCGTCGCGGGGACCCCCGAGGGACCGGTCCCAGTCGTCGTCCTCGCCATCGAGGACGAAAGCGACGTCGTGCCGATCTTCATCGGCTTCAGCGAGGCGACCAGTATCGCTCGCGGTCTCGAGGCCGAAGACATCGGGCGGCCGCTAACCCACGACCTCCTGCTCGACGTCATGGAGGAACTGGGCAGCCGGATTGACCACATCGTCGTCAACGAGATCGAGAAGCGCGGCGACGGTCAGGGTGGCACCTACATTGCCGACATCCACCTCGAGACGCCCCGCGGCGAGACGGTCATCGATGCCCGACCGAGCGATTCGCTCGCGCTTGCCGCCCGGACGAACGCCGCGATCGAGATCACGGAGGACGTTTTCGAGGACAGCCGAGACGACAGCGAAAAGTTTGACGAACTCGAAGACATCCGCAACGTGTCGGGTGAGATCTAGATGGATGAGACGCTGGAAGAACTGTTCGCCGTCATCGAAGACCGGAAGGAAACGTTGCCCGAGGACTCCTACACCGCCTCGCTGTTCACCCACGAGAAAGGCGAGAACGAGGTGTTAGAGAAGCTCGGCGAGGAGACGACCGAACTCGTGCTGGCCGCGAAAGACAACGATCACGAGGAGATCGCCCACGAGAGTGCCGACATCGTCTACCATCTGCTCGTCCTGCTCGCGATGAAGGACATGGAGCTGTCGGACCTCGAGGCCGAACTCGAGGCGCGGCGCTGACGGTAACCGCGGTTCGCGGCGGTATCGAGGCGGCGATTCCGAACGAGACCCGGCGCTGACGGTAACCGCGGTTCGCGGCGGTATCGAGGCGGCGATTCCGAACGAGACCCGGCGGACCAAGGGATCGAGAGTCGGTCACGAACGTGTACCTTCATTGTGGGGTAGGTTCCATACACACTCATTGTGATATCGACAGGTCGGTCGCCGCGCCGACCGCGAACGGAGTGAGTCCACGTGTCCGACGCCACACCTGACGAATCAGATGACGCCGCGGACGGCGGAGCCGATTACCGGCAGGTCTCGTTCATCGTGCTGGCAGGACTCGCACTCGTGCTGGCGGCCGCGTTCGCGCCCGGAATGACCGGCAGCAGCGAGAGCGACTCGAGCCCCGGGTTCGACGTCGACTGGGACGGAATCTTGCCGGATATCGATTTCGACCCAGATACCGATAGGGACACCGACGTCAACAGGCCCGAGGACGGCGGCGACAGCGACGGCGAGCCCGGCGACGGGCCGGGCGGTGACTTTGACTGGCGACGATTGCTCGAGTGGCTCAACCTCGATCGCGGCGACGGTGATATCGAGCCGCCGAGGGAGACCGAGGGGGAGCCACAGTGCGTCATCATGCTGGATCGCGATCCGGTCCCCGGCAGCCAGCTCACGGCGACGATCCGGTACGAGGGCGAACCGCTCACCGAGACGCCGGTGTGGTTCGGCGAGCAACGGGTCGGGGAGACGGACGAAATGGGACGGGTGACCGGCGAGGTACCGTACGTCGAGGAACTGGTCATCCGCGTCGGAGCGGGGACCGACGCGACGTGTCGCGCCGGGACGTCGACGTCGCTGACGTCGTCCATGACGACCGAGGCTGCGAGTCACCAGTCCGACGACGTTCGGCAGTCCGATGTCGACGGTCGGCAGTCAGGCGAATCGGAAACCGGAATCGGAGCAACACCGAGTGTGAGCCACGGTGTACCGGCGGCGACCGCGACGGGACCCGCGGCGTCGGTGTCACCGTCGGTTTCGAACGCTCCCGTCCTCGCATCATCGGTCGCACCTGTGGCGAGCATACAGGATGGGGCGTCGGGGAACGCTACCGGGACTTACGCGGTCGACGGCGAGGTCGAAATCGACGTCGACGGCGACCCCTACCCCGGCAAGACGATCACCGTCGAGGCGACGATCGAGGACGTACCGATGCGCGAGGCGACCGTCTCCGTCGACGGCACCGCGGTCGGGGAGACGGACGGCGAGGGACGGGCCACGGTGACGGTGCCCGATGACGGCACCGACGCGCTCGAGATCGAGGTCGCCCGCGGCGACTTCGCGGGGACGACGACGGTCGACGTCCTGTTGCTCGAGACGGCATTTTCCCCCGACGGCATCGCACCGGTTCCGGGCAGTCCCGGTGCCATCGAAGCCACGATCAACGGCGAGCCGGTCGAGGGTGCCGCGGTGACCGTCGACGGCAAGGAGGTCGGGACGACGGACGCCGACGGTCGACTGGCGACCGGACTGCCGCTCGATCCGACCACGACGGTGACGGTCAGCACGGAGCGCCAGACCGCGAGTGTCTCGCTCGTCGGTTCCTACGGCGGGCCCGCGCTCCTGCTCTCGAGTCTCATCGCCGGACTGGCAGCACTCTCCTATCGCCGGTACGGCCGACGTGGGCCGATCGCCGTTCTCGGTGGGACAGCGGCACTAACCGCAGTGCTCGTCACCGAGGCGTTCTACGGGCAGTGGGCCGGGCTCGCCGTACTCGGCGGCGTCTGTCTGCTCGGACTCGGCGTCGGTCTATCGCGGTCCGGTCGGGGCCCGCCCAGCCCCAGCGTCCGCGACCGTCCCTCGTCCCGCGACTGGCTGGACCGATTCACGTCCCGACTCGTCGCTCTCGCAATAGGTGTCGTCGACCGACTCGAGGTGCTCCTCGAGTGGATGCATGCGCTGGCCGGAACCGCCCGTGAGTGGCTCCGGTCGCTGCCCCGGTCCGGACGGGAGCTGTGGACGCATTTCGCTGCCTGGCTGAGGACGCTTCCGGGACGCATACGGTCCGAGTTCGAGACGGCGCTCGCGACCGCTCGAACGCTGCCACTGCGGGCGGCTGCAGCGGGAATCGGGGCACTGCCGCTGATCGCGGGCGGCTACGTTGTCGACGGTGTCCGGGGGCAATTCTCGTCACCGTTGCGCTCGCCGTTGTCGGCGTGGTGATGTTCCGATCCGACGAGGACGCGTCCGAAACGGCAGTTGCGGACGACGACACGGAGGCAGCCATGGACCCGGCGGCGACGGGAGAAACGAGTTCCGCGGCGGACGAAACGCTCTCGTTCCGCGAGCTGTGGCGGGCGTTCGCACGCCGGGTCGCGCCGGGACGCTGGCGAACGCGCACTCCCGGCGAGATCGAACGCCGCGCGCTCTCGAAGGGGTATCCCCGCGAGCCGGTTCGCAAACTGACGACGCTCTTCCGCGAGGTGGAGTACGGTGGTCGGCCCCGCTCGCGAAGCCATCGCGAACGAGCGGCCGAGGCCTACGACGCGGTCGAACACGCTCGAGCGGCCGAGACGGAAGCAACCGCGGACGAGAAAGAGGCGGCTGAACGAGATGGCGACGAGGGCCGGTCGGCGTCCCCGACGGAACGGACTCGCGAAATGGAGTCCGATACGGAGGGAGAGTCATGAGACGGCGTCGCCAGATCGTCATCGTCCTGTGCGGGCTGGCGTTCGTCGCGATCGGGACGATCGTCGGTCTCAGCGGCTCCGGTGGATCGGACGGCACTGGTGGCCTCGTCGTCCTGCTCGCGCTCGTCGCGCTCGGCCTCAGCCTCTGGAAGGTCCGCGGCTCGCTCGATACGACGGCGGACGCGCCGGCAGTGCCCTGGGCGGCCGACGAACCGTTGCGAATCCGGCCCCCGAGCGAACCGACCGCGACCCCGCCCTCTCGAGTGACGCGCTGGCCGGCGTGATCGAGACGGCCGGCGAAACGGCCCGTGATTCGGGCACTATCGACGACGGCCTCGAAGTTGTTCGGCCGCCGCTCCGGACGGCGTTGCTCGACGCCCTCGAGCAGGGCGGCCGGTCGCGATCGGATGCGGAGGCGGCGCTCGCGGACGGAACCTGGACCGACGATCCGGTCGCCGCCAGCGTCCTCGCGGCGGAGATCGAGCCGCCGATCCGGCCGCTCCGCGAGCGTGTTCGCGCGTGGCTGTACCCTGAACGCGTCGTGCGCCGGCGGGCCCGCCAGGCGACGAATGCGGTCGCCGAGGTGGCCGACGACGCCCTGCCGACGGTGCCGGGCCAGACTGCCCCACGGACCGTCCCGGTGCTCCAGCCGCGTCTCGAGGACCTCCAGCGCGGAGCGGACGGCCGCCTGCAGCGGGCCGTCGAGCCGCGGGCGACCGCTCGCGGACCGCAACCGGTTCGGCCTCGAATCGGGACCGAATCCGAGCGGGGAGACGAGGAACGAAACGATGGAAATCGAGCTGATGATGATGGTGATGAACGAGCCGACGATACCCGAGACGGAGACCGAGAGGTGACCGACGCGTGATCGACCGACGGGTGCGTTGGCGCGGAGCCATCGCGGCGACGGTTGCACTCGCCGTCGCCGGAATCGCCGACGGAAACCCCGTCCTCCTGCTCGGAGCAGTCATCCCGCTCGTCTTCGTCGCCTACGGCTCGCTGTCCCGCGTTCGAGTGCCCGACGAACTCGTCGCGACCAGGACCGTGACGCCGACGCCCGCACCGCCGGGCCAGCCCGTCACCGTCACCCTCGAGGTGACCAACGGTTCCGACCGGACGATCACGGACATCCGGGTCGCCGACGGCGTCCCCGCGGCGATCGCCGTCCTCGAGGGATCGCCCCGCGCCGGCACGACGCTCGAGCCCGGCGACAGCCTCACGCTGGAGTACGTCGTGGTGGCCCGCCACGGCGAGTACGACTTCGAGCCGCCCCAGTGTCGCGTCCGCGGGCTCGGCGTGAGCGCGACGGCGACGACGGCGCTGTCGACATCCGGCGATCGCTCGATCGTCTGTCGGCTCGACGCCGACGCGCCGCCGATCGAGGAGACCGGATCGAAGCGTGTCGGACAGCTCACGACCGACAACCCCGGCGAGGGAATCTCGTTTCACTCGATCCGGGAGTACCACCCCGACGACCCCGCTGACCGCATCGACTGGCGACACTACGCGAAACGCGGGACGCTTGCGACGGTCAACTACGAGCGACAGGTCTCGGCGACCGTCGTCCTAGTCGTTGACGCGCGACCGGCGAACCGCGTCGTCGCCGGCCGGGGTCAGCCGACCGCCATCGAATACGGAGCCTACGCCGCGACCCGTGCGCTGTCGGACCTGCTTGATCACGGCCACGACGTCGGTGTCGCCGTCATCGGGATGGACGGCCCCGGCCCGGCCGGCTGCCACTGGCTCGAGCCCGCGAGCGGACCGGCACAGCGAACGCGCGCGCTCGAACTCCTCCGGCAAGTAGCGGACGAGGCGGCGGCCGACCGCGGCTCGAGCACGCATCGATCCGCTGTCGGCGGACGGGGCCGGACGACGCGCCAGGTCCGGAAGGTGCTTGAGCTCGCATCGACGAACGCACAGCTCGCGCTATTCTCGCCCGTCCTCGACGAGCCGCCCGTGGACGCGGTCGAGACGTGGCGGGGTGCGGGGCTGCCGGTCATCCTCCTCTCACCGGATGTCGTCCCGGAGAATACCATCAGCGGCCAGTACGAGCAGACGCGACGGCGGACCCGGCTGGCCCGCTGTCAGGCCGCCGGCGCGCGCACGGTCGACTGGCGGCGCGGCACGCCGCTGCCACTGATCATCGAGCATGCCTTCGCCGCCGATGCGCGACTCTCGAGTAGTCGGTTAACCGGGGGCAGTGCCGGCACCTCGAGCGGTGAGAGCGGTGGGAGCGGGGGAGTAGAGGGAGCGAGGGGGGCAGTTGGAGCGGCGTCTCGAGCAACGAGAGCGACGGGTGGGGCGGCAAACGTGACTCGAGCACGACCGGTCGCACTGAGAACGCGAACGGCCCGCCGCGCGCGGATCGAAATGAGGCGGAGATCGAGACGGACGGTGGACCGGACGACCGGCCCGGGTCGAACCCGACCGCGGACTCGAAGCGATGGGGAGGTGACGAGTAGATGTCCCTCGCCGGACCGCGCCTCGATCGGCCGTCCGCGATCGGCGACGAGGGGCGAGCGCGGGCGGCGAGCCTCTGGATCGCCAGCCTGATCGTCGTCGCAATCGTCGCCGTCGTCGGTTTCGAAATCGGCGAGTCATCGCTGTTGCCGACACTCGGTCTAATTGTTGGGCTGACCGTCGCGGGCGTGGGCCTGCTCGAGCGCGACGGGTTCGTCAGTCTGGTCGTGGCCCACGCGTTCCTGCTGACGTTCGGGACGGCGTTCGCGCTGCTCGTGCTCGCAGCCCCGTTCGTCACTCGGGTCGGAATCGCTACAAGTGGCTGTGCGCTTGCGCTCGCCGGGATCGCAGCCGCCTGGGCCGATATCGGTGGTGACGGGCTGGGATCCGCCGCAGCGGGCAGTGTGATCAGCTACGCCTCGATGCTGTGCTCGACCGTGCTGGGAACGTTCCTGGCGGCCGTCGTCTATTTCGGCTGGACGGTCCTGACCAGCATAATCGGATTTTCGACGCCGGTCGCGTCCGCTACCGGCTTCCTTCTAGTCGTCGTCGGGTCCGCCGGCGTCGTTCGGCTGTCGTTGCGGTGGCTCCCGATTCGGCAGTTGGCACCACGGGACCGCCGCCCAGCAGTCGAGCGTCGACTCGCCGTCTTCCGGCGACGCTTGCTGTACACGGTCATCGGGTCGATCGGCGCACTCGTCGGTATCGGCGCCCTCGCGCTGGCGGGCGTCCACACCGCGGTGACGAGCGTCCCATTATTCGCGGGGGTGCTCGCGTCGCTGTCCTCGCCGCTGTTTGTCTGGCCGATCGTCGCCGTCGGCGCGGTGAGTATCCTCGCCGGCGCGGTCGCGTTCCTGCTTCGACGGACAACCCGCGACGTCACCGCCCGGACGACGCGGCGGACCGCCGCGGTCGTCGTCGGCGTCGTCCTCTCCCTGCCGTTCCTGCTCGGGCTTGCGCTCATCGTCGCGGGTGCCGGGATCGTCATCGGTCCCATCCTGATCGGGATGGCCCTCGTCGTCGCTCTGGCACTGGGACCGCTCGCGTTCCTGGTCATGGTCGGGAGCGGTGCCATCGGTGTCGAACTTGGCCTGCTCCCCGCACGGGCCACCGGGCCGGCGATCGCTGCGACGGGACTCGTCGTGACCGCCATCGGCATGGGTCGCGCCAACCCGCTCATCGTCTTCGCCTGCATCGCCGGAGCGATCCTCGTCTGGGACAGCGCGACGTTCGGCCTCGGGCTGACGGCCGAACTCGGGCACCTCCCCGAGACCCGCCGGATCGAACTCTTCCACGGTGCCGTCGCCGTCGGCGTCGCGCTCGGTGCCGTCGCCGTCGTCATCAGCCTCGAGGTGCTCCGCGCCGGCCTCTTCGCGGGCGGCGGCGCGGCCGGCGGTGCGGTCGTCGTCGCGCTTGGCGCGTTGCTCCTGTTGCTCCCGTTGCGCGGCTAGGGACCGAACCCGGGCCGACCGCAGACGACTCCGGGCCGAACTCGATGGGGAGGGTTCTTGGGTATCTAGACTCACTGTCGTGTATGGACGAGACGAACGTGACGCCCGACGACGCCGCACGAACCGTCCGGCGCGTCGTCGAACGCATCGAAGAAGCCGCGGTCGTCGACCGCGAAGTCCTCCACGCAATGCTGTCGGCGACGCTGGCCCGCGGTCACGTCCTGCTCGAGGACGTGCCGGGGACCGGGAAAACGGTCACCGCCCGCGTGATCGCCGAGGCAATGGGTCTCGAGTTCACGCGGATTCAGTTCACGCCGGACCTGTTGCCCTCGGACGTGACCGGGTCGACGATCTACGACGACCAGACCGGCGAGTTCGAGTTCGCGGCGGGACCAGTCTTTACGAACGTCGTCCTCGCCGACGAGATCAACCGCGCGCCGCCGAAGACCCAGGCCGCCCTGCTCGAGGCCATGGAGGAGGGGCAGGTCAGCGTCGACGGCACGACCTACGACCTGCCGGAGCCGTTCCTGGTCGTCGCGACCCAGAACCCGATCGAACAGGAGGGGACCTTCCGGCTGCCCGAGGCCCAGCGTGACCGCTTCAGCGTCAAGACCTCGCTGGGTTACCCCGATTTCGAGGGCGAAATGGGGTTGCTCGAGCGCCGGGCGAACCGGCGATCGCTCTCGCCGAGTGTCGACCCGGTCGCCAGTCGAGACACGGTTCGACTCCTGCAGACGCTGACGGAGGAGGTTACCGTCGACGAGAAGATTCGCCGCTACATTGTCGAGATCGCGCGGAAGACGCGGGCGGACCAGCGAGCCGAGATCGGCGTCTCGCCCCGCGGCGTCCAGCGCGTCTTCGAGGCGGCCCGCGCCGCGGCGCTGATCGACGGCCGGTCGTACGTGACACCGGACGACATCAAACGACTCGCACAGCCGACGATGGCCCACCGGATCGTACTCACGACCGAAGCGACTGTCGAGGGAGTTGACGGGAGCGCCGTCGTTCGCCACGCGGTGAACGCGGTCGACGTGCCCGCGGTCGCACCGGGGACGGACGAACCCACACCGGCGACCGATCCCGGGACCGAATCGGCGGAACCGAACGGGGACGATCCCGACACCGCGTCCGATACCGAATCGGCGGAACCACGAAGCGACAACCCCGATACCGAAGTAGCGGACCAGCGAAGCGACGACGCCGAGACTGAATGGGCGGAACCGCGAAGCGACAGTCCGGATTCCACAGCGAGTCCCGAACCGGATAGCGCACACGACGATTCCGCCGACAGCGACTCTACCGCCGACCCCGATTCTGACTCGAGTCACACTCACGACCGACAGGAGGATCCGTGGAGCGACGATTGAGCCGCCCGCTACGAACGCGTCGACTGCACGGTGCTTGCAGCCGCCCGTATTAGGTTGATACCGCCCGGTAATGACACGAGGCATGTCATGGCACTACAACAGCTCGAGCACGCGGACGACCACATGCAGGAGTGTATCGACAACTGCCTCGAGGCCACCCAGGTCTGCGAGTGGTGTGCGGATGCCTGTGCGGGCGAGGGCGAAGAGATGGCTCGCTGTATCCGGCTCTGCCGGGACGTAGCTGATATCGCCTCGCTGCACGCGCGATTCATGGCCCGCAACTCGGGCTACCATCAGGAACTGGGCGAACTCTGTGCGGACCTCTGCGAGGAGTGCGCCGAGGAGTGCGAACAGCACGATCACGACCACTGTCAGGCCTGCGCGGAGATCCTGCCGAAGTGCGCCGAAAGCTGTCGGGAGATGGCCTCTGCCTGAACGCGGTCGCCATCCTATAGTAGCCACTGAAAGTCAATGCACACCTGATCGCATGACGGCTGTGCAATCAGTGTGTGAATCGTTTCAGCGGCTACTATATTTCTTCGCGGTGACATCAAATCTCGGTCCAGAGAAGCAAGTCCCCGACCCACCAACTCCGTGCTATCGGTCCACCACGGGCGTCCACGTCCGATCCGTCTCGCCAACATACCGCGAGACGGGCCGCACCAGTCGGTTATCCGCGCGTTGCTCGAGGCAGTGGGCCATCCAGCCGGCGACCCGCGCGACGCCGAAGGTCGCCGTGAACAGCTCCTGCGGGACCCCAACGCCGTCGAGCAACGCGGCGGTGTAGAACTCGACGTTCGTCTCGAGTCGTGGGTCGAAAACCGAGGGTGTCACGTCGGCTAACTGATCGGCCCGGTTCGTTGTACTGGTTCCATACTAATAGAACAGGTCTCAGTTGCTGACCGCCGCGCCGACGATACCGGCGACCGCGCTCTCCAGCGCCATGATCAGTGAGACGGCGACGACGAGCGCGAAGATACCGATCCCCGCGGCACCGGAGACTGCACCCCCGAGAGGACCGAGCGCGAGGCCGGCGACGCCGACCGCTACGCCGATGAGGAGTCCGCTGATGATCCCGCCGAGCGAGCCCGCGAGCAGTCCGTGCCAGAAGCCGCTACCGAGGCCACCGCCGGCCATGTAGCCCGCGACGAAACCGCCGACCAACCCCGCTGCGATCTGGCCGATCCCTGGCAGGACGAGACCGACAATCCCGAGAACGGTTGCGACGACGAAGCCGATGAAGACGGCATGCCAGTTTGTCATGCGAGATCGTACGCTAGCGGCGAGGATAAGGTCGCGGCGGACACCTGCTGTCCGAGGCAAACGCGACTCGCGCCGCGGCGACGACGAAATCGCACACTGACCCAGCCCATAACGAACGCCCTTTATGATCGGGGACTCTAGTCTTGGACATGATTTTCGAAGATCTTCCGACGACGCCCACGTCGGAAGAGCTGATCGACAAGGCGTTTCGCGGGCAGCACGGGCCGGCAAGGCCAAGGGCGGCCTCGAGGCCCAGCAGTCGATGCTCCAGACGGCAGCCAACATCATCTCAGACAATCTCGAGAACGTGGTCACGGCGTGGCCGGACTTCGAGTACGAGGACGACGTCCATCCGTTCTACTACGAGCTGGCCGATGCAATCGTCGACGTGGACAAGCTCCGACAGGCGCTGTCGGAGGTCATGTGGGCCAGCCGGAAGGCTCGCGAGATCCACGAAGAGTACCAGCCGCGGCTGCGAAAGACCGACGTGGACACGGCGCGCAAGCACCGCAAACAGGCCTTCGCCCGGCTTGCGGACATCGTCGAGCAGGTCGATGACCACCTGCTGTACATCAACAAGTCGCGCAACGATCTGCGCGACCTGCCCGAGATCAATCCCGACGAGCCGACGATCGTCGTCGCCGGCTACCCCAACGTTGGCAAGTCATCGTTCGTCAACGACATTACCAACGCCCGCGGCGAGACCGCCTCCTATCCCTTCACGACGAAGGGGATCGGCGTCGGCCACTTCAAGCGCGATCACATCCGCTACCAGATCGTCGACACGCCCGGCCTGCTCGACCGCCCGCCGCAGGATCGCAACGAGATCGAATCCCAGGCGGTCAGCGCCATCGAGCACCTCGCCGACTGCATGCTCGTCATGGTCGACCCCACTGGCGACTGTGGCTATCCGATCGGCTCGCAACTCGAGCTTCGGGACTCGATTTCGGCCCAGTTCGAGGACATCCCCGTGTATACGATCGCGAACAAGGAAGACCGCTTCGAGGACGGTGACCTGACGGAGGCCGTCGCGGCCGACTACACCATGAGCATCGAGACCGGTGCGAACGTCGAGACGGTACTCGATGCCGCAGTCGAAGCGATCGATTACGAGCCCGAGTTGCCGTTCGACGGCTAGCGGACCGATGTGGCACAGTAGCCGCCACAGCGGACTCGACGCCAGCCACGACCGAACGCGAGGCCCACTATCAAGTCGATGAGAGGCCCCGGTCTCCTCTGGTTGCTCCAGACCGCCGCGGGGATTTCGATGTCGGGGCCGATATTTGTCGTCGGCGTCGAATTTCTCCGGACGGGGCGGGTCATCGGTGGCGTTGGCTTTCTGGCGCTCGCCGCGGCCACCCTCTACTTCCCAACCTATCTCGTTAACCGGATCGGCGGACCGAGAGCGTGGCTTCGACGGCTTGCTCGTCTCGTGACCGACGCCCTTAGCAGTGATTCGGTGCCCGATTCCGACTCTGATTCCGAATCCCGTCGCTCGAGCATTCGCGATCGATTTCGTCGATAGAGACGACTATTCTCGAGAACGAGAGCGACATCCCGAAACAACCACGGGTGGCCGGTGTACTGACGGGACGAGTACCGCTCCACCCCTCGCCCCTATTGGGCGCCGCGTTCAACGACTTCGACGTATCTGACTTCGACGCTAACGGTTCCGTCGGAGTGGTCGTTGATCCGCTCGTGGAGTGTATCGGCCAGTTCGGGTGCCGACTCACCGGGTGGGCCGCCGATCGTCACGATCACCCGTTCCGGGTTCCGGAACGGGTAGTTGTTGTCCATTACGACTTCGAACTCGAGGAGCTGATAGTCTTCGTACTGATCCTGTGCGAGGACCGTCTCTACTTCGTCACGGGCGTCCTGTTCGAAGTTGCCCGCCTCGTAGGAAGCGTAGGTGATCCCGCCGAGAAACACCGTGAAGACGAAGACCACGACGACGAGGCCGATGATCCGCTGTCGAAGGCGCTGTTCCGTCTCACCGAGCGAGAACAGGTTCTCCGGCCGATAGCCGGCGTACCACAGCGTCAGCAGGCCGGCGAGGTTGACCGACAGGAGGTTGACCAGCACCAACACCGTCGCACCGATCGCGGATGTCGGTTGGCCCCAGGCGAGCGCGATTCCCGCGACGCCAGCGGGCGGAATCAACGCCGCCGCGATCATCACGCCGACGAGCGCGACGGAGGTTCCCGTCGCAATACTCACAACCCCCGCGACCCCTGCGCCGAGCGCAATCGCGAGCGATAGCAGGTCCGGCGCGAGCCGCTCGGAAATCTCGCCGACACTCGAGAGAACGAGATCCGGCGGCACGATGTTCAGCGATCGAACTAACAGCGCGAACAGCGCTGCCGCCCCGATCGCGACGACGACGCCGATGATCTGATAGGTGACGCTCTCGACGAACAGTTCCTCGTCGTCGATCACCGTGCCGACGCTGGCTCCCAGCGCCGGCCCAATCAGCGGCGCGATCACCATCGAGCCGACGACGACCGCCGGCGAGTCCAATAAGAGCCCCGCGGTCGCGACGATGGCGCTGATAACCGTCATCACCACGTAGACGGGGAAGCTCGGCGTCAGATCGTCGGCCTCCGCCTGCAGTTCCTGGCGCGAAATTCGGTCGGATCCGACGTCATTGCCCTCGTACTCCTCGCGCAGCGCCTGAAACCGGCGGGAAACGACCGTCTCTGCGTCGACGACAACTGTGTAGGCGTCCTCGTCGATCCCCGCTTCCTGAAGTTCGTCGAGGACCGGTTCGACGGCCGCGTCCGGCAGCGGGAAGTAGACGACCGACGTGTACTGCCGACTCCTGGTTTCGTCGGTCACGACGTAGTCGATCTCTCGCCCGTCGAGCACCGAGAAGATCGTCTCCTGCTCGCCGGTCGGGACCGTCAGCTGTACAAGCCGCACGTGTCGGTGTGAGACACCCCTAGATCATAACTCCGGGGCATTCGCTTCCACGCAATTAGTCCGTCTCGGCTCGAGCGACGTGTCGTCTCCCACGCCACCTTCTTATATCAAGAATATAATAGATATATATGAAACGACGGAGCGCCTCGCTGTTGGGCGTCGTCATGCTGGGACTGGTCATTGCGTATCTCGCCGCCTTCGGTCCGAGCGTGCTCGCCGGTCCGCTCGACGGTGCGTTCCTCGCCAGCTTCGCCCTCTCGGCGATTCTACTGATCGTTGGCGGACTCATCGACTCGATTACGGTCGGCGGGCGACGCCTCGAGTGGAACGTCCTCGTCGGAATCGGGGACGTCATCCTCGCGGCCATCGTCACGCTCTCGGCAGTCCGGTCCGCGCTCGTCACCGACGACACGACGTCGTGGGTTGTCGCCGCGGTGATGCTCGTCGGCTGCACGTCCCTTGCCTGGTTGGGCGTCCAAATCGCCCGTGACAGCCGCCACGTCGATCTCGAGGCAACTCCCTCGAGCCGTCGGCTCGTCGCCATCAGCCTGCTCGTCGCGGCCTCGTTTGGAATCGGGGTGTTCGTCGTGACGAGCGTATAGCATCACAGTGCCACCACCCGACGCCCGACTCGAGTGGCTACCCACCGACAGCTGACAACTGTTACAGTGCGTATAAAGGTCGGTCGGCCATACACCGTATATGATCGATTTCGATACGCGGCCCAATCGAGACGCCGAAGTGGCCCTCGTCGGCCGCTCGAACGTAGGCAAGTCCACGCTCATGCGGGAGCTGACCGGCCACAGCTTCGACACCGGGGGCAAGCCCGGCGTCACCCGCTCGCCGAATCACTACGACTGGGCACCGGAAGACTTCGTCATCACCGATCTCCCCGGCTTTGGCTTCATGAGCGGCGTCGATGAGGATCTCCGCGAGGAGATCAAGACCGAAATCGTCCACTATCTCGAGGAGTACGCCGACAACATCCTCGTCGCCGTCCTCGTCGTCGACGGCAAGAGTGTCATCGACATCATCGACCGCCACTCCGGTCCCGACGAAATCCCCTACGACGTCGAGATGTTTCACTTCCTGCGGGACCTCGACATTCCGACGGTCGTCGCCGTCAACAAGATGGACAAGGTCGACGACGAAGACGAGCGACTCGACGCCCTCTGTGACCGCCTCGGACTCTACCCGCCGTGGAAGCAGTGGCAAGAAACCATCGCCCCGATCAGCGCGAAGAAGGGACAACTCGACCCGCTGAACGAGGCCATCCGGAGTCACCTCCATGAACAAAGTCGAGACGATTTATTCAAATTCTTTTAGGCAGATAACTGTCGTGGGTGAAGCCAATATTGATTAGTTCGGCCCTCCAAGGGCCGATATGCCTCCGACGGAAGAAATAGTCTGTACTGCCGAGGACTGTTTCTCGATATCTTCGAGAACCACTACACCTACGACGTGCCGGACGACTTCGACGTCTCGGAACTGTCGTGTCCGGTCTGTGGTGGCACCGACTGCCTCGAGCGGGTCGAACTCTGAGCGGTGTCCGTACGGTGCCCCATCCTGGCGGGACCGGTCCGGAGACAGGCGACCCCGTCAGACCTTTCTTTTGAACCCAGCGAAAGGGATATGAACATGGCTGTCATAGTCATCGGTACGGTCATGTCTGCCATGCACTCCCAGACCTTTCTCTCGGTCCCCGCGACCGCCGCCAGCGCCGTCCACACCGCTCGAGGTGAACCCCCGTGAGCCTCAAAAACCTCGGTAAATCGGTCGGAAACGCGCTCTACCGACAAGTCGGCCGGGCAAACGGACGCGTCCAGAACCACCGATCGCTCCCCGTCGACATCCTCGAGAACGAGACGTCGTACCGCGTCGTCTTCGATGCACCCGGAGCCGAACCGGACGACGTTCAGGTCCGGTACCTCGATGGAAACATCAAGATTCGTATCGATCGGTTTCGGCAGTTCCACGAGGGCTATGAGACGCGGTTCCCCGGCCGCGGAATGTCGCTGAACGGCGAAGCCGAGTTGCCGACCGACGCCGTCGTCGATCCGGATGCCGGTACGGCGCGACTCAGCGAAACTGGAACGCTGAGCGTCGAAATCCCGAAGGGGTCGTCGGTCGGAGACAGCGAAGAGACCGGCGGTGCCGAGGTCGAATCGGACCGCGAGCGGAATGCGGATACCGAAACGGAACCGGTCGCAATCGACGACTGACTTAGTTCCCGTCGAGTGCCATTCCCTCGATGACGTCGAACGCCTCGTCCCCGTCGAACCGGGTCGGATCGAAGGCCTCGACCCCCGACCCACCGAGTATTTCTTCCGCGACCCGCTCTCCGATCGCTGGCGCGCGCATGAAGCCGTGGCCTTGGAACCCGGTCGCGACGTAGAGTCCGCCGTCGACCTGTCCGACCAGCGGATCGCGGTCCGGTGTCGCCGTACAGAGGCCAGCCCACGCCCGATCGAGGTCGCCATCCGCGATGCCGGGTACCCGATGTGCGACCTGCTCTCTGAGGTCGGCGGCGAAGTTCGGATCGGCGTCGCGATCGTACGCGTCAGGGTCGGCCTCGCGTTCTTCGGTGCCGTCGCCTGCGAGGAAGCCGTCGGCGTGAGGTCGCAGGTAGAAGTCACCGGTCGCGTCGTAACACATTGGTTCCGCGAGGTCTCCGTTCGCGATGAGCGCCTGCACGCGATAGGGTTTCATGGCGAGGGAGATGCCCGCGTTCGCGAGCAGTTGCTTCGTTCGTGCGCCGGCGGCCACCAGGACCGCATCAACCTCATGGACCGCGCCGTCGGGCCGAACGACTCGCGGGGGATCGGCCCGCACGTCGACCGGCGTGTCGGTCTCGAGGGTTGCGCCAGCGCCGGTGGCCGCGGCCGCGAGACAGGCCGTATACCGGGCCGGATCGGTGTAGCCCGCCGCGCCGGCGATCCCCGCGACTGCAACGTCGTCCGTTCGCAGGGTGGGGAAGCGATCCGCGAGCGCGTCACCGTCCATTTCGAAGGCGACGATGTCGTTGTCCTGCATGCGACGCACCTGCTCGCGGATCGCGTCGGCCCCGTCCGCGTCGTCCTCACGGGCGAGCCAGACGTAGGGGCACTCGACGAACGGAAAGGTGTCGTCTCCCGAGAATGCACGGAACCGTTCGATTGCGTCGCTCGCGATGTCAGCGTCGAGCCCGTCCGCGAAGGCATCGTAGCAGATTCCCGCCGCCCGCCCGGTCGCGTCGCTTGCGACGGAGTCACGATCATAGAGAGTCACGTCCGCGCCCTCGGTCGCGAGGTCGTAGGCTGCGGTCGCACCGACGGCTCCCGCGCCGACGACCGCTACCTCGAGGCCCACGCCCTGCTCGGTGAACGCGTCCACACCGATGGCCAGTTCGGGGTCATCGGTCCCGCTCATGGTCGATCACTCGCGGGTGTGATTCGGTAGCGTCGACTCGAACCGCGCTCGCCGGGTGCAATTGCGCAGTCGGGATCGGCTTGCATAGCCCCCACTCGAGTCGGGACTCACTTACCTCTGGGTGATTGAAATGCAGTTTCGCCACCGCCGTCGCTCGAGTCGGACGGACTGGGTACTCGATCAGAAGGCTCGCCGCGGCTGAGACGGGAGAAAGGGGGTACGACGGCAGGTCGAGCTCCATGGTTCAGTGCCGTCTCTCCTGCCGTAGTCCAGTATTCACGGCATCATACATACGAGTGGCTCCAAAATGATTTGGTATCCGAAGGATACGAACCGTGGATTGCTGGCAGTTCGGAGTAGCTATGGCGCGATGTTCACCGCCGTTCGGACGCGCCTCATACTTCTCAGGAGACATACAGAGAGCGTGCGATGACGAGGAACCCGGCCAGTACGAGTAGGCTCTCGAGCAGGATCCCAGTCATCAGCGCCACGTTGAGGAGTTCGTACAGCATTCCGGCGAGGACCAGACCGAGAGTGACGAGACCGAATCCGAGCGAGAGATAGCGAAGCGCCGGCTGACGGGTTCGCCGGTAGGCCTTGTACGCGAAGAACGTGATAACGCCGCCGACGATGAGGACGAGCGTCTTAACGACCGCGAGCGCGATCGCAATCGGCGTTGCCGCGGCGGAAGACGACATACTGTTCTCGTTTCGATATTCAAGACCTGTACCAAGAACCTTGCCGTTCCCGGAGGCCATGGGTCGTGGCAGCCACTCTCGTGATTGGTCACTGACGGACACAGTTAAAACGAGTGATCAGTAGCGATCATCTCTAGGCCTCTTCCGTTTGACGGTCCATTCACGTGACAGGGTGAGTAACCGAACCGACGGAGAGTGACGATCCGACGAACACGAACAAAGCGTTTTGGAGCCGGCAATCCGAGATCCGTTCGATGACACGACTCGTCGAACTCGAGGAGACGGGGCCGCGAAAACTCGAGCCGTCGGATATCGACACCGAAAAGGGAGACATCGCGGTCTGTCAGTGCGGGCTTTCGGAGTCGTTTCCCTTCTGTGACGGGAGCCACCGACGGACGCACGACGAAGACGACGGCACGACCTACGTCTACGAGGACGGAGAGCGCCGGGAAGTCGAACGGGTCGTGACGGCTGACGACGGCGACGGCACGTAAGCAGTCCGTCGGTCGGCTCGTAGCAGTTGCCTCCTCTAGATCGATCGCACCGAGTTACAGACGCAGCGATTCCTTCAGTGATCCAACCGCGAGAGGCACGCGCTCACCGGGACCCTCGTCCTCACGATCGTGATCCATGCGATGTGGCTATGAGACAGGGCTCAGAACGCGTCGCGCTCGCGGAGCCGGTCGACGACGTCGCGCACACGCTGTGAGGCGTCTCGCGGGGCGACGAGAATCCGATCGTCGAACGCGGCGACAATCAGGTCGTCGACCGCGAGCAGGGAAACGTGCGACTCGGGCGCGGCGACAACGTTGTTTGCGGCATCAATCGAGAGGATATCTCCCGCAACGGATTCGTTTTCCGCGTCGTCGGCAGTATCGGCCTCGAGCATCCGCCCGACGGCGTCCCACGTCCCGAGATCGTCCCACTCGGTCGACAGCGGCGTTACGAAGACGTCCGTCGCGCGCTCCATGATCGCGTAATCCACACTGACAGCGTCGATGGCGGCGAACCCTCGGTCCGGATCGCCGTCCTCGAGTGCGTCAACCAGCGGTGCGAGCGGGGAGTCACGCGCCTCCCGCAACAGTGCGCTGGGCGTCCAGGCGAAGATACCGGCGTTCCAGTACGCGCCGGCCTCGACGAGTTGTGTCGCGGTCTTGCGGTCCGGTTTCTCGGTGAAGCGATCGACGGCCGCGTAGCCTGCCTCCTCGAGTCCGGTCTCGCCGCGTTCAGGGACGATATAGCCGTAGCCCGTCGCTGGCCGCGTCGGCTGGACGCCCAGCGTGACGAGTCCGTCCGTTTCGACCGCGATTTCGGCGGCGCGCTCGAGCCGTCCCGCAAACGCCGCGTCATCGTTGACGTGGTGGTCGCTCGGTAAACAGACCAGCACCGGCTCCCGATCGAAGCGCTCGCGAAGCCGCCAAGCGGCGTAGACCAGCGCCGGGCCGGTGTCCTTGCCATCGGGTTCGATCAGGACGCCCGCCTCGGGCGCATGATCATGAATCTCGTCTGCGAACGAGTCGCGGGTCAGCACGTAGCGTTCGTCGGCGAAGGCCGTTCGATCCATCGTCCGAGAAAGCAGCGAGCGCTCGCCGCCGAGCGGGAGGAACTGTTTCGGGCGATCGCTCCGGCTTGCGGGGTAGAGACGACTCCCCGTTCCGCCGGCGAGGACACAGGCGACGATAGGGCGATCCATCTTACCAGGTCTCGATCCGTCCGTCGCGGACGTCCTCCGCACACCCTTCGCAGTCGGGATGGCCCGCCTCGTAACAGGCCGGTCGGTACTCCTCGTCGAGCTTCGCCGCCCGCTGTTCGGCGTAGCGCCGACAGACTATCTTCGCCCGGCCAGCCTCGTCCGTAGGAAGCCCGCGCGCGTTCTTCGCGACCTCGTAGGAGTCACGTGCCTCCTCGAGTTGGTCATCGGTCGATTTCCGGAGTTCCTCGAACTGCTCGCCCGCCTCCTGAAGCGTCGAGCGGAGGAACCGCTCGAGCTGACGCCGATCCGGCATTGGCCCATCGTTCGATGGCGGGGCACATAGGCTCGTCGCCCGTGGCGCACCGGCGAGGGACGATCGACACGGCGTCCAACGAGCGACAATGGTAACGGCTTTCACGGAACCGACGAACCCACGAACATGGCTCTTCGCGATGCGCTTCAGGGAATTACCTGTCCGATGGTGACGCCGTTCGACGATGGATCGATCGACGAAGCGGCGCTCGCCGACCTGCTCGAGCACCTCCACGAGGAGGGATCAACGCGGTCTTCCCCTGCGGAACGACCGGCGAATTTCCGGCGCTGACGGCAGATGAGCAACAGCGCGTTGTCGAGGCGACCGTCGAAGGTGCCAAAGTTCCCGTCGTCGCCGGGGCTGCGGCGACGAGCGTCGACGACACGATCACAGCGATCGACCGCGCCGCTACGGCCGGTGCCGACGCCGCCGCGATCGTCGCGCCCTACTTCACCACCGCGAACGCGCCCGACGGTAATCGGCAGTTCTTCGAGGCCGTCCTCGACGAGGCCTCGATTCCGGTCCTGCTGTACAACATCCCGCAGTGTGCAGGCCAGCGAATCGAGCCCGAAACCGTCGCCGCCGTCGCCGAACACGCGGACGCAATCGGGATCAAGGACTCGAGTGGCGACCTCGAATACTTCCTGTCCGTACTCCGGAAGACCCCCGACGAATTCCTGTGTCTACAGGGGTACGACGCGCTACTGGTCCCCGCCCTACGGATGGGTGCCGACGGCGGGATCAACGCGCTGTCGAACGTCGTCCCCGAAGTTCTGGGCGAGGCGTTCGAGAGAGCCGACGATGAACGCGGTCGAGAACTACAGCGCGACGCGATCTCCCCGCTGTTCGAGGCGTGTACGACCCACGGCTTCGCGCCGGCGGCGAAAACGGCACTGACCGAACGTGGCGTCATTCCGTCCGACGAAGTCCGCCCGCCGCTGGTCGCCGTCGACGACGCGGGCACCGAGACGATCGGCGACGCCCTCGAGACCGCACTCGCGGTCAGCGAGCAGTAGCAGCGGACCGATCATCCCGGCACCAATTGCCGCACTGAGTACACCCTCCCCCACCCCTCGACGCCGTCTTGCGGTTTCTTTCGGCTGCTTTCACTTCCGCTCCGGTGGCGGTAGTTTAAATACTATTGGGCGCGAACGGACGTATGCCTCCCAGTGAAACCAAAGAGGAGGCGAGACACAATGAGCGACGTACGACAACACGCGGACGACATACACGAGCAGTTTTCGGACCACCTCGACGTTGACGTTGAGGACGTCGAAGAGCGCCTAACCACGCTCGTCGACGAGTACAAAGTGCCGATGGACGAGGCACGCCGGAGCGTCACCAACCACTACCTCGAGGAGGCCGGTCTCGAGCGCGAGGACATCTCGAGTGGCGACAGCGAGGAGGCCACCGTCGAGGACGTCGACGAGCCCGAGGAGTGGATCGACCTCACCGCGAAGGTCATCGAACTCTGGGATCCCCGCAGCGACTCGGTCGCGCAGGTCGGCCTGCTGGGCGATCCGACGGGGACGATCAAGTTCACCAAGTGGGCCAAATCCGATCTCCCCGCGCTCGAGGAAGGGAGCGTCTACGAGCTTCGCAACGTCGTCACCGACGAGTACCAGGGCCGGTACTCGGTCAAACTCAACTCGACGACGGTGATCGAGGAGCTCGACGAGGACCTAGAAGTCGGCAACGACACCAGCGAGGTCGAGGGCGCACTGGTCGACATGCAAAGCGGCAGCGGGCTGATCAAGCGCTGCCCGGAGGAAGGCTGTACCCGCGTCCTCCAGAACGGCCGCTGTAACGAACACGGCGAGGGCGAAGGTGAGTTCGACCTCCGCATCAAGGCCGTCGTCGACGACGGCATCGATGCCCACGAGGTTATCTTCGACAAGGACGCAACCGAGGATCTGACGGGCCTGAGCTTGGAGGAGGCCAAGGACATGGCGATGGACGCGCTCGATACGACCGTCGTCGCCGACGAGATCAGGGACGACATCGTTGGCACCTACTACCGCATTGAGGGGCCCACCTTCGGCCGATACGTTCTGGCCGACGACGTCGAAGAACTCGACGGGCCAGCGGATCCCGAGGAACTGCTGATCAAAGCGAGGTCGATGTAACATGAGCCAGTCCGAACTCACCCGCGAAGTCGCCCGCCGCGTCTTCGCATCCGAATTCAACGATTCGACGTACGCATTCAAAGAGAGCGACGACGAGCGAGCACCCAACTACGCCTTGCTCCCGACGGGCGACCGCGCCAACCGCGTGTTCGTGGTCGGTACCCTCACCGAAACTGAGGACGTCGGCGACGAAAGCGAGTACTGGCGCGGCCGGGTCGTCGACCCGACCGGGACGTTCTTCGTCTACGCCGGTCAGTACCAGCCCGAGGCCGCATCGGTGCTCCGGGACACGGAGCCGCCGGAATACGTCTCCATCGTCGGCAAACCGCGCACCTACGAGACCGACGACGGGACCGTCAACGTCTCTCTACGACCGGAGTCAATCGCGGTCGTCGACGACGACACCCGCGACCGCTGGGTCGTCGAAACCGCCGACCTCACCCTCGACCGCATCGAAGCCTTCGAGGAGTGGGAAGCCGAACAGGAAGCGCCCGAAAGCGGCTCGACGGCACCGACCAACGAGTACGCCGAGATGGCCCGCGAACGGTACGACTCCCCCGTCGTCAACTACCGCAACAACGTGATTCAGGCGCTCGAGAGCCTCGATAACGTCGAGGAGAACGACGACGCGGAAGCGACGGTCTAAGCGCAACCGAACGATTCTTTCTTTTTCAGCTAGATAGCGACCGCCATCTTGATCGACTGATCTACTGCAGTCAGGAATTCAGTATCGCCTCGAGCATCGCGCCGATCACGTCGAACTCGTCGTCGGTGACTTCGTGGCCCGTCCCAGGGTAACATCGTTCGTCGACCGCGGCGTCCGCCCCCTCGAACAGTCGGATCGTTTGAACGACGCGCTCGGGATCGACGGACGGGTCGTCCTCGCCGTAGCCGACGAGCACCGGCGTTCCCTCGAGCGAGCCCGCTATCGGGGTCGAACTGAGCTCGCCGACCGAACCGGGGAGCAGTCCCGAGAGGACGGCGAGGCCACCGTAGCGGGTCGGATTGCGGCGGCCGAACTCCGCGGTGACGCAGGCACCCTGCGAGAAGCCAGCGATAACGGTCCGCTCGGGTGGGACGTCGATCGATCGCGCGTTCTCGAGTGCGGCTCCGACGCAGTCGATGCTCGAGGAGAGCCACGGTTCGTTGTCGGCTCGCGGTGCGGTCGACGGCTTCGGGTACCAGCGGCTTCGCTCGGCTTGGGGCGCGAGGACGGCGACGCCGTGTCGGGTGGCCAGCTCCATGAGATTGATCACGCCCTGTGCCGTCGCGCCGCGGCCGTGGCAGAGTACGAGGGCCGCGTCCGCGGCCAACGCTGGCGCACCGGCTGTGAGCAGCGGCTGGCCGGCGTGGGGTCCCGAAACGGCGTCCATCGAGCGGCTCGATTCCGTCATCGGTCCTCATCATCCGTGCCTGTCTCGCCGTCCGATCCCTCCGTCGGAACCGTCAGCGCCGGCAGCTGACTCTCGATCAGGTCGCGATCGTCCTCGAACCACTCGGGCAGGTACAGCGACTCGCCGGGATCCGTCCCGTCCTTGCTGGCCGCAACGCCGTCGGTCTCGGTGGCCAGTTCGAAGAGGATGCCGCCCGGCTCGCGGACGTACAGCGAGTGGAAGACGTGGCGGTCCTTGACGCGAGAGACGTCGTAGCCGCGGTCGTCGAAGAGCTCGCGCCACTCGTGGAGGTCGTCTTCGTCCTCGACGCGGACCGCGACGTGGTGGAGCGTTCCCTGTCCTTCGCGGCCGAAGGGCGCGTCGCGGTCGAGCACGTCCACGACGGTAGCTCGCGATCCGGACGCGCGATACCGAATCCGATCGCCGTCTTCGGCGTCGTGTTCGAAGCCGAGCGTCTCGAGCATGCCCGCGGTCGCGTAGGGATTGACCGACAGCGTCGCGACGCCGTGGAGTCCACGGATCGCGTGCGCGGTCGGGATCGGGCCCGCGGCCCAGGGCTCGATATCGGTCGGGAGCGACGGGCCCGCGATGAGTTCAACCTGCGTGCCCGCGGGATCCTCGAACCGGAAGACCTGTTCGTCGAACCGCTTGATCGGCCCCTTAACGGCGATCTCGTGATTCTCGAGGCGAGTCTCCCAATACTCGAGGGAGTCGGTCGGGACGACAAACGAAACGGACTCGATCTGGGGTTTTCCGGGCCGACCGGAATCGCCATGCGGGTCCGGAAAGTGAGTCAGGACCGTTCCCGGTGTCCCCGTCGCATCGCCGAAATAGAGGTGATGTTGCAGGATGTCCTCGAAGTTGACTGTCTGCGTGACAAGTCGAACGCCGAGCACGCCAACGTAGAAGTCGATCGCTGCCTGGGCGTCCCCAACGATCCCCGTCACGTGGTGGAGTCCCGGCGTGTCGGACAGCATAGAGCGGAATTAGGCCTCCAGACGAATAGCCTGCCGGGTCATCGCCGGTCCACGGGTTCGCCGCCGTCCGCTCGAGCGCTCGAGCGAACGAGCAACGCTCCGATCGCACACGCTGTCTGACAAATGGTTAAGTGGCGTGAACGACGATTAGGGGTATCGATGGGGAACAAGAACAAGACCATCTCGTTCCGGGTCAACGAGGACGCGTTCGAGGCGCTCCAGGCGATCGCCGAGGAGCGCGACATCTCGCTGTCCGCCGTCTTCCGGAATTACGTCGACCAGCTCGTCGAACACGACGGCCGGGTCGAAGTCGTCCCCGAGGACGACCTCGAGGCCCGCACCGGCGGAGAGGGAGACGGTGAGGATATCTCGTTCCCGCCGACCGTCGAAGTCCCGAAGCGCTTCATCCGCGAACACGAACGGCTCGAGCTCGAGGCTGAACACCTCCGGGAGCAACTCGACGAGTACAAGGGTTACGTTAACGACCTGCAGGACCGACTCGAGGACGAGGAGGATGAGGTTCTGTTGCTTGACGAGTTAGACGAGGAAGACGAATCCTACCAGCTGCGGTAGCCGGCTCTACGACAGCGTTCCATTCGAACTGCCTTTTCAGACCGAGAGGGGACCTGACATCGATCGTTAGTGAGCGCTGGCGGGTGTAACACCGTCCCTATACTGCCAAAAGGGGACGTGAACGTGGTCTTCTCGCCGTTCGGAACGACCGTCCCTCGGACTCGGACGACGCCCGGCGATCGCACGTCCGCGGCTTCGGACCGGGGCGTCTCGCCGACCAAGAGCGCTTTCCGGCGCTGTTTCCAGCCCACGTACGCGGAGAGTACGCTGGCGAGCAAGAGGAGAGCGCCGACCCACAACGCGAGTTCCTGAAGGACGCTGGCGAACCAGCTCCCAACGAACAACACCGATTGTAACACGGATAGTGATAGTTACGGAGCGGTGATATGTGTACTCCATCACTCTCAGAGAACCTGCAAAACGGATCTCTCGTCGGAGACTGCAGAACCGGTCCCCGATCGGAGGCGATTGGGGACGGCAAGCACCCGGTGCTCGAGAAACGGCGTTATCGCTCGAGTTCCCGTTTCGCCTGCCGGATCTGGTCGTATTTCTCGTCTGCGCCTTCGACGCGAGCGAGTCCCTCCGCGGCCTCGAGCGTGCGGACGCCGTTGTCGAGGAAGGAGAGCACGTCGCCGGAATAGGCGTAGACCATGTAGTCGTCGGTCATCACGTCGACGATCGCGTCCGGGCCCAGCCCCTGCGCGCGCAACTCGAGGAGGTACTGGATGAACTTCCGCTCCGGGCAGCCACAGTAGGGGTTGTTGTCGCAACCGCAGTCGAGGAAGTCCTGCGTGAAATCGAGCACCCGGTCGCGGGTCGCATCGTCCAACTTCTCGAGGCCGCTGCCCTGAAAGAGCATGTCAAGCGTCGCACCCTTGAACGCTCCCTTGGGGATGTTCGTCTCGAGCTGGGAGCTGAGTTGCCGGTGGTTCTTGATGTAGATCTTGTCGGTGATGGCCACGCTTGTAGGCTCTACCCGCCGTATACCGAAAAACGTCTCGGTCGCGAACGGGCTTGTGTGCCTCGAGCTACCAGTGGTCACTCACGACGTCCGAGATCGCGCGGTACGGAGTCCCACACCGTATCGCAGAGTCGTAACGTATTTTAGTCCAACCGGCTGTAGGATAACGTGTAAGCGTGTCCGGGTTGGGGTAGTGGTTATCCTTCAGCCTTGTGGAGGCTGAGACGCGGGTTCGATTCTCGCACCCGGACTTTTTCGCGACGAGTAAAACGAGGAGCGGAAAAGCCGGAAGGCGAGAATCGAATCAGGGAGTGACGCGAACGCAGTGAGCGGAACGACCGTGGTTCGATTCTCGCACCCAGACGTTCTTCGCTGAATGGAGTTCAGTCGGTCAAATAACGATACATGCTCGAGAGAAACCGAGGTTCTCTCGAAGCGCAACTTTTTGTCGCGCCGTTCCAACAGTAGATGGCATGACCAATGGGTTGGAGCCGACCGAGGAGTACGACGGCTCCATCGTCGTCCGTCTCTTGGACGATCAGACGGGGAGAGAGGTGATCCGGTGTGCGTCATACGAAGACGCGATCAGCGTCGTTAAAGAAAACCACCGCTCGGTCACGGTCGCAAAGATCGTGGGTCGAGATGGCGCCGTCGTGTTCACCTCGTCCGAGATGGACATCGACGACTGGGAAACGGAGTGGGAGCACGCGAAGCGCCGCCTGTCCGTTGATGTCGACGAATACGAGTGTCCGTACGACAACATCGCCTGTTTCGCCGACGATCTCTGCATAGACTGCCAGATCGACAGGGTCAAAGAGCAGTACTGAACTCGAGAGACACCCCTGTCTCGCGTCTCCGTTGATTCACGCCGCGTCCGCGAGGAATCTCGTCAGTCGATCGACGAAGTACGCCGGCCGTTCCTCGGGGATCCAGTGGCCAGCGCGGTCGATAACTTCACCCTCGACGTCAGTCGCGACCGCCTTCATGTCCCTGATCGGGAGGTCCCGGAAGGACGCCGCGCCGCCGAGAGCGAGGACGGGCATCTCGAGGGGCTCCTCGGCGTGGTCTCGATTGTGCTCGGCGTCGGTGTCGTAGGCACGGTAGTACTCAAACCCGCCCCGCAGTCCGCCGGCCTGCGAGTAACAGCGGACGTACTCCTCGCGAGCGTCGTCGTCGATCGCTGAGGGATCGTACGCCCCCTCTCCGTAGAACCAGTCGAGATAGAGCCGCTCTCGGCCGGCGACCAGCCGCTCCGGGAGGTCGCGCACGCTGTGAAAGCGCGTGTGCCAGAGCTTGCGTTTCTCGTCCTCATTGATTCCCGGCAGTCCGGCCTCGAGCACGCAGAGCGCGCGTACGTCGTCGCGGTACTGGGCGGCGTAGGCGTAGGCCGTCGGCATCCCCCAGTCGTGGCCGACGAGCGCGATCGGTTCGTCGCCGTGGCCGAGGTGGTCGAGGAGTTCTCGAATGTCGGTCGCGACGGTGTCCTTGTCGTACCCCGAGACCGGTGTCTCGGAGTCGCCCAGCCCCCGGAGGTCGGGTGCGATGACGGTGTACTCGTCGGCCAACGCTGGAATGACATCCCGCCACTCGTACCACGTCTGTGGCCAGCCGTGGAGCAACACCAGCGGCGGTCCGTCGCCGGCGGTCACGTAGTGGAGTTTCGTTTCGTTGACGCGGGCCTGTCCGTGCTCGAGGTCGTCACGTGAGACCATACAACAATAGTACGAGACTGAATTATCAGTCTTCGGTCGAAACGGAGCGGACGTGAGCCGCCGCGATCGACGCTGTCCACAGATCAAAGCGCGTGCGGACCGTCCCCTCGATCGATGGCCGAGACGGACGACAGCTTCGAGTGTGGTTCTTGCGGGGAGACCGTCCCGTTCAACGAGGCCCGCCGGACGAAGACGATGGGCGGACTGGATCCAACGACGTGGCAGACGCTCTGCTGTCCGTCTTGTGGATCGCGACTGAAGACCGTCTTCGTCGGCAAGTGAAGTGAACGCGACCGTCAAGGCGTCACCGCTCGAGCGCACAGCCGACCGTTCGATGGCTCTCTCATGCTCTCGCGTTTAGGGGCGTCGTCCCCTAGGGAGGTGTATGGCGGACGCTCGATTCGGTGGATTGTTCGACGAGACACAGCGAAACGCGGCGCTCGCCTGGGCGGTCACGATCGCGCTCGTCACCCTTGCGATCAATTATGGCCTCGCCAACTCGTATCGCTGGTTTGCGTTTACCGGGTTCGCGGTCGCGATCGTCCTGCTGCCGGCCGCCGCGTTTCGGGATCCCCTCGTGATGCCACCCTGGGAACTGCTGGTCCTGATCTTGCTCCCCGTCGTCGACGCGACGGTGCTCGGTGAGTCGTTCCTGACGTCGATCGCCGTCTACGTTGCCGTCGCCGCGGTCGCACTCGTCGCGTGCGTCGAGATCGATCGGTTTACCGCAGTGCAGATGAACCACGCGTTCGCGGTCGTGTTAGTCGTACTCACGACGCTGGCCGTTGCCGGCACGTGGAACGTCGCCCAGTGGCTAGCAGATGTGACTCTCGAGACCAACTACATCCTGAACGGTCGGTCGCAGGATGCTGCTAATCACGCACTGATGATCAACTTCGGCTACGCGGCGGTCGCCGGCCTGTTCGCGGGTATCATCTTCGGTCGCTACTTCCAGTCGTACGGTGGAGACGATCTCGAGGCCCAGCGCACGCCGACGCCGCGGGAACCCTCGCCCGATGAGGAACCGGATCCCGTCCCGTCCCTGATCCGCGATCAGCTTGACGCCCCCGACGAGATCGTCAGGCGACTCTCTCGCGTCATGCAGGCGGCCCTCGCTGTCCTCCTGCTGTATGGCATCGCCAGCCGCGACCTGGCGACGGTCTCGAACGCTGCCATCGCGCTTGCGATCACCTTCCTCCCCGCCGTCCTTGAGCGAGACGCCAAACTGCCACTCGAACCGGGGCTCGTGTTCTGGCTCACGGCGGCCGTGTTTCTCCACGTCCTCGGCTCGGCAGGGTTGTACGCACTGATCGGCCCATGGGATAGCCTAACGCACACGATCTCGGCGTCGATCGTCGCCGCGGCGGGGTACGCGGTCGTCCGGGCAATCGATCTCCACACCGACGAGATCTACGTCCCGCCCGCGATGTTGTTTGCGTTCATCCTCGTGTTCGTCCTGGCCTTCGGCGTCGTCTGGGAGCTCATGGAGTTCGCGATCGACTGGAGCGCACAGCGGCTCGGGCTCGACGCGATCCTCGCCCAGCACGGCCTGAATGACACGATCGTCGACCTCGTCTACGACGTCGTCGGGGCCGTCGTCGCCGCGATTTGGGGTTCGTTTTACCTTACCGATCTCTCTCAGCGCATCGCCGGTCGACTCCAAGGGTGACAGTTCGCTCGAGTGGAAAATCAGCGAATGTGCGGATCCTCAGTCGGCGGCCTCGGTCAGTCGCTGGACCTCGTCATCGCTCAGCGAGAGCTGCGAGGCCGCGACGTTCGACTCGAGGTGGTCGGGATCGGACGTGCCCGGGATGGGCAACATGACGTCGGCGCGCTCGAGGAGCCAGGCCAGCCCGACCTGTCGTCGCGTCGCGTCGTGGTTCTCAGCGATTTCGTCGAGGAGGTCGCCGTGTTCGGCCAGATCGTCGCCGTTGATCGGGGCCCACGGGATGAAGCCGATGCCCTCGTCCTCACAGATTTCAAGCACCTCTTGGCTCCCGCGGTCGTTCAGGTTGTACCGATTCTGGACGGTTTCGACTTCGACCTGTTCGCGGGCCTGATCGAGGAGTTCCGCGGAGACGTTACTGACGCCGACCGCGTCGACGAACCCCTCGTCTTTGAGTTCCGCGAAGGTCGCGACGGAGTCCTCGAAGTCGGTGTCATCGTCGGGCCGATGGAACTGGTAGAGATCGATCGTGTCCGTCTGGAGCCGGTCGAGCGATGTGAGGACCTGATTACGGATGTAGTCTGGATCGCCGTGAGCGATCCAGTCGCCCTCGCTATTGCGCAACAGACCGGCCTTAGTCGCGACCAGAACATCGTCGGGGTCGCCGATCGACTCGCCGATGAGTCGCTCGCTCACTGCAGGGCCGTAGGAGTCGGCCGTGTCGATGAGGTCGACGCCGCAGTCGACCGCGTGCCGGACGACCTCGCGTGCGGTTTCTTCGTCCTCTGGCGCGCCGATAATATCCTTACCAGTGATCCGCATCGCACCGAAACCCAGCCGGTGGACGGTCGAACCGCCGATCTCGAACGTGTCGCTCTCGTTTGTAATTGAGTTGTCGCTCACGGGCGTACTGACAGCCTCGTGCCTCTTGAGGAGTTGGCTTCCCCGTGCAGAATGCCGGTTATCGAGCGGGACTAGCCGCCTCGCGTCTCGAGGCGCCCCCATCGTCTCGATGTCGCTTCCGTTGACATCCGCCGCTCGAAGTCGAACGCCGCGACTACCGCTGCTTGCGATCCCGCGGCTGAGACGTCGGTTATCTGGCGACGAGCCAGAGGAGAAGTCCGATCAACCCGATGGCAGCACCAACGGAGAAGTACGTCGTTTGGTGGGCCGAGAACATCTTAAGGTAGTGCATCGCGAAACCGACCCCTGCGTGCAGTCCGATACCGACGAAGAGGATTGACAGGTTCAGTACTCGCGCCACTCTGCTCGACTGCGTCGTTGCCGTCTTCGCCCCCGCTGATTCTGATACGTTAGACATCCAGATCTACATCGATACTGACCTGTATTAATCCTTTCCTGTCCCCGACGGGTGTCCCAACCTCGAATCGAAGCGAATTCATGCTTCGATCACCGGGAAAACGGACTCTCGCAGACCGACACTTCTCAACGGCAGTTGCGCGGGGAACGCTGACTACCGCTGCTGTGCCGTCGAAATATCGCCGCCCTCGTCCCCCCGCTCGCCTGCATGGCACCCGATTCACTCGCCGATTCGACAGTTGTCGGTAGAGATCACGACCGGTCGCTTCTTCCGCCGTCTCCTCGACACCTTCTGCCACTGCCTCCTCGGCTCCGCCGGAGATGTACCCCTCGACCATCTTCGAGACTATCTCGAGTAGGTTCATGGCTGTCGGTTCAGCGAGAGGCCGTCGCGGTGAGTCAGTCCTCGGCACTCAGCGCGTGCAACGGTCCGTTTGGTTCGGTCAACTACCTCACCCTACTTCGCTCACCCTGACGGGTTTGCTCGTTAAGGGTGGGGCTTGTCCATGAACTCGGCCTCGAACCCATCCGGGTAGGCGGTAAATCCGCCGCTCGGCGTCACCGTTCCAGACTTCAGGGCAAGCTGACTGTTGCCCGTCCGCCGAGACGACTGTTGGCCCCGACGGACATACCGCATCCCGATGTTCTTCGCCGTCGCAAAGTCGCTATGCGACTTTGCTGCCCGACGGACGTAGTCCAGCGACCGCGTTGTAATCCGCGTTCGCTTCCGACCCGCACTCCACACACCGGAAGTCGTTGCGAGTCGGGCGATTCTCGCCCGCCGTGAATCCACACTCGGCGCACCGCTTGGATGTGTACGCCGACCCGACTTGGTTCACCGAGACACCGACCGATTCGGCTTTGTACTCCACCTGTTCGTAGAGTGTTCGGAACGCCCACTTGTGCCCCCACGACGCGCCTGTTCGGTCGCGGATGTGGGTTAAGTCCTCGAACGCAATCACGTCACACTCGTATCGGAGTGCTTCCGCGACGATAGCGTTCGACGCCCGGTGAAGTACATCGCGGACGTAGCGAAGTTCGCGGTCACTCGACTGTTCGAGCGTTCGGTGAGCGCTTCGCGTCCCGGTCTGTTGGAGTCCGGCGCGTACCTTCTCAAACTCGCGGAGATTGTGGGTTAACTCCCGCCCGCTGAAGAAGTAGGCGGTACTTGTGACCGGGAGATTTTCGATACCAAGGTCAACCCCGAGGACCGTTCCGTCCTCAGCGGTGTTCCTCTCAGTATCGTTCTTGTGTCGGCGGAAGCCGATGTGCAAGAAGAACTCGCCATCGCGGCCGGTGAGCGTACTTTCTGTAACGTTCCATTCCTCCGAGTTGAGGTACTGATTCTGGTAGCCATCATCGGCTTCAAGAAGGTCAAGTGGACACCGGACCCGACTCTCAGTTGTAGAGAGGGAGACGGTATCGTCATCGTCCGCGTATCGTACTTCACCGTGGGTTCGGTGAACGTCGGCTTGCTGACCTTCTTACCCGTCGACTGGCGTTCGATACAGCCGGTAATGGCTTGGGCGGCTTGGTGGGTGGCGAGAATCGCGTGCTGACTACCAAGCTCGGTGTGTTCGCGCACATCGTCGTAGGCGAGGGGCTGTACGTCGCTTTTGGCGTTGCACTTCCCCCACGCCATGTCGGTGGCGATTTGGCAACCACGCTTCCACTCGGAGATAGTCTCTTCGAGAAGGTCGCGTTGCTCGTCCGTGACTTCAAGACGAGTGATTGCCGTCCGACGCACGTAGTCGTCTGCCACAGTTTCAATGTAGGTGGGTGGTTACTTACAGATTAGTGGTTGTGTTCTATACGAACGCGCTCCTCCCCTCCCTACACACTCACTTCGCTCGTTCCTTGAGGAAGGGGACTCCGCGCTACCGCTTCAGTTAATCCGGCTGTCGCACGCGAAGAACGAATCGAGACCATACTCAGCGAAGAGATAGTGGGCCGCGAACTCGTGGGGCGCGGTCTCGATCAGTTGCACCCGCGCTCACCCCCGTGACGAGAAGCGACGAATAGACCCCTGAGTAGGGAAGTTGTTGTTCCGGCGTGTAAACCGAGAAGGTCATGCTGCCTCCCGGATTTGAACCGAAGGAAGACATACTCACTCGCTTTGCTCGTTGCGCGTGACTCCCAGGGTTCAAATCCGTCCGGATCGATTTCTGGTGTTCACGGACGATTCGCTACGCTCGCCGTATTGTTCGTCGCAAAAATGCCGCCTCCCGGATTTGAACCGGGGACAGCTCGATCTTCAGTCGAGTGCTCTCCCAGTCTGAGCTAAGGCGGCCTACTCCATCCTCCGTCCAGGGTATAAAAAAGGATTTCGAATCGATATCGGTTTTCCACACCGCTTACAGGATACCCGATGACGTTCCGACGACTCGAGTAAGTATTCGGAAAACGAGTAACGTAGACAATACGGGGATATCTATGCGTGATTACCCGCTGTCTGTTGGAATTTCGGATATTCAAGACACCCTTTTCAGCACTGGGGGGTAATATCGTGTTATGGCAGCCCTTACCTCGAGTCAGGAGGCGAAAGAGCTCGACGCTGACACCATTCTCGAGTTGCTGGCGAACCGCCGCCGGCGGTATCTCCTTTACGCGTTGCGCGGTCAGGAAGATCCCATCGAACTTTCAACGCTGGCGGAGACAGTCGCGGGCTGGGAACACGACGTGCCGCCCGACGAAGTCGCGAAAAACGAGTACAAGAGCGTCTACGTCTCATCGGTCCAGTGCCACGTCCCGAAACTGGACGACGCCGGCGTCGTCGACCACAACGAGGACAACCACACCGTCGTCCTCGCGGATAGCTTCGAGCAACTCGAGCCATACCTCCAGATCGTCGTCGAGGACGAACCGGAGAACTCGACGCTGTATGCCGCCCTCCAGACCGAGTCCGGAGACGGCCTCCTCGGCCAGATCCGGGAGAACGTCGCGCGACTCAAGCAGTGATCACTCTCGGTGCGTGCTCGGACGGGAGCAACTGAGTAGTCCGACTTGCGGGTTCAATCGCGCTCGGTCCTCGTCGGGCGAGATGACTACTATCCTGCCCCCGCTCGAACGGTTTTCGATAGAGACGCTGCTCGAGGTTCGAAAGTGAGAGTGCTCGGGCGGGTTCGAACCACGGTCGCAGCTTCGCTGCTCCCTGATTCGAACCCGCCCTCGCATACATGTCTCTGGCTCACTGTCGTTCGCCAGAGAAATGGGCTCGGGCGGGTTCGAACCACCGGCCTCGGCCTTGTAAAGGCCGCGTCATAACCAGCTAGACCACGAGCCCGTATCCGAGACGAGTAGGTCCGTCCGAATAACCTTTACTCTCTCGCGGTGCAGGTATCCTGCATGGCACTCGAGTACGTATGGAAGGGGCTACTCGTGATTGCTGCTCTTTCCATCGTCGGCGTCGTTCTCGTTCAGTCTGGACTCGTCTCAGCGCCGTGGGGTCCTGACGAGGGCGAGGTCCGCGTTTTCGATGACGGGGCCGACGAGGAGTCTATTGCGGAAGCCGACAACGAAACGAGTGCCGATGCCGCCACCGGCGGCGACGGCGGCTCCGGCGATGGGGGGTCCACGGACGGAACCGAGGATGGCGATGGGTCTGCAGACGAAGCCAACGGTAGCGGTGATTCGACGGGCGAAACCGACGGCAACCGCGACGCCAAGGCCGTCGTCGACGTAGCGGTCGCGGACGACGCCTCCGAACGCTATACCGGGCTGAGCGATCACGACTCCCTCGAGTCGGGTAACGGAATGTTGTTCGTCCACGACGAAGAACAGGATCTGACCTACGTGATGCGCGAGATGGACTTCGATATCGACATCATCTTCATCAATGCGGATCGCGAGATCACGACGATCCACCACGCCCGCGCGCCCGGCCCCGACGAGGACGGGGAGGAACTCCGATACTCCGGCCGCGGGAAGTGGGTCCTTGAGGTGCCACGCGGCTACGCGAACGAGACGGGGATCGAGGTCGGCGACGAAGTCGAGATCGACCTCGAGTCGAACCGGACGATTATTACCAGTAGTGGCCTCGAGACGCTTGAGCGATCCGCCGCGATAGCGGAGCGCGAGCCGACTGCACCAGCAGCGGTCGACGCCGAACGTATTTCGGCTCGTCGATAATCCTTATTGCTGGCGGACCCTGAGCACTGGCCAATGAGTACCGCCGAGCCGGACGAGGACGATCCTTTCGAGGAACAGCGCGAAGAGGTCGAGAATCCGATGAAGCGGCTGTTCTTCGAGTACGGGTCGAACTACACGGGTGCTGCGGTCATCGGCGTCATCGCGAGTTTCTTCGCCAGAATCCTGGACCTGCTCCCGGCGCTCATGCTAGGGGTTGCAATCGACGCCGTGATCCGGCAGGACATCCCGTACGCCGAGGCGTTCCCGGTCGGCGGAGGGCTCGTCGCTCCCTACGTCCCCGAGGGACGGCTGGCGCAGTTCTGGCTGACGATCGGAATCATCACGGGCGCCTTTCTCCTCTCGGCCGGCTTCCACTGGACCCGAAACTGGGGGTTCAACACCTTCGCCCAGAACGTCCAGCACGACATCCGGACCGACACCTACGACGAGATGCAGCGCCTGGACATGGGCTTTTTCGCCGACAAACAGACCGGCGAGATGATGTCGATCCTCTCGAACGATGTCAACCGCCTCGAGAAATTTCTCAACGACGGGATGAACTCCCTCTTTCGGCTGCTCGTGATGGTGCTCGGAATCGGCGGCCTGCTGCTCGCGATCAACTGGCAGCTCGCGCTGGTCGCCCTGCTTCCAGTGCCGTTAATCGCCGTCTTCACTTACCTGTTCATCCAGACCATCCAGCCCAAGTACGCCCAGGTCCGCTCGACCGTCGGGAAGGTCAACTCCCGCCTCGAGAACAACCTCGGTGGCATTCAGGTCATCAAGTCCAGTACAACCGAGTCCTACGAGTCCGACCGGGTCGAGGACGTCTCCAAGGAGTACTTCGACGCCAATTGGGGGGCGATTCGCACGCGGATCAAGTTCTTCCCCGGCCTGCGCGTGCTCGCGGGGATCGGCTTCGTCATCACCTTCCTCGTCGGCGGACTCTGGGTCATCGATGGGGCGCCGGGTCCGTTCTCGGGCGGACTCAGTACCGGGATGTTCGTCGTCTTCATCCTCTACACGCAGCGTTTTATCTGGCCCATGGCGCAGTTCGGGCAGATCATCAACATGTACCAGCGGGCCCGCGCCTCGAGCGCCCGCATCTTCGGGCTAATGGACGAACCCAACCGGGTCGGCGAGGAGCCCGACGCCCCCGAGCTCGAGGTGACCGAGGGCCGCGTCGAATACGACGACGTGACGTTCGGATACGACGAGGAGACGATCCTCGAGGGGATCGACTTCACCGTCGAGGGCGGTGAGACGCTCGCACTGGTCGGGCCCACCGGTGCGGGTAAGTCGACGGTCCTCAAGCTCCTCTTGCGGATGTACGACGTCGACGAGGGTGAGATCCGCGTCGACGGCCAGCAGGTCCAAGACGTGACCCTCCGGAGCCTGCGCGAGTCGCTTGGCTACGTCAGTCAGGACACCTTCCTTTTCTATGGCAGCGTCGAGGAGAACATCAAGTACGGCACGTTCGATGCCGACCGCGAGGACGTGATCGAAGCTGCGAAGATGGCCGAAGCCCACGAGTTCATCCGGAACCTGCCCGAGGGGTACGACACCGAGGTCGGCGAGCGCGGCGTCAAGCTCTCGGGCGGCCAGCGCCAGCGGATCTCCATCGCCCGCGCGATTCTCAAGGATCCCGCCATCCTCGTCTTGGACGAGGCGACCAGCGACGTCGACACCGAGACGGAGATGCTCATCCAGCGCTCGATCGACGACCTCGCCGAGGATCGCACCACGTTCGCCATCGCCCACCGGCTCTCGACGATCAAGGACGCCGATCAGGTCCTCGTCCTCGAGGGCGGCGAGATCGTCGAACGAGGGACACACGACGAACTGCTCGCAAACGGCGGGCTCTACTCGCACCTCTGGGGTGTCCAGGCCGGCGAGATCGACGAGCTTCCCGAGGAGTTCATCGAACGCGCTCAACGCAGACAAGCGCGGACCGAAGTCGGCGACGACGACTGACATTGAAACGGTCGCATCTGCGACCGGCTGACGTTCCGACTATCGGTCTAGAACGACTCCTGATCCTCCTGACCGCCCTGACCCGGTCCCCCTTCGTCCTGCCGGTCCTCGCCCGCCGCGGGCGGCGTGCGGTCGCTGTAGTTCTTCCGCCCGATCGCCTCGTCGCCGACCATATTCATGATCGATTGCTCAACCTCGCCGTAATCTTGATACTCGTCCTCGCCCAGTGGCCCGATGAGGTCCTCGAGCGTCGTCGTATTGCCACTCATCTCGATCGTTTCATCGCCGTGTTTCTCGAGTAACTCGTCGTGGCCGATCGGATACTCCAGGTTCTCCAGCGTCTCCTGTAGATCGCCGAGTTCGACGCCAAGCTCGCGGCTATCTTCGGGCATACGTACGGGAAGGATTCAGCGACCCAAACGGGTTGGGCCTGCGTTCGCCGTGGCACCGCTGCGGTCACCGTGACATCGGATCGTCCGTCGTCAAGCGCGGCAAGACGAGCGCTGGCAGTACCGACAGGAAACCGAGAAGGGCAGCCGAGACGACCAATTTGGCGGACCGCTCAAGACACCGAAGCCGCCGACGACAGCGAGGGGAACGAACGCGACCAGCAGCGACAGCTGCTCTACTCGGCGTCGTTCGACGGCCGTCGGCTCGAGCGGCGATGTCGCGTTCTCGAGGGTCCAGCCAGTGAGCGCGCCGGCCGCGAGCGCCGTGTACGCGACGGCGCTGTCCGCACGGCCGCTGGCGACCATCGCCACGCCGGCAAGCCCCAGTGTGAGTGTGAACGCGGTAAGCGTTCGGTCGAACGGCGACCGCTCGAGAAGCTGCCACGTGACGGCGAGATAACAGCCCCCGACGACGACCCCCGCGACGACATCGAGCGGGTAGTGAACGCCGAGGACGAGTCGAGTGAAACAGACGGCGGCGATGATCATCGAGGCGACCGCGAGACGGAGTCGACGTGTTCCCGCCTCGAGTACCAGCGCGAATAGCCCGTAGGTGACGGTCGCCCCGACCGCATGACCGCTCGGAAACCCGTAGCCGCCGGCGTTCACGATCGACCGGTACCACGGCCGAGTCGACGATGGGAGGACGGCCGGCTCGAGCGTCGCGAGTTCGGGGCGCGGTAACGCGAAGAGATGTTTCAGCGCCGTCATCACCGCCAGCCCGCCGATGATGACGGCGAGGATCCAAGGCCCGTCCGGCCGCCGGGAGGGACGATCGGTCCCGAACTGGCGACCGCGGTGGACCGTCCGTCGCCACGCAACCGCCCACGACGCGCCGATCCCGAGCACGAGCACCAACCAACCGTCGCCGAGCTGGGTTACGGCCGCGGCGAGGGCCGCACCCCACTCCGGGACGAGTTCGCGAATGGCCTCGAGAACGCCAGCGCCGCGGTTCATACGGCCCCTCTTCCACGGTGGTGTGGATAATGTTCGGGCGGGAACATGCAGGGTCTGCCCACCTTGAGTGTCGAGTCTGGGTAGTGTCGGCCACCGCGGGTTTCATGTCTACACGGTCGGCATACTCCGGCATGGACCTCACAACGGCGACATGGACGGACGTTCGGGACCTCGAGGCGGACCTTGCGGTCGTCCCCATCGGGAGCACGGAACAGCACGGCCCCCACGCGCCCCTCGGGACGGACGTGCTGACCGCCGAAGCAATCGCTGACGCCGGGATCGAGCGGGTCGACCGCGAGGTCGTCCGCACGCCGGCGATTCCGGTCGGGATCGCCGAGGAACACCGCCAGTTCCCCGGGACGATGTGGGTCTCCGAGGACACCTTCCGTGACTACGTCGGTGAGGCCGTCGCAAGCCTCGCTCATCACGGGTTCGACCGTGTCGTCATCGTCAACGGCCACGGCGGCAACGTCGACGCCCTCCGGGAGGTCGGCGGCCGCCTCACGCGAGACGGCGACGCCTACGTCGTCCCGTTCACCTGGTTCGAAGGCGTCGGCGAGCATACCGCTGATATGGGCCACGGTGGCCCCCTCGAGACAGGACTCTTGCGCCACCTCGAGCCGGAACTGATCCGCGAAGACCGGATCGACGAGGCACAGGTTGGCGCTGCCGACGGCTGGGGCGACTGGACGAGTTACGCGAATCTGGCCTACGACGCGGCGGAGTTTACGGAAAACGGCGTGGTCGGCGATCCGGACGAGGGCGACGCTCAGCGGGGCGAGGAACTGTACGAGCTAGCCGCCGACGCGCTGGTTCGGCTGCTCGAGACGGTTGCCGAGCGCGACATCTTACGGCCCGAACGGCGGTAGGTTCGCGGTGGTCAATCGACGTTCGATAGCCGGTGATCGATTACTCCTCGTTTTCGTTTTCGTCTTCGTCCTCGTCCGCGGCGTCCGCTTCCTCGTCGTCGGTCTCCGCGGGACCGGTGTCCTGAAGCGACCCGCGGAGCGCCGGAATCGTCGACGTGAGTTCGCTGACTTGTTCGCCGGCCTCCGAGATATCCGTAATGGCCTCCTCGAGGTCTTCGATCTCCGCCTCGAGGTCGTCAGCGTCGTCGAAGGCGTCGGCGCGTTGTCCCATCGTGAACCACTTCTTCGCGTCGCGAAGGTTATCCTCGGCGTCACCAGCCTCGAGCGACGAGTTGAGTCCGTTGAGCACGCCCAGCACGTTGTCGGCGTCGGTCTCCCAGATGTCGTCGGCGTCGGGCAACGCCGCCCAGGCGTCCGCGAGCGAGGATTCGACGTCCTCGCGCATCTCGTTGGCCGCTTCCCCGAACAGTTCCTCGTCGTCGCCGAGCGTGGCTTGGCTCATGTCATCGTCTTTGCGGGCACCATGGTTAAAAGATAGCCCGAAAGTGAAAGTGAAATCGGTCGGGAGCGGATCGATATCGGTCGAACAGGAGCAGGATTTCGAAAGGAAAGTCGTCAGATGTAGCCCGCCATCGGATTGTCAGCAGGCGTCACACCTTGAGCCGTCGGTCGATTCGGGAGGGAGCTATCGTCACGGAGGCTCTTGACCGGGTCTCGGTCTCGGTCTCGGAGACCCGGTCGCCGTGACGACTATACAGCCGGGCGACTGCGCGACCAGCCGACCGATCAGAAGGGATACTCCCGCTGATCGTGCTGGACGGAGATCCACTTCTTTTCGGTGACCTGATCCATGATGTCGGTGCTGTTGTAGCCGCCGACGCCCGAGGCTTTCGTGCCGCTGAAGGGGACGTGGGCCTCATCGTTGACCGGTTGGTCGTTGACGTGGACCATGCCGGTATCTAACCGTTCCGCGATCTGCATTCCGGTACCGACATCGCCTGCGTGAACCGACCCGGAGAGGCCGTACTCGGTATCGTCGTGGAGTTCGATCGCTTCCTTGACATCCGAAAACGGAACGACCGGTGCGATCGGACCGAAGTGCTCGTTGCACGCGGCGGCCATGTCGTTGGTTGCATCCGAGAGCACCGTCGGTGCGACGACCAGCGAGTCGTCGACACCGTCTAGCTCAACCGTCTCGCCGCCCGTCTCGAGCGTTGCGCCGTCGTCAACGGTCTCCTCGACGTAGCCGAGCATCTCGTCGCGCTGGCTCTCGTCGATAATGGGGCCGACGACCGTGTCCGGATCGTGGGCGCTCCCGACCGGGAGCGACGCCGCGCGATCCGTGAGTAAGTCGACATACTCGTCGTAGACGTCTTCGTGGACGAGGTGGCGGTTGATGGAGATACAGACCTGCCCCTGGTGGACGAACGATCCGAACGCGGCGGAGTCGACCGCCGCCTCAACGTCGGCGTCGGCGGTGACGATGTGGGCGTTGTTGCCACCGAGTTCCATTGCCGCCACAGAGAGGTTTTCGCCGGCTTTCGCGGCGACTCCCCGTCCCACTGGCGTCGAGCCGGTAAAGGCGACGACATCGCTCTCTGGATGTTCGACGACTGGGTCACCGATGTCCGAGCCGTGACCGGGGACGACGTTGATCAGGCCGTCGGGAATGCCCGCTTCCTCGTACAGTTTCGCCATCAGGAGGCCGCCTGTAATCGGCGTATTCGAGGCGGGCTTAACGACGACTGCGTTCCCAGTCGCGATGGCCGGCGCGATTGCCCGCCCCGAGAGGTTGAGCGGAAAGTTCCACGGGGAGATGACGGTGACCACGCCCTGGGGCTCTCGGCGGACAAAGTTCTCCTTGCCAGGGACGTTGGAGTCGACCTGCTCGCCCTTCATTCGACGGGGGAGCGTCGCAGCCTCGTTGGCCTGATCAGTCGTGATCCCGACCGATGTCTCGCCCATGATCTGTGAGCCGCCCGCCTCGTGAGCGAGCAACTCGACGATCTCGTCTTCGTACTCCTGGAGCGTTCTCGCGAACCCCTGCGCGACCCGCTCGCGTTCGGCCGGTGGCGCGTTCTTCCACTCTTTTTGTGCGTCAGCGGCAGCCTCGTAAGCGATGTCTACGTCCGACTCGACGGCGGCCGGCACGCGTGCGACCTCCTCGCGTGTCGAGGGGTCCTCGACGGCGATCTCCTCGTCACCGTCCGAGGGCGTCCACTCGCCGTCGATGTAGAGGTTGTTCCAATCGGCGTCGATCGAGAGTTCCGGTCCCATTGATTGATCTACGCGAGTCCGATTGAAAAACCGATGGCGGGCACTCACAAGCGCTCGGTGGACGCCCCAACTGGCACTCGGCACCCTCGTTACGATCGAACCGACTCGAGTCGCATCAGCGGATAGCCGTCCTCCATTTCCATGTGGGTGACGACCTCGCAGTCCTCGTAGCCGATGACGATTTCGACCTCGAGGAAGCGGCCCGTCAGCTCGGTGTAATCAGCCGTCGACTCGGCGAGCGCGGCCTCGAGTTCGTCGAGACGGACGTCGACGGTGACCTCGCGGCAGTGGGGCTGGTTCTCGATCGATTCCTCCATCGCCGTCTCGAGGCTCGGCGCGCTGTCGGGCGAGACCGGCGTGCCGGCGAATTGGTGGTAGAGCGAGCCGAACTTGATACCGGCCTCGAAACAGGCGGCTTCGGCGTCAGTCGGCGTTTCGTCCGATGACATGCGTGAGTGCTCGGGTGCGGTCGGGAAGGCAGTTGTGATGCGTGCGGGTTTCTTGGCCGATACGGTAATATTGTGACGACGAGCGTTCTGCTATCGTGGCAGCACGGAAAGTCCACGCCCTCCCCAGCCGATTGCGGACCTCGGTCCCACCGGTCACTGCGGTCCTCATCCCTCCGCATGTTTGCGTCGCGGTTCGCTCGGCTTACGGCGCGAAGCGCCGTTCGCTCACCGCTACGGGAGACGCGTGCCACCACCGACCGCACTCCCGGCGAACCGCATGGTACTTATCGACGCTGTCCCTCACACCGAACGAATGGCACAGTCAGTCCTGCTCACGGGGGCTGCGGGGCGGGTCGGAAAGGCCATCCTTGGTGGCCTCGCTGAGGAACACGAGTGGCGGTTACTGGATCGAGATCCGCCGACTGAGGACCAACCGGGCGAGTTCGTCGTCGCGGACATTACTGACGGCGACGCCGTCCGCGAGGCGATGGACGGAATCGACGTCGTGATCCACCTCGCCGGTGACCCGCGCCCCGAAGCGCCGTGGGATAGCGTGCTGACCAACAACATCGACGGCGCGCAGACGGTCTTCGAGGCCGCCGTCGACACAGGCGTCGAGACGGTCGTCTTCGCTTCCTCGAACCACGCCGTCGGAAACTACGAGACCGACGAGCGAACGCCCGATCTGTACCGCGAGCACGACGACTATCTGCTCGACGGCAGCGAACTCCCTCGACCGAGCAACCTCTACGGCGTCTCGAAGGCCGCCGGCGAAACCCTCGGTCGGTACTATCACGACGAACACGACCTCTCGGTCGTCTGCGTCCGCATCGGGAACCTCACCGAGGGCCACCCGCCGATCGACTACGAGCGCGGACAGGCGATGTGGCTCTCCTATCGGGACTGTGCACACCTCTTCGATCGCTGCATCCGCGCCGACTACGGCTACGAGATCGTCTACGGCATCTCCGACAACGACCGCAAGTACTACTCGCTCAAGCGCGCTCGCGAGGTGCTGGGCTACGATCCCCAGGATAACTCGGCGACCCACGACTGACGGGCAGCGGGACTGACGGCAGGTCGCTCGCCACTCGCAGAGAGCCGGCAACCGACTCGGCCGAGCCACGATATTTGTCGCCGGCCGTCCCAACACCGTCCATGGAATACACCACGCTCGGATCGACGGGGATGACAGTCAGCCGCATCTGTCTGGGCTGTATGAGTTTCGGCACCGGTCGGGAGTGGATGCTCGAGCCCGAGGAAAGCAAAGAACTCATCGACCGCGCGATCGACCTCGGAATCAACTTCTTCGACACCGCGAACGTCTACTCCACGGGCGAGTCCGAGGAGATCCTGGGCGACGCCCTCGCGGGCTACGACCGCGATTCGCAGGTCGTCGCGACGAAGGTCTTCGCCGAGATGGACTCCGATAACCCGAACGCGAGCGGACTCTCCCGCAAAGCCATCGAGCAGGAACTCGAGGCGAGTCTCGATCGGTTAGGGATGGACACGATCGATCTCTATCAGACCCACCGATGGGATTACGACACGCCGATCGACGAGACCCTGCGCGCCCTCGACGACGCGGTCCGGCGCGGACAGGTGCGATACGTCGGCACCTCGTCGATGTGGGCCCATCAGTTCGCAGAGGCCCTCCATACCAGCGACGCACTGGGCCTCGAACGGTTTGCGACGATGCAGAACCACTACAACGTCCTCTACCGCGAGGAGGAGCGAGAGATGTTACCCCAGTGCGACAAGGAGGACGTTGGGGTCATTCCGTGGTCGCCGCTAGCCCGCGGCGTCGCGACCCGCCCCCACGAGGAGATCGAGTCGACGACACGGGGTCAGACCGACCAGTACCTCGAGCAGATGTCGTACCTCCAGGGCGGCGGCAAGGAAATCAACGAACGGATCCAGGAACTCGCCGCCGACAGGGGCGTCTCGATGGGCCAGATCTCCCTCGCCTGGCTACTCCACAAGGACTGGGTCGACGCGCCGATCGTCGGGACGACCAGCGTCGAACACTTAGAGGATGCCGTCGAAGCCCTCGAGATCGACCTCTCGGACTCCGATATGGACTATCTCGAGGAGCCCTACGAGCCGCTGCCGGTGGCGGGCCACGAGTGAAGAGCGGAGCTCGCAGCTGTCCCCCGCTACAATAGGTCGACGTCGTCCAGTACCTCCGCAACCCGTTCAACGTGGGCCGTGTGTTCCTCGCCCTCGAGGCCCTGATACATCGTCGTGATCGAGAGGTAGTCGGCGTCGAGGTCCTGCCAGGCCTGAGCGCGCTCGATCCACTCGTCTTCCTCGCCGGGAACGGCGTACATCCGGCCACCGAGGCCGATATCGTCGGGGTCGCGGCCGGCTTCCTCGGCGTAGTCGTAGAGATCCGCGAGGTGTTCCTCGGCCTCGTCGCCGGGCTGGAACTGGGGCAGCCAGCCGTCGGCGATTCGGGCGACGCGGCGCTTGACTGGATCGGCCATGCCACCCATCCAGAGCGGAATCGGTTGCTGGACCGGGAGCGGACGGATGCCAGCGTCCGGGATCTCGTGAAATTCGCCCTCAAAGTCGACGAGTTCGTCCGTCCAGAGTCGGCGGAGCACCTCGATCTGTTCCTCGATTCGTCGCCCTCGCCTCGAGAAATCCTCGCCGAGCGCGACGTATTCAGGTTCGTTCCAGCCGACGCCGACTCCCATGCGAAACCGACCGTCGGTAAAGCGATCCAGCTGTGCGGCCTGCTTCGCCACGAGCGAGGTCTGGCGCTGCGGTAAGACGAGAATTCCGGTCATGAACGCCAGCTCGTCGGTCTGGCCCGCCAGATAGGAGTACGTGGTCAGCGGCTCGTGGAACGTGCTCTCGTAGTCGTAGGGGCCGTCCCAGTCCCCCCGATCGGGATTGACGCCGAGGACGTGATCGTACGCCAGCACGTGTTCGTACCCCGACGCCTCGACGCGCTGTGCATAGTCGGCGATCGTCCGCGGGTCGTGCCCGATCTCGAGTTGCGGGAGCACGGTACCGATTTCCATACCCTCGCGTTCGACCGGACCGGACTTGAAACTCTAGTCGTGGGGGTGGCGACTTCCTGCAGCCAGTACGAACAGAACCCTGCCACTCCGTTACTGCTGGACATCTCGAGGTGATCCGATCTGATACTCTCGGTGTCGACCGGTCAGAACAGCCCTTTCACGTCCTCTTCGCGCGCCTGCCGCCTGCCGACGTGGTCGGTGAGTCGCTGGTAGATGATCCCGCGATTCTCGTCTTCGCGGACGAAATCGAACAGCAGCGTGATGAATTTGCTGCCGTCCTCGCCGGCCTCGAGGTCCCGTTGTGCGTACGTGCGAGCCCGATCGGCCGGTTCCTCGTCGTAGCCGAACTCCTCGGCGAGGACGACCGCCGCAATCGCCGTGGGCTCAAAGTCGAGTTCCGAGAGCGTCGGGGCAGTTCCCTCGTGTTCGAGTTCAACCGGGGGTCGACGCTCGATGCATTCGGGGTCAGCCGCGAGTTGCGCGAGGAATGACCGGATCGGCTCGAGTCGAAGGTCGCGGTAGTCGGCCGGCAGGCCCACGAAATACTCGCCGCCACTCTCGGCGAGCCCGACGGCTCCCTCCCAGTTGCGCTCGCGAGCGTGGTAGACCGCGCCGCTGTACTGAATCAGGCCGTGGAGTAGTCGCTCGTCGTCGCTCCCTGACTCGAGCTCAAGCCAGCGATCCTCCCAGGCGTCGTGGGCGGCGTGGTAGTAACCATCGTTGAAGATGGCGACGCCCGCCCGAAGCCAATCGCGCATAGTAGACAGTAGGGCTCGAGACTCGAGAACGTGACGAAAACGGTGACCGCCGGATATCACGCCGCCCGCAGCGACCGGGTCTCACTGGGAGTGAGCGATACCGGTCGCCGGCAGGCGACGGCACGTGTTCCGCCTCCGGCAGGGCGAGCAGACAACTGTGGACGGGTTGACATCGGGATCGACGAGTCCCAACCGGTTACTGGCCGCCACCGGTCTGGCGGTACTCGATATGAGTGACCGCATACAGATTAGTATGCAACGACTTCCACGTTTCGAGACCGCGTTCGCCCCTCGTAAGAAGTTCTTACCGCACTCGATCCCCAGCTATTGTCTTCTACCATACAGTATGCTGCTGCCGTCGCTCCGCAGCGTCACTGCGTTTCGAATCCGTCCTCGAATCGGAAGACGCCATTGCGCTGGATTACCTCACCGTCGACCTCAAGGCGGGAGTCCTCGCTCACATCAGTAATCAAATCGACGTGGATAGCCGACTCGTTACCGGACTCGCCGTCGGGAAGACAAGCGTCGTATGCCCGGCCGAGTGCCAGATGGACGGTCTCACCCATCTTCTCGTCGAAGAGGATATTATCCGTGTAGCGGTCGATCCCGCGATTCATCCCGATCCCGAGTTCGCCCAGTCGGCGCGCACCCTCGTCCGTCTCGAGAATCTCACCGATCACCGTTCCTCCCTGGTCGGCCTCGTAGTCGACAACCTCGCCATCGTCGAACTCGAGGCGGACGTCCCGGACGGACTCGCCCCGCAGCGTCATTGGCACGTCGAAGGTCACCTCACCCTCGGTCGCAGCGGGTGCAGTGAAGACCTCGCCGCTGGGGAGGTTGTGCGAGTCGTAGGCCACCGAAGCGGCGCTATTGACTGCCGTCCGACCCTCGATTTCCATGGTGAGGTCGGTGTCACTCGAGACGAGTCGCACCTCGGAGCCGGCATCGAGGCAGTCCTTCAACTGGGCCATCTCGTCGGCCAGCGACTCCCAGTCTCGCAGGATCGCCTCGTAGGCGAACTCCTGATACTCCTCGTAGGCCATGTTTGCCTGCTGGGCGAGCGAGCGCGTCGGATGGACCGTCGAAACCCAGCGGGTCCCCAGTCGAGTCTCTCGAATCTCGCTTCGAGCGTCGTTGTAGGCTCGCCGCTGCTCGCCGGGGATATCGGCCGTCGCACTCGTGTTCCGACCACCGCCGAGCGAGAGGTAGACGTCGGCGTTCTCGACCAGCGCGAGTTCGTGAGCCGGATTCTCGTCGAAGTCCCCGTCGTGTGCTCGAAGATAGGCTCGCGTAATCTCACCCGAGCCGTAGGTCGCAAGGAGGTTCGCACCTCGGTCGCCGAGTTTCTCAGCGACGGCGACCGCCAGCTCGTGAGCGTCCGGGCCAACCGAGAGGACGACATCATCGCCCGCCTCGACGCGAGCGCTCCAGTCGACCAGCACGTCGGCATGTTCGCGTACGCGTTCGTCCATATCCTACCCTCTCGAGCGGGCTACTAAACGCTCCCCGTTCGGAGCGCGGACGCGAAAACGTGCGATATCGTCACGACGATAGACGCAAAAGGCGACGGATCAGGCGATGTGGGTATCTTCACCAACGAGCCCCTCTCGCGAGCGCACGACGGAGACGATAGCGTAGACAACCGGCGTGTCGAGGACGGCAATCGCGAGTTTCAGTAGGTATTGACCCACCATCAACGAGAGGATGATGTTCGTCGGCGGAACGGCACCGACACCGAGGATGGCAGGTGCGATAGCGAACGCGACCGAGACGAAGATGACGGTATCGATCGCCTGACTGCTCGCCGTCGATGCGATATTCCGGAGCCAAAGCTTCTCTGAGCCGGTATGCTCCCGAATGCGGTGGAAGACGAGCACGTCCCAATTCTGGCTGACGATGTACGCTAACAGGCTCCCGAGGACGACGTTCGTAGACGCGCCGAGGGCCGTCTCGAACGCCGCGGGATCGACGCTCGAGGAAGCGGCCGGCGCGGCAATCGTCGACCAGACGAGTGCGAGAACGACGAAGTTCAGAACGAATCCGACGTTGACGACGATCTGGCCCGCACGACGGCCATACAGCTCGGTATAGCAGTCACTCGCGAGGAATGTCAGTGCGTACGCGAGTGCTGCTCCGGGCAACACGAGTTGCACGCCCGTAATCGGGAGCGCGAATGGCAGTTCGAACGCGAGTACTTTCGATGCAGTCAACTGTGCAGTCACGAGTGCCGTCACGAAGAGCCCGATCAGCGCAACCTGTGCGATCGTCGGCCCACCGTGGCTCTGTGTCTCGCTCATAGAGCCGCGTACCTATCGAATCCACCTAAACGGTGCTATTCATGGATTACTCGAGTATGCACGACAATGGACTCGAGTCTGCTCGAGCGATGTCTCCGATCGACCACTCGAACCCCTGTCAAACGGTTACAGCGAACCCCTGCCAAATGGCCACAGTGAACGCCTGTCAAACATACACAGTGGGTCTGAACCCGACTCTGGACGAACAGTCGGTTCGGGTTGCAACGAACTGAATGCAATCGGCTGCAGTTCGTCAGTACCACTCCTCAGTAGAGAGTCCACCAACTGGACTAACGTGATTGTTCCCACTCAGAGACTGCCTCCTGATCGGTCCGTTTGAGACCGATTCGTCAGCCAGCGGTGAAAACCGTTGCCCCAATTTCTGCGACTTACATCAATTGATCGTCGGATTCCGTTCCGAATTGTTTTTGTTTCGATATACGAGCCATAACACAACTGTTATACGTATCCCGGGCCTCGATTGAATTGCAATGGCGAAAGGAAACGTTGATTTCTTCAACGACACAGGCGGCTACGGTTTCATTGAGACGGACGACGCAGACGATGACGTTTTCTTCCACATGGAAGACGTTGGCGGTCCGGACCTCGAAGAAGGTACAGACATCGAATTCGATATTGAACAGGCCCCCAAGGGCCCCCGCGCCACCAACGTCACCCGCCTGTAACACGGCTTTTTACGTTCGGTAACGGGTTTCACATTTCAACTATCATTTTTCGGCACGCTACTCGACACACAGCGGACGCTGTTCCATATCGACGGCGCGGACCGAAACCGCTGTCTCTGTAGTGGCGATGCTCAACCACCAGTCATCGTCGCTCGAAGACGAGGCCGACACCGGTACAGGCCGGCATCGGTACAGGCCCTAGTGTTCTTTGTATGTTATTTATCTATTAGAGATATTGAGGCGGCTGAAACTGGGTCGAACGACCGAATGTAGGGTGCTATTACTAGACGAAATGACAGACAGTACCACTAATGACTCAGTTAGCTCCGTTGAACGTACTGGAAACGGTTGATACGAAATCGATAACAAATAGTCGGGTACCCGTCCGTCCACCTGAGTACAAAATGGACGATCTGACAGGGTTTCAACGTGACCTGCTGTACGTGATTGCAGGAGCCGATCAACCGTCGGGCCAAGACGTAAAAGACGAGATCGAGACGTATTACAACAGTGAAATTAATCACGGGCGATTATACCCCAATCTCGATACACTCGTCAATAAGGATCTCGTCGAGAAAGGACAACTCGATCGGCGAACCAACTACTACGAGATCAGCGATCGCGGCCAACAGGCTATCGAAGAGCGCCGGAAGTGGGAACAACAGTATATCGACGAGTAATTCATCCCCACCTGTCTGCGATACCCGCCCGACAGCAACGTCACGTGCATCTACCAGGAACACGGACAAGTCTCCGGTATGAGTCCACCTGCGCCCATGACAACCGCCCCTTCTAACCGAACAGACGATATGGAGGTCCGCTGATCCGAGTGTCAACAATAGAGTCGTTTGGCGAGCTGGCCGACAGCTATCGGCCACTTACCTGTGATGCCATGAACGAGAGCCGAATCATGATTACTCAGCGATCGTGTCGCAACGCGACCCCGAGAGAAACCGGTGTGTCCGTGCGACAGTCATCAATCAGCGACGACGATCTCTCACGTGATTCTCATCCCTCGTTGAAACACGGATGCCGAACTCGTCAAAGCAACAGATCTCCCATGTTTCGACCTGCACGCGACACCAGTAGTCGACATCTATAGTCGCCACTGAAACGGTTACACGCTGATCGAGCAGCTGTCGTGCGAGCAAGTATGCAATGACTTTCAGCGGCTACGATAGCGAGCATTCCTCGGTGACCGCTGAAGCGGTCATGCGTACTTATCAGTACAGTCTTCGTCGAACCCGAGCACGCTACCGTTCCTACCCACCGATTTCGAGCCGGTTCACAACTCAATCCCGGATAGTGCAGAACCGAAACCAGGTTCATAGATTGTTCGCTGCACCGATCACTAACGTGACCAATGTTCCACTCGAAATAGTTCTTCAAGCCCATCTCGTTTCTTTGTAGCCCTGAAACCCAGAACTACTTACGTCGGGAGAGCCGTTGATTCACTAACCGAAATAGGCGCTGTCCCTGGCACGGTTGGGACTGAGCCTTCGATTCGACCCAGCGAGGACGTGATCGAAGCCGGCTCACGTTGCAGGACGCCACTCCCAGCAGCCATTCCGGCTGCACGACTGTCCACGGGACTGCTATGATCGGCCCTACCAATGGAAATTGAAATTGCGACAATCGGCGGTTATGAGGAAGTCGGCCGACAGATGACGGCTGTCCGCGCCGGTGACGACATCGTGATCTTCGACATGGGGCTCAACCTGTCGAAGGTCCTTATTCACGACAACATCCGTACCGAAGGCATGCACAGTCTCGACCTGATCGACATGGGTGCCATTCCCGACGACCGAGTCATGAGCGACCTCGAGGGCGATGTCAAAGCGATCGTCCCCACCCACGGCCACCTCGACCACATCGGTGCGATCAGCAAACTCGCACACCGGTACGACGCACCCATCGTCGCGACGCCGTTCACGCTCGAACTGGTCAAAGGCGAACTCGAGGAGGAAGGGAAGTTCAATACCGAGAACGAACTCGTCAAAATGGACGCCGGCGAAACGATGTCGATCGGCGACTCCGGGGCAGTCGAATTGGAGTTCGTCAACGTCACCCACTCGATCGTCCAAGCGATCAACCCCGTCCTCCACACGCCCGAAGGCGCAGTCGTCTACGGGCTCGACAAACGGATGGACCACACGCCCGTCATCGGCGACCCGATCGACATGGAGCGCTTCCGTGAGATCGGTCGCGAGGGCGTCCTCTGTTATATCGAGGACTGTACGAACGCGAACAAGAAGGGGCGAACGCCCTCCGAGAACGTTGCGCGCGAACACCTTCGGGACGTCCTCTACAGCATGGAGGACTACGACGGCGGTATCGTCGCCACCACCTTCTCGAGCCACATCGCCCGCGTGAAATCACTCATCGAATTCGCTCGAGACATTGGTCGCCAGCCGATTCTCCTCGGGCGTTCGATGGAAACCTACTCCGGGACCGCGAAACAGATCGGGATCGACTTCCCCTCCGACGTCGAGATGGTCGGCTACCGCCAGTCCATCGAGCAGACGTTCGAACGCATCATGAACGAAGGCAAGGAGAACTTCCTGCCCGTCGTCACCGGCCATCAAGGCGAGCCTCGCGCAACGCTCACACGAATGGGGCGCGGCGAAACGCCGTATGAACTGGAGGACGGTGACAAAGTCGTCTTCTCCGCTCGAGTGATTCCAGAGCCGACGAACGAAGGCCAGCGCTATCAGGCTGAAAAGCTACTCCGCATGCAGGGTGCACGCATCTACGACGACATTCACGTGTCCGGCCACCTCTGTCAAGAGGGCCACTACGAGATGCTCGATGCGCTGCAACCCGAAAACATCATTCCCGCCCATCAGGACATGAGCGGCTTCTCGGGATACGTTGACCTCGCCTCCAATCGCGGATACAAGCTCGGACGCGATCTCCACGTTACCTCGAACGGGAACGTCGTCCAACTGGTCTAAGCGACCGCTTCTGCGGCTATTTTCTTTCTTTGCAGATTTCGAATAGCGAGTAACGGCGTCGTCGTGTTTACATAAAGCAAAAAACCCACACAGCAGTTGCTGTGTGGGTGTTGATATGAATGGGAGCGGCGAATCGAATTTCCCAGAGGGTCGCCCACTCCAGTACTCACCGAAACGTAGGCGAGCTTATCTTCCGTGTTCGGGATGGGTACGGGAGGTACCTCGCCACTGTGGCCGCTGTAATGCCGATCGGCGGAATCGAACCGCCGTCAGACCACGATCGGTGAAGTTCGACCGTATTGGTCGATATGAGTGGAGGCGGCGAAACGAATTTCCCAGAGGCTCGCGCACTCCAGTACTCACCGTAACGCTGGCGAGCTTATCTTCCGTGTTCGGGATGGGTACGGGAGGTACCTCGCCGCTGTGGCCGCCCTAATGCCGATCAACGGGATCGAACCGTTGTCATGCCAATATCGGTGGTGTGTCTAACCGTGTGTACGTGTAGTCCAGTTTACGTCCGGACCCGTTCTCGCGTCACGGATCCAATGCGATGTAATGTATGAATGTGTGGCTTGATCGATTAGTGCTCGCGGGCTCAACACCTCGTTGCCTTGGTGCGTACACCCCGAGTCTATCGAACTCGTCTTCTACGAGTGATCTCAATGGTATCTCTTTTCCAGGTGGGTTTCGAGCTTAGATGCGTTCAGCTCTTACCCCGTGGTGCGTCGCTGCCCAGCACGTGCCCTTCCGGACAGCTGGTACACGAGTGGCACCCATTCGTAGTTCCTCTCGTACTATACGAACGTTCCCGTCAGATACCGTAACACCCCCAATAGATAGCAGCCGACCTGTCTCACGACGGTCTAAACCCAGCTCACGACCTCCTTTAATAGGCGAACAACCTCACCCTTGCCCGCTTCTGCACGGGCAGGATGGAGGGAACCGACATCGAGGTAGCAAGCCACCCGGTCGATATGTGCTCTTGCGGGTGACGACTCTGTTATCCCTAAGGTAGCTTTTCTGTCAGCAATTGGCCGCATCAAGCAGCCTAATTGGTTCGCTAGACCACGCTTTCGCGTCAGCGTCGATCGTTGTGTTCGACACTGTCAGACTTCCTTTTGCTCTTGCGCTCTTCCCCGAGTCTCCGACTCGGGTGAGGAAATCTTGGGGCGCGCTCGATATCTTTTCAAGCGCGTACCGCCCCAGTCAAACTGCCCGGCTACCAGTGTCCTCCGCCAGGAGTGAGAGTCGCAGTCACCATCGGGTAGTATTTCAATGCTGGCTCGGTGAGCCGCTAGCGCGGCTACCTGTGTAATGCCTCCTACCTATGCTGCACAATGGCGACCACGTCTCAGTGACAGCCTGCAGTAAAGCTCTATAGGGTCTTCGCTTCCCCTTGGGGGTCTCCAGACTCCGCACTGGAACGTACAGTTCACCGGGCCCAACGTTGGGACAGTGGCGCTCTCGTTGATCCATTCATGCAAGCCGCTACTGAAGCGGCAAGGTACTACGCTACCTTAAGAGGGTCATAGTTACCCCCGCCGTTAACAGGTCCTTCGTCCCCTTGTACGGGGTGTTCAGATACCTGCACTGGGCAGGATTCAGTGACCGTACGAGTCCTTGCGGATTTGCGGTCACCTATGTTGTTACTAGACAGTCGGAGCGCCCGAGTCACTGCGACCTGCCTCTTCGCGAGGCAGGCATCCCTTATTGCGAACGTACGGGACTAACTTGCCGAATTCCCTAACGTCGGTTGATCCCGACAGACCTTGGCTTTCGCTGCCATGAGTACCTGTGTCGGATCTCGGTACGAACAGTGTGCTCGCCTTTTCACGGGCTCTAGGTTGGCCTGACTTGCGCTATCTTGCCATTCGTTCGCTTCGTGCCATTACGGCTTCCACGAATTTCGACAATTAGACTGGGCGAAGGCCCAGCTCAGGCGGCCCCAAAGCGTCGGCTTTGAGTGCACACTGGCATAGGAATATTAACCTATTTCCCTGTTGTCAGCTTCGACTTACGGGCTGACTTAGGACCGGCTAACCCTCAGCTGATAAGCATTGCTGAGGAACCCTTACTCGTTCGGCCGTCGGGGTTCTAACCCGACTAACGCTGCTACTATGACCAGGATTTTCGTTACTGAACGGTCCACACGAGTTCTCACCCGTGCTTCCACCCGAACAGAACGCCAACCTACAAGATTGCGGTTTGATCCGCACTGCTAGGTCTCGGTGGTAGACTTGAGCCCCGATCATTTTGGGCGCCTCAAACCTCGGCCGGTAAGCTGTTACGCTTTTCTTGGAGGGTAGCTGCTTCTAAGCTCACCTCCCGGCTGTCTAGGGCTTGAGACCACCTTCGATCGCACTTAGTCTACACTTGGGGACCTTAACCCAGCTCTGGGTTGTCTCCCTCACGGTACACAGGCTTACCCCGTGCACCGGACTCCCTGCGTCAAACGGCGTTTGTAGGTTCGGAGTTGGACAGGGGGGCGCACTCCTCTCGGAGTGCGGTCCCCCAATCCGTCGCTCTACCCCACAAACTACCTCGGCAGAGGTCATGCTTCGACATGTTTCGGTTGGAACCAGCTGTTTCCGGACTCGATGGGCCTTTCACCCCTAGACGTAAGTCACGAGAGGGTATTGTAGGACACCAACTCTAACAGACTTCCACGTGCCTTTCGGCACGCTTCATCTTGCTCACGCCTAGATCGTCCGGTTTCGGGTCGTGCCCGTTTGACTCCCCGCGCTTGAACACGGTGGCCCTGGTGCAAAGCACTGCGGCCATATCGGTTTCCCTACGCCTTCCTCGATAAGCGAGTTAGACTCGTCAAACAGGCACACTCCCTGGTTCGTTTTTCAAAACGTACGACAGAACACCGGCTTCCCAAACTTCCTACTAGCAGTTCGCACTGCGATCGTTTTGTCCGGGACCTTGTATGCCCTGTCGCTCCATCGCCAACTGATTTCACGCCCTATTGCACCTCCCTTCGTGGGGTGCTTTTCAGCGTTCGCTCACGCTACTTGTTCGCTATCGGTCTTGAGGAGTGTTTAGTCTTCGCGGTCGATGCCCGCGATATTCACGAGGGATATCCAACCCCCGATACTCTGGGACTGACGCACAGCGTACTCGTCGACGGTACGGGACTGTCACCCTGTTTCGTGCTCTATTCCAAGAGACTTCGCGTCGAATTTCTGCTGCTGAGAGTCAGCCCGAACACCACATTGCCCGTGAAGGCTTCGGTTTGGACTGTGTCGCGTTTATTCGCCATTACTAACGACATCGCGTTTGCTTTCTTTTCCTGTCGATACTAAGATGTTTCAATTCTCGACGTTCCCCATTGCGCGAAGCAATTGCGGTGGGGATTCCCATTCGGAAATCCTGAGTTCTTCGCCTCCGTGCGGCTCCCTCAGGCTTATCGCAGCTTGGCACGTCCTTCATCAGCTCTCAAGCCGAGCGATCCACCAGCTGGCACAGTAGCCACGTTCATCGGATCGGCGGTTGCAAAGCAACCACGTAGTGACCCGGGAACGGGTCCAGTGGACGCCTGGACTACACGTACACACGGTCTCATCTGCACGCCGTAGACGCGGCATGCATTAACCCTTCCCACCCGCGTTTACACGGGGTGGTGCATCGGTTTCTTCGGATTAGACCAGAATCGTCTGCCCCACTTAAGGGGCACGATTCGGTCGTCTTCCGAGACATGGACCCACAGGGATTCGAACCCTGGGCATCCTCCTTGCAAAGGAGGCACTCTACCACTGAGCTATGGGCCCACGTCCGCCCACGAAGGGCGGACAAAGCGTATCACGTTAGCCTCGGTAGTTCAAAGGTGCCCGATCGGCCATACGGTGGTCGATCGAACGTGGAACCGCAATCCGCTAAGGTGGGTCGGGGCGACGCCCCGATCCCGATCTGTGGAGGTGATCCAGCCGCAGATTCCCCTACGGCTACCTTGTTACGACTTAAGCCCCCTTGCGGAGCCCAGATTCGACCAGCGTTGCGCTGGCCTCATCCGGACCCCACTCGGGTGCTTTGACGGGCGGTGTGTGCAAGGAGCAGGGACGTATTCACCGCGCCCTTCTGAGGCGCGATTACTACCGAATCCAGCTTCATGAGGGCGAGTTTCAGCCCTCAATCCGAACTACGACCAAGTTTCGGAGATTAGCGCCCCCTTTCGGGGTTGCATCCCACTGTCTTGGCCATTGTAGCCCGCGTGTCGCCCAGCACATTCGGGGCATACTGACCTACCGTTGCCCGTTCCTTCCTCCAGTTTGGCACTGGCAGTCCTCTTAATGTACCCAGCCACCACAAGGGTGCTGCTGGCAATTAAGGGTGCGGGTCTCGCTCGTTGCCTGACTTAACAGGACGCCTCACGGTACGAGCTGACGGCGGCCATGCACCTCCTCTCAATGGCTCCAGTAAGATCATCAATCTGACCTTCACTGCACATTGTCGATGCTGGTGAGATGTCCGGCGTTGAGTCCAATTAAACCGCAGGCTCCTCCGGTTGTAGTGCTCCCCCGCCAATTCCTTTAAGTTTCATCCTTGCGGACGTACTTCCCAGGCGGTCTGCTTCACGGCTTCCCTACGACACAGCACAGGCTCGTAGCCTGTGCCACATCTAGCAGACATCGTTTACAGCTCGGACTACCCGGGTATCTAATCCGGTTCGTGACCCGAGCTTTCGTCCCTCACCGTCGGATCCGTCTTCCAGAGGCGCTTTCGCCACCGGTGGTCCGTCCAGGATTACGGGATTTCACTCCTACCCCGGACGTACCCCTCTGGTCTTCCGGTCCCAAGCTACACAGTTTCCACCGGACGCCTGCGCGTTAAGCGCGCAGATTTCCCGATAGACTTGCGTGGCCAGCTACGGACGCTTTAGGCCCAATAATAGCGGTCATCACTCGTGCTGCCGGTATTACCGCGGCGGCTGGCACCGGTCTTGCCCAGCACTTATTCTACTACCACCTTACGGTAGTGAAAAGCGAGGACTATATGCCCTCGCACTCGGAGTCCCCTTATCGCACTCGCGTGCAGTGTAAAGGTTTCGCGCCTGCTGCGCCCCGTAGGGCCCGGTATCTTGTCTCAGATACCGTCTCCGGGCTCTTGCTCTCACAACCCGTACCGATTATAGGCACGGTGGGCCGTTACCCCACCGTCTACCTAATCGGCCGCAGCCACATCCTATGGCGCCGTAACGTTTCAGGTTCACACCACTCCAGGTAGTGAACCCTATTCTGAATTAGCCTCAGTTTCCCGAGGTTATTCGGATCCATAGGGTAGTTTGGCCACGTGTTACTGAGCTATCTGCTACGAGTCTGAACTCGTGCAACTAGCATGGCTAAATCGGACTCCAATAGCAATGACCTCCGGCAGGATCAACCGGAATGCTATATATGTACTCCCATAGTGGGGAGGGTCTGTTGGCGGTGAATGTTGCAAACACACTCACACATAAATGGTCCACGTTCGATGACACTGGTCGAATGACCAAACGGGCGTCACCGAACTACCAAGGCTAACATCAGATCCCATCTGTACGGCGGACCGCAGGGGTAGGATCCTCATCTCCGTCGGATGTATTCGTACTCCCTCCGGGGTACATAACCCCATCGGAGACGAACCATCCGAGATAACGGAGCGAGTTGAACGCCCCGTCAATCACGTCTTCTTTCGCGTTCATATCCAACTGCCCTCGTACATATAAGGGCATCGGATCGCCCCACCCCCCGCGCCGGAAATCGCATCCGGCGAGGGTGTGTGCGATCGCAACTGAACGCCCAGACACGTATAAGGAACCCGGATCGTCGCAACCGGGAATACCGGTCGCGAACACATCCATAGTGGATCCCCAAGTACGGATAAGACCGTCGGAACGAACCGACGATATGTCCGAGGGCGGATATGATTCCTACCTCCGTGCCGGGTCGCGGCCGGAGGGAACGTGGCGGTGTGCGCCACGTCGTTCGCATTACTATCGAATGCCGGGTACACATATAACACCGTCGGACGAAGTCGGCACCGGAACCCGATACCATGGCATGATTTTCCACAAGAACATCGGGATGATGATAGTAATAAATGCAACAGCTGCTGAGCGACTACAGTCAGTGATTCGAGAATGTTACGCGGGCGGAGGTCGGCCGGTCATTCCGCCCTGGTAGGGAGTCGGACCGAATGATACCCGCGTGCTCGCACTCGAGCGTGCACGCGCAAGAAAGCTTCGTGTCGCGGGCCGAGAGCGGGGACGGCGCATCGATGCCGATAAACCACGCGCGTTGCAAGGGGAAGACGAATGGTCCGGGACCCGTTCGCTTCGGAATCGACGCCATCCGCGGAGGAGATCTGTTCTGCGCTGGACGATCCCGACTGCCGCGAGATCATTCGCAATCTCGAGGAACCAATGACCGCGTCGGAGCTATCGAAGCGGTGTGAGATTCCGCAGTCGACGCTGTACCGGAAACTCGAGTTATTGACCGAAGCGACGCTGCTCGAGGAGTCGACCGAAATTCGACAGGACGGCCATCACGCGAGCAAGTACTCGGTCGCGTTCGACGAGATTACGCTTGGGCTGGACGAGGAGCGGTCGCTGACGGTCCAAATCGACCGGCCGGCGCGGACGGCAGACGAACGGCTTGCGGAGCTGTGGTCGGAGGTGCGAAAGGAAACATGAATCCATTTCCCGCCGGCTCGGCCGAGACGATGCTCGCGCTGGCCGTCGTCAAGACGCTCGTACTCGTGGTTGGAGGTATCATTACGTACTTCGCGTTCAAGGCGTATCGTCGAACGCGACAGCCCGCACTGGGCTATCTCACGGCAGGGTTTGGCCTCGTCACGCTCGGCCTGGTACTCGCCGGGATGTTGTACGAACTGCTTGGTGTCGGGCTCGCGACGGGAATCTTGCTCGAGAGTCTGCTCGTGTTGGCTGGCTTTCTCGTGATCGCATACTCGATGTACGTGCAGTGAGGATACAGAGGGGAGCGGATCCAAGAGTAGATCTGAGCAGTGCGAATTTGGTTTCATCCGCTCGAGAGTGAGCGCTCCTGCTCGCGTGAAACAGGAAAAACCACGCCTTCCTCAGCCGATTTCCGCATAGGCACTGCGGGACAGTTTCACCGTCGTCTCCGGGTGCGTCGCACCCGTTCGACTGCTCGCGGAACCTCTGGTTCCGCGCTCGTCCCGACAGTCGCAGCGCGTTACGCCGCGCACTGCCCGTCTACTCACGGCGGCGCTGCCGCCGTTCGCATGGTCTGCGAGACCGCCGGTCTCGCATTAGTCGAATGTTTCGCGGGACCACCGGTCCCGCGCTAACGCTTCTTCCTTTCAATCAGTCGCTCATCCACCGGAAGACGCAGTGGTCTTCCGAGCAGTCGCTCACGAGTTTTCGACGATCTTGCACGGGATCGTGCCACTTCGCCAATAGCTCACCATGGTCCAGCGTGCGCCACGGCACATGGTTCGGACGAGATACCGACACGCCTCAGAAGCAGTAGTACTGAGAAAGTAATTCAGGAATAGTCTTCCACCGTTCAGTGATCGGGTTACCGATTGAGCGTGTGAATCGCGTGTCCGAGCGCATTTTCGGCGGCTTCCATCACTGCCTCCGAGAGCGTCGGATGGGTGTGGACCGTCGAGGCGACGTCCTCGAGGGTGGCACCGAGTTCGATCGCGAGGCCGAGTTCGGCGATCAGTTCCGAGGCCTCGGGGCCGACGATTGAGGCACCGAGGACATAGCCGTCTCCGTCGTCGGCAACGATTTTGACGAAGCCGTCGGAGTCGCCGGTCGTCAGCGCACGGCCGCTGGCGCGGAACGGGAACTGACCGGTGACGGTCTCGAACCCGGCTTCCTCGGCCTCGGATTCGGTCATCCCGACGGTGGCGATTTCGGGGTCGGTGAAGACAACCGCGGGCATGGCCTGATGGTCGAGGGCCGCGGGCTCGCCGGCGATCACTTCGGCGGCGACCTGCCCCTCCGCGCTGCCCTTGTGAGCGAGCATCGGTTCGCCGGCGACATCGCCCACGGCGAAGATATGGTCGATGTTCGTGCATGCGCGCGAGTCGGTTTGGATGAACCCGCTGTCGTCGGTCTCGACGCCGGCTTCTACGAGGTCGAGCGTGTCCGAGACCGGCTGGCGGCCGACGGCCACGAGTACCTTCTCGGTGTCGAGTTCGAGGCGTTCGTCCTCGACGGCCTCGGCGCTCCCACCGTCGGCAGTGACCTGTTCGGCCGGCTCGGCGACGACGCGAATCTCATCCCCGTCCTCGAGGTCGTTCCAATCCGACGCAGTATAGCCGAGCTCGAAGTCGATTCCCAGATTCGTCGCCCGTTGCTTCACTGGGCGTTTGAGATCGTCGTCGTATCCCGGGAGGATCGAGTCGAGCATCTCGATGACGGTTACGTCGGTCCCCAGTTTGGCGAAGACGCTCGCGAGTTCCATGCCGATGTAGCCGGCCCCGACGACGACCAGCGAGTCGGGGACGGACTCGAGCGCGAGTGCCTGCTTCGAGTCCAACACGGGCTCGTCACCGAACTCGAAGTTCGGGATCTGGATGGGGCGCGAGCCGGTCGCGATGATCGCGTGTTCGAACTCGAGGCTCTCCGAGCCCTGGCCCTCGCCGCTGTGGGAGACGCGGACGGTGTTCTCGTCCGCAAAGCGGGCGGTGCCTTCGAGCAGGTTGACCTGATTCGCCTTGCAGAGCTTTTCGACGCCGCTCGTGAGCTGATCGACGACGCCGTCCTTCCAGTCCATCATCCCGGCGAGATCGATTGCAGGGTCAGCATGGATGCCCATCTCCTCGGCGGCAGCGGCCTCATGGGCGACATCAGTCGCGGTGATCAGTGCCTTGGATGGGATACAGCCGTAGTTCAGGCAGGTTCCTCCGTAGGCGTCTTTCTCGACGAGCGTGACATCTAGATCGAGTTGGCCGGCGCGAATCGCGGCCACATAGCCGGCGGGGCCTGCGCCGACGACCAGTACGTCCGTGCCAGTGGTAACATCTCCAACGACCATTGCTCGAACAGACGGCCCGAAGGATAGTGTAGGTATTCCTTGGCAACGAAAAAGGAGGCGTCGTTACTTCGACTCACTCCGGTCGATCAGCACCGTGTTCTCACCGAGCGTCGTCTCACCGAGCGAGAACTCCCGTTCGGTCAATCGACTGTTTATTCCCAGGAACGAGTCACCGTCGAGGCGCAGGTCCTCGTCGATTTCGATGACATTCGCGCCGACATGGGCCGGTTTGCCCGAGGTAACGATCGTCTCGATCGCGGCCCGCTCATCGTCGGTTTTGAACGGGCCACAGAACACGGCGAAGGACTGCGGGCCGGACGCGGAAAGAGGATATTGGCGGCGAACCGAATCGCGGTCGATACACGCGAGGTCGTCGCCGTCGATGAAGAACAGCCGGTGGCCCGACGGCGTATCCCCGACGGTTCCGTCGCCGCCGTCGGCCGTCGCTGTCGGTGCCGTCGGCCCGCCCGCATCGGCGGACATCCCATCGCCGTCAGAGCCGTCGTCGCCCGGAGAGGATGCTGACGAAAGCGTCACAGACGCCGATCCGGCATGGCGGAGATAGAGTTCGAGCATCGACTGAAGCCCCGCTTTCGTGCCGCGTCGTTTGTACAGCTCCGGTGCCCGTGAGAGCAGTTCCCGCCGCGCGTCCTCGGACCAGTTCTCGTCGGTCTCGACCGCGAGCCACTGCTCGAGCCACGAGAGTGCCTCGCTCGGAACGGCGTCGGGATCGAAGTAACGGCTGATCCCGTCGATCTCCGCCTCGATATCGGTGAAGACGGACTCGAACACGGAGAGGTACTGTTCTAAGAACGCGGCCGAACGATCGTCCTCTTGATAGAGTTCTGGGAGGTATCGGAGGTATGACTGGCGCGGACAGAACGCCGTGACGGAGTCGACGCGCGGCGACGATTGCGGACTCCCGTCGAGTTCGAGCGCGACGAACAGGTATCGACCAACGGCGTCCCGCAAGAGGACATCGTTCGGGTTCAGCGAGTCGACGGTCGTCCAGTCGGCGTCGGCGTGTGCCGCCAGTGCGTCGATCGCTGCTGTCTGCCAAGCGTCGATGTCCGACCGTGAACGGCCTGACAGGCCTGATGTGAGATGGGCACCGTCACGACAGGCGAGATCCCACACGGAGGTCACGCCAAGATCACGGAGGGAGTCGACCGCGTCGACCGGCACAGTATCAAGATCTTCGAGTTCTGTTTCGCTAGGCATCGGTCGGTTCGTGGCGATATAGCGAACACGGACCTGCGTGCTCGCAGTCAACTGGGAGAGTTCGAGCGCGAGGCGATGCCACTCGGTCTCGTCCGCCCCAGAGTCGTATCGGTGGAACGCGTCGCCGACGTGGCGCTCCCGTCGCGGATGGCGTGCGTGGCGTTGTCGCTCCCGGAGCAGTTTGCTGGGTCCGTTCGGACCGGTGACGGCGTACAGTTCCCGCCGATCGTCGGGTGCGGTGGGTCGAGCGGCAAGGGTTCGACACGGATGATCGAACCGATGGCGTTCGCGGAACGATCCCGATTCGGGGTCTCGCTCGAGCAGTGCCGGCGTCCCGGTCCCGTCCTCGAGTCGGCCGGCGACGAAGAGTGTGTCGTCAACCACCGAGAGAGCGGTCGGGGAGAATTCGCCGTCCCCCGCGGCAAATTCGGCGTCCGTGATCGGGAACTGGTCGTCAGCAGCGTTGTCACCCTCGAACGACCGGATGACCGGGTTGCCGTCGTTGCGGTCGAGCACATAGCCGCGGCCGTCAGCACCGACAGCGAGGTCGGTCGGATCGACGAGCCACCAGTCGATAGTCAACTCAGGGCCGCCGTCCCGTCCGACGGTCCGGACGTGACCGACATCGTCGAGAAGATAGAGGATCCCGCCGGCGTGAGCGATGCAGATCGGATCGATCGTGTCGGTCTCGATGGTCCCGATCGTCCGCTGGAGCCGGGGTGCGACGACGGTGATCGAGCCGTCGGTGCCGTCCACGATGAAGGCCCGATCGTCGTCGACACAGAGCGCACGCGGATCGTCGACCTCACCGTCGGAGCGGGTCCACAGGCGTTGCGTGATGTCCGCCATCGGGTCGTGTCGATACAGCGCTCCCGATGAGCGAAGCGTGTACAGGTCGCCGTTCGAATCCATCGCCACGTCGACGGCGTCGTCCTCGATCGTCGACCGTTCGATGGTGACTGTCGTCGCCAGTCCGATCCCTTCTTCGCGGACATTGACGTTCCGGCCGACCCACTCCCGCCAGTCTGCGGTACTCGTCGTCGTCGCGTACGAAAAGTCCATAAATCAAGCACCCCCATCGGTCGAATCGGTTCGGATCGAGAGGTCCGTTGTCACGTCTTCGACGGCGAACAACGAGGTGTCGTCGATACGGACGGTACCATCGTCGGTCGTCGCACCGCCGTGAGCCACGATTGTGACCTCACTGACCCGGTCGATCACGTCCAACTCCGCGATCCGATCGACCAGGTCGGAGCGATGTAACACCGTGCCGAACGGCCACCCATCTCCCCCGTCACCCGTCAAGGGATGGACGTACTCCTCGATCGCCGTTCGGACGGCGACGTCGTGGCCGCCGCCGGCGTATCGAGCCCTAGCACGACCGGTGACCGAAATCTCGAGGCCGACGTACTGGGCACCCATCACGCGGACCTGATCACTCAGCAGTTTCCGTTCACCGACGTGCTGACGGACGGCACGCAGGAATCCCTCGCTCGGTTCGGGCGTTCCCACGTCGGGCGGCGCGAAGGGGACGACGACGACGGTGATCTCGCCGTCCTCGACGAGCACGTTCGTCCGGGCGATCCTGAGCCCGGGCGTGTGCGCGGCGACGTACTGGTAGTCGTCGGCAGTGATGGCCCGATAGGAGATCCGACGGTCGCGTCGCACGCGGTCGAGCGCGTCGTCAATCGTCTCGCCAGCAGTGCCGCCGGTCGCGGCGGCCGTCGATTCTGCCTCAATGTCGGTACCGTCGACCGGGCCCTCGATCGAGACGTCGGGATCGGCGAGGTGCCAGACCGTCGCGGCCGGAACGTTCCCCGCCTCGCCGCCGCCGGTGACGTAGTCGGCGATGACGGTGCCATCGGCAGGTGGAACACGACCCCTCGTATTATCGCCAAAGGTGACGGTTCCCGCCTCCCGGTCGAGGACGACGTGTCTATCGTCGGGCCCGGAGGCGTCGAAATCGGGGACCGATTGCCACCGTTGTCCGTCGACGAACACCGTCACAGAGAGCACCGGCGACCGCTCGAAGGCGTACGTCTGGCTGTCGAGCGCCGGTGCCTCCTCGAGGCGGCCGACCTGCGTGAGTTTCTCGTCGCTCACCGATACCCGGTGGCTGACCGACACGACGTTCGGCTCGATGGCGTCGAACTGCGGCGGGATTTCGTGGCCGGCTGTCTCGAGGCGACACCGGAGCCACGTTCGCTCCGAGGACTGGACGGAAGCCGGTGAGTCGGGGGCGTCCACGCTGCTCGCAGCCGTCGGTCGGTCGTCGGGCAGAGCCAGCGTGATCGACCCGTCCCGATAGAACGCGTTCGTTCTGTCGCCCTCGACTGCGAGCCGCCGCCACGCGGTATCGTCCCCGTGACGGTACTCCCAGACGGGTTCGACGGAGGGGTCGAACGACGGTGCGAGCGACCCGTGGGTCGCCGGCTCCGGGAGGTTGTCATCGTGATAGCTGACGGTCAGGGTCAGCGTCCGAGCGTGGGCAAACGGGTCGGCGTCGAACCCCAGGTAGAACGCGTCCCCGGCGGCAGCGTCGTCGCCGAACGCGCGATAGAACATTCCATCGGTTCGGTTCGCATGTGTATTGTCGGTTCGGCCGCTGTTGGTCACCGTGAGCACGCGCTCGAGGGTCGCCGCGGTCAGCGTGACCGCGTGGTCGGTCTCGAACCGGTAGCTCGTATCAGCGTCATCAGTATCGGTGACCGAGAACTGCGTCCCGGCAGGGACGCGCGCCCACGCGGCGTCGGCCGGCAGGGACAGCCGCAGGCGTGTCGACGCCGGCGTCGGCGGCCGTCGGCGCTCGCCCATCAGGGCGAGATACTTCTCGCGATGATCGTCGGTGACCCTGTCGAGTTGATAGACGTACGTTTCCGTTAGCCAGGCCAACACCTCGAGAATCGTGATGCCAGGATCGTGTGGGTTAGCGTCGGTCCACTCGTCGGCATAGGCGGGAATGAGTTTCGTCGCTTCGGACATGATCTCCTCGTAGGTTCTGTCGTCGAGCTCCGGAACGTCAATTCCCACGTCGATCACCTCCGTCCGTTCGACGGGTGCGACATCTGGGCCGGGTCACATCGATCACGAGCGATCCGCCCCCATCGTGACGGTCACGTCGTGACCGCCGCTGCAGACGAGCACGTCCGACGGAAGGGGTGGCGCCGTCTCGCGCCCGGACAGGGACAGCTGCTCACCCCCAACGTCGATCGTTGCGCCCAATTCGATCACGTCGGCGACGTGGTCCGCTCCGTCGACGATTTCGGCCAGCGCGTCCACTGAGGGTGCCTCACCAAAGGACCACCCCTCATCCCCGTTCCCGTTGAGGGGATGCAGGAACTCGTCGAGTCGTCGTTCGACGGTACCTTTGAGCAGCGAGACGCCCGTACTGTCGGCCGTGTAGACCGTGACCGAGACCGACACCTCGGCGTAACTCGGCCCGCGGACGACGATCCGGGACGTCTCGGACTCGACGAGCGAGGCGGGTGCACGTTCGCGTACCGTCTCACGAACGCGTTGCTTGAGCTCCATCGACGGGACCGGTTTCTCCCGCCGTGCATGGGGAACGATCAGGAGAGTAACGCCACCGGCGTCGTCAGTCCCGTTCGGGTTACACTTGACTTTCGACAGTTCGCGAAACGCCGCGTTTGCCACTCGCTCGTAGTCGGTCGGCGTGACCGCACGACCGCGATGTTTGAGCTGGTTCGTCGTACGTTCGACGAGTGCGTCCATGGATTCGGCGTCAGCGCCGCCGTCAGCAGGCTTCGGATTCGAGACGTCATCGGCCAGCGATATCGAACTCTGCAGGTCGGTAATCGTGTTGGCTGCGACGTTTCCGTCGCGCCCACCGCCGGTCGTGTACGTGACCGTGATATTCCCCTGTCCAGCCGGGGGGATCCGACCCCGGTTTCCGTCACCGAAGCTGACGGTCCCGTCGATCCTGTCGACGACGTAGTGGCGGTCCGTCGACGCCGACTCCAAGAAGTCCGAGACCTGTCGCCACCGGATCCAACACTCCGTCACGTCGCCGCTCGCGTCGGTGACGCGCCGAACGTCGTCGGGCCGCTCCGCGATCAGGTCGCGCCGTTCGCTGGTAGACAACGTCTCGGATTCATCGATCCACACGCCGACGTCGATGACCGGCGCGTGGGCACACGCGAACGATTGCTCGTGCGACCCGTCGCTCGAGCCGAGGACTTCGTCCTCGATCGTCCGGGTGTTGTAGGCCCACTGCGTGTTCGGGTACAGTCCGTCGAGAGTCGGCGGTGCCGTCGTTCGGTCTCGAGACTGATCGATCTCGGTGGTCGACCGCGCCGACCGCGAGTCCATGTCCGATTGCCGGTCAAACTCGTCCTGTGTAACCCGAACTCGGATCCAATGACGTCGCCGACCGAAGCGGTCGAACGCGGTCGTCGACTCGGGAAAGGTCAACTTGACGATGCCACGCTCAGTCAATCCGCCGGTCCGATCCTGAACGGTGAGCTTCGACCACTCGTCGGTGTCGGGATCCGTACAGTACTCCCAGCGCATTCCGGGATCGAACGGCCGCGGATAGGTGACGTCCTTGATCGGGACGAAGAACGTGAGCGGACCGTTTCGGAGCGTCCCGTCAAATCCGAGATACAGCGCCTGCGTGTCCTCGGGGAGCTCGTCGAACGGCGAAATGGGCGATTCCCGCTCCGTGAGGTCGCCGCTGATAGCGGCGTTGTTCCGCGTCCGAATCGTCTCGAACGGTTGCATCCCGCGGTCGTAGTGGATCGATACGTCGCCAAAGCGCGGCGGGTCGGGCGAATTGACGATCGAACCCCGCGTGCCGGCGTCGGTGACGCCGAACGACGGCTGCCCGTAGTTCCCACTGACTAACCGGGCCCGGACCCAGACGTTTTCGTGGCCGGACACCGCCGTCAGTTCGATGTCCTCGGGAACGGTAAAGCGGACGTGGCCAGCCCGCCGCAGTGTGTTCGTCTCGTCCTCGAGGACGGTCAGTCGATTCCAGCCACTGCCCGTCCAGTACTCCCAGGAGAGCTCCGGTGGCCCGCCGAGCACGCCGACACCATCGGCTGTCGACGTGTCCGCGCCATCGTCGCCGGCGTCGACGTCGACTTCCTCGAGCGTATCGGCGTCGGTCGCGGCGTCGATTTCGTCCGCATCCGCGTCCATGTCGGGTTCGGTCGGCGGATCGAACCGCACCTCGACGATCCCACCTCGCTTGGTAAAGGCCTCTTCGGAGGCGATATAGAACGTCGCCGGCGGTTGCGGCAGCCGACCGAGCGGCCGAACGTCCCCCTCGCCCTCCGTCGAGAGCGGGACGTCGTTCGAAAGCAGCGAGTCAGGGGAGAGACCGTCCTCGCTCGGATCGCGGCTGACGCTGGCCGAGATCGAACTCAGACGCAGTGAGAACGACTCGGGATCGGGTTTGTCGCCGTCGATCCGACACCGGAGCCATCGACTCTCGACGCCGTCAACCGCGTGTTCAACCGGCGTTCCGGGCAGTCGAAATCGCAACTCGAGCCGATCGCCATCGCCGGGTCGCGAAGCGGGAGACTGGAGACGTTCCTGAAGAAGGTCGAGTCCGATGTCGTCGTCGGCCGACTCGTCGTCGGCCCACTCCTCGAGTCGGTGCCATCCCTCCGTCCCGTCTTCCTTGCCATAGTACTCCCAGATGGCGTCAGTTTCGAGGACAGTGTTGTCAGTGGCCGTTTCGGCCGTTATCGTGATTGGCGATCCCGCCTCGAGAGTCAGCAAGTTACCGTGGGCCAGATAGAGGACGTGCTCCTGGACGTTCTCGCCGGTGAACAGTTCGACTGACTCATCGACGGCACGAACGGTACCGTGGTCGACGATCCGATCGGCTACGGGATCGACGGTAATGACGTCCATCAGCGACGCGCCGGTCGCTTCGAACCCATTGTCCTGTGGAATTTCAAATATCTGATCGGATCCGTCGCTCGGTTCCGCGACGGCCTGTGTTCCGCCGGGAATCGCGACGTTGCGATCGATATCGGCCGACACCTGAAACGTCAACGGGAGCCGTGCGGCCTGTGGCGGTCGTCTGTCGAATCCGAGTGCGTCAAGGAACGCGATCCGGTGTTTCGCGGGGACGTCGTTCAGCCGCCGGATGACGTCGGCACCGAGCTGGGAAAAGATTCGCAACAGGACGGTGGCGTTGTCGTCCGTCGACGGGTCCCACGACTCGGTGTACTGATCCGCGAAAGTCCGTAACTCGTCATACAGCCTCTCTCGATCCCTGTCGTCGACGGTCGGCCGCTGACTCATCCGTCACCCTCCGTGATGTAGAATGGATACACCATGTTCGAGAGGCTATTCGTCGTTCGAACCCGGTACTCGATCTCGATGATGACTTTGTTCGGCGCTTCGTCGTCCGTTCGCGCATCGACATCCTCGATATCGATCCGAGGTTCCCACTGGACGAGCGCCTCGCGAACGCTGCTCTCAATGAGGTTCAGGGTCGCCGGCGTGGCGGCCGAAAACACATGATCGTGGATCTCACAGCCGAATTCGGGTCGCATCACCCGTTCTCCCTTGGCGGTTCCGAGGATGATCCGGATCGACTCCCGAATATCGTCCTTGGCCTCGGACGTTCGGACCGATCCACGAGTATCGGTTTCTACCGGAAACGCCCAGCCGGTTCCGAGGAACTCGTCGGACATGGTTCAGCCGATCATGACCGTCGAACACCCGCTCGCGATCGTGTTCGGCGGGCCGCTCTCGACGATAGTATCGCCCATTCTCGCAGCGGGCATTTTGTTGATTAAGACGCTCGTACTCCCCTTGGTCACGGTGCCGCCGACGTGTGGAACGGTCCCGGTGACGAGCGGACACGTATGGACATCCGCCAGCGCTCGCCACGCGGGTCGCTTCCCGATCAGGACGTTCGGACTGCCGGTCCCGGTAAGCGGCGTTCCGTGTGCCGTCTGGTCGCCGAGTCTTGCTGCTGGTTGCATCTGTCTCTCTCTTAATTCAAGGTAATTAGCTTCCCTTTAACTTTTACCATCCCGGTCCCATTAACATCGACCACCGATCCGGAGAGCGCGAGCTTCGCCTTGCTATCGACGTTGATCGGGCCGTTCCCCTTTATTTTGACTCCACTCTTGCCCGTGATCTCCACCGAGTTTCCGTCGAGAGAGATCGTTGACGCCGAGAGTTTGATTTCGGACGCTGCGTCGATCGCGACCGCGCCGCTGGCGGAATCGAGCGTAATACTGTTATCGTTCGACTCGTCGCGGAGCTTGATCGTCTCCGAACTTCCCGAGTCATCGATCACGATCTCGTTGCCACCAGTCGTCTGAATCGTAATACTGCCATCGTCGGCGTCGTCGAACGCGATCACGTGATCGCTCCGGGATCGTACCTCGCGAACGTCGTTGTTCCCATCGCCGTTCGTCTGGGGTGGTTTCTGTTCGCCGTTCCACAGCGACCCAATGACGAATGGCTTGTGAATGTCACCATTCTCGAACGCGACCAGCACCTCGTCATCGATCTCCGGCAGGAAGTACGTCCCGTACTCGCTGCCCGCCATCTCGGTCGCGATCCGCGCCCAGTGACTCTCGTCGTCGGCATCGCGCCACGGGAACCGGAGCTTTACCCGACCGAGATCCTTCGGATCCTCGTTGTCCGTCACGATACCGACGGCGACACCGCGGATACCGCCATCGTCCGTGCCGCCGTCGTCGATGAACCCGGAGGGCCTCACGTAGACACCTCCGTTACCTCGAAGGAAGTCCGATAGCCGGCACTTCCCATCCGGTGGGTCGCTTCGGTGACGTAGTAATCCGCGGAGAATCGGCTCCCCAGTTCCTCGAGTCGGATGACGCTGCCGGCCCTGATTTCTGGGGTCCCATCGGCTTCACCGTGGCCGGAGATGACGCCGTCGGAGAATCGGTTCAACTTCGTTTCGGCGACCCGTTTCGCTTCGTCCCGTGACATGGCTTGTACTCTGAAAACCTCCTTGTATTTCGCGTTCGTACTGCCGGCGGTGGCGACGATTTCGGATTTGTTCTGTTCGTCCCAACTCCGGACTTCGACCTCGTCAACTTGTTTCCGTTGTGTGATCTCCGCGTAGAAATCGTGGAGCGCCTCGCCATACCACAGTTCGGCGACCGGGCCGTCGCCGTCTCCTTTCGCAGAGCGCGGGCGAAAGCGGACGGTGTCTCGCTCGGCATAGAACTCGAACCCGTAGGTCTCAGCCAACTGCTGGAGGAACCGGTAGTCACTCTGCCCGTCCTGAATCAGCTTTTCGCGTTTGATCGATGCGTCCGAGACGTCGACCGTCGAAAACGGGTACGACGACAGCACATCCTCAACGGCCGTCCCGACCGTCTTCTCCGCCCACGAGTCCGATCGGGTTCCCTGCATGAGTTCCCAGAGCAGGCCGTAGCCCGAAATCGTGACCGATGGCCCCCGATCAGTCGTGAACTCGGCGTTTATCGACCGAATCGACCCGGTCAACAGCGGCGTCAGCGTCCCGTCACCGCCGTACCCCATCGCGATTTTGACGTCCGTCCCGACCGCGAAATCGTCCCAAGTCAGACCGGTGAACTCGCCGAGTTCCTCATCGAACGGGAAGTTCAGGGTGAACGAAAACCGATCCGCGCCGTCGAGGGTCGTCTCGACGACAAGATCGGCGATCCGGCCGCCCGGCTCCTGGAACTTCGTGTCACCGATATCGACTTTGAACCGCGGCGAGTAGCGCGGCTGAATGTTCGTTCCGGTACTCATAGCTATAGCGGGGGCAACTCGAGTTTGTCGCCCGCCTCAATCGCACGGGGGTCCTCAATGTCGTTGTGATCAGCGATGGTCCGCCAGTGCGACGAGTCACCGTACTCCTCGGCGGCGATCAGCCAGAGGGTGTCCCCATCGGTGACCGTCCAGACTTTCGTCTTGTCCGTCGACTCCGGCGACACCTCCGATTTGTGGTAATCGGCTGTCTTGTACTCCATGAACACGACGTTCACCCGGGCGCGGATAGGGACGCCGCTGGGTAGGAACTTCGTGAACTGCTTGTTCGCACGCTGGACCAGGGCGGTGAAGTCGATTCCATCACCCCAGACGAACCGACAGACTGGCGGCGCGTGTAACTCGCCGTCAACCGACAGCAGCGTATCAATGTGTTTCGTGTATCGTTCGCGGACGTCGACCCGCTCCGCGTCGGGCGACCCGTTCGAATCCAGTTCGTCGCTCGTATCGAAAAACAGCTCCATCGACAGCGTCTCCGCGTTCCCGTCGACGAACTGCATGATCGAGGCCCCCGATCCGGTCGCCTTCAGTTCACCATAATTGACACTCTTCTCGAGCGTGTAGGCGTTCGGGTTGAACTTGCAGCCGATCGTCTCCCCCTTCTGTTTCCCGTTCAGGATCATGATTTGGGCTTTCTCGAGTTTGCCGCTGCCGCTCATCTACAGACCCCTCCGGTCGCGCTCGACTCTGATTTTCCGCTCGAGTTTGCGGTAGAGTTCCTGAACGGCGCGATCAACGTCAGCGTCGAACCGCGGGTCCGTGCCAGATGACAGGTCAACGCTGTCGAAACGGTTCCGGCTGTGGTGGCCCAAACCGGGCCGACCCCGTGACGGCTCCGACCGCCGCTCCGACGGCTGCTCGGGTCGATCGATCGACGATCGCTGCCGATCGTTCGGTCCCGATCCCACGTCGTCGTGACCAACTGGCGACCCACGCAGGGGCGGTTCCGAGCTACTCTCCGAACCGAATCCGGATAGCGCCCGGTTACCGTCTGTCTCCCCTTGATCCGATGGTCGGCGTCGCTCACGACCGGAATCGTGCGTCGATATCGCACGGTTCGAGGTCGATTCTCGAGACGCCCCTCTCGATGCAGTCGTTGAGTCCCGTGACTCTGCGTTCGATTGGTTCGGTCCACCCCGGTCGACGGTCGGCACGTCCGTCGCCGACGAACGTCGGTATGTCAGCGACGGTCGTTCTGACACTGCGCTCGTTTGCATCCCGTTCACACCCGTACCATCATCTGTTGATTCAATAGTATTAGTTGTTGGTTTATTTCGTTGGTCGACGTTTGCTACTCGAGATCGTCCCGGTGACGCCGACGCGTCCGTCTGATTACCCTGATCGGGGAGCGTAAGCGACGGGGAATCAATCCGACCGCGACTGTTCTCCGTTCCGTCCGGCGACCTGTCAGTCGCGGAACGCCCCGTCGATAGTCGTCGACCTGTTTGGAAAGATGACTCGAACTGCCGGTTCCCACTGACAGCCGCGTCCGTGACCGACGGACGGATCGACGAGGTGGAGATCGACTCGATACCGCCGGTATCGTCACCGCTCCCATCAATGGAGGCTGCGACACGACCTCGCCTCGAGTCGGCAGCACCACCGTGATCTCGGCCTCGATGCGCCGGTGACGCGTCGGCCCGCTCCGTCGGTGACCTCGAACGGACGACGACGGTCGGCGGTCGCGCCGGCCGTTGATCGGATGGGGAGACGACCCCATCTGACGCACTCGCGGCGTCGAACCCAGTGTGGACTGACTGACGATCCGTGTGGGACTGACTCGAAGAACGGGACGCCGTCGTTCGCAGAACTGAGAGTGGCGTACGTCGGTCCGTCCGTGATCCCTGGGACATCGCCACCCCGGTCGCCTCGGCTGCTACAGTCGCGTCCGATTTGGTTATCGGGTTCGCGTCCGACTCGGTTATCGGGTTCGCGTCCGACTCGGTTATCGGGTTCGCGTCCGGTTCGACGGCCCTTCGAGACGATCGGGGACGTGACGGAGCGAGTGACGGGGCGGTATCGCTTCTCCGACCCCTCGAGAGACGGTGAATCGAGATCGGATCGGTCGCCGCCTGCGAATCGAACTCCGTCGATCCCGTGGCCGTCCCGGTACTGAGCTGGCCCCGTGAGCGGTCACGCGAAGCGGACTCAGCACTGTTCTGTCCAGAAATCGATCGATCGGTGTGAGTGCGGTGACCGTCGGCGATCGACGGACGAGATCGCAGATTCGTCTCCGCCAGCGACGCATGGGAGGTGCCACTGTGGTCGAATGCAGTGACCGGCGAGTTGTCGTCTCGCGGCGGCAGCAGGCGAGAAGCGGTCGAATCGGTCACCGCGGGCGATCGGTACCGGAGATCCACTGAACGCCCGTCGAACATTGATCCGAATTCGGCTCCGGATCCGGCCATAATCGGTTCCGAACGAGCCGTCCGTCGAGGATCCGCAGTGACTCGAGACGGCGACACAGCAGTGATCGTCGAGGGCGCTTGCGTCTTTCCGTCCGTCGTCTCCCGGACATGACTGTCGACAGTCGACTGGTCACCGCGTTCGGCTTGCGTTCTCAGCGTGCTTACCGACGGTTCCGAGGGTGGCGCACCCGTCGACGGTGTCGATATCGAGTTCGTGGCTGAACCGGCCGTCGGCTCAGCCGACGGTCCGGACCCCCGGAACGGGGGATTCCACGTCTCCCTCGCCTGCTCGCGTTGCGTCCGAGACGAGTCACTCGTCCTGGCTGTCGCTTCAGTTGGTCGGGAGTGCGACCGACCGTCCCCGTTCCGGTCGCCACGAGCCGGCTCGTGCATGTGGCTCGAGGAGACCGACGACGGTCTCGTGGCCGGTCTCGACGCTACGACGCCAACTGTCGCGTTCGGATTCGGTCGTCCTGAACGGAGTGTCGAGTGCGACGGACCTGGTCTCGAGGATTCCGATGGAGTCGTCCGATCGGTTCGGTTGGGAGATGATCGATGATCGGAGACCATTCGGAGTACCGGCATCCGGTTGCTCGAGCCGGTATTCGAATCCGTCCGGTCGCGTTGTGCTGTGGGCAGCTTGGATCGACGCGGCCCGGACGCGGCAGTCATCGCTCCGGAGGCTGCAACCGCGTGGCCGCGCTCGAGAGATCGAGCCCTCGTCTGCCCGTCGCTGAATCGCGTCCGAGCGACCACATTGGGGGAGTCCGCAGTCACGTGATCACGTTGTGACGAGCGGACCGATCCCACGGATATTTCGGGGTGAGCTACGGCCTCACTCCCCTGTCTCGAACGGTGGGAACGTCCCGATCCGTGGGTCGCTGGCCGCGTTCTTCGTGGCTCCGTCGACCCCTGCTCCGAGAGACGAGCGGTCTCGATTCTGTCGGCCTCTCGTTCAGTCGGTCTTGTAGCCGCGATAGACCGAAGCGAATCGATACGCGTGAGCGCTTGCGGTGAGCGCAAATCGTCGCGTCGTGACGACCGCGACGCTGCTGAGCGAGAGGCAGATCCGAGTGGGAGGGTGTCGGTTCCGGCGGATATTGATTCCCGTCGATCTGACCCGCCACTGTTGGTGCGAGCCGCAGTCGCCAGGGGCGAAGCGGAGTTATCATTCGATGGCCGAACGCGAGTCAGCTGGACCGATTCGGCGGTACGCTGATCAACCACGAGTTCCGAACGTCGCTGACCTGACTGCATGCCGGTCGCAAGTGGCTCCGAACGACGGTCGTTGGAGGAGACGCGCCCGGTACCCGTCATTCCATCCCCCCGATCAAGGCTTCGTGACGACGAGACAGGAGATTGTCGTCCGGTTCGTGATTGGAGTGTGTGAGTCTCGGTGAGAGCAATGTCGTTCCCGGTATCGAGGGTAGTGCGCCGGTCGCCGGCCGACTGGCTGCTCGAGAATTCATGAATAGCTGATGCCGCGGCTCTCACACGTCCGGAAGACGTGACGCCGATACTGAGCGCGGCCGGGCTATCACCGAACGGACGGATGGATCCCGCACTCGACGATGGCGACGACGAAGTGTCGGACGTAGGGGTGGGGTCCGTCTCGAGACCCTGTTGTGACCGAGGGGACGGCTGGCCGGCGATCGAACCCTGATACGCAGTGGATCGATGATCGGTCGCTGACGACCGCGGCTGACCGCTGGCCGCTTGCGTGCCACGAGCGTCAGTCGACAATTCCAGCGGTGGGAGACGTTGCGGTACTGCTCGGGTCGGGGCCGCTGCGGGAGGAGTAGCGGTCGGCGGGGCGATCCCTCGAGCCGCCGGCTCGCGACTCGTTCGATCGTTCCGGGTCGACGCGCGTGACTCTCGAGACGCGAACTCAGGACGGGGAGGCTCCATGGTGACTTTCCCATCGTGGATCCCACTCGATGCGGTCGACGCCACCCGCAACCGTCGTGGAATTCGATCGGTACCCGTCGTAATCGGCGTCGACCAGTGGCGGCGTGATCGATGCGACTGGACCGTGACCGCTCGATTTCGGTCGGAGCCGGACGGTCGGCGGTCCATACTAGCGCTGGCCGACTCGGCCGCCCCCGGTTCGGTCGACTGCGACCGACTGCTCGCGGAATCGTACCCGACCCTCTCGTCGAATCGAGCCCGCGATGAGATACGTGCGCGGACCTCGGCTAAGACAGCCGACGGAGCGGTGGTGTCACCGCTCCACTTGAGGCGGTCGCTCGAGTTCGTTTCGGTAAGACGGCAGCTCCCGTTCGGCTCTACCGTCGGACCGATCGTGGTATCGGATCGCACAGCGTTCGGTCTCGAGGCCGCTCGAATTGGAGACGACCCAGTGTTTGCAGTTCCTGTCTCTGTTCGATGACGCGAGGGCGTAGACGAGGAATCGCTATCACGGCCGCTCGTCGCAGTCTGGGTCCGGGATCGCGTGTCCGTTCGGGTCCACGACTGCTGTAACGACTTGCTCGCGCCCGTCTCGGCGCTGGCGGCCGTCGAGGTCCGGGTATCGGCTGGGTGGCTGATTCCGGACTCGGCACTGTCTCGATCCGGCCGTAGATCACGGATCGATGAATCGTCGGCCGCCGGCACCGGACGGGAGTCGATTGACGATGACGGACGGCGACCAACCGAATCAGGGCGGCGGACTGGGCGTTGCCCAGTATCGGGCGAGTCGGACGGCGGAACCGCAGGGTCAGCCGACGGAGCGGTTCGAGTGACGAGCGCCGGTGATGACCCGGATTTGCCGCGGGCGAGGTCCGGCTGTGCAGCCGCTGTCACGCCCGGTTTCGCCTGCTCGACCGATCGCTTCGAGACGAGTCGCGACGGCGTCTCGCGCTCGAGCGACTCACTGCGACTCGAGGGGGCTGTATCTGAACTGGTCGCCGGGCGGCGACTGTCGAAAGCACTGGAGTCGGGAGCGCTCCTCCCAGTGATCGCGTCCGCCCACGTTACCCGTGTTGCAACCGTTCGCGATCGTCGGTCCTGTTGCCGTGATCGGTCCCTGACATTCCGTTGGTGTGTCCGGTCTTCGTCGACCGATCCCGATCGGTCGGGCGTCCGTCCTGAGGCTACCCTTGAGACGCTCGGTGTGTCAGCGTCCGAGCGAGCAACGCCCGTCGGCTCGTCATTGCCTCGGCGGCGAGTTCCGCCCCATCGCGAGAGGGCGTCTCGCCTGCGGGACGCTGGCTGGTCGAGTCTCGGAGACTGTGACTGACGGGGATGAGATCGCCGATCGGACCGAAACATCCGCTCTGCCGTCGCCTGAGTAGCTGATCCGGATTCCACCCCGACCGACTCGACGGACTGGGCGGCACGGTCCGATCGGCTGGGCACAGTGAGATACGTGAACGCATCATCGCGATCATCCAGTCGCGCGAACGGTGACGGCGACACGATTGATAGCTCCGGGTCGTCCACCGGCTCGTCATCGAAAGGAGCCACGGCGGGCGAGAGAAACGATAGGTCGATCGGACTCCGTTTCCACGCAATCCTGACACCGAATCCACCCGCCAGTCGGCCGGGTGTCAGCGTTGCAATAGACGTGACGCTGGGCCGGAGTCCAGCGACCGTCGACTGGTCGGCCGGCTCATCCGCCGTCGACGATGCGTTCGCGCCCGTCGACCAGCTAGTCACGCTGATCTCCCGCAACGCCGTCTCACACTCGATATCGTCGATATTCCCAATCACGGCTCGTCGAGTTGCCGGTCGCACTCATCGATGGCCGATCCGTTGCTCCCTCCCACCTCGATACCGGGGTACACGCTCTTGGTGAGATATTATAAGTATATTACTTAATAGTTTTGAACTAATTTGGTGAAAAATTAGAGGCCATCATATTGCATGGGTGAGAGTCGTTTCTTCGGCCTCGCGCTTGAGTTGTGGACTGGGATCGATTTCCAACCCGCTATCTCCCTGGGGCATCATGCTAATATCGGCTCCAGTCTGCTGATGGACCCAGGTAAGATCAATCATGATGAGTGATTCGAATGAGACCGAAATAGTGCCCACGTGGGGCACTAATGGAACGCCTTAGCATTGGGATTGTGGAATTCGGGATAGAAGTCGATGTAGTCATAGCCGCGGGCAGCCATGAATCGCCCCATCCCGATCACCTGAAACTCCTCGGGTGGATGAACACCCATTTCAACGAACGAATCCCGAATCTGACAGCGCAGGTAATGATCCATGAAGGACTTGAAATACTCCAAGTCCTGTGGATCGATCGGCAGCAATTCGATAATAGTGTCCGAATTGCGTGCGGCCGGAGCGAGGTGGTCGTCGGCGATCGCCAATTGTGCACCGTTGGGATACTTGACGTAGAGATCCGACATCTCGTCAATATAGGCAGCCTCACTGAGATCGAGTCCGGAATTAGTGGCCTGCGCAGCGAACTCACCGGAGAACTCGCCCCACGACTCGAGTTCCGACTGGGAAACGTCGGTGAGGTCAATTTCAGCAGCCGACTGCGTAACGTCGAGATCATGTTTCGACGCGAGCTGGGTCCCGAGGTCGGTTTCCGTCGGGTCTATGCCGAGATAGATGTTCTTGCAGTAGATACAGGGATCGGTCGCGTTCGGCGGAATGGTCATCGCGGGCGAGGTCCCACTTCCGTCCTCGAAGTCGAGTTGCTGGTAGAGGTCGCCGAATAGATCCTCGAACTCGGCACGATCCATCGCGTTAATCGCTTGACGGACGGCGTCGATTCGAACCGGATTCTCGGAGGCTGGAACCGTGTCGTAGCCACGTTCGATGAAGACGTGGTAGCGAGCGAAAGATCGTGCCTGTCGAATACGCTCGCTTTCTTCGTCAGTCTGATTGGCCGGCTCATCGGGGTACCCATCTTGGTCATGGTACTTAATCTCACCGTCAAATTCCATCTCAATCACGTGCTCAACATCATCGTTATCGATGATGCTCAGACCAACACGTTCGCCGTTTTCGCCTGTAATTAGTCCATCCATATTTGGTTATCTCCGGCTTGCACCAACACCATGTGAACCATTCTCACCAGTCAAGGTATCGTCTGCCTTTTTCAACTTTTTGACATCATCCTCGAGTTTCTTATATTTCTGATGAAGATCTGCAACGGACGCAGCGTGTTCGTTTGGCAGCGTATAATCAGTTACCTGTTTAGTCATGTCGCTGGCGGCCCCGCCGAGGAGTTCGCCGCCGAGGGTTTCGCCGACCTGATAGCCAGTGGCAACGCCTGCACCGGTCCCAATCGGCCCGGCGAGACTACCCACGGCACCCCCGAGGACCGCACCAAGACTGCCACCACCAGCCTTTCCCGCGAGTTTCCCACCTGCACCAGCGAGCGATCCGATTGCACCCTTTGTCATCGCCTGGGAAAGATCACCTCCGACCGATTTAGTGTTCTCGAAGGCCTCCTTCATCTTTCCAAAGAATCCACTGCTCTCAGCCGAGTTGCCTGACTGCTCGAGCGAACCGCGCGCGGTGTCGCGTTCGGGACCAGCCGTAGTCGGATCGGATTCGGCCTGCTCCTCGACGTGACCGCGGTAGTAGTTATCGACGATCTCGAGGACTTCGTCCTTGGTGACGTACTCGGCCTCGCATTTGGCCGACCGCTGGATATGCATCTCTGCACCCATCCGGTTGATCGTCACCGGCCCGTCCGCCAGCGCCTGCTGGGCCGCGTCCTCGGCCTCGCGCTCGAGACTTAGATCAGGATCGATTTCCAACCCGCTATCATCTTGAGGCATCATGCTGATATCAGCCCCAGTCTGCTGGCGAACGTGGGCTAACTCGTGGGCGAGGATGTGTTGACCCTCCGGCGATTTGGGATCGTACTCACCGTGATTGAACGCGATGTGGCTATCAACGGTGAATGCCCGCGCGTTAATCTCCTCACAAGCTTTGGCAGCGGTTGCGTCGGCGTGGACCCGAACGTCGCCGAACGAATCGTCCATTCGCTCTTCCATCGCCCGCTGGATACCGTCATCCAGCGGCTGGCCTTTCGACTGCATTACGTCCCGGACCGGATCGGGAACACTCGCATCGCCGGCCGGACCCGTGTCGCTGGCAGCTTTCCCGCTCCGCTGAAGCGAGCGTTTGTTCCGTCGTTCGATGTCATCGGGCACTTCCTTGGGCCGCTCTACCTGTCGTTCCCGAAACGCATCGATCGTTTGCGGAACGCCCATGTCCTCGACGGTCATCCCCTCGTCGATCCACTCATGGACCTCGATTGGGTTTCCCGCCTCGAGCCGTTGCAACTCGAACAGCGTCTCTTCGTCGGAAATCGACATCCCATACTGTTCCTCTGCCTCCTCGAGCGGCATCCGTTGGAAGCAGTCCGACGACTCCGACTCGTGGTCGGGAGACGACTGGACGTCGGGAATCCGCTGGGATTGCCGGTCATCACCGGTCGTCTTGGCTTCTCTCGCTGATCGAAACCCCATGTGATACTCTTGGTGCGGTATTTTTCTCATCAGACAATAAAAGTTCCCAATGAGTATACTTAAATAAAATAAGAGGGGAAGATACGTTCTGACGGATATGAGCCCCAATCTTCCCGGCTTGTCAGTGTCACAGTCATGAGTTACGCCACGACACAGGAACACCTCCTCGAGGAATTCGATCGGCTCAACGTCGTTCTCGAAGCCGCGGAAGCGGCCGAGAATGCAATCAAGAGAGACGAGGAGTCTGCGACCGATACGGCAACGCTCGCGACCGAACCGCGCAAGTTACCGCTTGCGCTTCCGAAAGAAGCGCACGATCGGATCCGTGAACTGACGGCTGAGATCGAGCGCAAATGCGACACGACCGATGATGTCACGCTTCGGCTACGTGTGCTCGCAGATCAGTTCGATCTCTCGCAGCGTCACCTCGATACCCTCTTGCTTGCGCTCGCGCCACGATTCGATCGCTCCTACGGCGAGCAGTACAAACGACTGCAGGAGAGTACGGCCCTCTCGAGGCTGACGGTCGTCCTCCTCGAGCGACTGTTCAGCCGGACGCCCGAGGAGCGGCTCGCCGCGGGCGCGCTGGTGGCCAGCGACTCCCCGCTCCGGCGACACGGCCTGCTCGAGGATGTCTCGCCGCCTGACGGCGTCGCCACCGAACGCGGCCGGCAGTACGTCGTCGACGACCGCATTGTCGACTACCTCAAGGGCTACGACGGCCTCGATCCCGCACTCGAGACAACGCTTGACCGGCACGCGGCCGGCGACGCGGCGGCGCTCGAGGAGCACGAGATCGACCCGACGCTCGGCGTCGACAACCTCGCGATCGGCGAGGACCTCGCTGATCGGCTCACGTCGCTGCCGGCCGACGACGGCACGGGCCGGCGGTTCTACTTCGCCGGCCCCGACGGGACCGAGAAGCGCCGCGCCCTCGAGGCCGTCAGCTCTGCCGATGAGTACCTCCGGGCCGACCTCAAGGCGGTCCTCGACGCCGGCGCGCTCGACGCGCTCGTCCGGGAAGCGAAACTGCTCGGGAAACCGCTGCAGTTGACCGCGGCCGGAGCGGCCACGTTCGACGCCCGCGAACACGAGCGCTCGCTCGAGGCCGTGTTCGACCGCTTCGCGGCCGTCGCGACCGACCTCTTCGTCACCGGCGCGGACGCCTGGACGCCCTCGACAGTCATGGACACGGACATCGACGCCATCCTCGAGTTCCCTCGGTCATCGCTGGCGATCCGCCGGCAGTTCTGGACCGCCCACGCCGACGACCTGCCCGACGCCCTCGAGCCCGAAGTGCTGGCGGGGACGTTCGAACTCACCCACGGCCAACTCGAGGCGGCGCTGTCGACGGCCCAATCGCTGGCCGGCGGCGGCGAGGTCACCGCTGATGATGTCTACGAAGGCTGCCGTGCTCAGTCCGCCGACGGACTGGGGGACCTCGCCCAGCAACTCGAGCCCGACAGCGACTGGACGGATATCCAGTTGCGAGACGACACCATGCGCAAACTCGAGTTGGTATGCGACCACGTCCGCCATCAGGGCCGGATCTACGGCGACTGGGGCTTCGAGGAACAGTTCAGCCGTGGCACGGGCGTCGTCGCCCTGTTCAAGGGCGATTCGGGCACGGGCAAGACGATGGCTGCCGAGATTCTGGCAAACGATGTCGGGATGGACCTCTACAAGATCGACCTCTCCTCGGTCGTCTCGAAGTACATCGGCGAGACCGAGGAGAACTTAGAGCGAATTTTCGAGGAGGCCGAACACTCCAACGCCATCCTGCTGTTCGACGAGGCCGACGCCGTCTTCGGTGACCGCTCGCAGGTCTCGAGCGCGACCGATCGCTATGCCAACGTGGAGGTCAACTATCTGCTCCAGCGCGTCGAGGCCTACGACGGCATAATTCTCATGACCACCAACTACGCCTCGAACATCGACTCGGCGTTCACCCGCCGAATCGACCACACCGTCACCTTCGAGATGCCCCGCGAAGCGACCCGCGAACGCATCTGGAAGCACGTCTTCCCCGACGACGCGCCCACGCGCGACATCGATTACGAGTTCCTCTCGTCGTTCGAGTTTACCGGCGGCCGCATCAAGACAATCGGCCAGACGGCCGCGATCCTCGCGGCCGGCGACGACGATTGGATCGCGATGTCCCACGTCGTCCGCGCAGTGCAACTCGAGTACGAGAAGACCGGGCGCTTGCTCCAGCCCCCGCAGTTCGAACCGTACGACGAACACCTCGTCTTGGACTGACCAGACCATGCTCACAGCGTACCCAACCCTGACCGATCTGACAGCACCGCTCCGTTCGACAGCGAACGCCGATACGTCTCGAACACTGCTCGCGAACCGAACGCGACACCGATTTCGTACCGATGACGGCCACGAAGCGTTCGGGTCACAAGTACAGTACCGGCCGCACCGTCCTCTCGATGAACCGACAGTGGCGGTCGCGAGGTGGTGGTCGTGACCTTCACCGCTGTCGCTGCGGTCAGCGAGACCTTGTTGGAACTGCTCCAGGAACAGATCGAACAGCGCCGAAACATTTCGTTTTCCCGTAGCGACGTGGCACTGACCTCGCCCGACGCGGTCGATGCCGATTCGGGTGTCCGACTCGGGCTGTTTCTGTATCGCGTCACGCGCGACGAGAAGGCCGGAGCCGCTGCGCCCGAAATCGCCCAATCGACGAAACGCAATCCGCCGCTCCCGCTCTCCCTGCAGTACCTGCTGACTGCCTATCCGATGGACGACGAGGGCGAACAGGCCACGGGAACGCTCGCCCAACAGCGGACGCTCGGGTTGGCTATCCAGCTCCTTCACGACAACTCGCGGCTCGAGCCCGCGGAGTGTGCGGCTGGACTCGATCAAGACAGCAATCTATCGGTCCGGGTAACGTCCGAACCACTCGACCAGTTCACGAACCTCTGGGCCCGGTTCGGCGACACGACCTACCATCCCTCGGCGACGTTCGAGGTCAGTCCGGTACTGATCCAGTCGACGAACGAGGAATCGTTTACGCGCATCGACGAACGCAAAACCGATATTTCACGACGACCGGACGAGCCCGACACGCTGTAATCGGATGCAGCGAGCGACACGTTCCGCCGACCCTATCGACTACTCGTGTGGCGTCGGGTCGGCGCTCAGCCCAATCGGTGACGGGGTCGAGGATCGGGCCGGATCGCGGTCCAGCGCATCACTGCCCCCTTGCAGGACGAACTGCTCGCCGGTCCGCGTGTAGACGATCGGGTGTTCCCCACCTTGTTTGAGCGTGTATCCGAGTGGGAGATCCATCGCCGCCTCGTTGGACTCAAGCAGAAACGCTTCCGGAACCTCGAATGGACGGCGCTCACCGGGCTCGAGTGACATCCCCACGTCGAATTGATAGAGGTCACGTTTCGTATCGCGGATCTTCGCTTGCGTCAGTTCGACGGGGACGACGCCATCGTTTTTGATCGTCAGTTCGCGGCCGGGACGGGACTCCGGATTCGAGACCGCGACGATCCGAAGGTCGGTCCGGTCACTGATCGTGGATTCGTAGCGGTTATAGACGAGTACCGTCGCGACTACCCACAGGAAGGCAGCGAGGAGAACGGTCTGGAGATGCGTGAGCGTCCCATCGAACCACGGGAGCCACGAGATCAACGCGCGGATTCCGAGGCTGCCGAGGACGGCACCAGCGAAGCCGACAATACCGGCCAGTGTACGCGTTTGAAGGAGTTTGACCTGGGCGTAGCCGGCTTTGATGAGTAGCGACTGGAACGCGGACGGTGAGTCGTCGTCCGTGGCGGGTTCGCGGCGCTGACGGAGCACGAGTACGGTTGCGACCGGCCACGCGATCAGCGATCCGGCGAGGATGAACGAAAGCGGAATCGGGCCGGCGACGACGGCGACACCGAGTCCGACCGCGACGAGCGCTCCACAGATCCCGCCAGCGATCGTCGCCTGCGCCCAGATCGACAGCCGTTCCCACTGGTCCCTGATCGCGTCCTCGTAATTCCGATACAGGATATAGCCGGCACAGATGATCGCAACGAGCACGAATACCGTCACCAACAGGACGACCCGCGGTGAAATCGCCCATCCTGTTACGGGAACCGACGACTGGGGAACGTATTCAACGAGCCCTGTTATGACGGCCACGGCAGTTACGAGCAAGGCGACGATCAGCGCCGCCATCAATGGCCGAATGACCGGTGATAGTTGTTTTCTGACCGTCTTTGTTACCTTCGATGCAATACGTTTCATCTCATCGAGTCACCCCGTTTATGCCGTTGGCGGCCGACAGTTGGCCGTCCGAGATCGGACCGTGTTCTATCCGCTCGGCCGGTTTCATTCCCGTTCGATTACGCATATTCTCTCGAATGATGTTTGTCGAGTCCTATTAAAACATACTGGTGATAGTGGAGAAACAAGGGCCGGTATTCAGGAGTGTCACTCCCGACAGATGGATCTCGAGACTGGCCGGATTATGACCGGAACTCGTCACGGGCACGATACTCGGAGCGTCAACCCGAAGGGTCGAACCGCCGAGTACCGGTTACGGTCGGCGGTTATCGTGCGTTCGCGGTCGCGAGCATCACTCTGGCATTCCCGACATCTTCGAGAACTGTTCGTATGCCAACTCGATGGATTCGATCGCCATCCCTCGTTCGTTGCTCGCCAGGTCCGGCCCCGACCACTTCGTCGGATACGCGTTCACGAACTCCCATCCCCACTGGCTCTCACCCTGAAAACCGTCCTTCACCTTGACGACGATGTTTTTTCGGGAGATCGTCCCGCTCATTACCGTCTGGATCCAGTCCCAGAAGGCCGTGTCCGTCGTCAACCCGCGTTGGAGGACGAGGTTCGCATGCGCGAACTGGCCGGGTAACTGGTGGACGTGATCGTTGACACCGCCCTCGCGATACTGGACGGTTTCTAACTCCATGGTTATCCCGGCGACCTCGGCGAAGCCGGCGACGGTCTCGCCGTCCACCTCGACTTCGAAGTTGTACTGTGCGTAGGGATCGTCTTCCGTTGTGTATGGTGCCATCGTCTCAGTACTGCGGTCGTAGCGGCATCTGAGTGCCAGATGCCGTAGTTACTCGGAATCCGGCGGATTTCGGAGTACGATACCGCCGCCGGCGTCGTCACGCCCCCGGCCGCGACCGCGACGGCGGTCACGAGGTCGATCGGACGGCGAGTCGTTCATTCGGTCGTTGATCCCGCTAATCTCCGTACACCAGCGCTGCCGTTCCCAGTGGGGCATGTTCAATACCTCGTCGTGGCTCCAGCCGAAATGGTAGGCCACGAACGCGACCTCCTCGTAGAGGCGGTCCGGCTCGTACAACCGGACTATTCCGCTGGGTTTCCCGACTCGGACTCCTCGTTCTCGTTCGATTCGGTGCCGGCTGCGCGCATATCGGCGGTCTCGAACCCAGGCGATTCGGTCGCACCGACGCTACCGATGTCACTGCCTGTACTGACGGAACCAGCTTCGACACCAGCGGAACCCATACCACTGGTGGCGCTATCGATCGTCACGTGAGCGCCGTTCTCTGCGTTAATTTCGAATGGCTCACCACACTCGGGACAGGCCGTCTCGACGGCGTTTACCCCCTGGTTGTTGATCCGCTCGTACAGGGCCTGCAGGTACTCGAGGTCCGTGACGAACAGATTCTCGATGATGCTCGCGTCGATCGTCTCGAGGTCGCCGAGTTCGGTGACGACCCGCGAAAGCAAGACGATGGTCAGATACGAGGAGTTCGACTGGACGCGGGGGTTTTGTAGCGGCTTGATCTCGTCGGCCGCGGTGGCGAGTCGCATTCGGCCCTCCTTGTGGAGCGTTCCCTCGTCGTCGACGTACCCCTGGGGGAGAGTGAACTCGAACTCGGTCTGGAGCGTTCCGCCGGTCATGATCGACGCCCTCCGCTGTCACAGGTGACGACGACGCGATCGGTAAACGGGGCGGAATCACCGGTGTGAAGGACGCCCTCGTCGTCGACACGCCAATCGTCACCGAACCGATGACGCGGAACGGTAAACGCGTCCGGAGACGAACTCGACGATCGTGTCATACGTTCTTCCGTTCCATCTCATCGAAGGTGACGACGTACTCTTCGGTGGCGAGGTTGCCCTGACCGCCACCGCCGTGGGAGTTGAGCGTCGGCGGTCGGTACTCCTTGATCCACGCCTTCGTGAACTCGAAGCGAAGCACTGAGTCGCCGATCTCGTTCATGATGATGACGGCGATGTTCTTCCGGCCGCCGTCGTCCATCTTCCCCTCGTCGACGGATTTCCGCCAGTTGTAGAGTTCCTCGTTTTTCTCGTTTGCACCCCGAACGAGGATGAGGTCGTCATACTGGGTGTCGCCCCAGAGTTTTCGGTTGTGCGATGGATCGTTGCCTTCGCGGTATTCGACCTGTTCGGTTCGCATCGCTGGCAGTTCGACCTCGACGAATCCGGGGATGCCGACGCCGTCGAGTTCGACCTTGAATTCGGTTTGTCTGAGTGGTCCGTGTGAGTCTGGCATTATCGTATCGATTGCGTAGAGATTGGTTGATCGTCAGATACGGTGTGGGCGGTGTTACTCGCCGGTGTCCTGGCTAATTCGGAAGACGACGAACTCGGCCGGCTTGACCGGCGCGACACCGATCTCGACGATGAGTCGGCCGTTGTCGATGTCGTCCTGTGTCATCGTCTCCTCGCCGCACTTGACGTAGAACGCCTCGTCGGCGGTGCTCCCCTGGAGACCGCCGTCTCGCCACACCGTCGTCAGGAAGTTCTCAGCCGACTGGCGCACGCGAGCCCACAGATCCTCGTCGTTCGGTTCGAAAACCGCCCACTGAGTGCCCTCATCGATCGACTGCTCGATGTAGAGGAACAGTCGACGCACGTTCACGTACTTCCAAGACGGATCGCTGGAGGCTGTCCGCGCGCCCCATAGGCGGATGCCCCGACCTTGGAAGCTCCGGATACAGTTGACCCCCTTCGGATTGAGGACATCCTGTTCACCTTTCGTGATGTTGTGCTGGATGCCGAGAATACCCCGGACAACTTCGTTCGCGGGTGCCTTGTGAACGCCGTGTTCCGCGTCGCTTCGCGCGAAGATGCCGGTGATGTGGCCGCCCGGCGGAACGAGTTTCTTCCGGTTAGTGAGTGGGTCCTTTGTCTCGACCCACGGGTAGTAGTAGGCGGCGTACGAGGAATCGACAGGCGTCTCGATATCCGAAATCGCACCCGCGTTCTGCGGTGCCTGCAGGATCGCGAACCGCTCGCCCATGTTCTCACAGTGGGCGACGAGTGACTCGGTCAGTCCCTCGATATCGTTCTGATCAGGGATACACATCAGCGAGACGCCGTCGAGTTCCCTGAACGCCGCGAGGCCCGTTCGCATTCCGGGCTTATTGATTCCCTCGTAATCGCTGAGGGTAACGTCCTCGCTCTCCGGCTTTGCTGACAGATCCGAGACGACGTCCACGTCGACTTCCTTCTCGCCGGACTGAATCTCCTCGAGCTCCGACTGGAGGTCCTCTCGAGCCTGCGAGGCGTCGATATCGAACGGTTCGGCGATCCCCTGTAGTTCGTTGTACTCCCGATCCTCGAGATCATCCGGAACGTAGGCAGCGGTCTTCGATTCGGCATCGAGTTGAATCAGTCCGCCGTCGGAGTACTCCTGGGGAACCTCTCGCGACAACCAGGAGAGTCCCTGGGCGGGTCGTCCCGCATCCAACTGCTCGAGGTCGACAAGCACGGAGCCCGGGATCTGTTTCTCGTAGAACTGGCTGGATTCGGGATCTGCCGACATGTCATCGTAGGTTTCTTCGATGTCGGGAGCCGGGTCGGGCTGATCGGAGGCGGGCTTGCTGACCTCCTCGATATCGCACGACCAGTATCGCAGCGTCAGCTTGAAGTAATCGTTCTCCCCCTCCTCGTACAGCGGTCCGTCCTCGACGATCGCGGCGATGGAACTTCCCCACCCGCCCGGACCGGTCGCTTCGACGGAGATGACGTCGGTTCGATTCTCGTCGACAAGGGTCGTCGTCGCGACATCCGTCGCTTCGGCGGCTGCAACACGGCCGACGTAACAGCGGCTCCCCCCGTTTTTGAAGAATCCGTCCACGGCCACGTCCAAGTCCGAGGACTGTGGACTCGAGCCGAACGTTCGTTTGAATTCGGAAAAGCTCGTAACGAGCTTCGGTTCGACGGGACCCCGTTCCGTTTCACCGAGAAAGCCGGCAGTGCTAGTGCTGACTCCTTCGACGGATTTGGTTCCGCTGTCGACCTCTTCGACGTAAACGCCTGGTGATAGGTACTCTGGCATTGATTTCGCTCCTCCAATTGCCGATGTAGCACTCCTGTATTTATAGACAAATAGTATAAACTTATTCATTCACTAAATTCGTAATTACATCTAGCTCGAAATATTATCTGATTTTCTAGATTGTTTCTGCTATAGCCGATTCTAAATTCCCGCCCGTTAAGCACTTCATAACGCCAAATAGTGTAGTGCTGTATGAACGAGAATGGCACGAAGACAGTCGCAAACGACGGTCAATCACGAGCGCATCACCAATAGTGCCCATACGGAGTCCGATCCCGCTAAATAGACATAATTAAATGGAATAGTGGCGCAATAAAGAACACTCACTACGCCATGGCCCAGGATCCGGACCACAGTGACGGGGAGCGGGGAGGTCTATCGCAGTTCCGGAAGAATCGGTTCTTCAGCGGGAAACTGATGACACCCCGCGATATGAAAGCGGACCAGGAGTATCATGCCGATCGACTGCACACGCTCGCCCGGTTCGTGGTCGGGAGCGGAATCGTCCACGGACTCGAGGTGCGATCGATCAGCGAAAGCGACGACGGACTGGAGGTGACGATCGAGCCGGGGTTGGCGCTGGACGGACGCGGTCGTCCCATCATCGTCGAACAGGTGACGACGAAGTCGCTTCCCCGTCCCTCAGCGGACGAAATATCGCTCTCAATCCAATACGACGAGGTCTCGCTGGAAACCGTCCCCGTCCCGAACACCGACGATGCCATCGATGAGGAGTCGACGTCGAACCGTATCGTCGAGGTCTTCGAGCTAGCGTATCAAGAGGCGATGGGGGACGGGCGGGAACAGCCCCCCGGCGTCGAAATTCCGACCGTCGAGACGGATACGAATGCGGAAACGGTACGAAAACGGCTCCTAGAGGGGTATCACGACCAGCATCGATCGTCGGCCCCGTTCGACGCGGATACAGCAGTATTTCTCGGTTCCTTCGAACGCACGCCCGACGGCGTCTGGGCGGCGGCGGACGACCCCGCGCCGCGAGAGTTCGTCTACGACCACGAGTTGCTCTTCGAGACGATCATCAACCACGTCACGGATACCGACAACCCACACCGGACGCCGGTCGAACGGGAGCCGCCTGATATCCCGGACGATATCGGGGCGATTACCGATCGGCTCGACGCCCTCGAGACTGAACTGGGCGGACTCAAACAGGACCAGACGGCACTGACCCGGTATATCATGCGCAAGACGCTCAAGGATCGGGCGCGGTTCTTCGACGAGTTAGCCGATCAACTTGAACAGCAGACGAGCGAGGGCAGTCGACTCGCCCGCGAGATCGCCGCGACAGCCAGTGTGGACGGCGAGCGGATCTACGAGAACGAGGAGGCGTACCGTCGCCACGTACAGCAGGTCCTCGAGCATCTGATCGCGCTCGGCGACGATCTCGAAAGTGCAACGACCGAAGCGAGTCTCGAACGCTACCTCAAGTCCGTCTCCGAGCTACAGGCGGCCCTCGAGGACGACGAACCCATCCTCGAGTTGGCCGAGGCCCAGGACCGAGTATGTGAGGCCGCAGACTCGCTCGAGGTACTCGTCAACATCGTGCCAGACGAGTAGCGGATCGGTCGATGAGACCACCCCCAGTCCTTGGGAGGGGACCGGACGGTTCGCTCGGGCTACTCGAGCAAGAGGAGGCTAGGATTCTCGAGGGACTCCATCACGGTGTTCGTAAACTGGGCACCTACGGCCCCGTCGATCAACCGGTGATCGAACGACAGCGAAAGGGTGAGCACTGAACGAGGTTCAATCGATTCCGCACCGTTCTCATCGGTCACCACGCGCGGTTTGCGCTTGATCTCGCCGATCGCGAGGATCCCTGCCTCGGGGTAGTTGATGATCGGCGTCGCGTACTCGCCGCCGATACCGCCGACGTTGGTGATCGTAAACGTCGATCCACGCAGTTCGCCGGGACTGATTGTTCGGTCGCGAGCCTTCTGGACGACCTCGTTCATCTCCGAGGAGAGTTGGAGCAGTCCCTTCCGGTCGGCATCCTCGACGACCGGGACCATCAGCCCGACATCGGTCGCGGTCGCGACCCCGATGTTGTAGTAATCGCGGTAGACGACTTCCTCGTTCTCCTCGTCGATGACCGCGTTCATTTCGGGATGTTCCTTTAGCGCCGCCACGACGGCCTTCATGATAAACGGCATATAGGTCAGCCGGATGCCCCGCTCCTCAGCGCGCGGTTTGAGTTCCTCGCGAGCCTCAACGAGTTCGGTCACGTCAACCTCGTCGTGGTGGGTGACGTGGGGCGCGCTGTACTTCGACTCAACCATCGCCTCGGCGATCCGCTTGCGGACGCCACGGAACGGTTCGCGGCGTTCGCGCTCGCCCTCAGCGAACTGAGTCCCCTTCGTTCCGACCGATTCGCCGGCTTCGACCGCCACCCTATCGGCCTCCTGGGCCTGCTGCTGGGCCTCGGCATATTCCTGAACCGCTTCGGGGGTAACGAACGCCTCGCCGTCGCGCTCCTCGGTCGCTGGGACGGCGTCGATATCGACGTCTTCCTCCTCGGCTATTCGTCGGGTAGCCGGCGCGGCAAGCGTCTTCTCACGGTCGGCGGACTCGACCTGCGTCGGCGTCTCGGTTCGCTGGTCGCTCGAGGTCGTAGGCGTGCCCTCGGTGGCCGTTTCCGCGGCGGTAGCGACACCTGCACTCGCGTCGCTCGAGTCAGTCGGTGCAGATTCCGCCTCGCTGGACGCCGTCTCGGCCGTCTGTCCGGTTCCGCCGCCCGTTGCTGCCTGCACGTCGGCCGCAGTGATCCGACCGCCGGGACCGCTCCCCTGGATCCCCGAGAGGTCGATCCCCTGCTCGCGAGCCATGCGACGCACGCGCGGCGGCGCGAAGACGCGGTCATCGGGCGGTGCGACCGCCTCGGTGTCGGCCCCGGTCGCGCCGGGGTCGCCAGCGGCGTCGCCGCCTTCCTCTCGTTGCTCGCTCGGTTCGCCGACGCCGGCGGGTTCGCTCGTCTGCTCTCGTTCCGATTCGGTCGGCTCTTCGGCTGCTTCGCCCTCGCTCGCGGCGTCGCCGCTCGCTTCCGAGGCGCGTGGTGCCTCGCCCGCAACGTCGAACGAAATGATGACGGTCCCAACCGGGACGACCTCGCCCTCCTCGACATGTAACTCGCGGACGGTCCCGTTGACCGGTGCGGGGACCTCTACGAGCGCCTTGTCCGTCTCGACCTCCGCGACCGGCTGGTCCTCGGAAACCTCATCGCCCGCCTCGACCAGCCAGGAGACCAGTTCGCCCTCCGCGACTCCCTCGCCGACGTCCGGTAGCTCGAACTCTCTGACCATGTTAGAACTCCACGGCGTCTCGAACCCCGTCCTCGATGCGCGCCGGTTCGGGCAGGTAGTAGTCCTCGAGCGCGTACAGCGGGAACGGCGTGTCGAAACCCGTGATGCGCTCCACCGGCGCTTCCTGATACAGTAGTGCTTCCTCCTGCAGGGTCGCGGTGATTTCAGCACCCAGCCCGCCCGTCTTCGGAGCCTCATGGACGACCGCTGCGCGGCCGGTCTTCTCGAACGATTCAACGATCGTCTCCTCGTCCAGCGGCGACACCGTTCGCAGGTCGACGACCTCGGCGTCGATCCCTCGTCGGCGAGGTTCTCCGCAGCCTCGAGCGTCGGTCGGGTCATCGCACCCCACGTGTAAACCGAAATGTCGCTTCCCTCGCGACGGACGGCCGCCTCGCCGATCGGCACCTCGTATGATTCGTTGGGGACTTCCTCGCGGAAGGCTCGGTAGATGAGCTTTGGCTCGAGGAATATCACTGGATCCGGACTCCGGATCGCGCTGGTCAACAGCCCCTTGGTGTCGTATGGAGTCGACGGGATGACGACCTTGAGCCCAGGCTGGTGGGCGAACATCGCCTCGGTTGACTCAGAGTGGTGTTCTGGCGCGCGGATACCGCCGCCGTAGGGGGCTCGGATGACCATCGGGCAGGTGTATCGTCCGCGCGAGCGCGTCCGCAAGCGCGCTGCGTGAGAGACAATCTGGTCGAATCCAGGGTAGATAAAGCCCATGAACTGGATCTCCGGGACCGGCCGCATCCCGTAGGCAGCCATCCCAATCGCCGTCCCGATGATTCCCGACTCCGCAAGCGGGGTGTCGACGACCCGGTTCTCCCCGAACTCGTCGTAGAGGCCTTCGGTCGCGCGGAAGACGCCGCCGTTCTTCCCGACGTCCTCGCCCATGACGATGACATCGTCGTCGCGGTCCATTTCGGTGTGCAATCCGTCCCGTACCGCCTGTACCAGCGTAAGGTTCGCCGATCCTGATTCTGCTGCCATGGTATCACTCCAGAAGCGCGTCGTCGCCGTGTTCGTCGCGAATCGATTCGAAGTACTCAAGCTGGCGTTGTAACCGTCGGGGCATCCCCTCGTAGACGTGCGCGAAGATTTCCTCAGGGTCGGGCCGTTCGACCGATTCAGCCGAGTCGATGGCGTCGGCTACCGCCTCCTCGATCCGCGACTCGATCGTGTCGACCCGTTCGTCGTCGAGGATCCCGTTCGATCGCAGGTACGTCTCGAGGCGCGGGATGGGGTCCTTCTGCTTCCAGCGTTCGACTTCCTCGTCGCTCCGGTAGACCGACGGATCGTCGGCGGTAGTATGAGCCCCGAACCGGTACTGGACCGCCTCGATCAACGTCGGCCGCAGTTCGTCCTCGTCGGGGTTTTTCGCCTTTTCGACGGCGTCTTTCGTGACCTTGTACACAGCCAACGGGTCCATTCCGTCGACCTGGACCCCCTCGAAGCCGTAGGCGGTGGCCTTCTGGGCTAGCGTGGCGCTGGCCGTCTGGCGCTCGCGGGGCACCGAGATGGCCCACTGGTTGTTGTTACAGAAGAAGACGTTCGGCGTGTCGAAGACTCCAGCGAAGTTCAGCCCCTCGTGGAAGTCGCCCTCCGAGGTCGCACCGTCGCCGAAGTAACAGATGAACGCCTTCTCCTCGTCTCGCAGTTTTGAGGCCCAGGCCGCGCCGGTCGCATGGGGGATCTGGGTCGCGATGGGGACGGCGACCGAGAAGATGTTGACATCCTCGGGGACGTAGTTGCCCTGTTCGTGGCCCATCCAGTACAGCAGGGTTCGCTCGAGGGACAGTCCCCGAACCAGCCCGACGCCGTGTTCGCGGTAGCTGGGAAAAACCCAGTCCTCCTCGGCCAGCGCGTGGGCGCTCCCGATCTGAGCACCCTCTTGGCCTGATAGCGGCGGATAGGTCCCCATCCGCCCCTGGCGCTGAAGGCTGACAGCCCGCTCGTCGAAGCGACGCACGAGCCGCATCTGCTCGTACATCTCGACGAGTTCGTCCTCGGTGAGGTCCGGCACGTCGGCACCCTCTCGGACCCGGCCCGCTTCGTCGAGTATCTGTACTCGCTCGCGGGGATCGCGCTGTAACGTACTCACAGGAAGACCCACCTGTACATACCCGTATAAACTATCGCTCAGGATAAAGGAGTTTCCCAAAATAGTTTATTATTGGTGATATTCTTGCCACTCTCAGCGGGTGAGCGTGGACATTGTTGTACAGTTCTGGCCAGCAATGCTGGACGAGTAGCGGTCTCTCTGGCGACTGATCCCTGGCGCGCGACGGACGCGTCGTGGATCACGCCACGTCCCCGGTTCGAATATTGAGAATAGTAGACTAGTCCGCAAAGAATACTACAAGTGCAATAGCCGAGTTACCACTCCGTCGAGAGCCAATTATGGCTAGCTGTTCGACTGCGAACGCGATGTCGACCGTGCAAAACCGCGCGCTTCCTCGACACTCTTGCCCTCCCGAAGCACGGCGTCGACGAACAGTTCGCCGGCCTTGTACGACGACCGCACCATCGGTCCACTCGCACAATAGAGGAAGCCTAACTCCTCCTCGGCGACGCGTCGCCACGTCTTGTACTTGACGGGGTGATCGTAGCGCTGAACCTCGAGGTGATCTCTCGAGGGCCGCAGATACTGCCCCAGCGTGACGATGTCGACGCCGCGCTCGCGCAGGTCCGCTAAGGTCTGGTAGACCTCGTGGTCGTACTCGCCGTGGCCGAGCATGATCGAGGTCTTTGTGTAGATATCGGATTCGCGCTCGACTTGCTCGAGGACCGACAGGGACTGCTTGTAGCCGGCGCGGCGATCGCGAACGGGGAACTGCAGGCGCTCGACGGTCTCGACGTTGTGGGCGATCACGTCGGGTTCGGCGTCGATGATCTTTCGGACGAGCCGGTCCTCGCCCTGGAAGTCCGGAATCAGTACTTCGACGAGAATGCCGGGGTGGCGGGCCTTGATCTCGCGGATCGTCTCGGCGAAGTGGCCCGCGCCCTGATCCGGGAGGTCGTCGCGGTCGACGCTCGTGAGGACGACGTAGTCGAGGCCGATTTCGGCGACGGCATCAGCCACGTTTTCGGGTTCGTCGGGATCGAGCGCCTCCATTCCACCCGTCTCGACGTCACAGAAGTTGCAGGCTCGAGAGCAGCGGTCACCCATCAACATGAAGGTGGCCGTCCCGCCACCACCGCTGTCTCCCGGCCCATCGCTCCCGTCAGGACCGGCTCGACCCGACCAACACTCGCCCAGGTTCGGGCAGTTGGCCTCCTCGCAGACGGTGTGCAGGTCGTACTCCCGCAGCGTCTCCCGAATGCCGGCGAACTCCTGGCCCGACGGCGGGCGGCTCTTCAGCCAGTCGGGCTTACGTGCGCGGCTCATATCCTATCATTGGGTCACGAAGTGAAAAACCGTGGTGGTCGTTCGGACGTCCGCGACGCTGCGCTCGCAGTACGATCCGTCAAAACACCCGAACATCCGCGCCACCGGAGTTAATCGCTCCGTTCCCCGATAGCTTTACGGACAGGTACGGAATAGGCGGGGCCGATGGCCTTCGGCTCGACACCCGACTGGTTCCATATCAGCGATGACGAGGATATCGTCTGGGAGAGCCGTCCCCATCCGATCACGATGGGATCGAAACTGCCGGTCGGGATCGGGCTCGCGCTCGCCGGCTTCCTCGTCGCTGGCTGGAGCGGGGCCGATGGCGTCGGCCTGTTAACGATTCTCGGCATCCTCATGACGGTCGTCGGCGCTATCATGGCGTTCGCCCGCTACCTCGTCTGGACGAACACCCGCTACGTCATCACCTCCACGGAACTCTACAAGAAACAGGGGATCGTTTCGAGAGACGTCACCCAGTTCCGCCTCGAGCGCGTCCAGAACATTAGTCTGCGCCAGTCCGGGATCGGCCGCCTGCTGGGCTACGGCGACCTAACCGTCTACACCGCCGGCTCCGGCGAACCGGAGCTAGTCTTCGAACGCGTTCCCAAGCCCGACCGGGCCAGCAGTCGACTCAGCGACCAACTCGAGACCGTCGCGACCGATGAATCGACCGTCTGATCGGCGGCTCCGTGATCCTCAGTCTCGGCGCGGTCATCGCCGAGGCGAACACGGAAGCGTCCGTGCTGGGAATCGAGGCGACCAGTTCGATCGGCCCGGTTCTCCTGCCCGCGATCGTGCTCGGCGGGATCCTCTATCCGCTGGTGTTCGCCACTGTCGGAGCTGTGATTGCCGCTGCGGTTGCCGACCGATAGATCGCGCCTCGAAGGAAACGCCTTTGCCCTGCCGCTTCCCGTTTTCGTATGATGGAGGTCGCCGAGGTTCTCCCCGAATTCGCCGACGCTTTTGCCTTCGAGGAGTTCAACCGCATGCAACGCGAGGCACTGCCCGCACTGCTCGAGTCCGAGGCGAACGTGGTCGCGAGCGCGCCGACCGCCTCGGGGAAGACGGCGCTCGCAGAGCTGGCGATCTGTAAGTCGCTCGCCGACGGCGGCACGGCCCTATTTATCGCCCCGATGCGAGCGCTGACCAACGAGAAGGAAGACGACTGGGATCGATTCGAGGACCTGGACTACTCGGTGTACGTCGTCACCGGCGAGCGCGATCTGAACCCGCGCCGCGCGCGCCGCGCGGACATCCTCGTGATGACCCCCGAGAAGCTCGATTCGGCGACCCGCAAACACGACTCGCGACGGTACGACTTCGTCACCGATATCGACGTCTGCGTCATCGACGAGGTCCACTTGCTTGACGCCGACCGCCGAGGCTCGGTGCTCGAGGTGACGATCTCTCGCCTGCGTCGGCTCTGTGATCCTCGAATTGTCGCGCTCTCAGCGACGATGCCCAACATCGACGACGTGGCGGCGTGGCTAGACGCCCCCGAAGAGACGACCTTCGAGTTCGGCGAGGAGTACCGGCCCGTCGAACTCAACGCCGGCGTCAAGACCTATACCCACGGCGACAACTCCTTCGCCGACAAGTACCGCCGTCTCTACCGGGCGCTGGACCTCGCGGAACCACACCTCCGGGAGGACGGGCAGTCGCTGGTCTTCGTCTCCTCCCGGCAGGACACCGTTCAGGCCGCCAAGAAGGCCAGGGACGAAATCGCCGAGCGCGACATCCCGATGGGCGCTCGTGGCGACTACGATTTCCACACTAAATCGAAAGAAGAGATCGAGGACTCTACGCTCCGTAAATCGGTGCTCGACGGCGTCGCCTTCCACCACGCGGGGCTCTCGAAGAACGATCGCGACCTCGTCGAGGAGTGGTTCAAAGAAGGCCACATCGAACTGCTCTTTTCCACCTCGACGCTGGCCTGGGGCGTCAACCTGCCCGCTCGCTGCGTCGTAATCCGGGACACGAAACATCACGATCCCCTCGAGGGCGAAGTCGACATGAGTCCCCTCGACGTGCTCCAGATGCTCGGCCGCGCCGGCCGACCGGGCTACGACGACGTCGGCTACGGCTGGGTGATCTCCGATTCGGCCGAGGCAGACAAGTACCGGCGGCTGCTCCGCGACGGCAAGGAGATCGAGTCTCGACTGGCAGAGAGCCTCGAGACCCACCTTAACGCCGAGATCGCGATGGGGACGATCACCGATCTCGAGGACGTAATGGACTGGCTCGAGACGACCTTCTACTACGTCCGCGGTCAGTCCAAGCCCGACGATTACGACTTCCCGAACCTCCGACAGCGGGTCCGGGACTGTCTCGAGGGGCTCGTCGAGCAAGGCTTCGTCGAGACCGGCGAGGATCTCTCGATCGAAGCCACGCCGCGGGGCGTGTTGACCTCAAAGTACTACCTCAGGCTCGATACCGCGGCCCGCTTCGCGGCGCTGTGTGACCGCGTCAGTGGCGTTGGCGACGGGGCCGACGGGGGCGACGAGTTGACGACCGGAGACATTCTCGAGGTGGTCGCGACCGCCGCGGAGTTCGACTCGGTTTCGGCCCGACAGGACGAACGCGACGCGATCGACGCCGTGCTGGTCGGCGAGGAGACCGAGGACCTCGAGGCGGGCCAACGGAAGGTGTTCGCGATCCTCCGCAGTGCGGCAAGTGGCACGACGCCGTCGGAACTCCGCAGCGACGCGTGGGTCATCCGGCGCAACGCGACACGGCTCGTCTCGGCATTCGGGGCCTTCCTCGATCGCTTCATTGGGCCACACGCCGCGAACCTTGCGCGCCGGGTCGAGGCCCGTATCGAGAACGGCGTCGCCGAGGACGCGGTCGGGCTGACTGCCATCGACGGCGTCGCGTCGGGTCGCGCGAGTAAACTCGCAAAAGAGGGGCTCTCGACCCCCGGCGACGTCGTTGACGCGGGTGTCGAGGGACTCGTCGACGCCGGACTCTCCGAGGGCGTCGCCGAGCGGGTCTACGAGGGGGCCCAATCGCTCCCCGCGATCGAAATCGAGTGGGGCCAGTTCCCCGAGACCGTCGCAACGGGCGAGAACGACGTCTGCGAGGTCACGGTCCGAAACGTCGGCGAACCCAGCCGGGCCGGCATCCAGGTGACCGTCAACGGCGTGGAGATGACGAGGACGAACACCTACCTCCGCGATTCGGAAACCCTGCCGGTCGGTGTCTTCGGTGCCGACGCCGAGGAACTCGAGTTTACGGTCAGCGTCGCTTTCCCCGAGGAACCGCTGATTCCGATCGAAGCGAGTCGAACGGTCGACGTTCTGTAGTGAAACGGGAGTGGTCGACGGCCGCTCGAGCCGTTACACGATCCCCTCGCCCGTTCGTTCGTCGAAGTGCGTCTCACAGAGAACCTGGAAGATGGTCCCGTCAGTTACTGCGTCCCCACGGGCGATTTTCTTCAACAGTGCGATGCCGTACGCCACCGCCGAATCACAGTCGATACACGTGCTCCGCTCGCCGTAGGGTCCCTCGCCTTGTGTCCCTGCATTCGTATTTCGACACAGTCGCGGCAGAGTCACCACTTGTTCTCCGGGTTCGATAACTCGAAGATCCGATGTCCATCTTGTGCTGGTTGAACTAGACGGGTGACTCACAGAAGGCACAGTCCATACCCGCTCTCGTCGCGAGCAGTCGGATAACAGTTCGTCACGAATTGTCATAGATCGGATTCGATACCGCTACGCTCACTCCGTCAATGCAAGTATCCGCTCCCGAAGCTCTGCCGGCGAGTCCACGATCTCGTCGGCTGGCGAGCGGTTGATATCCCCGTGAGCGTCAATCCGATACGCGATCACGTTCGCCCCCGCTCGAGCGGCCGCCTCGATACCATTTGCCGAGTCTTCGACGACGACACACTCCGCGGCGGGGACGCCGATTTCGTCGGCGGCGTACTCGAAGACATCGGGGGCCGGCTTGCTCGCCGCGTCGATATCGTCGGCACTGATGACGCGATCGAACTCGCCCTCGAGGTCGAAGCGCTCCGTGACCATGCCGATCCAGTCGTGGGGCGAGGATGAGACGAGCGCCGTCGGGATGCCGCGGTCGTCGAGTTCGGCAAGGAGGTCATGGAGCCCGTCGAGCAGTTCGGCACGCTCGGTGTAGATCTCCTCTGCGGCCTCGGTGAACCGCTGGATGAACTCCTCGCGGGAGATGGCCGCACCGTACTCCTCGTCGAGGTAGTCGTAGATCTCGCGGAAGTTCATCCCGCTCGTTTCGGCGACGGCGACGTCTTCATCGGGGACGGTCGCCGGAAGAATATCCTCGCGCTGGAACACGACCCAGTAGTCTTCACTGTTGACCAACACACCGTCCATATCGAACAAGACAGCAGTCATGTACATCCGGCTATTCGATCGTCCCGTATAGCCGTTTGGCAGGCGTCGGGCCGAGTGATCAGCGGACGACCTCGCCGCGCCGTTCGTGTTCCATCTCCGTTTCGACCGTCTCGGCGATTGCCGCGCCGAACTCGCGCTCGAGCAACCACAGCGCCAGATCGATCCCCGCGGTCACGCCGCCGGCGGTGAGCACGTCATCGTCGTCTACCACGCGCGCGTCGAGAACGTCGGCAGCGTACGCTTCGAGGTCGTCCGTCGCGACGGCGTGGGTCGTCGCGGGCCGGCCCTCAAGGACGTCCGCTTCGGCCAGCACCATCGCGCCGGTACAGACCGACGCGATCGTCGAACCGGTCGCGGCTCGTTCGCCGACGGCCGCGGAGAGCGCCCCGTCCTCGACGACAGCCCGGACACCGCCCTCAGTGGTCCAGCCGCCGCCGGGAATGAGCAGGATATCCGGGTCCCTAAGCGTCCCGTCGGGCTCGACGCGCAGCCCGTGACTCGCCGTCACGAGATCGGTCTCCTCGAGCGTCACCAGCCGCGTCTCGAGGGATGCGCCGGCCTGAGCCCCGTTCTCGAGGACTTCATAGGGCCCGATCGCGTCGAGTTCGTCGAAGCCATCGAACAGCACGATTTCAGCGGTAATATCGGCCATATCCGATGATCGGTAGCGCCGCTGAAGTCTGTTGTGTAGACACGGTATATGACTCGTATAGCGCTAGACCGCGAGAGCGACCGATATCATTCCCAGCGCGTCGCTGGCGAGTGCGCACCGTCCCCGTTCGCTCCTCTCGGTCACCGCATTCCCGACTCACCGACCGTCGTCGTCGCAACCATATTCGATCGGCGTTGAACGGCCCACAAACCGACGAAAACGTCCAGAAAATGGCTCCAAACACTCGAAAACCCAGTTCACGGCGACCCCCTTCAAGTCGATCGACCCACCGAGAGTCGGATGCACTATGAAACGAACGACGCTCATCGCAGTCATCTGTGCAGTACTGATCGCGGCAACCGGCTTCGCTGCTGCAGCACCCGGAAACGCGCCCGTCTCCGTGGACACGAGTGCGGACGAGACGGACGACCAGCACGCGAACGAACACGCCTCGGACGACCGGCACGCGGATGACCACACGAACGGAAACGAGGACCGAAGCGAGAACGGAGCCGCGGCCGGCAGCGACTCGGATAACGGGAACGGACAGGGGCCGAACGCCGACCTCCCCGCGCAGGTTCCCGAGCACGTCTCCGCGATCCACGACCGGGTTTCGTCGTTCCTAAACAGTGACTTCGACGGCTCGCTCGGCGACGCGATCAGCGACGTGACGCCGGACGACGAGAATGCAGGCGAAGATGACAACGCTGACGACGTAGATGAAGGCGACGAGGCTGACAATGCCGATGAAGGAGACGATACCGACGCGGACGACTCGCAAGCCGACGAAGACGACAACGAGCAGACCGACGAGCGGACCGAGTCGAACGATAGCGACGAACAGACTGACGCGTAACTGATACCCCCATGCCCACACCAGCTCTGCCGACGGCGATCGGTCTCGAGGATCGGCTGCTGACGTTCGTCGTCAGCCTGCTGGTCGGCGGCGTGGCCCTCCACGCCAGCACCCACGTCCTCGCCGATGCTCAAGACTACGCCCACGCGGTGTTGACCGCGTTGCTCGGCGCGCTGGCCTGGGCCCTTCTCGAGCCGATACCGTTGATCGGCGGCGCGCTGGCAATCGTCACCTGGGTCGCGATCGTCAAGCGACGCTACCGGCTCGGCTGGCTCCAAACCGCCGGCGTCGGCGTCGTCACTTGGACGGCCGCAGTGGTCGTCCTCGCAGCCCTCGAGTTGATCGGAATCAGCTCGGTCTCGGCACTCGGCGTGCCGGGTATCTGAACCGCTCCCCGCTGGCGCTCCCTCCACCGACGCAGTCCCGCTGACGGCCCTCTATCCGGCTCCCCGCTGATGCTCCCCCTCCACCACATCCGCACCCCCACCCCCACCCTCACCCTGCCCCCGCTGACGCTTCCGAACGTCCGATTTCTTTGCCCGGATCCGATTACAGCTGCGCCGACAACGAAGTCAATCGCGGTCACGGGGCTCGAGCGGCTCCGTTCGTATTGACACAGGAGTGGCGATAGCTAATGGCATCGTTATAATTGGTCGGCCGTGGAAGTGGGTTCTATGGTCGCTGTCATCGGATCGGTCGTTGCCTTCCTGGTCGCACTGCTCGTCGGCGGACTGGCGATCTTCGCCAGCGCGCGGTTCATCGTCGACGTCGACGACTACTCGCACGCAGTCGTTACAGCCCTCCTCGGCGCAATCGCGTGGGCACTGACCTCATGGGTACCGCTGCTCGGCCCGATACTCGCGCTGATCGCCTGGGTCTGGGTGATCAACTGGCGGTACCCTGGCGGCTGGGGGACGGCCGCGGCCATCGGCTTTATCGCCTGGCTCGCCGCGCTCGCCATCCTCTTCGTGCTCAACGCCATCTTCCGACTCGGTGTCGGTGCGTTCGGCGTTCCCGGTGCATAACGGCCTCGAGCGGCCGAATATTGTCCGTCATCGGCACGGGTCGAGGGACGGCCGATCGACGGTCTCCGAACGACCTTCCGGATCCGGTCTCGGAGTTCGACTCCGGCGTACTCGAGGCGATAACCGAGTCCGTCAGCGGTGCCGTCGAGTCGCTCAGCGAAGTCGTTCGGAGCCTTACCCCGGTGGTGACGCGGCCGGACCGAACGAGGCCATCTGGTGATAGGTCACTGACCAGTTCCGAACCGTATCCGGCGTTCAGTGTTGGAAGCGTGTCACTCGAGCCGTTTCTACGACTTCCATATGTTTTAACCGAAGTGGCAAGTACCGACTCGTATGAACGTTCGCGTCGGCGTGACAGCCGTGGTCATCGCGGTGCTTCTCGTCGCAGCGGGCCCGGTCGTCGCCGTCACCGAAGCCACGACCAGCGGGCGGTCACAATCGAACCCGTTCGCAGTCCAGCAAGACCGGATCGATGCGGACGAGGTCCGGATGGATGTCGCGCTCCGGCCGAACGGCACCGCCGAGTGGACCCTCGAGTTCTGGGTTCGGCTCGACGACAATGAGAGCACGACGGCGTTTGAATCGCTGCAGGATGACATTCGGGACGACCCCGAAACCCACACGCAGTCGTTCGCCGATCGACTGAACGAGACGGTTGCGACGGCGAACAACGCGACGGGCCGCGAGATGGCTGCCGACGGGTTCGACGTGACGACCGCGCGCCAGTCGCTCGCACGCGAGTACGGCGTCGTTAGGTACACCTTCCGCTGGGACGGGTTCGCGGCCGTCGACGGCAACGAACTCCGCGCCGGCGACGCGATCGAGGGGCTCTACCTTGATGACGGGACGCGATTGCTGGTCGAGTGGCCAGACGGCTACGAGCGCACGTCGGTCACGCCAGGTCCGGACGACGAGCGCGAGCAGGCTGTGATCTGGCGGGGCGGCGAGACCGACTTCGTCTCCGGAGAACCACAGGTCGTCGTGAGCGCCGCCGGATCTGAGCCGAGCACGGCCGCGATGGCAGTCGCTGCGGTCGTCGTCGGTGGACTCGCCGTCGCTGGCGCGTGGTGGTACCGCACCCGCGAGTCGGCGACAGCGCAGACGACCGGCGGGGACGACGCTCCCAGTTCGGATTCCGATTCCGGACCCGAGCCGATCGCCAGTTCGGGGACCGCGCCGGCGTCGGCGACGGCTGACGACTCGGCGGGTATGAGCGCGAGCGGCGCGCCCGACATGGAACTTCTCAGCAACGAGGAACAGGTCCTCCGACTCGTCAAGGAGCGGGGCGGTCGGATGAAACAGCAGGCGGTCGTCGAGGAACTCGGCTGGACCGACGCGAAGACCAGCAAGGTCGTCAGCGGCCTCCGCGAGGACGGGAAACTCGAGTCGTTCCGCCTCGGTCGTGAGAACGTGCTCTCCCTTCCCGACGCGGGCGACGGGGAAGCAGACGGGACGGGTGGTGACGGAGCGAAATGACTCGAAATAGACCATCCGACGGATCGAATCCGGCTGTGGGACCGAATCCGGAGAAACCGGCGAAATCGGCGAAACCGATGGACGGCAACGGATCGAAAACGGCGTTAAATCGGGGAAACCGTCGATGAACCCAAGTCACCGCCTCGAGTGTTTATTACCGAACGAACCAATCACTCACCAATGAATCGAACCACATCGATCACGCTGGCAGCGATACTCGTCGTCGCGACGGTTGCAGTCCCCCTCGCCGCGGCGAGCGTTGTCTCGAGCGGTGGGGCGCAAGCGGAGACCGACTCCGACGCGGGCAATGAGTCGATCAGACCGGGCGAGCAATTCGCCGCCGCCGTCGGCGTACAGAACGCCGAGATCGAGGGCAATGTCTCGGAACGGGCCTTCGGTGCCAGGATCGCGAACGCCGAGTCGAACCGGACGAAAGCCGCCGTCGTCGCCACGGGAGTCAACGAGACCGAGGCGCGCATGACGGACCTCGAGGAGAAACTCGTGGACCTCAACGAGTCCCGCGAGGCCGGCGAGATTAGCGAGGGGCGCTATCGCGCCGAAGTCGCGAAAACCGTTGCCGAGATGCGGAGCCTCGAGCGACGGGCCACAACGGCGGAGGCCGCCGCAGCCGGACTCCCACCCGGAGCTCTCGCGGACCGTGGCGTCGATGCGGAGTCGATTCGCACGCTGCGGGAGCGAGCCGGCGACCGCGGCGGGCCCGAAACCGCAGCAATCGCTCGCTCAATCGCTGGCGACGGCGTCGACAGATCGGCCGGGAACGAGCGCGACCCCAGCGGTCCGAGCGAGGCCAGCGAGAATCGATCCGACGACAGCCGCGGCGGCGGGCCGGGGAACGCAAACGGAACGAGGTAGCGCGAACCGTCCACTGTCGAGCAGTTTGGTCCGCGTCTTTCTCATCCGAAGCGATCTCCGAACCGGGAAACCGACCGTCGGAGAGATCGCGGCGGTCGCCTTCTTCGATCGATACGCCTCGCGCGGGAACGGTCCGCCTGCTCGACAGGTCTCGACAGCAGTCCGTTTGATCGACGCCCATGAGCGGGCCTGGTGAGACGGTTTGCCGACAGCGGTTTCGCTCCGGTCGCAGTCGAGACAGTTGCAAACGGCACAGTGACCGCTGCAGCAGTATCGAACGAAGACTGCCCGACGACCACCGTTGCACTCTCGTTTTTTGAGGCCTGCCGACGTAGATCGGTGGAAATGGTCGACGCATATGCGATGATCGACGCCGCGACTGGAATGTCCGAAGAGGTGTGCGAGACTCTCCGCGATACCGAGGGCATCGTCGCGGCGCACGTCATCACGGGTGACTTCGACGTGATGGTCGAATTAACGGGCGACGAACCCCACGACCTCCTCGAGACGGTTACGACCACCATTCGGCCGCTCGAGGGAGTCGGCACGACCCGAACGTACGTCTGTATCGACTAATCGCTGCACGCAACCGGGTCGGTCGCTGGTCATAGTAGTCACGGGACGGAGAACAGTGGCCAGAAACGCGGAGGCGACCATGGAACCGCCGGATCCGTCGGATAGGGGCCAGAACACCATGTGAGAGATGATCTAATCGAGTTCGTACCGCGTCACCGCAGCGTCGGTGGCCGCGGCGAGTCGCTCATCGGCCCCCGTTATAGTATCAACTGACACGATGTATACATCGATCGTACAGCTGTCGTGTGATCGAGTGTGCAGTGACTTTCAGTGGCTACGATACCTCGAGGCCCAGCGCCATCCGAATCGCCGCTACGAGGCGGTCCTCGGCGCTGCAGATCCGTCCGCGAATTTAAGTAGGAAACCGCGGCCAACCGTCCTATGATCGACGACGCAATCCGTGTGCTCGCGGGCGACTGTACCGTCATCGCCGAGGACGCCGACCGGGAGGAGTACCGCGGCCGAGTGACGACGATCGTCAAACCGGACAACACCGTGCTGGTCCACGGTATCGACGGCTACCAGCCCGTCGCGTGGCTGACGCGTGCCGACAGCGTCTCGAGCGATCGCACCGGCGGCTTCACCCTCGTCGCGAAGAAGGACAACCAGACGCTGCGGATCGCCGCCCACGAACAGGACGGGTTCGCTCACTACCCGGCCTCCGCGGCCGGGACGCCCATCGGAGAGTGTCCCGACTGCGGCGCGGCGTTAGTGCGCTCGAGTGGCGTCCACTGCGTCGGCTGTGGCGACCGCTACGGCGTGCCGGCGGACGCGACGGTCCGCGACGAACAGTGCGATTGCGACTGCGGGCTCCCCAAGATGCGTGTCGAGCGCGGTCTCGCGTTCAACGTCTGCCTCGATCGCGGCTGTGAGTCCCTCGACGCGGCGGTGAAAGAAGCGTTCGACCGCGAGTGGGGGTGTCCGAAATCGGACTGCGACGGCGACCTCCGAATCCTCCGGCGCGGCGGGCTCATCGCCGGCTGTGAGCACTACCCCGACTGCGACACCGGCTTCGCCGTCCCCGCCGGCGTCGTCGACGGCGAGTGCGACTGCGGGCTCCCAACCTTCGAGACTGCCAGCGGCATCCGGTGTCTCGACGCAACCTGTGATCGCGCACTCGAGAGCCCGCTCGAGGCCGACTCCCCCGCCGACGACTAACTCCTAACGTGTCGTCTCCCACCGCGCTACAGCCGAAAGACCAGCCGGCGCTGCGGTGGGCGGGATTGAAAGGGGCTGGTGCGCTGAGCGGACGCCCCGCGTCCGCGATGCTCGGGAGAGCAACGCTCTCCCGTTGCTCGACGAAACCCGACGATGCAAGGACCGGAAGGAGCGAGCGGAGCGAGCAACTGAGGACCGCAGCGAGGCGCGGGAGTCGAGCGCACCAGGGGCTTTCAGCGTGTTCGATTCGGACGCGATTCCTCAAAAACGATAGTGACGACGAATAGGGATCGATCCGCAGCCACTTAGTGCCGGCCGGCGAAACCCCGGCTATGTCACTCGAGGGGCGGTTTGACGTGGACGAGGGGGTCGTCCACGTAGGCGGCGACGCACGCCAACGGTATCACGACTCGCGAGGCTACGGCTACCCGCTCGAGGGGAACGAAATCGCTCTCGCACCCGTGGAAGCGGCTCATCTTCTGTATCGGGGCGACCTCGAGGCGGTCGTGAATACCGCGAGCGGCGAACGGCTGGGATTCCGGGAGTTCATCGCCCGCGAGCCCGGCGACGATTTCGGCGTTCGATTTCTCGTCTACGCGGATCTGCGATCGCGGGGCTTCTACCTCTCGCCGGCCGCGAAGCCGTGGGTGTCGGACCCGCCCGGCGGCGAGGCCGACTTCGCAGTGTTCCCGCGGGGGAAGGGGCCCGGCGACGGCGAAATCGCCTACGGCTTGCGGATCATCGGCGAACGAACCGATATTCCCGCCGCCGAGCTCCGAGAGGGAGTCCTAGCTGTCGTCGACGAGGAGAGCGAAATTACCTATTTCGAGGTCGGCCGCCGCGATCCGACGGGCACCTCGGACTCCGACGCCGCACTGCCCGAGGGCTGTGCGGCCGACCTGCTTGCCGACCGGGTCGTCGTCTGGGAGCCGCCGCTCAATCTCTACGAGCAGACGTTCTACGGCCAGCCACTCGAGGGTCGGGAGTACGATGAGCCGACACTGCAGTGTTCCCTGCTTGAGGCGGCCTACCTCGCCGAACGGGGCGCGATCAGCCTTGAGCCCGACACGGTCCGCGATCGGGGCCGCGAGGTCGAGGGCGAGCGCTTCGATCGGCGACTGACCGTCTACACGGCGCTCCGGGAACGCGGTGTCGTCCCCAAGACAGGATACAAGTTCGGCGCTGACTTTCGGACCTACGCCGACGTGGAGTCCGTCGAGGACCTCGGCCACTCTGAGTTTCTCGTTCGCGTCCATCCCGCCGAGTACGTCTTCGAGCCACGGGATCTGGCGCTGGACGTTCGGCTCGCACACGGCGTTCGGAAGACGATGGTCTTCGCGCTGGTGGGTGAGGGATCCGACGGACGCGCAGAAATCAAGTGGTGGTCGCTCGAGCGGCTGACGCCCTGATCCGGCCGCCAAGCGGCACATCGACGTCATTACGCCGACGACACACCGGAAATCCATGCCGACCCGTGCCGAACAACGGTCCGCGCGAGCGGAATCCTGAAACCCCCGACGGACGAGGATCGCACTATGCAACTCGAGGTGATCGGCGTCGGCGGCGCGGGCTGTCGGATCGCCGACGCGATCCGGGCCGCGGAGCCGACCGACCACTCGTTTCTCACCGACATCGTCGCGTTCGATACCGATGAGAACGATCTGAACAGGACCGTTATCCCCGAATCGAACCGGTCTCGGTACGGCCCCGATAACATCGACGGCGGCCTTGAGGGCGATCTCGAGCGGGGTCGGACCGTCGGCCGGGACCACGCCGACGACCTCCTCGAGAGCGTGGACCGACCCACATCGGGGGCGGCCGACGGGATTCTCGTCGCGGTCGGCCTCGGCGGGGCGACCGGCGGCGGAGCGGTCCCTGCGCTCGTCTCAACGCTCCAGCAGCGGTCCGACGCGCCGGTCTACGTCCTCGCGACGCTGCCGGCCGACCGCGAGTTCGACGCCGCGGCAGACGCGTCGGGAGGCGGACCTCGTGCGAGCGATTCGATCGCTCCCGACGACGCGCCGCCGCGACCGAATGCGGCGGCGAACGCCGTCGCCACCCTCGAGCGACTCGACGGGGTCGCGAGCGCGATCATCACGTTCGACAACGAGGACTGGCTCCGCCCCGGCGAAGCGCTCGCCGACGGTCGCGACCGCTGTAACCGCGAACTGGCGACGCGCATCGCGGCCATTTTTGCCGGCGGTGGCGGTTCGGCGGGATCGGTCGCCCAGACCGTCATCGACGCAAGCGACATCCGCCGAATCGCGGGCGACCAGTCGGCCGTCATCACACTCGGCTACGGCGACCAGACGGTCGAGACGAGCGGCTCGCGATTTGGCCTCGGGCTCCTCTCGGCAGAGCCGGACGTCGACACGAGCGAGGCGGTCAGCGCCATCGAGACCGTGGTCCGAAAGGGAATCCGCGGAAAACTTACCCTCGAGTGCGACCCCGAAACGGCCGAGCGCGGACTGCTGATCGTCGGCGGGCCGCCGGCGTGGCTCAACCGACGGGCGATCGCCGAGGGCCGGCGAACCCTCGAGTCGGCCATCGACGGCTCGGGCATCCTCGGCGGCGACGCGCCCCGGCCCGACGGCGACCGCGTCTTCGCGGCGGTCGTCCTCGCCGGCGTCGAATCGGATCGGATCGCGGAGTTGCGGACAGTGGTCGACCGGGCTGACCGAGCCGACCAAGCCGACTAACGTCGACTTCGGCTCCCAGTAGCTCACAGAATCGCTCCGCCAGTTCGTCGCCCGAGCTACGCGAATCTCTCGAGGAACCGCGTCCCCAAGATGACTTCCGTCCCCGCCAATCCGACCGAGCAAAAGAGTGTGACGTCGTCCTCACGCTGCCGTCCGAGTCCCGGGTCCTCGAGCGCGTCCGCGAGTTCGACCAGCCGCTCGCGGTCCTCGCCCGCGACGATGTACGGCCGATCGTAGTCTTCGACCTGCGGCAGTGAATCGGTCGCGATGACGTCGGCGCGATCGACGACCCCGAGCGGGAGTTCGTGGGCGTCGTCGAACCGCGGGCCGATCGTCGTCACGTGGGTGCCGGACTCGAGCCAGTCGGCGTCGAAGACCGGTTTCTCGCTGTTCGTCGCACAGACGAGCGCGTCGGCCTCGCAGACGACCGGTTCGGGGTCATCGACCGCGCGAACGGGTGGTTCGACTTCGCCGTCGGCCGTCTTAGCGAAGGACTCGCGGCTCTCATCGCTCGGACTGTAGACTAGAACCTCCTCGAAGTCCCGAACCGCACACGCCGCGCCGACCTGCGCTCGAGCCTGGAAGCCCGACCCGAGAACTCCGAGCGTCTCGCTCTCCCCGCGAGCGAGGCAGTCGATCGCGACGCCGCCGATGCCCCCGGTGCGGAGGCCACCGATCGCGTGGCCGACGATCAGGCCCGCGAACGCGCCGGTCGTCGCGTCGAAGACCGCCACCAGTTCCGTGTGCCCGTCGCCGGATTCGGGATGAGTTTCGTAGACTCGGAAACCGGCGGCGTTAGCGGAACCAGTTGCGGCACCCGCAGTGAAGACGAGTTCTCCCTCGCCGGCGTCGACGTGCCAGCGCGGCGGGGCCTCGAGCGTGCCGGCGGCTCGTTCCGCGAACGCGTCGCGAATGGCGTCGACGACCCCCTCGTAGTCGAACTGCGAGTAGATATCGCCGTCCGTCAGGATCGGAAAGTCGGTCACGATCGACGTATCAGTCGGAGATCCCATAACAGGTGCGGCGCGGGAATCGTTCGAGAACCGAACCGCTACGGGTCGCCCGGTATCGCGGCCCCCTCGTGCTCGAGCAACTGCCGTTTCAACTCCAGTCCGCCCGCGTAGCCGGTGAGCGAGTCCGCGCCGACGATCCGGTGACAGGGCACGATCACGGGAACCGGATTGCGGCCGCAGGCCTGCCCGACGGCGATCGGTGCGCTGTCGAGTTCCGACGCGATCTCCCCGTACGTTCGAGTTTCGCCGGCCGGAATCGCCGTCATCGTCCGCATGACGGTTCCCGTGAAGTCGTCGGGAAACTCGATCTCGAGGTCGAACACCATCCGCTCGCCGGCCTCGTACTCCCGCATCTGCTCGCGGATCGCCTCCGGCTTCGCGTCGATCGTCGACCCGTCGATCTCCTGCTCGCGCCCGAATAGCTGAATCTGCATCGGTGATCGACGTTCGGGGCGCACCGACATTACTCTCGGTGACCGAATATTTCGGCGGCGCCGAAGCCGAAGGCTTTTGCGCGCTGGCGCGCCAAAACGCACCTAATGACCGGAGACGACCCACTCGAGGAGTCCGAGTCAGGGGAACCGATGACCGACGGCGGCGCTGCAGGTGCAGACGACGTCGCGCTGGACCCCTGGGGTTCCTCGAGCGTCTCCGACTACCGGAACCTGTTCGAGGAGTTCGGTATCGAGGAGTTCGATGACCTCTTGGGAGAAGTCCCGAATCCGCACTACCTGATGCGCCGGGGCGTCATCTTCGGCCACCGCGACTACCGACCGGTCGCGGAGGCCTTACAGAACGACGAGCCGGCGGCCGTCCTCTCCGGGTTCATGCCCACCGGTGATCCCCATATCGGCCACAAGCTGGTCTTCGACGAAATCATCTGGCACCAACAACAGGGAGCCGACGCTTACGGGCTGATCGCCGACCTCGAGGCCAACTCCGCCCGCGGGATGAGCTGGGAGGAGATCGACGAGCACGCGCGTAACTACTTGTTGTCCCTGCTCGCACTCGGCTTCGACCCCGAGGAGGGCGAACTCTACCGCCAGTCGACCAACCGCGAGGTCCAGGATCTGGCCTTCGATCTCGGCGCGGAAGCCAACTTCTCGGAGTTTCAGGCGATCTACGGCTTCGACGGCGAGACCGACGTTTCTCACATGCAGTCCGTTGTCACCCAGATGGCCGACATCCTCTACCCGCAACTCGAGGAGCCCAAACCGACCGTGATTCCGGTCGGCCCGGACCAGGATCCCCACGTCCGACTGGCCCGGGACCTCGCTGAACGGATGCGCTTCTTCAAGGTCAGCGAGGCCTACGCTAGCTTCGAACTTGACCCCGAGGAACGCGCGCTGGTCGCCGGGTTCTATGAGCGACTCGAGCCCGCCGACTTCGACGACGACGACCTCCGTTGTGTCCACGTCGCCGAGACGATCGAAGAGACGCCGCTGTCGGAGCTCGACGTCAGCGCCGACACGCTGAGTTCAGTGTTGACGAAGCTCGAGGAGGCGGGGATGGAACCGGTCCGACCACGAACCCGGTTTTTCGACCGGCGGGCGACCGACGAGGCCTTTGACGCGCTGATCGACGCCATCGACGGCGAAAAGCGGGTCTACGAGAGCCACATCGATGCCTTCGAGATTGACCGCGCCGCGGCCGAGGAACTCGCCCGCGAGGTCGAGGTCGACAACGGCGGCTACGGGTTCCAGCCGCCCTCGTCGATCTACCACCGGTTCATGACCGGGCTCACCGGCGGCAAGATGTCCTCCTCAATCCCGGCGAGTCACATCTCGCTGCTGGACGACCCTGAGGACGGCTACAGTAAGGTGAAGTCGGCCACGACCGGCGGCCGCGAAACCGCCGAAGAACAGCGCGAGAAGGGCGGGAAAGCCGATGAGTGTCCCGTCTACGAGCTCTACGCCTACCTACTGGCCGGTGACGACGACGAGTTCGCCAAGCGTGTCTACGACGAGTGTGTCGGCGGCGAGCGCCTCTGTGGCGACTGCAAGGAACAGGCCGCCCAACTCATGAAGGACTTCCTCGAAGAACATCAGGAGAAACGCGAGGAAGTCAAGGGACTACTCGAGGACGCGGATATCGAACTCGAGTCGCCGCGGCGTCGCTAACGCGGAGCATACCGGCCGCTTCCGTGACGGCTTTCGCGGATCGGTTCGGCAGGGGACAGACATACATTTTGGCGTCTGACGAAGATATATACGGGCAGTCGTGGAACCGTGAGCCACGATGGCCCCGTACCGCCGTGCGTCCACCGACGACCGACTGGTCTGTGCCGATATCCTCGGCGCGTTCGGCGTCACGGCAACGGACGTTCGACGGAACACGTCCGGTGACGACACTCTCGAGGCGGCGCTGGCCAACACGCTCGCGACGGGCGTCGATCGGACAACGGTGCTCCGCCGGACGATTGCACAGAGCGACCGCGGCCTCGCGTGTGCGGCCCGATACTCGCGGGCCGACCTCGAGTCCGAACTCGTGGCTGTCTTCGAGGCGATCGGCTGGTCGCTCGAGGTCTCGGCTACGCGAGACGGGCTGGCACTGACTGCGACGGATCCCCGCAGCCGAGTACGGGAGGCGACGATCACCTCTCCCGAGACGCCGCTCGGGACCGACAACCTCCCGGCCGTCCTCCGGACGATCGACGACGCGATCCTTTCGGGAACCGACGCGCGGTTCGTCCTCCTTTCGTCGGGCGTTGACCGCTGGCGCGCTGCACTGGTCGAACGGAGCGAACTCGAGCGACTCCGCGATCGCTACGGCCAGCGAATCGAGGTCGTCGATCGACCCTTGCTTCCGGAGCACGGACTCGCAGCGTACGTCCCCACTGCCGGCGACGAATCGGACGGGCAGATCGACATCGGAGCCGGCACTGATGCCGACGATCCGTGGCCGCCGTGGGCGCTCGAGGGGCACACGCGTCGACCGAGCGAACCGACATCCGACATCGGCACACTCATCGACGAAGCTGAACCGTCCGCGCGACCGGAATCAGAATCAGATTCGACGGCATCGTCCGCGGAGTTCTCGAGCGACGCGACGACCGGCTCGGCGTCGACGGCCACCTCGGAACGATCGACCACGACAGCGCCCGCGAGCGAGATCAACGGATTCGAACTTCGGGGTTCGCCTGACGTGTCGCGGCGTCACAATGAGGATTCAGACCGCTCCGCAGAGCGCGACTCCGCAACGGGTGACCGCGGCGACTCGGGACCGGCGGACGACTCGAGTCGCGAGGATCGAGCGACGAGCGCGGACGAAGACGAGACGAATTCGGATGGGTTCGGGACACTCTCGGGGACCAGCCAAAGAGCACGGGTCAGCAACGACTCGTTCGGTACGGACCTCGACCCACAGGCCGACGACGACCGGTACCGCGCGCTCGGCGCGGCGCTCGACGCAGGCGGGACCGTCTCCGTCCGCGGGCTACTCGAGGACGACGACTTCCTTCCGGAACTGCCGGCCACCGAGTCCGCGGAGACGCGCATCGAGTTCGCCGACGGGTGTGCGCCCGTGGAGGTCCCCGAGACGACCGCGACCGCCGAACAGTCCGGCTTCGAGTGGGTCGATAGCGGCTCGCTCGAGACGACGCGGGTGTCCGAGGGATAGGCGGCGGTCGTCGGTAGTGGTGTGGTGAGACGTATCACAACGTTTTTAGTCGACTCGCGAGTGCCACCGAGTATGGCACCCGAATCCCACGTCCGTGCCAGTGTCGATACTCAGCCACAGCGCCAGCGGTCGGGATTCGGCTTCTTCTTCGCCCGGTGAGTCCGGGCCGGTGGACCCGGGAGCGACCGATTCGGTCGCTCGCGGCGAAACCGTCCGTGCAGTATCGTCGGCTCGAGAGCCGTCCGCGTTCGGTTCGCGGACATCGTGACGCCCAGTCGCGGAGATAGTCGAGAGTCGACGTCGACCGGAGTCGGAACCGCTAACTGACCGACCCACGGCAATGCAGATAAGCGAATGCAACTTCCAGCACAACAGGTCGCGGTCGTAGAGGCCGCGAATGCGGACGAGGCAACGTCCGTCGACGCCCTCGCCGCGGCGACCGACCTCCCGCCCGAAACCGTCACTGGGGCCGTCTTCGAGCTCGAGGACAAGGGGCTGGTCGCCGTCAGCGAACGTGTCGATGAAACGGTCGCGCTCACCGACGAGGGGCGTGACTACGTTGCGGAGAGACTACCCGAGATTCGGCTCTACGAGGCCGCTCTCGAGGCCGGTGCCGACGCCGACCCCGTTTCGATGGGGCAGGTCATCGGCGCGTCGGGACTCGAAGGCGGTGCGGTCGACATCGCGCTCTCGAACTACGCGCGCAAGGGCTACGGCGTGATCGATAGCGGCGAGATCACAGCCGATCCGGACGCGGACCCGGATGCCGACGCGGAGGCGAACGCGCTCGAGGCGCTTGCCGACGTCGACGACGCACCGGTCGACAGCGTCGACGTGGACGCGGAGACGCTCGAGTCCCTCGAGCGCCGCGGACTCCTCGACCGACACGAGTCGACGGTCCGCGAGGTGACGCTGACCGAGCGCGCCGTCACAGAACTGATGGCAGGCATCGAGACCGCCGAGACTGTCGGCGAGGTCACGCCCGAACTGCTCACGAGCGGCGAGTGGGAAGACGTCGAATTCGCGGAGTACAACGTCGAGGCCGATGCAGAACAGTTCGAGGGCGGCAAGGTCCATATCCTGCGCCAGACTGCCGAGCGCGTCAAAGATACCCTCGTCGGGATGGGGTTCCAGGAGATGGACGGCCCCCACGTCGACGCGGACTTCTGGATCAACGACTGCCTGTTCATGCCTCAGGACCATCCCGCGCGGACGCACTGGGACCGGTTCGCCCTCGAGCAGCCGACCCACATCGACGAACTCCCCGAGGACCTTGTCGACCGCGTCGAGCGCGCTCACCGCGAGGGCGTCGGCGAGGACGGCGAAGGCTATCACTCCCCGTGGGACGAGGACTTCGCCAGGGCGCTCGCGCTGCGCGGGCACACCACCTCGCTATCGACGCGCTACCTCTCGGGCGAGGAAGTCGGTGACCTCGAGCCGCCACAGCGGTACTTCAGCGTCGAAAAGGTCTACCGCAACGACACGCTCGATCCGACGCACCTGCTCGAGTTCTTCCAGATCGAGGGCTGGGTGATGGCCGAGGACCTCTCGGTGCGCGATCTGATGGGCACCTTCGAGGAGTTCTACGCCCAGTTCGGGATCACGGACATCCAGTTCAAGCCCCACTACAACCCCTACACGGAGCCGAGTTTCGAGCTGTTCGGCACCCACCCAACGACCGGCGAGCTCGTCGAGATTGGCAATTCGGGCATCTTCCGCGAGGAGATGCTCGAGCCCCTCGGCGTGGAGTGCGACGTGATGGCCTGGGGACTGGCCTTAGAGCGACTGCTCATGCTGATGTATGGCTTCGAGGACATTCGAGACATCCACGGGACGTTGTGTGACCTCGACCTGCTGCGCGAAACGGAGGTGACCTACTGATGCCCACTGTCGATATCGATCCCGACGAACTGCGAGATCTGACCGGTCACGATGAGAAGAGCGACGAAGAGCTACAGGAGGACCTGTTCGGGCTCGGCCTCGAGTTCGAGGGGCGCACCGAGGACGGCGCGTTCGAACTCGAGTTCGCACCGGACCGGCTCGACCGGCTCTCCGTCGAGGGCGTCGCCCGCTCGATGCGGTATCAGTACGGCGACGCACGGGGCGTCCACGTTCCCTCACCGAACTCTCCCGAGTGGACCATCGAGGTCGACGAGTCAGTTCCGGACGAGCGGCCGTACGTCACGGGCGCGGTCGTCCGCGACGTGGATCTGGACGAGGAGAGTCTCGAGTCGATCATCCAGTTACAGGAGAAGCTCCACGCGACGATGGGTCGCAAGCGCGCGAAGGGCGCGATCGGGATTCACGACCTGACAATGCTGAAGGGGACTGCTGTAACGGAGGGCAACCCGACGATCCAGTACGTCGGCGTCGAACCCGACGAGGACCGGTTCGTCCCCCTCGATTCCGATCAGGAGATGACGCCGGCCGACGTGCTCGAGGACCACCAGACGGGCCAAACCTACGCGGACCTCGTCAGCGAGTACGAACGGTATCCGTCGATCTACGACAGTATCGGACTGTTCTCGTTCCCGCCTGTCATTAATGGCCGGCGGACCGAGGTCTCGACGGACTCGAGAGACCTGTTCGTCGAGATGACCGGCACCGACCAGTGGACGATCGACAAGATGCTAAACATCGTCTGCTATGCGCTGTCGGCCCGCGGAGCCACGATCGAGGAGGTGCGGGTCGAATACCCGGATAGCGAGTCCGCGAACGTGGACTTGGACGGGAGCCGGACGCAGCTCGGCGGACACGAACTCATCCGGCCCGACCTCTCGATGAAGACGAAGACGGTCGCCCACGACCGCATCGAGACCATCCTCGGGATCGGGCTCGACCCCGACGAGGTACTCGACCTCGCGGAGCGATCGGGGCTCGCGGCCGAAAAGGAGGAGAACGAGGACGGAAACTTGGTCTACGAGGTGACGATCCCGCCCTACCGCGTCGACGTACTCCACCCGTTGGACGTCATCGACGATCTCGGGCGAGCGTACGGCTTCAACGAACTTGAGCCGCGCTACCCCGACGTGGGGACCGTCGGTGGCCGCCACGAGCGCTCTCGACTCGAGAACGCCGCCCGCACGCAACTCGTCGGGCTGGGCTTCGAGGACCTGCTGAACTTCCACATGATCAGCGAGGGGGAGAACTACGACCGCCTCAACGTGTCCCCCGGTGACGATGTCTACGGGGCCGGCGAGCCGGCGACCATCAAAGAGCCCTACAGCGAGGACTTTACCATGCTGCGGACCTGGCTCATGCCCTCGCTGCTGATGGTCCTCGAGCGGAACACTCACCGATCGTATCCCCAGAACCTCGCCGAAATTGGCTTCGCGGCCGAGGTCGATGAGTCGGAGAACACCGGCGTCGCGGAGGGCCGCCGCGTCGGAGCCGTCCTCGCCCACCACGAGGCCGGCTACGAGGACGCCAAAGCGCGGCTACAGACACTCACTCGCAACTTCGACGTCGATATCGAGACGCCGCCGACCGACCACCCGACCTTCATTTCGGGTCGAACCGCGGCGATCGTCATTGACGGCGAGGAAGTCGGTGTCATCGGCGAGGTCCATCCGAAAGTGCTCGTCGAACACGACCTCGAGGTGCCGGTGTCGGCCTTCGAGTTCGACCTCGAGGCGCTCCGGTAGGGCCGCGAGCGAAGCGAGCGGTTCTTTTTTGGTCCAGATTTTTTGCGTGAGTGGTGGCGAGCATCGCAAGCCACCCGAACGGAAAAAGGTGGGTGTGCGGTCTTCGAGTTCGACCTCGGGGCACTCCAGTAGGGCCGCGAGCGAAGCGAGCGGCTTTTTCGCCCGGAGTTACCGGATCTCGCCGTAGGTCCGGATGAGTTCTCCCTCGCGATAGCGCCGCTGCTCGAATCCGAGGGCGTTGCATACGAGCGTATGTCCCATGAACGAGAGGGAGTAGTCGGCCATGCCGAACGGATGCAGGACCGTCTGTTGTGCGGGCGGTAGAATCGATCCGAGAACGTTGATCTCGGCATCGCCTGCCATGAGGGTCCCGGCGCTGACGCCGCCGCCGGTCGTTCCGGCGGCGCGACCGCCGGCCGCGTCGAACGCGTCGCCGTCGATGATCGTTGCCGGCTGGTCGACCCCGGTGGTGTACCCGAGTTGCGAGCCCTTCCACATCTCCTGCTGTCGCGGGCGGACGCCATCGAGTAGCGGATGATCGAAGTCTCTGTCCTCGAGGTTCGCGAACTGGACCGCGACGGTCTCGAGGTCGTCAGGATCGATCGTCGCCGCGTCGCTGACGTCGAGCGCGCCGAGCAAGTTCACACCCGTATCGGTCAGCACGAGGTCGCCGCCGGCCTCGACGAACGACTCGATCTCCGCGGCGTACTTCGGGTCGTCGAGACCCGCGTCGTGGGAGATGACCAGTTTATCGTAGCGGCGCTTCCCGGAGTTACCGCGGAGCAATAGACCGTTTCGGACGTCGTGGACCCGGAACCCGTCCATGCTGCCGTCCTCGAGATGATCGGAGAGATCAGCGAAGAACTGCATCGGGTTGACCGTGTACTCGCGTTGCTCGTAGCCGAGTACCTCTCGCGGATCGGGGTACTCGTCGTCGGTGTCCAGAACGGTCATATCGACCTCGACATCGGCATCGCTCTCGACCTCGACGTCCCACCGGCCGGCGTCAGGTCGATGGCGGAACCATCCCTCGAAGTCGTGGGACCGAGGCGTCGAGGTGTCAGGGTCAGCCTTCGCCGCGAGATCGATTTCGTGAACGATCGTTCCGGCGGGGTTGGTGATGTGGATGTGACCGTCGGTCGCGTCGCCGACGCCGGTAAATTGGACCGACAGAGAGTGGGATGATGCGGTCGTCTCGGTGTCGACGGTCCCGCGATTGGCGGGGCCGGGCCGGACGACTTCGTGACGATGGCGGACCTCAGTCGCGCGGCCCCGGCCGGGCCCGCGGCCCTTGCCTGGGTGTTCGTCGGTGTACGGGAGATCGGCGGATGAGCGCGTGAGTTCGTCCGTCGTCACGTATGCGGTGTCCTGACCGCCGGTCGCGACGGTCGCATCGGTGTCCGTCGCGGTCATCTCGGCGTACTCGCGCATCGAGATCCGGTAGGCAGTGACCAGATGGCGTTCGATGTAGGGTTTCCACTGGATCCGGGCGTCCGGAGAGTGGTTCGCAAAGATGATCTCGGGGACGACCGTGATTGCTCCGAGCCCGCCGAACTCCTCCGGCTGGCCGGCCCACCCGAGGAGCGAGCCGGTCACCTGATAGGCGAGGGAATCGTAAACCGTGCCGTAATCGAACAAGCCATTGGGAACGTAGTCCGAGACACCGTACTGCTCCTCGCACGCGCGTTCGATATCGTCCGCGATCGCCTCGATGCCGTCCCAGTGGGCTTCCATCCCCTCGCCGATGCGGACGTTGACCTCGTCAAGGTCGTGGGTCCCGTCGTGATCGAACGGGGCGTTCGTCTCGAGGTTGAACACCATGTGGTCAGCGGTGTACATCCCGTGGTAGTCACAGAGGTACGTCACGTTCTCGTACTCGCGGAAGTGGTCGACGACCGCCAGCGAGTCCGGGACGACGTCGTAATACTCGTCGGGTGCGCCGTCGGGTTCGGCGGGCCAGAACGCCGGATCGACCCACCCCATCGTCGGGTACTGCCGGTTGGTATCGACGCCGGCAGCGTTCCCGCGCCGGAAGTTGAGCCTGGTCTCCCCTCGCGGAATGTCGAACTCGGGGTCGCGAGCCACCCAGCCGTCGGGGTTCGTGAACACGAAGACGAACGCGATGTCGTCGAGTAGGTCCTCGAAACCGTCGGCCTCGCCTCGAGCGAGATCCTCGAGAAGCCGAGCGCCGGTCTCGGCGCCCGCGCGCTCGTCGCCGTGGATCGAGAGGGAGTAGACCACCTTCTCTTTCTCAGCGAACGATGTCTCGTCCCGGACGCCGTTCGTGACGTCGACGACGTAGATGTCCTGTGGATCGGGGTTCTCTCCAGTGTCCCGGTTCGGCCAGCCCGGCGATTCTTCGAGCGTGTGAACGCGGACGCGGTCCGGAAACGTCGCTTCAAGGTGGGCAAGTCCCCGCCCAGTCTCGCGATAGGAGACGAACTCCCGGGCCTCCTCGACTGGCGGGAAGATGCCGTCGGCGTAGGGCTCCTCGAGTTTCCACCAAGGGTTCGCGCCAGGGGAGAAGTCCATCAGTTCGATCCCGTCCCGCTCGAGTACGTCCGTGACCTCATCGGCGGTGAGATGCGCGTGTGCCGCTGGCGTCGGTGAGTCTCGGGTTACTGCCTTCGGTGCACGGGATAGGTTTGGATTGGGGGTCTCCTCGTATTCGGCTGCAAAGGCCTCGAGTGCCGCTCGGTCAGCGAACTCGATGACGGTCGCCGCCTCGTACTCCTCGGGGGTGTGATTGACGACGAACTCGTACTCGTCGGTCATCGGTTTGCCGTGGACGTCCGCGGTAGCGGAGCCGGGAAGCGTGAGTGCGGCTCCCGTCGCCGCGGAGAGGGAAAGGAACGTCCGTCGGTCGATGGCACTGTCCACGAACGCGTCGTCCGAACCGCGGCCGGCAGCATCGTCAGTCGGACGATCGGCGGATCGTTGTGATTGCGTATAGTATGGTCCTTTCGACATTACCGATCGTGGGAGCTATCCCACAATCACAACTCACACTGATGTGAAACAAATACAGTAACGAACAAGTGAATGTCTCTGAGAAGCGTATATTTATGAAGTCGAACGTGGTGCGGGCAGAAATAGCAGAAATGATATCGAAGGCTAGCAGAACGGGCACTGATAGCCCCAGAACTGCCGAATGACGCTCAGCGAGCGCGAAAGGCTGTACATGACAGTAATGAAATGGCTATGGACTATGCGAGACGTCGAGAGAAGAAGTTCCTATCCTAGAACTCGTGTTCCACGTCGTCTTCGTCGGCTTTCTGGATGATTATTTTCCCGTCCCGGACTCGGACGAAGACCTCGTCGCCGATATCCATGCCCGCGACCTCGAGTTCGTCCTCGTGGAGGTTGAGGTGGACGTTGTGGTAGTTACCGTCGTCGTCTTTCGCACCGCTTGGACTCAGCTTCTTTTTCCGTACCATCGCGGGATTCTATTCCGAACTTCGCCGTAGGATATACTTAAGTGTTTTCGACGACCCAACGAATGACCTGCATACACACTCGTTGTCACGACAATCACGAGACGGCGACGAGCGCAGACCGTAGATAGTGCGGGGGAAATGGCGTGCGCGATTTACTTAAAGATACCGCCGCAGTCGGTCGATTTGTGGGGATATCTTTATGTCGGATCGTGTGCTGAATTGACACGGAGGCGAAATCATGGTACGCGAAGACGGGAAACGAAACTTTGCACTGCGCGAATCGGGCGGTGACGAGTCGAGCGTCTTCTCGGGCAACACGCCCCGGCAGGCGGCGCTCAAGGCGGCTCGCCGGCTCGAGCCGGGCTCGAGCGAGGACGAGGCGGAACGGGTTGAACTGCAGCTCCGAGAGAAGGGGACGGACAAGGTCCACATCTACGACGGGTGGGCGTGGGAGGAGACGGCTCCCGACGACAAGCCCGACTGGATGCCCGGCGAGATCACGGAGGCGAACGTCTCGAAGAAAGGGATCGAACACCTCGAGGAGTAAGTCGTCAACCCGGTAGATTTCTCCGGGGCGAGTTCGTCCGCGAGCAGTACCGTCGCCCGTCTCGAGATGTATGTCTGTCGAAGAGTATCCCCTCGAAAGTCGTTCGGTAGGCGGACGCTCAGCTAGCGAAATCGCCTCGCCTCCGACGGAGAGAGCCGATGAGCCCGCTTCCCCCGGATTAGGACACGGTCAGTGGGTCGACGTAAATTCGAATAGATGTCAACATCAGCGACAGCTAAATTTGAATTCTTGCCATAATAGCTGAGAGTGCCACGTTTGTCCGAAGGATAAATGGGATAATACTGGGCATCCTTATTGGGTCAGTGCCCAATAGTTGGAAGGACACTAATAAGTAGGTTTATACGACAGTCGCCAGTTAACCCGAGCGAATATGTGGATGTACGTCGAGGAAAGTGAGAAATAAGGAGTGGTAGATGGTGTCTTTTCGGATAGTATCCAAACGACTGTTGCGATAACGCCGAAATAGTAGGGGAAGAGGAACAGGACATTTCCGGTGCAATCGGGGGTGAAGAGCCGTGATCGAGATGACCAAGTGGCGGACGCTCATGCTGGCGACGATCGGGTTCAACTTCTCGTTCCTGATCTGGTTTTCCTTCGCTCCCTTCACGGGACCGATGGCCGAAGAGTTCGGCCTTTCGGTGGCCGAAATCGGGATCCTGGCGAGTGCAGCGATCTGGCTCGCGCCGTTCGGGCGAATTCTGACCGGGTGGCTCTCGGATCGCTGGGGCGCACCGACGTGTTTGCCATTGTGTTGGCCTACGTGGGTGTGTTCTCGATGGCGTCGGCGTTCGCCCAATCGTACGCCGTCTTCTTCGTCGAGCGACTGATCGTCGCGACGGCGGGGATTACCTTCGTCATCGGCATCCAGCACGTCTCCGAGTGGTTCGAGGAAGAAGAGCTGGGCACCGCCGAGGGGATCTACGCCGGCGTCGGGAACGCTGGCGCGGCGGGCGGGGCGCTCATCCTCCCGCGCGTGTTCAGCGAGGGCTGGAGCGGTCCCCTTTTCGAGAGCAACTGGCGGGCCACCTTCTTCTACACCGGGATCGTCTCGATTCTGCTGGCGATCGTCTACTACTCCATCGGCGAGGCCGCCAAATCCGAGGAACGCCGTCAGGCAACCGCCGAAAGCGCGACGCTCAAACAATGGCTTCACACCGCAACCCGCTACGGAATCGTCGTGCTCGCGCTGGCGTACGTGATGAGCTTCGGCCTCGAGCTGTCGATGAACGGCTGGCTGGCCACCTACTACCGTGAGGGCTTCAACACGGACAACCTCGTGCTCGCGAGCACGTTCGCTGCGACGTTCTCCGTCGCTGCGGGCCTACTGCGGCCGATCGGCGGCTACGTCAGCGACCTGCTCGCACGCAAAGAGAAGAACATTCTACCGGTCTTTACCGGCCGCTACCGCGAGCAGTGGACGTTCGTCTCGCTGTGTTTCATCGTCGTCGCGATGGTCGGGATGACGCTGGCGGGCCTGACCGGGCAGGTACTGCTGGCCGTCGCGGCCGGCTTCGTTGTTGGGATGGGCTGTGCGTTCGCCGAGGGAGCCATCTTCGCGCAGGTGCCGGCCATGTTCCCGGACAGTTCGGGCAGCGTCGCCGGCGTCGTCGGCGGCGTCGGCGGCGTCGGGACCGTCGGTGGGATCGTCTACCCGCTGGTCTATGCCGCACCGATGATGCCGAGCCTGCACACCGGCTACGCCGTCGTCGCGGCCACGATGATCCCTATCGTCGTGCTGTGCGCGTGGGTCTTCCAGCCCCACGTCGCGGCTCGCGCGACCGACGACGGCTTCGTGGCCTCGAGCGAGAGCCCGTCTCGCGCACCGATCGACGACTGACTCTCGTCCGACGCTGGCCGACCGCGGGCCGAAAGTCCGCGAAACCCGACGGTCTTTTGACCCGTTCGCTCCTATCGGGAGGTAATGGCTGCAGTCACGCTCGGACCCGAAGGGACCTACTCTCACAGAGCGGCGAGTGCGATCGCCGATGACGACGAGATCGACTTCCGACAGTCGGTGACCGCAATCGTCGACGCCGTCGCGAGCGGCGAGTACGACCGCGGTGTGATCCCGATCGAGAACAGTATCGAGGGCTCCGTCACGGAGAGTTTAGACGCTGTCGCCGACTACGACGTCGCCGTTGTCCGCGAAATCGTCACCCCGATCAGACACGCCTTGCTCGCTCAGGGTCCAGCGTTCGACACCGTCGCCAGCCACTCCCAGGCGCTGGCCCAGTGTCGGACCTACCTCGAGCGGGAGTACCCCGAGGCCACCGTAGAGGCCGTCGCGAGTACGGCACAGGGCGTCGAGTTCGCCCGCGACGATCCCTCGGTGGCGGGTATCGGCCACCCAGCACTCGGCGGCGACGAACTCACAGTGCTCGCCGAGGACATTCAGGATCAGGACTCGAACGCGACGCGCTTCTTCGCGATTGCGCCCGCCGCGGAGCGTTCGAACGGCGGCGGCAAGTCCTCGTTAGTGGTCTATCCGAGCGCGAACTACCCCGGCCTGTTGCTCGAGTTGCTCGAGCCGTTCGCGGACCGGGATATCAACCTGACCCGCGTCGAGTCGCGGCCAAGCGGCCAGCGACTGGGGGACTACGTCTTCCATATCGACGTCGAGGCCGGACTGTACGAGTCGCGAACGGCGGAAGCGATCGAAGAACTCGAGGCCCTCGCCGAAGACGGCTGGGTCCGCCGGCTCGGCTCGTACGATACCGAGCACGTCGTCGAGTAGAGTTGTTGCCCCTCGAGACGGTGTGGCGACGAGCGGCAGTACGAACGAACGTCAGGACAGCGCGAAAGTCCGGGTGCGAGAATCGAACTACGCGTCTCAGCCTGCACAGGCTGAAGGATGGCCACTACCCCAACCCGGACACGAGCACAGTGCACCCGGGGCTACCACGGCCGACCTATAATACGCTCGGAGAGTCCTCATTGCCTGTGAATCACGGAGAAAGACGTGACGGAAAAGGGCGACCGACGGCATACGGTCGGGGATGGGCGAGTCGATCACCGTACCGCAAACTGTTTCTCTGCGTCCAACGGTACCACGTGTATGCCGCTCGATGCAGGCGACGACGCGCCAACCGTGACTGCACCGAACCAGGACGGCGAGGACGTCAGCCTCGCGTTCGAGGAGCCGACGGTCCTCTACTTCTATCCGAAAGACGACACGCCCGGCTGTACGATCGAGGCGAACCAGTTCCAGCGAGAGCACGAGACCTACCGGGATGCCGGCGTCGACGTCTATGGCGTCTCGACCGACGACGTGGATTCTCATCGGTCGTTCTGTGACTCCGAGGGCCTCGAGTTCGACTTGCTCGCGGATCCCGACGCGGAGATAGCCGAGGCCTTCGACGTCGAACTGCGGGACGGCACGACTGCGCGGACTACGTTCCTGATAGCCGACGGCGAAGTCAAAGCCGCCTATGAGGGCGTCGACCCGGACGGCCACGCCCGCGAGGTCCTACTCGATGCGCTCGACGACGGGCTCGTGACCCTCCCCGAGTAGTCGCTCCTTCTGTCGTCGTTCTGCGGGCAGAATTTATCCCCGTCGGGACCCTACTACAATACATGCGAGGAAACCCGTTCAACGAAATCGAGGAAATGCTCGATCGCGTCAGCCGACAGGTCGAGGAGGGTATGACCGCTGGCGGACTGCAAGTACCGGGCTCAGTGCCCGTCGATGTCGCTGACACGGACGAGGAGTACGTCGTCACGGCCGACCTGCCCGGCTACGAGACCGACGACATCGAACTGACTCTCTCGGACGGCACGCTCCGCCTCGAGGCCAACCGGATGGACGACGAGGCCGACGCCGAGGGAACGTATCTCCGGCGCGAGCGGACCAAAACATCGGCGAGTCGTCGGATCCGACTGCCAGAGCCAGTCGATGAGGAATCGGTGGCCGCCGGGTTCGAGAATGGCGTACTGACGGTCCGACTGCCGAAGGTGTCGGGCGGCGAGGACTCGAAGCAGATCGACATCGAGTAGCTCGCTCGCCGATAGACCGTCGCTCGAGCCGCCGATTCGAGCCGACTTTTCAGTACCACGCTCCGCCCGAGGAGACGTTGATATCCTGCCCCGTGACGTGCCGTGAGTCCGAACTCGCGAGGTGAACGGCCATGTCGGCGACCTCCGCGGGCGGGACCAGATCGTCGATCATGAGGCTCTCAAGGATTTCGTCTTCGACGACCTCGGCGGAAACCCCCTGTTTCTCGGCCTGCCGTTCGAAGACGTTGCGAATGCGATCGCCCTCGACTGGCCCAGGACAGATCGCGTTGACCGTCACGCCGTCGTCGCCGAACTCCGCCGCCAGCGCGCGGGTCAGCCCGATCACGCCCATCTTCGAGGCGGCGTAAGGCGTCCGATTCGCGTACGGTCGCTTGCCGCCGATCGAGGAGATGTTAATGACGCTCCCCTGTGCCGACTCGCGGAGGTGAGGAGCCGCCGCCCTCGTGACGCGAGCGATTCCGATGACGTTGACGTCCAGAGTCTCGAGCCACTCGTCGTCGGTCGTCTCCTCGACCGGCGCGGTGGGGCCGGCGATGCCGGCGTTGTTCACGAGGCAGTCCAAGCCGCCGAAGGCCTCGACGGTCTCGTCGACGGCGTTGGCGACCGACTCGAAATCGGTCACGTCGGTCTCGACGGCCAGCGTTCGATCGGGCGCGTCGATCAGCGCTGCAGTCTCGTCGATCCCGTCGCTCCGGGCCGCGAGGGCGACGTTCGCGCCCTCGTCGGCGAACGCGACAGCGATTTCGCGGCCGAGTCCCTGACTCGCTCCCGTGACGAACACAGTGGTGTCTGCTACCATGACTCGAGATGAACCGGGACGAGGATAAAACGTCCCGCTTCCCGGAACCGCCAACGGCCGGTCGTCCGGGCTACGATTCAAGGTGCCCTGCAATCGCCTCGACGGCGGCGTCGACGGCCGCGGGAAGCGTCTCTGGTCGGTCGCCGCCCCGCTTGGGCGGATTAAGGGGCAGTTCGACGGGGTAGTACGCGAACCGCTCGATGGCCGCGGACGCGGTCGAGCCAACGAACTCGGCATTCTCCCGCTTCGAGGAGACGCCGCCCGAGGCGAGATCGTAATATCCGGTAAAGCAGTGACAGACAATGATCGATGCGAACTCGTCGAGAAGCCCCGCCTCGAGGTGGCGAAACAGCTTTGCTGCGTTGTCCGCTGGGTCGGCCCGCCGCCACTCGAGTTCGATCAGAACCAGCCGCGAGTCACCGATTCCCGCGACGTCGACGGGCGTGCCGGCGAGCCGGTGTTCGACCTGCCACTCGAGGCCGGGATGTGATCGGCAAGCGCATCGCGGATCCGTTCCTGCGTCTCGCGTGCGAGTTCGCCCACGAGCTCGAGCTGACAGCGGGTCACCGTAAACGTTGTTCTCGAGGACGGTCGCCGGAGACCGCGGGAGAGCGGGCTAGTGTATGGAAAGGTATAGGGCAGCGTCCCATCCTAGAGGTATATAAGCAAATGAGCGACGCGGGATACGACCACGCGACGGTCGAACGGCGCTGGCAAGAAGCGTGGGACGACGCGGACGTCTATCGGACGCCCGACGACGTTGAGGATCCGACGTACGTCCTCGGAATGTACCCGTATCCGTCCGGCAAGCTCCACATGGGCCACGTCCGCAACTACACGATTACGGACGCGTACGCTCGTTACCGCCGGATGCGCGGCGACGATGTCCTCCATCCGATGGGCTGGGACGCGTTCGGCCTCCCCGCGGAGAACGCGGCCAAAGAGCGCGACACGAACCCCCGCGACTGGACGTTCGACTGCATCGACACGATGCGCGACCAGATGACCGCGATGGGCTTTGGCTACGACTGGGACCGGGAGATCGCCACCTGTACGCCCGACTACTACAAGTGGAACCAGTGGCTGTTCGCCCGGTTCCACGAGGAAGGCCTGATCGAGCGCCGCGACGCTGAAGTCAACTGGTGTCCCCACTGCGAGACCGTCCTCGCCGACGAGCAAGTCGAAGGCGAGGCCGAACTCTGCTGGCGCTGTGACACGCCCGTCGAACAGCGCGAACTCGAGCAGTGGTTCCTGCAGATCACCGAGTACGCCGACGACCTGCTCGAGGCAATCGACGACTTAGAGGGGTGGCCGAACTCGGTCCGGCAGATGCAGCGCAACTGGATCGGCCGCCAGTTCGGGACCGAGCTGGACTTCGAAATCGAGGGGAGCGAGGCGCGTAGCGCCTCGAACGGACGCGGCGAGGGTACCGAGCCGCGGGAGTACGGACCGGTTGAAGCGTTCACCACTCGCGTCGACACGATCCACGGAGCGACCTTCTTCGCGCTCGCGCCGGATCACCCGATCAGCGAGGAGTTGGCCGAGGAAGACGACGAGATCCACGAGTTCGTCGAGCACGAGGCTGATCCCGAGGGCGACGAACCAAACGGCGTTGAGACGGGCCTGACCGCAACGAATCCCGCCACCGGCGAGGAGATTCCGGTCTACGTCGCCGACTTCGTCCTCTCGGACGTCGGGACGGGCGCGCTGATGGCCGTGCCGGCCCACGACGAGCGCGACCACGTCTTCGCCGAGAAGATGGGGATCGACATCCGGCCGGTCATCGCCCCCGAGCCAGAGGGCGACGAGGAGCCGACCGCGCCCGACGTGGACGACGAAGCCTACACCGAAGACGGCGTCCTGATCAACTCCGGCGAGTACAGCGGGCTGGACAGCGAAACGGCCCGCGAGCGGCTCACCGAGGATATCGACAGCGCCGAGGAAGCCACGCAGTACCAGCTGCGCGACTGGGGGATCTCCCGCCAGCGCTACTGGGGGACGCCGATCCCGGTCATCCACTGTGACGACTGCGGCCCCGTGATGGTTCCCGAGGAGGACCTGCCCGTCGAGTTGCCGGAATTCATCAACACGACCGGCAATCCGCTGGACGCTGCTGAGGAGTGGAAGCAGACGACCTGTCCCGACTGCGGTGGGGAAGCAGTTCGCGAGACCGACACGATGGACACCTTCGTCGACTCCTCGTGGTACTTCCTGCGGTACATCTCCCCCGACCTCGAGGACGCGCCCTTCGATCGCGAGCAAGCCAACGACTGGATGCCCGTCGACCAGTACGTCGGCGGCATCGAACACGCCGTAATGCACCTGCTCTACTCGCGATTCTTCACGAAGGTGCTGGCCGACCACGAAGGCCTCGAACACCGGGAGCCCTTCACCAATCTGCTGGCACAGGGGATGGTCCAACTCGAGGGCGAGAAGATGTCCAAATCGAAGGGGAACGTCGTCTCGCCCCAGCGGATCGTCGAGGAGTACGGCGCGGACACCGCGCGCCTGTTCATGATGCAGGCCGCCCAGCCCGAACGCGACTTCGACTGGAGCGAGGAGGGCGTCCAGTCGACGTACGCCTTCCTCGAGCGGCTGCAAGGGATGATCGAGGGATACGTTGCCGAGGAACCCGACGGCGACGACGACGCCATCGCGAGCTATGTCGACGCAGAGATCGATGCGACGATCGCCATCGCTAGCGACGAGTACGACGACCTGACGTTCAACAAGGCGCTGCGCGAAACACAAGATCTCGTTCGAACGCTGCGCCAGTATTCCGACTCTACCGAACCCCACGCCGAAACGTACGAGCGCGGACTGTCGGCGGTCGTTCGACTGCTCTCGCCGGTCGTGCCCCATATCGCCGAAGAACTGCACGAGACGTTGGGCGGCGACGGGTTCGTCGCGAACGCCGAGTGGCCAACCGCCGAGGTCGACCGCGACTACGTTGCCAAGCGCCGCCGACTGGTCGAAAACACTCGCGAGGACATCCGCGATATCGTCGAGGTCGCCGGGATCGAGGACCCCACCGGGATCGACGTCGTCATCGCGCCCGAGTGGAAGTACGACGCCCTCGAGATCGCGATCGAGAGCGATGCTGACAACCTGATCGGCGAACTCATGGGCGAGTCACACATCCGCGAGCAGGGCGACGCCGCGGCCGATTACGGCCAGGATCTGCAGGCCGAGCGGGAAGCGCTCTCGATGACGCTCGATCCGGACGACGAGTACGCGGCCCTCGAGTCCGCGGCGTGGCTGATCGAACGCGAGTTCGACGCGCCAGTTAGCGTCGTTCACGCCGACGACGCCAACGACGACGTTCTCACGAACGCCGAACCCGGCCGGCCGGCGATCGAAATCGACGACTGAGCGATCTCCACGTCTCGCCATCGAACGCCGAGTCGACGACCCGTAGCGATGGCCCGTCTCTCACTTGTCTATCGAATCCGCCAGCGCTAGCTGTTACCATCGTAGTAAAACGCAATTGGCATTTATTTGATGGGTTTGGACGCAGGAGTACACCCCGGTATCACTGTCTGTACTCATCGTAGATACAGGATAGTGAATATCTATCATTCAAGATAATTAGTTCTACCGATACATTCAATTAGAACGGGTGAGCAGTAGAGACGAAGGCAGCAATCAGTACCGCGCTACACTCACCCATTTGACATTATGGCACTCGAGGACTATCTCCCTGATCGGTTCAGAGAAACGTACAGTGTAAAGATCGGCTTGATTTTCTTGTTGGTCGTTGTGATGACGATCGCTGTCTCGGCGCTCTTTTTCGGTCACGTCTCCGGCACGGTCGGCCCGGCGGCGGAAGAGCACTTCAGCGATCGAACCGACGACCGCAGCGACGTCGCGGCGGCCTGGCTCGATACCACCGCCGAAACGACGGACGGGCTCACCGCAGATGTGACCGTCCGAACAGGAACGAACGACGAGATCAGTGACCGACTCGCGACGGCTCAGTCCGCGCGCGAGGACCGAGTCACGGAGATTCACTATCTCGACGGCGACGGGGACGTCCTCGCGAGCAGTGCGGACGCTGCCGTCGGGGAGAACGTCTTCGAGGCGGCCGGCGTGCAGGGTGGCACCGACGGACCCAGCGCCACTCACGAGGCGATAACGAGCAACGAGTCCGTGTTCTCGTTCATCTCGAGCGTCGAGGGTAATGACGAACGGTACGTGGCCGTCTCCGCCTCGACCGCCGCGTTCGCATCGGTCCTCGAGACCGAGGGAGACTCGCGTCGTACGGTCGTCACGAACGCCAACGGGGAGACGATCGCGACGATCGGCCAGGAGGCGTCGGTCGGTGACGAGGCGGTCCTCGCCGCGGTCTCGCCGAGCGACGACGGCGTCGCGACCGACGTCCCCGACGGCTCCGAGACGGAGTTCGCGGCGACGGCGGCGACGATCGACACCGGCGGCGAATCGCTGACGGTGATGACCTACGATACCGCAGCAGCCGTCTATGGACCACAGCAAACGGCGACATCGTCGCTACTCGCAGTTCTGTTGCTCTTCGTCCTCCATCTCGGACTTGTCGGGGTCGTCCTCGGCGGCAACATCTCTCTGTATCTCCGCCGACTCGCGAACAAGACCGAACGGATGGGCGACGGCGACCTCACGGTCGACCTCGAGACCAACCGGGTCGACGAGGTCGGGACCCTCTACGGTTCGTTCGCGTCGATGCGGGACTCGTTGCGGGAAACACTCTCCGATCTCGAGGACCAGCACGAACGCGCTCGCGAGGCCAAACACCAGACTGAAGAGCGCAACCGCGAACTCGAGGCCGAGGCCGAACGCTACAGCGATGTCATGGCGGCGTGTGCCGACGGCAACTTAGAGCAGCGCCTCGAGCCCGAAACGGACCACGAGGCGATGGTGTCGATCGCCGAGGCGTTCAACGAGATGATCGTCGACCTGGAGACCGCGATTGCACAGGTCAAGACGATCTCGGCGGAGGTCGCCCGGACGAGTACCGAAGTCCAGACCAGTTCCGACGAGATCAGTCGGGCCAGCCAGGAAGTCAGCACGTCGGTCCAGGAGATCTCGGACGGGTCCTCGAAGCAGGCCGAGGACCTTTCGGTGGCAACGACCGAAGTCAAGGAGATGTCCGCGACCGTCGAGGAGGTCGCTGCTGCGACGAGTAACATCGCCGAGCAGTCGAGTCAGGTTGACGATCTGGCCACGGACGGTCAGCAGGCGGCGACGGAGACGACCGCGGAGATGCACGCGGCCAGCGACCGGACGGAAGCCGTCGCACAGACGATCCGATCGCTGGACGAAGAGGCCGAACAGATTCAGGAAATCGTCGAGGTGATCGACGAAATCGCCGGCCAGACCAACATGCTCGCGCTGAACGCGGCCATCGAGTCCGCGCGATCGGAAAGTGCCTCGAGCGAAAGCGGCGGGTTCCAGGCTGTCGCCGATGAGGTCAAGGAACTCGCAGAGCAGACCCAGACGGCAGTCGAGGACGTCGAAATCATGATCGAATCGATACAACAGCGAGCGACCGAGAGCGCGACACAGATCGAGGAAGCCGAGTCGACGATCGGGTCGGCGACCGAACGGGTGGACTCGCTCTCGACCAAACTCGACCGGATCGCGACGGAGATCGAACAGGTGACGTCTGGCGTCCAAGAGATCGATCAGGCAACGGACGAACAGGCCAGTTCCGCCGAAGAGCTGGCGACGATCGTCCAGGACGTCGCAAGTGTCGCGAACGAAACGACGTCGCAGGCCGAACAGGCCGCGGCGGCCGCCGAAGAGACGACGGCGACGATTACTGACGTCTCCGATGAGGCGACCCGCTTGGACGAGCGAGCCGCGGATCTCGCTGACGCCGTCGACGAGTTCACCGTCTCGTCATCGCCGGCCGGTTCGACTGTGGCCCCTGCGGGACAGGGAGGTGAGTCCCAATGATACCCGAAGTCCAACTCTATCAGTTCGCGTTCTACGCGATGACGGCGGCGACCCTCGGCTTCCTCGTGTGGATCGCCCGGATGCCCGCGGGAAAGCGGCGGTACTACCTCCCCGTACCGATCATGTGCGGGACGCTCGCACTCTCGAACTTCGGCATGTCGATCGAATTGTTCCGCATCACGACGGCGGGCGGCCAGCCGATCCCGCTGACCCGGTACGTCGACTACGTGATCGCGACGCCGATCATGGTCTTCGTCGCCGGGCTGATCGCCGGGGCGACCAGACGGCAACTGGCCGTCGCGATCGTCCTGAGCGTGGCGTGGGTCGGATCGACAGCCGTTCGCTACCTCCTCGATCCTCCCTTGAACACCGTCGCCGGGATCGTAACGATCGTCTCCCTCGTGGCGATCGTCGTCCTGATGATCTGGCCGATCACGAAACGCTCCGGCCAGCAAAATGGTGAGCGAGTCCTCCTCTACGGCAAGCTCCGGAACCTGCTGCTCTTGCTCTGGGTGTTCTACCTCGTCATGGGGTTCGTCTCGCGGCAGGGACTGGGGCTACTCGACGCGTTCGGCGGTATCTTCGTCGCCTCGTATCTCGACATCCTCGCCCGAATCGGGTTCGGTGTCCTGGTGTTACGGGCGACCGACGCGACCGATCAGGTGATCGCCGGACTCAAATCGACCGATGGAGGCGACGACGGCTCGGACGGCGTCACCCTCGAGAAGTCCGAGGAGTCCGCGGTCGAGCCGGCCGACTGACAGCGACTCGACCGAACCGCCATCGGAACTGACAGCAAGCTATCTATTTTATACACAGGTCCGTCGTAGAGTCGGGACAGCATCCGTTGGATTCGAGGATGAACGCACAACGTACGGACCCCTTTCGATGGACATTCGCAGATGGGTCGTCGCCGAAAGCACCACACGTCGTCTCGATGACCTGGCGTGACGGATTGTTCGTCCACTGGCCAGTCGATCCGGACGCCCTTCGCCCGCACGTGCCCAGCCGGTTGACGCTCGAGACGCGGGATGGTCACGCCTGGGTGAGCGTCCTCCCGTTCGTGCTCACGAACGTGGGACTTCGTGGGGCGCCGTCGATCACTCGGCTGGCCTTCGCTGAACTCAATGTCCGGACATACGTTCGGTATCGGGGCGATCCCGGTCTGTTTTTCTTCAGCATCGACGTTGGAAACGCGTTCGTCGCCGCGACTGTCGGGCGGACGACGAGATTGCCCGTCTATCACGCCCGAACACGGGTCGGGGCCACTGAGAACCACGTGGCCTTCGAAAGCGAACGCCGGGAGACGACGGGCGGCGTTCCCGCCAGATTCGCCGCGACCTACCGACCCGACGGCGACGTCTTCACCACCGAACCGGATACGCTCGAGCACTGGCTTACGGCGCGTCGTCGGTTCTACGCCCCGGACGCCGACGGGGTCCTGACCGGCGAGATCGCACACGATCCGTGGCCGCTCCAGCCGGCCGTGGTGACGATCCGCGAGAACACGATGCTCGAGGCCAACGGATTACCGATGCCGATTGGCGATCCGATCGTCCACTACGCCGACGAACTATCGATGACGGGCTCGATTCCGCGGCGGATCAAAAGCTGACTGAGTCTCAGTGAGGATCCGTTGGTACCTAATTCGAGTCAGAGCCACAGAGCTGCCTTTAGAACACCGATACTGACCCGTATGGCGCGCTGAATACGACCGCTACACCTCTTCCCTGTGTGGACGCGTATCGTTAGGTTTGTTAACTACGGTATGAAACAATATTTCTACATAGTACCGATGTCAACGACACGCACAGGAGCGACCGGCAACGAGCGAAACTCGTTTATCTACGTCGTCGCGGCGTTGGCCGCGCTCAACGGACTACTGTTCGGGTTTGACACTGGCGTCATCTCCGGCGCGATGTTGTACATTCGAAATACGTTCGAACTGGCGACCGTCTTCGGGTATTCGATAAACGCCTCCTTGATCGAGGGGATCATCGTCAGCGGGGCGATGATCGGCGCGATCATCGGGGCGGCGCTGGGCGGTCGGCTCGCGGATCGGCTCGGTCGACGACGCCTCATACTCGTCGGAGCCGTCGTCTTCTTCGTCGGATCGTTCATCATGGCGATCGCGCCGACCGTCGAGGTACTGATCGTCGGTCGAATCGTCGACGGGATCGGCGTTGGCTTCGCCTCAGTCGTCGGTCCACTGTACATTTCGGAGATCTCACCGCCGGAAATACGCGGGTCGCTGGTCTCGCTGAATCAGCTGACGATCACCAGCGGTATCCTCATCGCGTACCTCGTAAACTTCGCGTTCTCCAATGGCGGCGAGTGGCGCTGGATGCTTGGCCTCGGCATGGTCCCTGCCGCAGTTCTGTTCGTTGGAATGCTGTTCATGCCCGAGAGCCCCCGCTGGCTCTACGAGCACGGTCGTGAGAGCGACGCTCGCGAGGTACTCGCCAGTACCCGCGTCGAGCAGCAAGTCGAGGACGAACTCCACGAGATCAAAAAGACGGTCCGAACCGAGTCCGGAACGCTCCGTGACCTGCTCGAGGCGTGGGTGCGGCCAATGTTGATCGTCGGCGTCGGGCTGGCAGCATTCCAGCAGGTCACCGGCGTCAATACGGTCATGTACTACGCACCGACGATCCTCGAGTCGACCGGCTTCGCGGACACCGCCTCGATCCTCGCGACCGTCGGTATCGGCGTCGTCAACGTCGTTATGACCATCGTTGCGGTGCTGTTGATCGACCGCACCGGCCGCCGACCGCTCTTACTCACAGGACTCGGCGGAATGACCCTCATGCTCGCCGTCCTCGGAATCGCGTTCTACCTGCCCGGCCTCTCGGGCGCGATCGGCTGGATTGCAACCGGGAGCCTGATGCTGTACGTCGCGTTCTTCGCGATTGGGCTCGGACCGGTCTTCTGGCTCATGATCTCTGAGATCTACCCGATGGAGGTTCGCGGCACGGCGATGGGCGTCGTTACCGTCGTCAACTGGGCCGGCAACCTGCTCGTCTCGCTGACCTTCCTCCGGCTGGTCGACGGCATTGGCCAGACCGGAACGTTCTGGCTGTACGGCGCGCTCTCCTTGCTCGCGCTGGTCTTCTGTTATCGGCTCGTCCCCGAGACGAAGGGACGGTCGCTCGAGGAAATCGAAGCTGATCTCCGTGAAACAGCGTTTGGAGCCGACGCCGGCGAGAAGCCCCGCGTGACGGAGTCGGACGACTAACGGTCGATACGCACAGCATTCCGGTCAAGAACTGACGCGCGGGTCGCATCGTCTGTTCGTCGGCCGGCGAACGGACCGCCTACTGACCGGTATCGATCATCCCGAACCCGTAACCGGCGTCGTTCTCCCGGGCGGTCTCGTAAACAACTCGAGCGGCCGCAACGTCTTGAATCGCGAGCCCGGTCGAATCAAAAACCGTGATACCGGTCTCTTCGGTCCGCCCGTCCGTCGCACCGACGACGAGTTCGCCGATCTCGCCGTGGATGTCCGCATCGGTCAGGATCCCCTCGCCGTAGGGGACGTTGATCTCACCCGAGTGAGTACACTGCTCGTGGTCGTCGATCACGATCCGGGCTGCCCCCAACAGTTCGTCGTGCAGTTCGTGTTTCCCTGCCGCGTCGGCTCCGATGGCGTTGATGTGCGTGTGCTCGCCGATATCCTCGAGTCCCACGATCGGATCCTCGACGGGCGTCACGGTCGAGAGCACGTCGCAGTGACCCGCCTCTGAAATCGAGCCTCCGCGGATGTCGAACCGGTCCTCGAAGGTATCGACGAACCGCTGGACGCGCTCCTCGTCGGGGTCCGAGACGACGACTTCCGCAATCGGACGGACCTCGCTGATCGCCTCGAGTTGGGTGTACGACTGGACGCCGGCCCCGACGAGACCGAGGCTCGAGGCGTCCTCGACGGCGAGGTAGTCAGTGGCGACGGCCGCGGCGGCCCCTGTCCGCTTCATCGTCAGCGTCGTCCCGTCCATAATCGCCAGCGGGAACGCGGTCTCGGGATCGGAGTAGATCATCGTCCCCAGCACCGTCGGCAGGTCGTGGTCCGCGGGGTTGTCGGGGTGGACGTTGACCCACTTCAGCCCGGCGGCGTCCCACTCGCCCGTGTCGAGATAGGCGGGCATCGACCGGAAGTCGCCGTTGTACTGCGGGAGGTCGATATAGGACTTGGCGGGCATCTGGGTGGTCCCCCGCTCGAACGCTCCGAAGGCTTGTTCGACCGCGTCGATGACATCGGACAGTCGCGCGAGCTCGTCGACGTCGTCGCTGTCCAGCAAAAGCGTGTTCATATGCCCGAATATCATGGGCCGCTACTTAGTTCGTCAGTATCAGCCGGCAGGAGGTGAAACGGGTCGGGCCACCTCGGAACGCGGTTGTCTCTCGAACCGATACTGGACTTGATCGGACACCGCAGACGGCCGTCAGCCCCGTGCTCGAAACAGTACGACGCCGGCTCGATACGATTCCAGTCGCCGCCCGTCGCCGTCGTCGACGTACTGGAACTCGAACGCCTCCTCGAGGGCGACCGGCGCATCCGACAGCAGCGATTTGATCTGGCGACGGTTGTCCACCGGCACGTCCATCCGGTCGAGCCAGGCGTCGACCTCGAGCCGACGGCTCGTCTCGTGGACGGTTTCGACCGTCAGCCCCGTCTCCGCGAGCCAGTCAAGCCACTGTTCTCGGGAGTAGGTCTCGACGTGACCCGAATCCCGAAGCCGTTCGATCCGATTCACGTACGCCGTAAGATCGTGATCGGCCGGGACGCAGAGGTCCTCGAGCGCGAACACGCCGCCCGGCGCGAGGACGCGTTCGACTTCCGCGAGGAACGCCTCGGGATCCGGGAAGTGATGCGCGACGAACCGACAGGAGACCGCATCGAACCGATCCGTCGCGAAGGGCAGTCGCTCGGCGTCGAACACGACCCCTCGAGGCCGCCGTACTCGGTCGTCGCCGTCGCGACCATCTCTGGCGAGAGATCCGCCGCGACGACTCTCGAAACGTCCGTTTCGGCGAGCGCGCCGGCGACGTGTCCCGCGCCCGTCGCCACGTCGAGTGCACGCGTCGCGTCGCGACACCAGTCAACGAGGCGCTTGAGGTCGGCGCCCTCCTTGAGGACGTCACCATCCCGATAGCCGTCCGCGGCGTCCCCGAAGGCCGTCGCTACGTCGCACTTTCTGTCGGCGTCGTTCGTCACGGCCGACTCTTGTGGTGAAAATACATGAAGGTTGTGTGAGGGCGGCTCTCGAGGGGGACGAGACTCGACGGTGGATTCGACGGATCGACTCGAGGGATATCGATCGCGGATCGAATCGCGAGAATTGGGATTCGGGAGCGGTGACGAAATATCGAGAAGTGGGCCGACTCGACGAAATCGAGATGGGCTATTCGGAACGGCGGTTCGAGGCGAGTGGCGTCCTCCGTTTCTCACCGCGAGGGCCGCAGCCCGATGGACGAAGTGCCGGTGACGCGTCCCACGGGTCTTCTATCGGCGAGTGAGCGGTTCGGAGAACCCGAACGACGCCGTTCACCGCGAGCGCATCGGCGCTCGCGGGCCGACGACCGATGTGGAGGGACGCGAAGCATCCCGAAACGGAGGGAGGAGTGCTTTTATACTAAATTTTGCCGAGGGCCGCCTTCGGCGGCCCGCAGAGCAAAATTTAGTTTTACATCATGCCGCCCATGCCGCCGCCCATACCGCCCATGCCGCCGCCCATGCCACCGGGGCCGCCGGCGGGCATGTCTTCGTCGTCGTCATCGTGGGAGACTGCGAGGTCGCCCGCGGCGATGACGTCGTCGATGCGAAGCAGCATGACGGCCGCCTCGGTGGCGGACTCGATAGCCTGGGTCTTCACGCGGAGCGGCTCGTAGACGCCCTCGGCATCCATGTCGATGGTGTCGCCGGTGTAGGCGTCGAGACCGGCAGCGGTGTCGCCGCCGTCGTGAGCGCTGCGAAGCTCGACCAGCGAGTCGATGGGATCGAGTCCTGCGTTCTCGGCCAGCGTGCGCGGGATGACTTCGAGTGCGTCCGCGAAGGCCTCGACGGCCAGCTGTTCGCGGCCGCCGACGGAGTCGGCGTAGTCGCGCAGCGAGAGCGAAATGTCGATCTCGGGTGCGCCACCGCCGGCGAGCACCTTGCCATCCTCGATGGTCGTCCGGACGACGCCCAGCGAGTCCTCGACAGCGCGGTCGATCTCGTCGATGACGTGCTCGGTGCCACCGCGGAGGATCAGGGTGACGGCGCGCGCGTCGTCGACATCCTCGACGAAGATGCGCTGATCGCCAGCGATCTCCTTCTGTGCAACGCTACCGGCAGCGCCGAGGTCGTCCTCGGTCAGGTCGTCGACGCTCGAGACCGGCGAGGCACCGGTCGCGCGAGCGAGCTGGGCCTGGTCGCTGGACTTGACGCGACGGACGGCGATGATGCCCTCCTGTGCGAGGTAGTGCTGGGCCATGTCGTCAATGCCGCCGTCGACGAAGACAACGTCAGCGCCGACATCGGCGACTTGCTCGGCCATCTCGCGCAGCTGAGCCTCTTCCTGCTCGAGGAACTGCTCGAGCTGGTCGGGGTCGGTGACGTTGACCTCGGCGTCGATCTCGGTCTCCTTGATCTCGAGGTCGCCGTTGATGATTGCGACATCGGCGTCCTCGGCGAAGTACGGCATGTTCTCGGAGACGCGCTCCTTGTCGATGATGACGCCCTCGACGAGCTCGGAGTTCTCGACCGAACCGCCGACGACCTTCTCGACTTTGATGTTGTCCGTGTCAACGCCGTCGTCGTCGGCGACCGCGCGAACGGCCTCGACGATGAGCCCCGAAAGGAGGCCCTTGGCGTTCTCCGCGCCCTTGCCGGTCATCGCCGTCGCGGCGATCTGTTCGAGGATCTCGGTGTCGTCCTCGTCAACGTCGATGGCGATCTCCTCGAGGGCCGCGGTGGCCTCTTCGGCGGCCTCTCGGTACCCTTGGGCGAGGGTGGTTGCGTGGATGTCCTGGTCCAGCAGGTCCTCGGCCTGGCTGAGGAGTTCGCCAGCGACGACGACGGCACTCGTCGTGCCGTCACCGACCTCCTCCTCCTGCGTCTCGGCGACTTCAACGATCATGTCAGCCGCGGGATGATCGATCTCCATCTCCGAGAGCAGGGTGACGCCGTCGTTCGTGACGATGACGTTGCCCGAGGAGTCGACGAGCATCTTGTCCATCCCCTTCGGGCCAAGCGTCGTCCGAACCGATTCGGCGACGGCCTTCCCGGCCTGCACGTTCATCGACTGCGCGTCCTCCCCGGAGGTTCGCTGGCTGTCCTCCGAGAGTACGATAAGGGGCTGGTTGCCCATCTGCTGTTGAGCCATAGTCAAGGGAACGATTGTTTGTTGTTCTATATAAATCTTTTGTTTGTGTGATGGACGATCCCCGTTCCGTACGGGGTTTTCATACGCCGTCGACCTCGAATCGAGCACCGCCGTGATCGCCGTCGGTCACGGAAATATTCCAGCGGTGGGCGTCGACGATCTCGCGGACGATGTGGAGCCCGAAGCCGGTCCCGTCGTCGCTGTCGGTGTACCCGCGCTCGAAGATTCGGGACCGCTCCGGGACCGGAATGCCGGGGCCGTCGTCGGCGATAAAGAAACCGTCTCCGTCACCGATCGTGCCAACTGTAACGACGACCCCTTCGTCCACTCTACTCCATTCACTGTCATCGTCAACCGTCAGCTGACTGTCCGTCGAACCGTGCTCTACGGCGTCGTCAGCGCGGGAACCGAGCTGACTGCTTGTGGAGCCATGCTCCACACTGTTCCGAAAGAGGTTCTCGAACAACTGTCGGAGCCGATCCGGATCAGCATCGAACGTCGTCGAGTCCACGACGCAGAGCGTCGCATCGTGCGTCTCGACGGTTCCCCAGGCCTGTCGGGCGACCGACTCGAGCTCGACCGGTTCCGCGTCGTCGATCCCCTGGCCCTGCCGAGCCAGGGTCAGCGTGTGCTCGATGATCCGATCAATGCGCTCGTGTGCATCTTTGACCTCCTGGACGTGCTCCTCGTCGCCGGTCTCGACAGCCATCTCGAGGTATCCCTCCGCGACGGATAGCGGGTTCCGCAGGTCGTGCGAGACGATGTTCGCGAAGTCTTGGAGGTCCTCGTTTTTCCCTTTGAGTTCGGCGCGGTCGTCCTCGAGCGACCGGATTCGGCGGCGGCGCTCGATCGCGCCGACGGCCGCCGTCGCGATCGGTCGGAACGTCCGGACGTCGATCTCGCTCACTGCGTCGGTGTCGACGTCGCCGAGTCGGACGATCCCCAGTGTCTCGGACGGAACGACGAGTTCGGTAGACGCCACGGTGGTCGGTTCGTCCGATCGGAACGCTGACCACAACGGGTCCACACCGTCGTCGATCGATTCGATCTCGAAGCGGGCTTCGGCGTCGGGCGTAACGACCTCGGGGACGAGTTCGGATCGGAGACCGTCGTACCGGTAGACGGCGACCGCGGTCGTATCGAAGAACTCGTCCGCGACATCGGTCATCGGCTCCGTAATCCCCTCAATCGTTTCCGACTTGACGAACGATCGGACAGCGGCGTCGACGATCTCGAATCGAGACTGATCGACGACATCGTCGCCACCGTGGTCAACACCGTCGTCACTGTCGTCCGTCCCCGTCGGCGGATCGTCGATGTCGAGGGTCTCGACCCATTGATCGACGGCGTCGATCGAAAGCCCGGTGAGCGCGGCGATCTCCGCTGTCGAACGGCCCCGACGAGACGCCAGTGCTACCAGCAGGCCGTCCTGAGTCGCCGGCGATTCATCGGCCAGTACGGCCTCGACGGCGTCAGTGTCCGACAGCGGGTCGAGATCGGACATTGGCTTGCAGATAGTAACGAAACGGCATAGTCATTGTGGGCCGTCGAGACTGCTCGCGGGCGGACCGCGTTCGAATCCGTCCGTCTCCTCGCTCTTCGTCGTCTCGAGCCGGAGTATACGCCGCTGGCGCGGCGGGACGACAGTATGTTTATATGAGTGTGCTCCCATCCTTGGCAGTAGTATCGATGAGCGAAATTCTCGCCGGAGTCGGCCACGTGACCGACGATGACCCGACAACGGCTGGCCGACGCGCAGCCCGTGCCGCACGAGACGACCTCGGTGACGAGGAACGGCTCGCATACGCGTTCGGCTCAAGCGAGTACGACCAGGCTGCGTTGCTTGGTGGTATCGAGGACCAACTCGACTGTCCGGTCGTCGGTTGTTCGACGGCCGGCGAAATCGCCCACGCCCAGTCGTACACGGAGAGCGTCGTCGTGCTCGCGCTCGCGGGCAACGGCGTTCGTCCCGGTATCGGTTCCGCACCGGGATTTGCTGAGCACCCGAGACGGGCGGGAATGGAGGCGGCTTCGGCGGCCATGGACGACCTTGGCGATGGTGCCGTCCCCACGGCGGTGTCGACGCCCGAGTCGGGCCGCCGGCGCTGGTACCCGAAACTGCTCGTGAACGCGTTCGGACCTGGCCTGACGGGTAGCAAGGAGTGGGCGCTGATCGGCGTCCAGGACGCACTGGGTTGGGCGCACGTCTCCGGTGGGTTCGCGGGGGACGACTGGAAACTCGATTCGACGTGGGTCTACCGGGACGGCGAACCGGTCGAGGACTCGATGACAGTCACTGCGATGGACGTCGACGTCAAGACCGGTATCGGCGTCGCCAACGGCCTGCGCGAGACCGAACACACGTTCACCGTGACGAGAGCCGAGGACAACCGCCTCTACGAACTCGACGGAAAACCCGCACTGGAGGCCTACCGCGACCGCTACGGTGACCGGGTGACCCAGGAACACTTCCTGATGACCCATCCGCTCGGAACGGACGACGACGGGGACGAGACCCACATCGCAATGCTCACCCAGGTCGACGAGGCGGAGGGGTCGATGATCGTCGGCGAGAAACCGCTCGAGGAGGGCCAGGAACTCACCGTCATGGATACGTCGGCCGATGCGGTCCTCGACGGCGTCGAAACCGCGGTCGATCGGGCGTTGACGGCCGCCGGCGGTCCGGAGGATATCGCGGCCGTACTGGTGTTCGATTGCAACTGCCGGTGGTTCCACCTGTCGGACGAGGAGACTCGAAACGCCGAACTCGACATCGTCAGAGAGCGCGTCGGACCGGACGTTCCCGTCGCCGGGTTCTACAGCTATGGGGAGATCGCGACGCCGAACCCGCTGTGGAATGACGATCCGCGGTCACTCATGCGTCAGGACGTCCACCACCAGAGCATCGCCATCGAGATCATCACTAATGAGTCGCTGTAACCTCCCGCCCGACGCGGCGATCGAGAGCGCGTAATCCATGCCCATGACGAACGAACCTCCCGGCTATACCGCACTGATCCAGGCTGCAATCGACCGGGAGACGGACATTCTGGGACCGGACGACGCGATCGAGTGTGCCGACTCGGTCGACGGACTCGTCGTCGATGGTGACGGGACCGTCATTGATGTCGAACGCGACGAGAAAGCCGTCCTCAGCGACCTCGTCGACGCGTACGTGGCGACAGCGGGCGACGTGGCCGCGTTCCTCATCGCCCGCCGCCTCGAGAATATGTGTGACCCGGAGTCCGTCGAACTCCCCGATAACCTCGCGAAACACATGTAACTCGCGGTGGAACACTCGATGCCGGAACGGCCGTCAGTCACAACTCGCCGTCCGAGAACGACCGCGGGACAGCGATCGATGATAGCGGCTCGCGATCAGCCGGAGAACCGGTGGTACTCCATCCCCTTGTGTTTCATCTCGTTGTGTTTCTCCTCAAGGAAGGAGTAGACTGCGCCGTGTGGCGCGCCGTCTAAGAGCATCTCAGCGGCGCTGCGGACGGCGTCGACCTCCTGTGGCGCGCCGATGATACCCAACGTCGAGCCATAGATGACGACGTCGGCACCGGTCAGCTCCTCCATCAGTTCGCGGGTCCGGCCGCCCTCACCGATGAGCCGGCCCTTTTTGCGTTTCATATCGTTTTTGTTGCGCGTGGCGGCGTCGATATCAACGACGTCGAACAACATCATGTCGTCCTCGAGCAGTCGCAGGGCGTCCTCGGGCGCGAATCCGCGGCCGATCGCACGAACGATCTCGGGACCCTTGAGGCCGAGCACAGGGTCGCCGACCGTCTCGACGGCGACGGAGCCGTTCTCCGAGTCGATGTCGAGTCGCACTTCGGCCTCCGCCTCAATCTCGCGCATCGTCTCGCCGCCTTCGCCGATGAGAACGCCGATGCGGTCCTGCGGAATCTTCACGTGCTGCATACGGTCTGCTACTGGCTGGGTGAGGTTAAGCGCTTGGTCCGCGAGCACCGGGTGGGTCGTGGCACCGACGCACGTGACTATCTCGAGTCACGCGGCGGTCGAATCCGGTCTAGTCGAGCACCGATCGGAACCGCACCGACTCCGAGCGCGTGTCGAGGATCGCCACGGTTCGGTCGTCCTCGGACTTCGTCAGAAAATGGGCACCCGGGTTGAGAACGGTCGTCTGGCCCTTTTCGGAGCGTTCGCGCTCGTGGTGGTGGCCGTAACAGACGAAATCGTACGTCTCGCCGGCCGCGATCGCTTCGACCTCGGCTTTGCTCTCGCCGTGGAGGACCGCAAACGAGAGACCGTCGAACTCGAGGTCTGCGAACCGACCGTGAAGCTGGCTCTCGCCGCCCAGCGAGTCGAAGGCGGCCTGCAGGTTGGCGACGTCGCCGTCGTTGTTCCCGAGGACGCCGTGGAGTTCGAACTCGTCGAAGTAGGGGACGATCAGCGGGGCGATGAAGTCGCCGCAGTGGATGACGATCTCGACGCCCTCCTCGTCGAAGATCCCGGTCGCCCGTTCGATCGCCGCGACGTTGTCGTGGGTGTCGGAGATGATCCCGATATTCATTATCGAATCACGCACGCGCGAGCCACTAATGCGTTCGGAGACCCGGCTTCTCGCTCCGTCGCGTGCCACGCGGCTGAAGCGGACCGCCGCGGCCGGTTCGGGCGTTCGCTAGCAGCGACAGGCGCGATCGGTGCGAGTTGTGTGGCTTCCTGTGGTGCGGACCAACTCCTTTAATATCCCACATTATAATAGACATATTTTGTCGAATAGTGGCGTTATTATCGATAATAGAAATGGCCGCTCCTCGATCGCTGCGCCGCAGCGTCCGAATCGCCCGTATCGAAATGTTGTGTACGCGACGGAAACGGGACCGCTCGCGAGGCCTGCGTCTCGTTCTCGGTATCGCATTGATCGCGCTCTCGATCGGCTGTGGCGTCGGTGCGTACGGTCTCGGCGCGGCCGTCTCCCGAGAACAGTTCACATTCTCACTCGGGACCGTACGAATGGGAGCGACCGTTGGATTTCTCACCGCGATCGTCGTCTTCGCACAGGCGACGTCGCGGCGACTCGAGCGTACCGAAACCGACCTGTTGCTCACGACGGTCACCACCCGCGAGTTCGTGGTCGGGATCGGCCTCGCCGTCTATAGCCGCGTGGTGCTGCCATGGCTGGTCCCCGTCTGCAGCGGGGCCGTCGGGTTCGCCGCCGGCGTTCGATCACCGGCGACTGCCGTGACCATCGCCGTCGCGGTCGGCGGTGCCCTCACGCTCGCGGCGGTGACCGGTGCCGTGGGCGTGTTCGCCAGAGACCTCGTTCCCGCTCGCATTACCGGTGTCTTTCGGCAGGGGTCCGTCCTGCGGTACGCGTTGATCGGCGTCGGCTGGCTGGTCGCGTCCGTCGTCGTCGTCGTGCTCCCGCGCGATCGGGTGACGGAGATCGCTCGCCGAGCGCCGAGCGCGTGGATCGTCGATCTCGGGTTGCTCGCCGTCCCGGAGATCGACACCGCCTCGGTCCGCGGCCTCGGTGCACTGGTGATTCTCACCGTCGGCATTCCGGGTGGCGTGATCGCCGCGGTCACGATCGCTGACCGAGTCCTCGGCGAGGGACCGGGCCGTATCGAATCGACGTCCCGATCGCGGTCGCTCGTCGGCGACGGGCTCTCGAGGCGACTGTTCGGACGCCGCGTCTCGCGACCCGCCCTGACCGTCGCCCGGAAGCGATGGGTTCAGGAGTCGCGTGTGTCGAGAGCGTTCTTTATGGCTATCTGCCTCCCATTGTTCGGTCTGAGCGGAATCATTCTCTACGCGGTCTCGGTGAGAGACATCCCTCCGATCGCGCTGGTGTCCACCGCGCTCATCTGTGCGATCGGCGTCGGACAGGGGTTCGGTGTCGAGGTGATCAGCGTCGAGTACCCCGTCTTACCGATGACGCTCACGTCGGTCTCCGGACGGGAGTTCGTCCGGGGGACCGTCCTCGCCGGCGTCGCCGCCGGCGCACCCCCGACCGCGCTACTCACGCTGGGCGCCGGACTGGTCGGTTCGGTCGGCGTCCTCGAGGCCGTACTGATCACCGTCGCGAGCGTCGCGTGGTGTTGCTGTAGCGCCGCCGTCGCGACGGCGCTCGGAATGGACGTCCGGTATCGGGATATCTACCCGATGCCGTATCCGTTTACCAGTGCGATGATCTACGGGGAGATCGGGCGGACGTCGTTCATCCGACTCGGACTTGTCGTTGTGCCGCTCGGAGTCGTCTGCCTGCCGGCAGTCGTCGCGTCCGTCCCGGCGGTCACCGAGGCGGCGACGGCGGTACTCGGCGTTCCGGCGTCAGTCGTTCGAAGCGCCGCCGTCCTCCTGACGATCGGTATCGCGCTGGCCGTCTCGAGGGCGGCCATCGACCGCGCCGTGGAGTCGTACGCGGAGTACACGCTTCGATGACCCGAGGAAACGGTGATTCGTCTCTACATCTCGAGGCCCGTCGGTACGCCCGCCCGCTCGAGCGCCCGTTGCCGCTCCCGTTCGGTCAGCCGGTAGGGCTCGAGTTCGGCCTCGAGCGATCCCAGTTCCGCGCGCCGGCGCTGGTGGTCGGCGAGGAACTCGGTAATTCGCTCGATCACGATTTCCTTTAGTTCGCCACTGAGCAGGGTACCCGATCGATAGTCGGCCGCGATGTGCTCGAGTTCGGCGTCGTCGGGTTCGAAGAAGTATCGGAGGTACTGGAAGGGAACATCGACGGTTGGATCACCGCCGTTCTCTCGGTGGTCCTCGATGGTCGCCCGGCCACCGGTGTAGGCGTGCGTCCGGATCGTCTCGGCGACCGTTTCGGAATCGGCAGTGAGTTCGATCGAGGGCGCATCGCCGGAAGAACTCATTTTTCCCGGCCCCTCAAGGCTCGGGAGGAACCGGCCGAGCAGTGCACCCGGCTTTTTCACTGGAAGCGCTTCCTTTGCGGCGATATCGCGACAGACGCGGACATGAGGGTCCTGATCAATGGCGATGGGAACGAGGGTCGGCTGCCGTCCGTCGACGAGTTGCGGGAGCAGGAGGTGGGCCGCCTGCACGGCGGGATAAAACTGCAGGCCGACGGTGTCCTGATCGCCGTAGACGGCTTCGATCGTGGCCGGCGTGAGGTGCTTCGCGAGGCGAACCGCGATCGGGTAAATCACGTCCGCGTCGGCGGTGTCAACGACGATTCGCGTCCGTTCGGGATCGAACCCTACGGCGAGGATGTCTCGCAGGTTGTCCCGCGTGTGCTCGCCGATGGCGTCGAACGACTGGTCCTTCGCGAGGAACTTCTCGTCGTCGGAGAGCGGGATATACACCGTCGCTTCCGTTTCCCGTTGGAACCGTTTGGCGAGATACAGCGGGAGGACATGGCCGAGGTGCATCGGTCCCGACGGCCCTCGCCCGGTGACGATCGCGTGTGGCGCACCGGAGTCGGCGGCCTCGAGGTAGTCGTCGACGTCGCGTCCCGCGTAGAACGTCCGGCGACGGAGCAGCGGGTGATCGGGGAAGCGAGCGATCTGCTCGTCGGTGAGCGGCTCGGCTCCGAACTGCTCGAGGAGTTTCTCGTAGTCGATCTCGCCCTCGACGGCATACGGGGTGACGGTGAACTCGTCGGCGGTCGAAGTGGATTCGGTACTGGCAGTGCTGTTAGCGGTTTCGTTCGGCTCTGTCATTCGTGTTGTGGGGTGGCTGCAGCGGCTGGAAGACGATGCGGATCAAAAACGAGTGGAGGGAGCGTCCGCCGCCGCAGCCGCCGGGTTAGGCCGCGTCGCCCGCCGCGACGACACTGTTCACTCTCGAAAGGACGTGCCAACGCCATTGCCACCCGAGAGCGGACATTATTGCAAAACAGTTTCTGCTGGACGATAAAGAGGGTTTCGGCGCAGTTGCCGTAAGTACCGACGCGACGCCGCCCGGCTATCGCCACCGCTTACGGACGGCACCGTCTCAGAATCGAGACAGCGTCTCAGTCAGTCGTCTCTATGGGGATACGTTTCAGTATTGTTGGTCCAATATATGTATTACAGTAGACATATTATGAGACCGGCGAGATAGCCGGGCATGCCATTGGAACGGCCAGTCGAAATCGACAGGCGACGACTGCTGGAATACACTGGATCCGCGGGCGTCGTCGCGCTTGCAGGATGCATGTTCGACGACGAAACGGCAGACAACGAGGAGCCGACCGAGACGGTGGACTCCGACGACAAAGAATCAACTGACTCGAGCGAAACCGAGTCCGAGCGAACGACCGTTCGGCTCCTCCACGATACCCACTTCCACGGATCGATGGGAGAGCCAAACGAACCGCTCAACGTCGCGAACTACTTCGGGCTCATGGCAGACCGAGCAGCGGACGCGCCCGACGGCAACGCGCTCGTCGTCGGCAACGGCGACGACCTGCACACGTCCGTCGAGTCGTCGGTCTTCGACGGAGCGCACATGGTTTCGCTGCTCGACGCGAGTCCGCTTGCCTACGACACCTTCGGCAACCACGAGTTCGACAACGGACCGACGAGCCTCCGGAAAAACGTCGCCGACAGCGAGTTTACCTGGGTGAGCGCGAACGTCCGCGACGACCGGACCGACGACGTGTTCGCGGCCGACGAGGGAGCAACACGATACGCCCTCAAAGAAATCGACGGCGTCACGTTCGGAATCACCGGCCTCGCGCCAGCGGACACACCCGACGTGACCTCGGTCGGTGAGCACGTCACGGTACTCGAGCCGGCGTCAGCCGCCGAGTCGGTCGTTGGCGAGTTGCAGGACGAGGGAGCGGAGGTGATCGTCCTGCTCTCCCACCTCGCCAGTCCCGTCGCGGAGGACCTCGTCGCGGCGGTCGACGGCATCGACGTCGCTGTCGGTGACCACGCCGCGATGGTGTACGACGAGCCCAGAGACGTAAACGACACCGTCGTCTCGGTCGTCGGCGACGAGTTCGAGTATGTCGGCCAACTGGACATTGAGGTCGGAAGCGACGGCCTCGATGACTACTCGTTCCAGCGGTACGACCTCGCGGAACAGGTCGAGAGCGGCGCGGTAGAACCACACGGTGACGTCTTGTCCCGCCTCGAGAACTACGAGAGTGACCTCGAGGCGGAACTCGACGTGGTGATCGGCGAGACGGCGGTCCCGCTGGATGCGCGGACCGAGACGGTCCGGAGCGAAGAGTCGAACCTCGGAAACTGGCTGGCGGATATCGTCCGGGACGACGTCGACGCCGAGATCGCGCTCCAGAACGCCGGCGGCATCCGTAGCGATCGGCTGTACGAGAAGGGTGAACTCACCCGACGGATGATCGTCGACATCTTACCGTTCCCGAACCGCACGGTGAAACTCGAGGTGTCGGGCGCGACTCTCCGCGAGGCGATCGAACTCGGTGTCAGTACGGTCGAAAACGGCCACGGCCGCTTCCCGCAGGTCAGCGGGATGAGCTATGCCTACGATCCGGACGCATCGGCGGGCGATCGCGTCGCGGAGATCACGGTCGGCGGCGAACCGGTCGCGGACGACGCGACGTACGAACTCGCCACGAACGACTTCGTTGCGGGCGGCGGCGACGGGTACGAGATGCTCGCGGACGGCGAGGTGCTCGTCCACGGGGACGAAGGGACGCTCCTGTCCACGCTCGCGATCGACGCCATTCGAGAGCAAGATGTTATCGCACCCGAAACGGAGGGGCGCATCAAAACGGTCTGAGACGAACGGCAGTAAGTACTATCGGTCGGTCTCGGTCGAGATTGGCGCGGTCAGTCCCGCGAGGGATCCGGCTCAGGATTCGTGACAAACTCGAGTAAGTCGTCCTCGGTCACCGCGAGACCCTGTCGCGAAAAGAACCCTGCCACGTTCCGGCAGTCGCGCTCCAAGAACTTGCGGCTGTTGGGGTGGTGGACGGTGACGGCCTGTCCGAGGTCGATGAACACGAGTTGGCCCTCGGTCTCGTCGAAGACGACATTGTACTCGCTGAGATCGCCGTGGATCAGCCCGGCCGAGTAGAGCCGGCGCATGTACTCGCGCATGACCTCGTAGGCGGTTTGGGGGTTCTCGATCTGGACCTCGCCGAGCCGTTTCGCGCGGCCGTCCTCGGTGCCGATATACTCCATAACCAGGACGTTGCGCTCGGTGGCGATCGGCTCTGGAACCCGCACCCCGGCCGCCTGCGCTCGCCGGAGGTTCGCCAGTTCCTTTTTCGTCCACGCGAGGACGACGTCTTTCTTCTTGCCGCCTAAGCCCTCGAAACGGGGGTCGCCCTCGAGGTAGTCGCGCATCTGTGTGAAGTTCGAGGCGTTGATCCGGTAGATCTTGACCGCGACCTCGCGGTCGTCTCCCAGCGCGTGGTAGACGTTCGCCTCCTTGCCAGTCGAGAGCGGCCCGCCGAAGGCCTCGACGTAGCCGTCCTGGACGAGCTTGTACAGCGCCGCGAAGGTGGCATCGTCGAACACCGACTGCTCGACCTTGAACTGCTCGGCGTCCTTAATGCGCTCCTCGAACTGCTCGAACTCGCGGTCGCGCTTGCGAGCGATCCGATCGGCCTCGGTCTCCGAGACGTCGATCTCCTCCCATTCGTCGCCCGGGGTGTCGGCTTCCTCGAGGTCGACCAGTCCGAATTCCGTTCCCTGTCCCATCTGTTCGGCTCTACGTGCCGAGTGTGGGTAAATACTGGGACTCGCTCGAGCGGCCCCGATCCGACCCACGCTGGCATCGACGACGGTCACACGACCACCTCAGCTACACTTTTTGCGCTGTCCGTAGTAGCACCGACTGTGAATAGATCGACTGAGCGCCGCCCCGTGGGGATCGAACGGTGACGCGATACGACGTGACGCTCGAGTGGGCCAACGGCCCGAACCGGACGATCAAGGTCGCCGACGACGAGGCGGTACTCGAGGCGGCCCAGCGGGCCGGCATCCGGCTGCCATACGACTGCCGGAAAGGGACCTGCATCACCTGTGTCGGTCGGCTGCTCGCGATCGAGGGCGGCGAGACCGAGTCCGACGCGGACGGGACGGAGCGGCCGCGCGACGCCGCCGACGCGTTCACCTATCGGCGGCCGCCGCAGGCGCTGACCGACGACGAACGGGCGGACGGCTACGTCCTGCTCTGTATCGCGTCCCCGCGAGCCGACTGTCGCATTGAGGTCGGTCCGCGGGTCCGCGCCGAAGTCGGCGACAGTCCCTGGGCGTAGCTCCTGCTCCGTCACGGCCCCTTCCCTCCCCCCTCCCCGACCAGATTTATCTTCGTGCTTGTGGTGGAGTGTCCCATGAGTGATAGCCCCACACAACAAGACGCAACGGCGGAGCACGACCACGATCACGACCACCACGAGGGACCCGGCTACGCAACGCCACAGGCCGCCATCGAGGAGGGTGATCGAGAGGAATTAGCCTACGTCATGAGCCTCTACGTCGGGACGGACGTCGACGCGTCGGACTTCGTGGCGGTCGTCGACCTCAATCCCGACTCGGACACGTACTGCGAAATCGTCGACCGAATCGAACTGCCGAATCGCGGGGACGAACTCCACCATTTCGGGTGGAACGCCTGCTCGTCGTCATGTCACGTCGAGGGACTCGAGCGGCGACACCTGATCGTCCCCGGCCAGCGCTCCTCACGGATCCACGTGATCGACGCGCAAGACCGGCGGAATCCCGAATTGGAGACCGTAATCGAACCCGAGGAGGTCTTCGAGTACGACCTCTCGGCCCCACACACCGTCCACTGCATCCCGGACGGGGAGATCCTGATCAGCATGCTCGGCGACGCCGATGGGGAGCTTCCGGGCGGATTCCTCGAGTTAAACGAGGACTTCGAGATCGAGGGGCGGTGGGAGCCCCGGGTGAGATCGAGATGAACTACGACTACTGGTACCAGCCACGCCAGAACGTGATGGTTTCAAGCGAGTGGGCCGCGCCGAAGACCTACTATCCGGGATTCGACCTCGACGACGTCGAAGCGGGAAACTACGGGCAGAAACTCCACTTCTGGGACTGGGAGGCTGGCACCGTCGAGCAGACCATCGATCTCGGCGAGGAGGGACTGATCCCGCTCGAGGTGCGATTCCTCCACACGCCCGAATCGACGCACGGGTTCGTCGGTGCCGCGCTCTCGTCGAACGTCTTCCACTTCTGGCGCGACGAGAGCGCGGGCGACGGGCGGGGAGAGTACCGCGCCGAGAAGGTGATCGACTTCGAGAGCCGGGAGCACGACGATTGGGATATGCCGGTCCCCGCATTGCCGACGGATATCCTCATCTCGATGGACGATCGCTACCTGTTCGGCTCGAACTGGCTCCACGGAGACGTCTGGATGTACGACATCTCGGATCCGTCGAACCCGCGGCGGGCCGACTCGCTCTCGGTCGGTGGCACCTTCGGCGAGGTACAGGAAGTCCAGGGCCGCGAACTGGCCGCCGGCCCGCAGATGATCCAGCTCTCGCTCGACGGGGAGCGCCTCTACTGGACCACCTCGCTGTTCTCCTCGTGGGACAACCAGTTCTACCCCGAGGAGGCCGAACGCGGCTCAGTGATGCTGAAAGCCGACGTTGACCCCCGGAACGGCACGCTCGAGCTCGACGAGGACTTCCTCGTCGATTGGGGCGAGTGCCCCGAGGGGCCGGCCCGCGCCCACGAAATCAGGTGGCCTGACGGCGACTGCACGAGCGACGTCTGGCAGTGATCAGCCGCGAAACCGGTACTCGGTCGAGCAGATGACGAGCCACGACGTGACCCTCGAGTGGCCTGATGGCCGAACACGGACGATCGAGGTTCGCGAAGACGAGACGGTCCTCGAGGCCGCCGAACGGGCAGATATCGGACTCCCGTACGGCTGTCGTACCGGGGCCTGCGGGACCTGTACGGGTCGGCTACTCGAGACCGACGCGACGGAACCGGGAGACAGCGACGGCGACACGGGAGGTGACTATATCGAGGCCGCATTCGCGTATCGTCGGCCGCCCCGAGCCCTGAAGGATCGACACCGGGACGACGGCTACATGCTGTTGTGTATCGCTACACCGCGGGCCGATTGTCGGATCGCGGTCGGCTCGAGGGTCCAGGCCGAACTGGTGGACAACCCGTGGAAGTAACGCGTTTCGACCCGACTCGAGCCGATACCGACGCGAAACGGCCGACACGTAGTCAGTACTGTTAACGGGGGCGAACGGCTACCTTCGAGCAAGAATGCCAGTCGCCGACGAGGACGCGGACGAAGACAACCCCTATCTCCGGACTCCACCGACCGACTTCGCACCGGTCGAGGAACTCTCGGAGGCCGAAGCCGAGCGCCAGGTCGAACTGCTCCGGGAGGCCATCCGCGAACACGACCGCCGATACTACGTCGAGAGCGAGCCGCTCATCGCCGATCGGACCTACGATGCGCTCTTCGCTCGGTTGCGCGACCTCGAGGAAGCGTTCGATCTCTCCCATCCCGACAGCCCGACGCGGAGCGTCGGCGGCGAGCCGATCGAGGAGTTCGAGACGGTCGAACACGTTGCGCCAATGCTCTCGATCGACCAGAGCGGCGAGGTCGAAGACGTCCGCGAGTTCGCCGACCGGGTGCAGAGAGAAGTCGGGGATGTCCAGTATGTCTGCGAACCCAAGTTCGACGGCGTCTCCATGGAGTTCGTCTACGAAGAGGGCAGCCTCGAGCGCGCGGTCACCCGCGGGGACGGCCGCGAGGGCGACGACGTGACGCGGAACGCCCGCACCATCGGCTCCGTCCCGCAGCAACTCCACGGCGATTATCCCGACTTCCTCGCGGTCCGAGGCGAGGTCTACATGCCCAAGGACGCCTTTCAGGCGCACAACCGCGAGCGCATCGAGCGCGGCGAAGAGCCCTTCGCCAACCCTCGGAACGCCACCGCCGGTACTATCCGCCAGCTCGATCCCGCGGTCGTCGCCAAGCGCCCGCTCGCGGTCTTCTACTTCGACGTGCTCGCGGCCAGCGACCTTGAAGACTCCCATCGCGCTGAACTCGAGCGGTTCCCCGAATGGGGGCTGCGGGTTACCGACCACGTCGAACTCGCAGCCGACATCGACGAGGCCATCGACTACCGTGACCGGCTGCTCGAGGCCCGCGACGACCTAGACTACGAGATCGACGGCACCGTCATCAAGGTCGACGACCGCGAGGCCCGCGAGGAACTCGGCCGCACGGCTCGTCACGACCGCTACGCCTTCGCCTACAAGTTCCCGGCCCGCGCGGAGGTGACGCCCATCGTCGACGTCGCGGTCCAGGTCGGCCGAACGGGACGACTGACGCCCGTTGCCCTGCTCGAGCCGGTCGACGTCGGCGGCGTCACCGTCTCGCGAGCGAGCCTGCACAACCCGGAGGAGATCGCCGAGAAGGACGTCAATATCGGCGACACGGTCCGCGTCCAGCGCGCGGGCGACGTCATCCCCTATGTCGAGGAGGTCGTCGAGAAGGGCAGCGAGGGGCACTACGAGATGCCCAACACCTGTCCCGTCTGCGGGAGCCCCGTCGAGCGCGATGGTCCCATGGCCTTCTGTACCGGCGGACTGGGTTGTGATGCCCAACTCCGGCGCTCGATCGAGTACTACGCCAGCGACGACGGCCTCGACCTCGAGGGGCTCGGCGAGCAGAGCGTCCGCCAGCTCGTCAATGCGGGCCTACTCGAATCCGTCGCGGACCTCTACGAACTCGACGGCGAGGACCTGCTGGCCCTGGAGGGGTGGGGCGAGACCAGCGCCGAGAACCTGCTCGCAGAGATCGAAGCTAGCCGCGAACCGCCGCTGGCGGACTTCCTCTCCGCGCTGGGCATCCCCCACGTCGGTCCGACGACGGCCCGCGAACTCGCCCGCGAGTTCGGTACCTTCGAGGCGTTTCGCGAGGTCGCCGAAACCAAGCCCGAGCGACTTGAGGGCGTCGACGACGTCGGCGACACCGTCGCTGAGACGATCCACGAGTTCTTCACCAGCGAGGCGAACGCCGAGGTCGTCGACGGGGTGCTCGAGTATATCTCGCCCCAGGAGGTCGACATCGAGACCGGTGGCGACGAACTCGAGGGGGTCACGTTCGTCTTCACCGGCTCGCTCGAGGGGATGACCAGGGGCGACGCACAGGACCTCGTCGAGACTCACGGCGCAAACGCGACGGGGAGCGTTTCGGGCAATACGGACTACCTCGTCGCCGGCGACGATCCGGGCGCGACGAAACAGGACGACGCCCAAGATAACGACGTGCCGATCCTCGACGAGACCGAGTTCCGCGCGCTACTCGAGGAGAAGGGTCTCAGCCTCGAGTAAGCGTTATTCGACCCGAACGAGCCGAAATCAGAGATCGAACGGCCTGTTGAAGCGGCGCGGGCTATTTGATTCGGACGAGTCATTCGTTCCAATACTCCAGACAGGTCAGGTCGTCTCGGTGAACTCGTACGTACACTCGCAGTTCGAGCATCGATAGATCCGCTGTTCCGTTTTCGTCCGATACAGCCGTTTCAAGTACGTCTCGATACGGCTCATGTGGATCAGTAGCGTGCCAGCTACGGAGTCGAGCAGTCAGTGCCCGAGTAAAGCTTCGTAGATAGTATAGTTTATATTACAATATCAACGGAGATAATATGGCGATATTCGGACGGTCGATACCCGAATCGAAGCGACGAATGATGAAGTCACTCTCGCCGATCCCGCCACGAGAAGTGACGACGAAAACGGGATCACCTGCGACGGCTGAGAAACACGACAACGGCGATACCGGCAGCGACGACGCCGATCAACGTTGGGACGAGCCGTCCGGAGCCCCACTCCCAGCCGAGGACCTGCGTGCCGACGATCGCGACGAGCGCGACGGCAACGCCGATCGCCGTGACCAGTGAGGAGGAGGTTCGACCGAGTGAGAGTGCCATGATATATTGTCGTTCGTCCAACATAATAATTCGGGCGTCAGTTGCTCGGCGAACGCTCAGTCCGCCAGTCGACCGGCGATCACCGCGAGCGACTCGCGTCCCTGCACCTCCCCTCGAGGTCCGGCAGCGTCACGACCTCGAGGTCCGGAAACGTCGCCCGAACCTCCGCGAGCCGTTCCTCGTGGCGTTCCTGCCGTGACCGACAGCGCGGACAGCCCTCGTGGGGGTCCTCGAGCATGCGGTTCACGAGTAACCGTTCGACCGGCACGCCAGCCTCGCGAAGCCGCTCGACGAGCCGCCGGGTCTCCGAAATCGCCATCGATTCCGGGATGAGAACCACGCGAAACTCGGTCCGCTCGGGATCGACGAGTATCTCCCGAGCGCGCTCGAGACGTGCTTGAAATACCGCGAGGCTCTCCTCCTCGTCGCCATCATTGCCGGTCATCATCGACATCGGGCCGAGCATCGCCGTCTTGGCCGCGTTCCCGATCCGCTTGGCCTGTCCGCGAAGCGATCGGGCCGTCTCGAGTGCCAAGCCCATCACCTCGGGCATGTCGAACAGCCGCAGGGTGTGGCCCGTCGGCGCGGTGTCGAAGACGACGGTATCCCACTCCCCCGAGTCGACGTACTCGACCAGTAAATCGAGTGCTGCAATCTCGTCGCTGCCGGCCGGCGCACCCGTCGCGAAGAGCCGTTCGACCTCCTCATCGGACAGACGGATACCGGCACTCCGGAGGTCCGCGGCCAGCGCCCGCGCCAGTTTCTCGTAGCGCTCCCGCTGTGTCTCGGGGTCGATCTCGACGGCCCACAGGCTCCCCGCACGCTCCGATTCGTTTCCGAGTAGCTCGGCCCCCTCGAGTTCGGTCGGTTCCGATCCGATATCGGCCTCGAGCGAGTCTGACAGCGAGTGGGCTGGGTCGGTCGAGACGACGAGTGTCTCTCGACCGGCGGCGGCCAGCGAGAGGCCGGTCGCGACCGCACAGGTTGTCTTCCCGACACCGCCCTTGCCGCCGTAAAAGATGCAGTCGGTCACGGGCACGTCTACCACGGCTGGTGCGATAAAACGAGTTCCCGATCGAACGCCGCTTGCAGCAGTCGAACCGGAACGGTCCGCGATCAGATGTCGACGCGGTCGAATCGATAGAGGGCGATGGCGATCGGCACGGTGATCCAGAACAGCAGGATGACGAGGGAGAACCAGTCTTGCAGATAGAACGGGAGTCCGTTGGGGAAAGCGGCCTCGTTGAACGTCGTCCCGATGTTCTCGCCCGAGAGGCCACTGAACAGCGTGATGGTGTTCTGATACGCGTTCCCCGGATCGATCATATCGATGAAGAGGGCCCAGTCGGGCAATCGTTCCGGTTCGACTTGCTGTCCGGCGAAGTTCGTTGTCGTGTAGGAGACGCCCTCGATGTGTCCCCTGTTCATCAGGATGGTGAGCCCGCGCCGAAGCGAGTTCCAGACGATATAGAAGAGGACGAAGACGCCGAACATCGCCGCACCGGCCATCGTCGTCGATCGCGTCACCGAGGAGAGCGAAACGGCGATGGCCATGTACGCGAGTCCGTAGACGATCGTCATCGCCAGGAAGGCGATGTACGCGGGGAAGGAGAACTCGGTGACGGCGAACGCGACGGCGAACATCCCGATGAGGAAGCCGATGCCGAGCGACAGCGAGAGCACGGCCGTCCGGCCCAGCAGCTTGCCCACGAGGACGTCCTTCCGGGAGTGGGGCAGCGACAGTAAGACTTTGATGCTCCCCGTCTCGCGCTCGCCGGCGATGGACTTCCAGCCGAGTATGAGCGCGATCAGCGGGATGACGAGCTTACATACCTGACTGACGAGGGAGATGAAGCTGATCGTCGTGAATTCGTTCGGACTCGCCCACGAGAGAAAGCCCGCCAGCATCGCCATCAGCGTGAAGAAGAACACGCTCAGTCCCCAGAACAGCCACGACCTGATCGAGTCCTGAAAGTCCTTCTTCGCGACCGCACGCACGCTCTCGAGATTGATCGAACTCGACGCCGAGCCGCTCGCAGCCGTCGCGTCGGTGCCGGTTCCGGTCTCGGAGCTCATCGCGCGTGCACCTCCGCGTCCGTCGTGTACGACTGGAAGACGTCATCGAGCGACGCCTCGGTGGTGGAGAAGTCCTGCACCTCGATGCCGTGGTCCTCGAGTGCAGAGAGAACGGCGGTCTTCGAGCCGTCGACCGTGACGATGATCGTCGGCGGGTTCTGATCCTCGACGGTGGCGTCGCTGACGTCGGGCAGCGAGCGGATCGCCTGCATGGCGTCGTCGTCGATCCGGTCGACAGTGACGCGCAGCGTTGTGCCGCCCTCAACGGAGTCGCGCAGCCCTTCGACGGAGTCAACGGCGACCATCTCGCCGTCGCGCAGAATGCCGACGCGGTCACAGACCGCCTCGACCTGCTCCATGATGTGACTCGAGAAGAAGACGGTCGCGCCGCGTTCGTTCTCCTCGCGGACGATGTCGCGCATCTCGCGGGCCCCGTTGGGGTCGAGGCCGGTGGAGGGCTCGTCTAAGATCAGCAGGTCGGGTTCGCCGACTAGCGACATCGCGAGCATGAGTCGCTGGGCCATCCCCTTCGAGTAGCCGCCGGCTTTCTTGTCGATCGCGTCGACGAGGCCGACTCGCTCGAGCAGCCGTTCGGGGTCAGCGTCGGCGTGTTTGGACTCGATGGCGAACTCGAGGTGTTGGCGGGCGGTCAGGCGGTCGTACAGTTGCACGCCTTCGGGGAGGACGCCAGTTCGTTGCCGTATCGCTCGGCTGTGTTGCTGGGCGTCCATTCCGAGGACGCTGACCTCGCCCGCCGTCGGACGGGCGAAATCGAGAACGATGTTGATCGTCGTCGACTTGCCAGCACCGTTGGGACCAAGGAAGCCGAACACTTCGCCCTCTTCGACCTGAAAGGAGAGGTCGTCGAGCGCGAGGGTCTGACCGAAGGATTTGGTCAGATTGTCGACTGTGATAGCAGGCATAGCTGTGTGGTCGCAGCGTTGCCCGAAAAGGTTTGTGACATCACCGCTATAGGCGAGGGCACCGAAATACCCCGTTTCGACGCCGGAGGATCGTTATTTCCCTCTTATAGATTGTGGATAAAAGCCTATATCGGATCGTCAGGGTCATACCGTTCGGCGGTCCGGTCGACTTCCTGGGCGTAGCGCTCCCGGGTCTCCTCGTCGGAGACTGGCTCGAGTTCGTCGTCGGGAATCTCGGTGGCTGCGGTGACTGCGGCACCGGTTTGCAGCGACGTCGAGGATCGTTCCCGTTGCTGGTAGCGCGAGCCGTCGGGCGTCGCGTAGACGATCGTCACGAGGTTGCGGTCGTCGAACGTTCGTTCGGCTAGCCAGCACTGGACCGTCGAGTCACTCATACGCAGCGTGTTGGCGGTCGAGCACCGAGAAGGTACCGAGTCAATTCCGCGAGAAGGCGGCCCTTACTCGCTCGAACGAGCCCCGACGTACTTGGGGGCTGGCGTCGGAGGTGTGACGACTACCGATGGCCAAAACCCGACGCGAGCGTGTCGAGCAGTGGCGCGACCACGTCGACGAACTGTGCCACGACGGGGAACGCGTCGAACACCGTACGGACCTCGAGGACGCGACCGTCGCCGTCACGAACCAGCGCGTTCTGGCGCTGACAGCCGGCTCGAGCGACGGGAACTTTCGCTGTGTCGACCGGCCGAATGTCGGGACCGTTACCATCGAGACGAGCGAGCGATTGAGCCACCTCTGTGCGGGGATCGCCGCCGCGTTCGTCAGCGTCGTTGTCCTCGAGGTAGCGACGGACGTCAGCGTCGCGACGCTGGTCCCGGGCGTCGACCTCGAGGGCATCAGTTCGGTTCCGGGGGCGGACGTCCTGACGCGCCTCTCTGAAATCACGCTCGGGGTCGTCGAGACCGCCCTCGTGCTGGTCGAGTGGGGCGTGCTCCTGATCGGCGTCGCCGCGCTCGCGATCGCCGCCGCCCTCGTCGGCTCCTATCTGCGATCGCGCTCGCGGCGGCTCGTGCTCCGGGTGAGCGGTGGAAACGACCTCGTGCTTCCGATCGGCGACGCCGACCTAGATGATGGGACGGTCGCCGATCTCGAGCAGGCGATTCGACCGGGATCGGCCACGGTGATCGCGGAGACGACCGAGAGCGACAGTAACGGACCGACCGCTGAACGGGCCGGGGCCGAGGAGTCAGGCTGAAACCTCCTGACTCCGTAGGTCGGTCGATGAACGCCGATGGGGTTCGTGAGCGTGGCGGGTCGTTGCCTCGCGAGCCGGGGATCTACCAGTTTCGCGAGGGAGATACCACCCTTTACGTCGGAAAAGCGGTCGAGCTGCGTGACCGTGTTCGGTCCTATGCCGATCCGCGCAGTGCGCGGATTCGCCGGATGGTCGATCGCGCCGACGATATCGAGATCGCCGTCACCGACACTGAGACACAGGCGCTGTTGCTCGAGGCGAACCTGATCAAGCGCCACCAGCCCCGCTACAACGTCCGGCTCAAGGACGACAAGTCGTATCCGATGGTGCAGCTGACGGCCCACGACGCCCCGCGGATCGAGATCACGCGGGATCCGGACGGCGAGGTGCAAGGTGACTCGACTGCGAGTAGCGCGGAACGACGTTCCGCGGACCATTCGAGCGGGCCGACTGTCTTCGGCCCCTATACCAGCAAGACACAGGTCGAAACCGTCGTGAAGGCGCTCCGGGAGACGTACGGCGTCCGGGGCTGTTCGGACCACAAGTACGCGGGCCGCGACCGGCCGTGTCTGGACTACGAGATGGGGCTCTGTACCGCGCCCTGTACCCGCGAGATCGACCTCGAGAGCTACGGCGAGGACGTTACCGCGGTCGAGCGCTTCCTCGAGGGCGAGACCGGTATCCTCGCCGATCCGCTGCGACGTGAGATGGAGGCCGCAGCCGAGGAGCAGAACTTCGAGCGCGCGGCGAACCTGCGGGACCGCCTCGAGACCGTCGAGGCCTTCCACGGCGAGGGCGGCGAGGCGGTCCAGTCGATCGGCGACGAGCGGGGCGTCGACGTCCTCGGTGTCGCCATCGAGGGCGAGGACGCGACCGTCGCCCGGCTGCGTGCGGAGGACGGCAAACTGGTCGACCGGGACCGACACACGCTCGAGGCACCCGGCTCCGCGGGGGACGGCATCGCCGGCGAGACGGACGGCGTCCCCAGCGTCCTCGCCGCCTTCATCGTCCAGTACTACGCCGAACGCGACCTCCCCGACGCCCTCCTGTTACCTGAACGCCACGGCGGCGAAGAGGTCGCCGCCTGGCTCGAGGCCGAGGGCGTCTCCGTCCGCGTCCCGGGCGCGGGTCGGGAAGCCAAACTCGTCGAACTCGCCCTGAAGAACGCCCGGCGCAACGTCGGTCGGCGCGACGAGTGTGGCATGCTCGCCGACGCCCTCGAGATCGAGTCGGCCCGGCGGATCGAGGGATTCGACGTGAGCCACGCGCAGGGGAAAGCAGCAGTCGGCAGCGATGTCACCTTCGTTGACGGCAGCGCCGAGAAAGCAGACTATCGGCGGAAAAAGCTCACCGACCAGAACGACGACTACGACAACATGCGGGCCTTACTCGAGTGGCGCGCGCGCCGCGCCGTCGAAGATCGAGACGACCGGCCCAACCCTGATCTGTTGCTGATCGACGGTGGCGAGGGCCAACTCGAGGCCGCCCGCGACGCGCTGTCCGCGGTCGGCTGGGACGTGCCGGCGGTCGCGCTGGCGAAGGCTGAGGAGCGCGTGGTCACGCCCGACCGGACGTTCTCGTGGCCCAGTGATGCGCCGCACTTGCATCTCCTCCAACGCGTGCGCGACGAGGCCCACCGTTTTGCGGTGCAGTACCACCAGACCGTCCGCGATGAGGTTAAGACGGTGTTAGACGACGTACAGGGGATCGGCCCCGAGACGCGAAAGCGACTGCTTGGCCGCTTCGGCAGCGTCACGAACGTCCGCGAGGCGAGCCTCGAGGACCTCCGGAGCATCGAGGGGATCGGCGAGAAGACGGCGGAGACGATCAAATCACGACTCTAACGCGTTTTCGATGGCGACACAGACGTCGACCGTTACTTCCATCCGAACGGCTCATTCACTCGAGCGTACAGAAGTGACTTATTCTACATCGTTGGTGGCACAGATATGAACGACGAGTTAACCCGGAGACATCTTCTCGGCGCCTCCGGCGCGGTCGCAATCGCTGGCTGTCTCGACGCGGACGATTCGGGCGAGGCGAACAGCCAGGGGCAGGTCGAACCGACCGACGAGACGACGGGCGACGACGCGGAGACGACGAACGAGTCGACCGCGAACGAGACGGACGCCGTCGCGGAAACGGTTCACGAGGACTACGAGACGACCGAGGTCCGGGCCGTGACGACGGACGGCGACGAACTTGGGACGGTGACGGCGGCGATTGCCGACACGGACGACCTCCGGTATCTCGGACTCAGTGACACTGATGAACTGCCGTCCGACCGCGGTATGTTGTTCGTCTACGAGTCGGTCGAGGAGCGCACCTTCGTCATGCGGGAGATGGACTTCGGCATCGACATCGTGTACGCCGACGGAGACGGAACGGTCACCGGCATCCATCACGCGCCGGCACCGGGTCCGGACGAGGACGGAGACGATCAGCGCTACCCCGGTCGGGGACAGTACGTGCTCGAGGTCGGTTACGAGTGGACGAGCGATCACGGCGTCAGCGAGGGGGACGTCCTGGATTTCGATCTCGAGGAGTGACCGATACCGCCGGCGGGACGTCGTATTCCGACCGTTGCGAAAGCAAGGACAGGGCTATCCCTCGTACCGATCCTATGTTACGGCATGTCAAACGACGACGACCTCGACGACCTGCTCGACGAACTCGACAGCCAGGGCGACCTCGAGACCTCCCAACAAGTCCTGTCGGTCCGGACGGAGAGTCGTCGGTACGACAAGCCGGTGACGATCGTCGAGGGCTTCGACCTCGAGTCGGACGAGATCAAATCGATTGCGTCTGACCTCAAGAGTTCGATGGGAACGGGCGGGACCGTCGACGAGGGCCGGATCGAACTGCAGGGCGACCACCGGGATCGGGTGCCTGACCTCCTTCGCGAGCGGGGATTCGACGTTCGGGAGTGAACGAGGGTCCGATGTTCGCGAGGGGAGGGGTCGAGGGACCCAACTTCGGGGCCGCTCCGGACGACCCGCTCGCCCGGCCGCTCGAATACCGCTCGCCGTCGGATTCCTCGACCTCGTGTCAGCGAGTTATTTATGCATCACGTTCAATAATGAGGTATGAACGTTCGATCTGCGACAGCCGACGACTTCAAGGCGATCACGGCCGTCGCTCGCGCCACCTGGCACGACACCTACAATGAACTCGAGGCAGCCGTGATCGACCGGACCGTCGACAACTGGTACACCGACGACTCGATGCCGCTCGAGGCCCCCGGGACCATCGTCCTCGTCGCCGAGGATGAGGGGACGGTCGTCGGCTTCACACACGCGGTCGCGCAGGGCGAGACCGCCGACATTCTCCGGATGTACGTCCACCCCGAACAGCAGGGCGAGGGGATCGGTTCGGCGCTCCACGGGCGGCTGATGGCGGAACTCGAGGCGGCCAACGCCGAGCGCGTCCGCTCGTTCGACTTCGCGTTCAACGACGCCAGCCGCGCCTTCTACGAAGGGCTGGGCTTCGAGCAGACCGACGAGGGCGAGGTCGAGATCGACGGTGAGTACTACCCCGAAGCGGTCTATACGCTCGAACTGTAGGCCGCGCCTACCGGAGACCGGCCGGGCCTCACTGAGACGGTGGAAAAGCTTTGTTACTCGCTATCGTAGCTTGCGGTATGGAGATCAGACCGGCTACCCTCGAGGACCGCGAGCGCATCAGGACCGTCGCCCGCGAGACGTGGCACGACACCTACGACGAGCTCGACGCTGAGACCATCGACCGGACGATCGACGAGTGGTACGGCGACGAAGCCCTCGAGACGGCGCTGTCGAAACCGGGAACCGCCTTCCTCGTCGCGGAGCGCGACGGCGAAATCGTCGGCTTCACCCACGGCGTCGTCGCCGAAGACGAGGGCGACGTGCTCCGCATGTCCGTCCACCCCGACCACCAGGGCGAGGGGATCGGGACGGCACTATACGAGCACTTACGCGAGGACCTGCAGGACTTCAACATGGAGCGGATGCGTGCGATCGACCTCGCGTCGAACGACGGCGGTCGGGAGTTCTATGAGGGCCACGGGTTCGAACCGACCGACGAGGACGACGTCGAGATCGGCGGCGAGCAGCGACGGGAAGTGGTCTACACGCTCGAGTTGTGACCCGACACGCCACTGCTCGGTGAAAGTCGGTATACTCGAGTGCAAGCGATCGACCGTCGAACGACCTTGACCTTGCAAATTCATAGCGCGGACGCAAGTTGACGGCCGGTGAGTTGCACTGTAGCACGATGGGGACGAAAACGCCGAGTGAGGCCGACATCTTGCGGCCGATCGGAGCAGTGTCGAAAACGTACTTCATCCTGGTTGGGGTGGCAGGGTTGGCGTTCGTCGCCTTCCTGATCGGCTGGGCCTACCAACTGCAGCAAGGGTTAGCCGTTACTGCCCTCGGTGACTGGGGCAGCGGCGGCGGCGCGACCTGGGGCGTGTACATCGGTGCGTTCATCTGGTGGGTGGGTATCGCCCACGGCGGGATCATCCTCTCAGCGGCGGTCAGACTCCTCGGGATGGACCGGTACATGCCCGTGGCGCGACTCGCCGAGTTGCTGACCATCGGCGGACTCTCCGCGGCGGGCTTTTACATCATCGTCCACCTCGGGCGGCCGGATCGGATGGTCACGAGCGTCATCAGCCACTATCACGTCACGGTTCACGCCTCGCCGCTGGTGTGGGACGTGACCGTCATCACGGCCTACTTCGTGCTGACGGCGACCTACCTCTCACTGACGCTGCGCTATGACATCAGCCGACTGCGCGATCAGTTACCGGACCGCCTCGGTCCGCTGTACAGCGCCATGACGATCGGCTACACCGAGACGGAGGACCGCGTCGTCGAGCGGATGGTCTGGTGGCTTGCGCTGGCGATCATCATCATGGCTCCACTGTTGCTCCACGGCGGGGTCATTCCGTGGCTGTTTTCGGTGCTCCCGACGATGCCGACCTGGTTCGGCGGCGTCCAGGGGCCGCAGTTCCTCACCATCGCGCTCACCTCGGCTATCAGCGGCGTGATCATCCTCGCCTATTCGTTCCGGCACGCCTACGACTGGGACCACATCTTCACCGACGACATCTTCCGCGGGTTGCTCCTATGGCTGGGCTTCTTCTGTCTACTCTTCCTGTGGCTACAGCTCCAGCAGAACATCACCGGGCTGTTCGTGGCCCCAGTCGACCTGACCCACGCCGCCGTCGCCAGAGCCACCAACCCGATCTACCTCACCTCGATGTCGCTGGTCTTCCTGACGCTGTCGTACATCTTCGCCCAGTCGATCCGGCCGACCCTGTTCACCAAGAAGCGGGCCGTCGTCTCCGGCCTCGCTGTCCTCACTGCGACGATCATGGAGAAGGTGCTGTTCGTCGTCGAGGGGTTCCTTCACCCTACCTTCGACATCTACCACGCGACGCCTGGCCGCTACGTCCCGAGTCTGATCGAACTCCTGTCGATCATCGGGACCATCGGGATGGTGACGCTCCTCTTCCTCACCGTGGCCAAGATCTTCCCGGTGGTCGAACTTCACGCGATCGAACACCTGCGAGACGATCACGAGTAGCGACGGGCGGACCTCCGCTTTGCGACGATTCCGGCTCGAGCGAGCCCGCGGAGGACCTGCTCAGTCCGTTTTGCTCGAGCCCCCTGCCGTCGGGACTGTAGTGTCAGGACTCGGTCTCCCGCTTACGGTTCCCTTCGGACGACCGCTCTGCCCCGATTCGGTTCCAGATTGTCGCCACCAGCAGATATTTACCCAATGGTGCTAATCCTATTTTTAGAGATGTCTAATCTTCGGTTCGGCCGGTCCCAATCCCCGGGTGACGCCCCTTGAACGAACTCTTCACGGTCCTCCTCGAGTCGCTGCGAGACGGCTACGTACAGGTGAGCGCGTTCGTCGCCGTCACGGTACTGGCGTTCGGACTGCTCCAGTACTGGACCGACGGTGCGGTAATCGGGGCGATCGAGGGCAACGAGCGTCTGCAGGTACTATTCGGCGGCCTGCTCGGGCTGACGCCCGGCTGTGGCGGTGCGATCGTGGTGATGCCGCTGTACGTCCGCGGCACGGTCAGTTTCGGGACCGTGGTCGCGACACTGGGTGCAACCGCCGGCGATTCGGCCTTCGTCATCCTCGCGCTCGCGCCCGAAGCCGCGCTGTATGCTTACGCCATCGCCTTCGCAGCCTCGGTCGCGACCGGCTACCTCGTCGACTCGGTCGGGCTGGGTGTCTCCCGCGTCGACGCCGCCGTCGCGCAGCTCTCGCCCGCCGCGACGCCCGACGGCGGCACTGTCGTCAACGGCGGGGTCGGGCCGAACCCGGCCCACGACTACGGCGGCCCGGCTCCGACACACGCTCACGAGACCGGCCCGGATCACCACTCTCGAGTGCTCACCCCGCTCTCGCACCTCGCACACGTTGTGTGGTGGGTCACCGCCGTCGCAGGACTTGTCCTCGGCAGCCTCTACCTGCTCCGCGGCGGCCCCGAGGTCGCGCTGGCCGCTGACCTCGGCTTCGACGGGCTGTTTACGATCACCGGCATCGTCGGCGCGGTGCTATCGCTGTACCTCTACGCGGTCGGCCGTCACTACGTCGGCGAGGGGAGATCGCCCGCGCTCGAGACTCCTTCGGATCGGTGTACGATACGCTCACCCACGCGGCGATGGAGACCAGTTTCGTCACCGTCTGGGTGCTCGTGGCTTTTCTCGTCTACGAGTACGTCGTCCTCCTCAGCGGGGTGAACGTCGCGACCCTCGCGGCAACAGCGGGCGTACTCGCCCCGATCGGCGGCGCGGTCGTCGGCCTGATCCCCGGCTGTGGCCCCCAGATCCTGCTGGCAAGCGTCTACGCCGAGGGCGGCCTGCCCTTTTCGGCGCTGTCGGCCAACGCGATCGCCCAGGATGGCGACGCCCTGTTCCCGCTGCTGGCCGTCGACGCCAAGGCGGCGATCGTCGCGACGATCTACAACTTCCTGCCCGCCGTCGTCGTCGGCGTCGCGCTCCACTTCCTGTGGGGCCCGGTCTTCGGGATGGCGGAGTTCGGGTTCGGCGTGCTGTGATATCCCGTCGATTTCAATTATTCTCGTATCTCGAGCCACTTGCAATAGTTTCCGTCCCGTCCCAAGTAGCGAGACGTGCTTCAAGCCGGAAGGCTTCAAAAGCCATATTGGGTACCTCTCTCGGGAGAGAAACGTCTCACACGACAGTGGACTCACTCCCAACGACCAGCTAGCGGACGCTGGAGGTTATCGAATCCCCTCCTCCTCCTCGAGGACCCGTTCAGCTTCTGTGAGTGCCGCATCGATCTCCTGGAACCACTCGGTGTCCGTCAAATCGTCGTTGACTGACAGCGCCTCGTCGACCCACCATCGAATGGTCGTGTAGATTTCCTCGACGAGAGCAGTGCGGTCGACGAGATCCGGCGAATCATCTCGGCTCTCTCGCGGCACCCCATCAATGTGGAAGTACACGCCGACGGCGTCGTTCCCCGGAACCGGTGTGAACTCGAGTTCCCCCATATCGAACGCTGCAGCACACTCCTCGTTCTCGAGAATCGCAACCATACATCGGAGGAGATCAGGGAACACTTCGTTCGGAAGGCTCGCATCGTGCCAGACCCGGTCCTCTCCTCCTTCAATTCCACCGGGGTGTATTCGAAGGCTGGTAGATGGCATCTGCGCTTTCTTTAGGTCATCGGTCCCCGGAGATTGCATTTCGAGTTCGATCTGACTATATTTGTCTCCCATGATTTCACCCCTGATGTCTCCAGCCAACGTCGTTCTGACTGATGTACTTCCAGACTGCTGGCCCCTTTTTCGGATATGCAGTCCGGACGTTACCGTTTCTAATTATGACTTCAATATCTGAAACGCCTGTTCTATCGACGAAACTTTGATCGAAGTCGCTGTATCTGAACGAGTCCTGTGGAGTCGTTTCTGTGTCTTCAAGAGCTTTGTAGATGGCTTCACTGATGTCTTTTTCCGACATCGAGTTCGGGATTGGCTGCGTTTTTGAGTCGAAATCCTGACCCATCGGCCAGAACGTAGTTGCATCTTTCTTCTCCATCAACTTACCATCGATATGACGTGCTTCCAGATAGGTCCACCCATAGTCTGTTCCGCCAGTATTCGGGTCGAAGACACCTCGCTCGAGCCAACGGATATTCCCATCGTCATCGGTGACGGCGAGTCGAGTTGTGCTCAGATCGTAACCTTGTTCCGGGATTTCGAGGAGATTATTTGCTTGAATGGTGTCCTCGATTAATGGATTATCGGCTTTCGTTTCGAGCACCCCCATCATCCGCTGGGCGTCGGCCTGGTCCATGTCGCCGCTGTCCAGCAGTTCGTTCATTCGGCGGAGATGATCGGCCTCGAGGTCGCCCTCACCGTAGCGGACGAGCATCCGAGTAGCGGTCGCATCGTCGACCGTCCCGAGCGCCTGCCGGCTGTCGGCGTCGGTGTCCTTGAGGAACTGATTGGCATCGAATGAGTCGCTGCGGCTGTCGACGGCTGTCAGTTGCTCGCGGAGGTCTTCGCCGATATCGCCGCACCCGCCCGCCGGTCCGACGCCGGCCCCGACGGGCATCGACAGCGACTGGCGGCGACACGGCGTCCCCAGGAAGTCGTCGCGCACCTCGGGATCGAGGTCGTCGACCAACCTCGCCCCGTCGTCACCGGTCCGCGCGAGGTACTCGCCTAACCGCTGCTGCCGTGCCTCGGGCATCGCGTCGACGTCGGCGTCCATCGCACGTTGATGACGCCAGAGCCGGAACGCACTACCAGCGGTATCGGCTTGGCTCAGTAGCGGTTCGGCAGCGTCACCGTCGACAGTCAGTAGAATGCGGGCGGTCGCACGGCCTTTCGCGCCTTTTTGGCATCGCTGACGCGCGAGAGGGCTCGAAGCGCTTTCGTGTCCGAGAGTTTCGAGCCGACTTTCTGCGCCGTCTTCGTGCTCTTGATCGTGTTCTTGGCGCTGCTCGAGGCCCCGCCGCCGAGCGCCGCCTTTGCGAGGAAGCCCGCTGCGTACCCCTCGTACCAGTTCCGTTCGAACGTGTTGTACAGCCGTGGATGATCTTTCTCCTCGAGTGAGCCGTAGGGGTTGTTCAACGCTTGCTTCTGCTCGACGCTCTGGACCATCACGTCGACCAGCGTTTTCGCGGCTCCGAGTCGCTCCTCTTTGACCAGCTCAAGGAGCATTTCGATCCCTTCGACGACGGCAGCGGGGTCGTCGATGAACTGGGAGACGTCTTGGAAAGCGACACCCAGACTCGAAGAGAACCCCGAGACCGTACCGAACTCGCTGGCTACCGCGTAATCGAAGATCGTGTCCGTGTAAAGCCCGTCGGCGACTTAGCTGTAGAAGTTCTTTCGTTGAACGCCGACGACCCGTTGGCTATTTCCGTTGGTATCACTCGATTTGACGTGGACCGTTGTCCCTGCGACGGTATCACCGATGCTCTCGCTGACACTCCCGACCGTTTCTGTAGTCTTCTTGAAGGCGGAGACGAACGTCGACTTCTTGCTGCTCGTATCGAGTTCGGTCTCCGACTCGGCGAACTCCTCGGTGAACTTGAGAGAGTCATAGACGGTATCGTCACCGTCGTAGGTCTCTGATGTCTCTTCGTTCCCGTCTTTTATCAGTGCGGCTCGATCGACACCCGTTGGGCTATCGATACGAACGCTGACCCAGTACGTAGTGTCGAGGCTCGTCTCTGGGATATGATATCCCGAACTCCGGACATCGATCTTCGGCGGTCGCGTGTCGAACAGCGTCGGATCGCCCTCGCCTTCGGCTTCCTCACGATCGAAAATCCCATCACGATCGGTGTCACTCCCGGTCGGATCCGTCGCGAGTTCGCGTTCGCGGGTGTCGTTAAGTCCGTCACCATCCGTATCGACGCTCCACGGGTTGCTGGTCGTGTTGTACGTCTCGTAGGCGTTCGACAGGGTATCGATATCCGCTCCCTCAAGGGCGCGTTCAGCCTCGCTAGCGCTGGTCGTCTTAACGACTGTACTCCCCTCGACTCGTTCAGTCTGATCGTCAAGTTCGTCGTTGTCGGAGTCTCCCTCCGTCGGGTCACTCGCGATGTTGAGGTAGACGCCTCTGGTCGAGTTCGTATCGTATGCGTATCCGAGAGATCTGTTATGAGCTGTCTGCTAAAGTAGCGTCCCAGACGGTGAATACCCAGTTTCTCGTTAATTGTTCCTAGATGAGAACGGCCGCATGAATCATCCGCTTAAAATCAATACTATGGTTTCTCAGTAGACGCTCACACCACCGTTTCGACGAAAAGAGGAAGCGAAAATGGCCGTCGTACGACATAGATTCGATTTCTTGATACTCGCTGCAGTCGATGAACTCATCGAGCAATGACGGATATATCTCATTCGTTTCGGTGATCCGATCTGTGATCGATACTCGGACGACCTGCTGTCTCGGGATCTCACCTCGGGCCGTCGAAGCTCCGTGAAAGCGCTACCGTATTATCAACGACCGGACGCTCCAATAAGATCGTGAATTCTCGACGAGCGGCGCCGATTCTCGTGGAGGGTCGGTCCCGCTCAGAACTCCTCGGTCGGCGGCGCGATCCCCTCGTCACTTCCCTCGAGTTCGAACTCCTCTCTCACCGTCCGAATGCGATCTCGAATATCGGCTGCCAGTTCGAACTCGAGGTTGCTCGCGGCTTCTTCCATCTGGGTTTCGAGTTCGTCGATGTAGCGGGCAGCGTCGTCCTCGTCTTCGATCTCCCGGCCGGAAACCTCGCTGGTGTCGGTCTTGCTGCCCGGCAGGTTGGTCTCGCCGATTTCCTTCTGGATCGTGGTGGGTTCGAGGCCGTGTTCCTCGTTGTACGCCCGTTGAATCCGGCGACGGCGCTTGGTTTCCTCGATCGCGGACTCCATGGCGTTCGAGGGCTCGTCGGCGTAGAGGACGACCTCGCCGTTGACGTTCCGGGCTGCCCGCCCCATTGTCTGGACGAGCGTCGTTTCGCTCCGGAGGAACCCCTCCTGATCGGCGTCCAAGATGGCCACCAGCGAGACCTCGGGGATGTCGAGCCCCTCCCGCAGGAGGTTGATCCCGACGAGGACGTCGATTTCACCCAATCGGAGCGAGCGGATGATTTCGTGGCGCTCGAGGGTGTCCGTCTCGTCGTGCATGTAGGCCACGTCAACACCGGCCTCCTCGAGAAACTCGGTCAAGTCCTCGGCCATGCGCTTCGTGAGGGTGGTGACAAGGGTGCGCTCCTCGCGCTCGATGCGCTCGTCGATGCGGTCCATCAGATCGTCGACCTGCCCCGTCGCGTCCGAGACCTCGATCGACGGGTCGATGAGGTGGGTGGGCCGAACGATCTGCTCGACGATCTGCTCGCTCTCCTCGCGCTCGTGGTCGCTCGGCGTCGCGCTCACGTACAGCGTCTGATCGGTCTTCTCCTCGAACTCCTCGAACGTGAGCGGCCGATTGTCGTAGGCCGTCGGCAACCGGAACCCGTTCTCGACCAGCGAGTCCTTCCGGGACTTGTCGCCGGCGTACTGGCCCCGAATCTGAGGCAGGGTCACGTGGGACTCGTCGACCACGGTCAGGAAGTCATCGGGGAAGTAGTCCATGAGGGTGTAGGGAGCCTCGCCCGACTCGCGGTCGGAGAGGTACAGCGAGTAGTTCTCGATCCCTGAACAGTAGCCCGTCTCCTGCATCATCTCGAGGTCGAAGGTGGTCCGCTCCTCGATACGCTGGGCCGCGATCATGTCGCCCGTGCGTTCGAAGTACGAGATCCGGGAGTCCAGATCGTCCCGGATTTCGTCCATCGCCTCCTCGAGCGTGGTCTCGGGAATCGAGTAGTGCTCCGCGGGGTGGACGAGCACCGCTTGCTGGTCGCCCTGCGTTTTACCCTCGAGTGGGTCGACCTTGACCATACGATCGATCTCGTCGCCCCAGAGTTCGACGCGGACGGCATAGCGGCCGTACATCGGGTAGATCTCGATGGTATCGCCCCGCACCCGAAACGTTCCCTGCGTGAAGTCGACGTCGTTGCGCTCGTAGTTCAGGTCCACGAGCCGGGCCAGTAGCTCGTCGCGGCCGATCTCCTCGCCGACCTCGAGGCGCAGGGACATGTCGATGTAGTTGCGCGGATCACCGAGGCCGTAAATTGCGGACACGCTCGCAACGACGATGACGTCCTCGCGGGTCAACAACGACCGTGTCGCGGAGTGGCGCAAGCGGTCGATCTCGTCGTTGACCGAGGCATCCTTGTCGATATAGGTGTCGCTCTGCTCGACGTAGGCTTCGGGCTGGTAGTAGTCGTAGTAGGAGACGAAGTACTCGACGGCGTTCTCCGGGAACAGGCTCCGGAACTCCTCGTAGAGTTGGGCCGCCAGCGTCTTGTTGTGGGCGATCACCAGCGTCGGTTTCTGGATCTCATCGGTGACCCAGGAGACGGTGTTGGTCTTGCCCGAGCCGGTCACGCCGAGCAAGGTCTGCTTGTCCATCCCTGACTGGAAGCCGTCGACTAACTGCTCGATTGCCTCGGGTTGGTCGCCCGCAGGCTCGAAGGGCGCGTCGACGTCGAACGGTCGGTCGACATCCGGCCGGTCCGGCTGGAGGGGACCGCGAGAATCGGAGTCACTCATTATCGAGTTCAGGGTATCAAGGTACTTTACGCGCTCGCATTAGGTAAATTCACGTTCAGATGCACTGTCGTGATCGCTGTGATACTTATGACCACCATGAAAGTCCACCTGTTCCGGCTGGTCAATCGAGCCACCGCGGGGGGGACTGAAAGGGGCTGACGCTCTCGTGGTGATCTCAATCGTATTGATTCAGGGATGATCCGAACAGCGCCGGATCACATCCGAACGTGGCCACTGCTCGCCAAATCATTATGGGCCGACTCGTGGTGGTGTGGGATATGACGGAGCAACTCCAGCAGGCCCGCGACGACCTCGAGGAGGCAGCGAAGTCGGCCGATAGCGACGATATCCGCGAGGACATCCGCGAAACGACGGACGCGTTTGCCGACTACGTGATGAGCGATACCGCGCCCGATCACGCCATCCTCGACGAGCGACTCAACACGCTCCGGCAGGTTCAACAGCGGGCGGACGGCAACACCGAGGAGAAGGTCGGATCGGCAATCGAAACGGTCGAAGACTACCGCGAGAGCCTCGATCAGGCATAGAAGCGGCGTCGGTGCGACGGTCAGTATTCTCCTGGCGTTCGATCACCCACGTCGACGTCCGCGTCCGTCTCCGCGAGCAACTCCTCGAAGCCGTAGTGTTCGAACTGGTCGACGACCGCCGCGCGCTCGCTCTCGTCGACCGCCTCGAGGACCGTCCCCAGAACAGTCGTCGCCGCCTCCTGTCCGGGAACGTCGACGGTGTCCATGCGCTGGTCGACCCGAGAGACGAACTCTTCCTCGGAGAAGCGCTGGCCCGATTCGCCCTCGGTGAGGTGCTGGCTCAGCTCTCCCGGCAACTGTGCAGCCAGATCCTCGGCCTCGTCCTCACTCAATCGTTCGCCGAGCGTCTCGAGGACCGCCCGCGTGACGTCGGCTGCCGATTGTTCATCAGCGGCGGTCCGGTCGCTCACTCGCTCGAGCAGTTCCGCTCGTTCCATAGCCGAGGCCACGGCGATGAAGCCCCTCACGGTTCGGGCGGCAACTGCCGGGTTCGCGCCGCCGTCGAGTCGTTAGCGTTCGGCACCCGGGCCGGACTCGGGGACGATTTCGTCGTAGCCGAACTCCTCGAGTCGCTCGCGCAGCCCGTCGGCTTCGTCCTCGTCGACGTGCTCGAGCAGCGCCCCGATGACGGCTCGCGAGAGCTGGTCCGGATCGCGCCCGTCGGTGCGGTCGGTTCGCTCCGCGACGCGCGAGCGGAACTCGTCGGCGGAGAGTGCTCGGCCCGACGGCCCCTCGGCGAGGTGGTCGCCGATCTCAGCGGGCAGGTCGCCGTCGAGACGCTGCGAACGGGTGTCGTCCAGCCGCTCGCCGAGGGCAGACAGCACCGCCTGCGTCGCGTCTCGAGCGTCGGCTTCGTCTCCGAGATTCGCCTGCTGTTCGACGGATTGGTAGAAATCGTTGCGCTCCATACCGGCCGTTGAACGGAGCCTACCCTTGGGACTTGGCCGGCGACTGCCGGCAGCGGAGACGGGCCGACCGCGACAGCGAGGCAGCGACGGGTCACTCTCGAATCGCGGACAGTGGCCGCTTCGGATCGATGTCACGCTCGCGGTCGAGCTGGCGGTCGTGGGATCGCTTGGCCGCCTCGTGAGCCGCGTCGTCGCCCTCGCCGCGATCGGCCAGCTCCCGCAGCCGTTCTTCCTGCCCGTACGCGATGACCCGATCGCCGGCGTGAATTCTGTGTTCGCCGGACGGCGCGCCGATGTACGTGCCGTCCTCGCGCTCGATGCCGAGAACCGTCACTCCCTCCGACGAGCGCAACTCGAGGTCGCCGAGGCGCTCGCCGGCCACCCACTCGCCCTCGTCGACGGCGAAATCGCCGACGCAGTACTCCCGGTCGAGGTTCAGGAGACCGGTGTAGTCGCGGAGCTGGAACCGCGCGGACTGGGACAGCCCTAGTTTGATGACGGGCGTGAGCAGGTCGTTGAACCACGTGCTGCGAGCAAGCGCGAGCAGAAGGAGACAGACGACGACGAGAATACCCAATCGTCGGAGCCGCGTCACCGGATCGGCGAAGGAGATGACCAGCGAGGCGATCGTCGTGACGAGGCCGACGTTGCCCAGCCGCATGAGCATCTTGACCGTTCGGCGGCGGCTGGGATACTCGGTGATCTCCTCGGCCTCGTCGGTCGTGAACCCGGCCCCCGAGTAGGCCGACAGCGACTGGAAGGAGGCGACCTCCGTCGAGAGCCCGGTCATCGTCAGCGCGACGGTGCCCACTCGAACGACGAGCATCGACAGCGAGATGATGATGATCAGGGAGACGAGTGCGTACATTCGTCTCCGGGAAGTAGGGGGGAACGGTCGTTTGTATCCAGTGCTGGCTTACTCAAGCCAGTCAACGAGAGCGTCCCAAATCCGATCTCGAGGATCGAATGCCACTCCTCACTGGAGCAGCGGACTCACCGGCGATGTCTCGTCCGGCGTCGACTCGTCGAAAAAGCCCGCCACATCGTCGAGTTCGAAGACGAACTCGGGGCCGAACGCGCCGGCGGGCGTCTGGAACCCGTTCTCGACGCCGCCCTCGAGCACTCGTTCGGCGACCGTCACGGCCGCGTCGGTGGTGACGACGTACGGATCCGGCGTCCGTAGTCTGGAGACGACGCGCTCACCGTCACCGGTCCTGGCCTCGCCCCAGACGTACGCCGAGCCGCGTTGGCGAGCCCGCTTCGACGGCCCCTCGCGGATCCCGGCCAATCGCTTCAGCGCCCATCGGATCGGCATCGACTCGAACAGCGGCGCGAGGTAGCGATGCGATTTCAATGCCAGTCGTGCGGGCTGGGGCATCACCGCGTACATCTCGACGTTCGGAATTCCGGTCGTGTAGTGGGCGGTTGAGATATCGCCCATCGGCATCGTGACGGCTGGCCGGGTCCCGCGACCGAAGTCGATTTCGCGGGTTCGCCACGCCGTCGGCACGCCCTCGATGCGGCCGTCGCGACGGACGGCCCCGCCGGTATCAGCACCCTCGAGCACCGTCCGCACTGTGCCGACTGACGGCACTCGGAACGAGTCGACGCCCAGCGCGAGGTGGGTCGCCGCCGGGAGCCGCTCGGCGAGGTGTGCGGCGAGGCAGTCCATCGGTACCGTCGAGAGCGCGGCGGCCGGTAGGAGCGTGATACCGGCCTCGGTCGCCTCGTCGTCCCGATCTTCGATCGACTCGATGACGGGGATCTCGCCTGTGATGTCGACGTAATCCGTCCCGCTCCGCAGACAGCCCTCGACGAGCGGCGCTGCAGTGTTCGAGAACGGGCCGGCACAATTCAGGACGCAGTCGATGTCCTCGAGTGCGTCCGCGACGATTTCGGGGTCCTCGAGGGCGAACCGACGGCCCGGTTGCTCGAGGTCGTCGACCTGCTCGCGGAGCTGATCACCGTCACGGCCGGCGAGAATCGGATCCAGTCCGCGGTCGGTCGCCTCGCGAGCAATCAGGTCCCCGACGAAGCCGTACGAGCCGTAAATGAGGAGCGACGGCATATGCTGCGTACGATTCGTCGGCGGATAAGCAACGGGCCAGATAGCCATCGGCAGCGGACCGTCGAGGCTCGAGAACAGCCGTTCGACGTCTCAGCGGTCCGTCACTCGAGGCGCTCGAGCACTGCGTCTTTCTCGTAGGACAGCGTGAGCGACCGCGAGCGGCCGCGGCCATCGACCTCGGCGTAGTCAGCGTCGATCAGCCCGAGCTGGTCGAGTTTGTTGACGATTTCGGAGTAGCGCGTATAGCCGAGGTCGGTCCGGTCGTGAAAGACCTCGTAGACCTCGCCGGCCTGCTCGCCGTCGTGTTCGGCGATGACCTCGAGTAGCGCCTGCTCGGTGTCGGTGAGCCCGGAGAGGCTCCGCGAGAGGTTGATGTACTTGGATTTCTCGTAGGCGTCCTCGACATCCTGGCGCTCGACGGTGCGGCTGGCCCGCATCTCCGCGTTCAGTCCGGCCCGACGCAACAGGTCGATCCCGACCCGCAGATCGCCGCTTTCGGCGGTGAGTTCGGCGACGTACTCCAGCGTGTCCCGGTCGATGACATCCTCGTGGAAGCCGCGGTTCACGCGTTCCTCGAGGATATCGACGATCTCGGGCTGGTCGTAGACCGGAAAGTAGACGTCCTCCGGCCGAAAGACGCTCTGGACCCGAGAGTCGAGTTCGTCGATCACGTCGAGTGCGGGGTCCGAAGAGACGACGGCGACGCCGATCTTCGCACCAGGATACTCCTCGTGGGCCCGCAAAAGCGAGTAGAGCGTGTCCGAGGCCTCGTTCTCGTAGAAGAGGTAGTTGATGTCGTCTAAGGCGACGACCAGTACCTTGTCCTCCTCGACGAGTTTCTCGGCGATCTGACCGAACAGCTTCTTGAACGAGATGCCCGACGAGGGCGGCTCGTAGTCGAAGGTTCCCTCGAAGAGCCGAGAGAACACCGAGTAGCGGGTCGCGTTGACCTGGCAGTTGACCCGAATCGTCCGGACCTCACTCGTCTGGGCTCCCACCTCGTCGAACAGCTTTTGGATCGCCGTTGTTTTCCCGGTTCCGGGCGGCCCCCGAACCACGACGTTCAGCGGCCGTGACCCCCGCACCGCCGGGCGCAGCGCATACGTCAGGCTCTGGGTCTGGCCCTCGCGGTGCTTGAACGTCTCGGGAACATAGTCGATTTCGAAGACGTGCTCGTTTCTGAACACGGATTCGTCCCACGACAACATCCCCTCTTCGGGGTCGTCTCCCATCACTTTCACCCTGCTTCCGCAGCGTCTTAACGCTTCGGTGGCACGTTCCAGCGTCGGCTTGGCGTGTCTCCTGTTACTGTATCACACAGTCACAAGAATTAATATTCATACTATCAATTGAAGGGACAACAATGACGCCACCGGAGCCACCGGGCGAAATCCCTGACTTCCTGCTCGAGCAGTTCGACGACCTCTCCCCGGAGACGCTGCGGGGAGTCAGCGACTACGCTCTCGAGGAAACGTACGTGGCACCCGACGGAATGCCCGATGCGATGAGCGAATCGTTCGCGCTTCAGGACGACGACACGCTCGAGGCCATCGCGTCCTACGCCGATTCGATCGCCGAATTTCTTGACGAGAACGAAGCCGAATCCCTCGTGGATCTCACCGGCGACCAGGGCGGCGAGGAGGAGGCGTGGGGACGCAAGCGGATCCTGGAGTGGCACGAGTAACGACGACGAATTCGGTGGCCCCGCCGAGCCCGCTCAGGCGGGCTCCATCCGCTCGAGCCGACACCTGCGACTACACGAAGGAACACGGTTCCGGGTTGCCAATCTGGCACGATCGTTCTAGACGACCGGGGCTGGGAGTACCGCACCAGCGGCCGTCGCGCCTATCACGCCCTCGAGATTATGGGGCGTTCGAACGGCTCAAACCGGGGGACAGGGGGGACATGTGTTCTCGAGAGAAACTTCGAGTGACCAGCGTCGCTCCTGCGAGAGTTTTCTGGCTATTTGCCCTCTCGCTTCTTGAATGTCGATTTACGCGAGTTCGATCCGATCCGTGCCCCGCTTGAGGTCCGTCGAATCGATCCGGCCGTTGTGAACCATCCGGACGTGTGCGCGGACGAGTCGCTCTACCTCGTCAGAACTGCTCGAGCGGAGCAGAAACTGACAGCTCCCTTCCGAACACTCGTATTGATAGGTCATACCATGACAATGGATGCGTCAGCGTGTAGGCGTATTACTTGCATGTGTCGGCAACTGACTACCCTAATTCCGATCGCGTAGCATCAATCGAACTTCTCGAGGAGTCGATCGTAGAATCCTGGATCGGACTCGCCCGCTGGTTCCCGTCCGCCGTTGGTCACGGCCGCGTCGCCATCGTTCTCGGTGGCCAGTTTCTCGACGATCAACTCCGGTGTCGACCGCGCCAGATGATCCTTGACCGGCGAGCGGTTTACCTCGAGTTCGCCGTCGACCAGCCCGACCGCTTCGATCCCGTCGACGGTCACGTCGAATTCGGCCATCTCGCGGATCTCATCGGCCAGATGCGAGACGAACACCGCCGTTGCCCCGTTCTCGGAGAGCGCCTCGAGGATCCCAGCGATGATCTTCGCCGACGCGCCGGGTTCGGTGATGCTCTCGAGTTCGTCGACTAACACGAGCGATCCCTCGCCGCCCTCTGCGAGATCCGCGAACTCTCGGACGGTGGACTCGAACGCGCCCGCGTCGAGCGTCCCTGGGTCTTGGCGTGATAGTGGAGATCGTCGAACCGCCGCAGCCGAACGCGCCCGGCAGGGACGGGCAGCCCCATGTGTGCCAGAATGACCACGCTCGCAACGAGATCCAGTGTCGAGGTCTTTCCACCGCTGTTGACCCCCGAGAGCAGGGCCACCCCCGAAACTTCGTAGTCGACGGGGTCGATTCGCTCGAGTGGTTCGTCGAGCAGGGGCGAACGGCCGCCCTCGATCGCGAAGCCGACGGCCTCGTCGGTCCCATCCGCGACATTGTCCGGCTCGACGAACGTCGGCATCGTACACGCGAAGTCGTCGGCGAATCGGGCGATTGCGAGTTCGACGTCCAGTTCCAGGGCGTCACGGACGAGCTGGCGAGCCCCCTCGCGCTGGTCGGCGAGATCGGCCGCGAGCTCGCGTTTGAGTCTGCCAGCGCGCTGTTCCTTGGCCGCCGTCAGCTCCTTGCGCAGTCGGCTGACGACGTCCTCGTCGCGCTCGACCGGAAACGCCGGCTCGTCGCTGAACGCGCGGCGCGCGATCTCGCTCTCTCCCTGTTCGAGATCGAGCGCGTCGACGAGGTGATCGCGGGCCGCTTCGACCGCTCGAGCATACTCGTCCGCGAGTTCGCGGGATAGCAGCGAGTCGACGCCAGCCCCGCGTTCGACCAGCGACAGCAGGTCCGAGCCCTCGATCGTCACGTCCTGCTCGCGGATCGCCTCCCGGAGGTGGTCATTGGCGGCGCTCTCGGCCGCGCCCGTCGCCGTATCGAGGTCGTTAATCGCCGTCGTCAGCCGGTCGAGTTCCCCGTCGCCCGCGACCGTGCCATCCTCGGTCAACCGCGAGAGGCCGTCCTCGAGCGCCGCAAGCTCACAGGGAGCCTTGAGGCCGGCGGTCCGATGGACCTCGATCGCTGCCTGCAGGCGATCTCGATTGCGCGCGAAGAAGGAGAGTGGCCGCTCGGGGACCACCTCGGCCGGGTTCTCGAGGGCGTCGGGTCGGACCTGTACATCGCCCTCGAGGGTGACGCCGGCGAAAGACTCGTCGAGGGCGATCACGGTCGAGTACCCACGTGCGAGTTCGGCCAGTCCCTGCGCGTCCTCGACGATCTCGACGGAGAGCTCTGGGATCGCCTCGCGGGCCGCTGAGTAGCGCTCGGCGTCGGTCGTCGCCAGACAGCGCTCGCGGACCCGCACGTCGCCGGGCTCCCGGAGGGGTTCGACCCCCTCGAGAGCCTCGAGTACCGCGGGGTCGGGGTCACGCTCGAGCGCGTCGCCCGCAAACGCCTGCACTTCCTCGATGCGCGAGTGCCGCTGGCTCGGATAAATCGTCTCGAGTCGCTGGGCGGCGTAGTCAGTGACCGTCCGTTCCTCGAGCAGTCCGAGGACCTCGTGGTAGACCTCGCGGGCCCGGTCAGTCGCCAGAAACCCGCCGGGATCGTCGTGCTCAAGCCGGATCGCGCCGCGCGCGATCCGGGCGGCCCGACCCTGAGAGATTTCCGGCGCGGCTGCGATCGCTCCCACGTCACCTGTCCGCAGCGCGCGCTCGGGATCGTCGAGTTCGGACAGCGCTCGGGCCGTCTTCTCGCCGACGCCCGGAATCGACTCGAGGTCCATGTTCTCGAGGTGCGTATCAAACCGGAGCGAGAAAAACCCCCCGCCCGGGCTTTTGGTGACCGATGTGGTAGCTCAGAGCATGCCGATCGGAACAGCCGACTACCACGAACAGACGAAACACTCGCCCAGAAGTGTCCGTGAGGGCGGTCACGGGCTGGATTTCGACAACAAGCCGCGGCCGTACAAGGAGTACACGGACCTGCCTGCAGTTCCGATCGCCGAACGGATTCGACCGCCACAGCAGCCGGCGCTGTCGACGATCACCGAGTCGACACCCGACGGTGACTCGAGGCGAGGGCGGAGTCCCGACCTCGAGACCGTCGCGACCCTGTGCTACTACGCCGCGGGCATCACGAAGCGGATCGACAAACAAGGACACTCCCTCCGCTTCCGCGCCGCGGCGACCACCGGTGCGCTCTACCACGTCGATCTGTATGTCGTCTGTGGCGATCTCGCGGGCGACGACGAAGCCGACGCCTCAACGGCCGATCTCGAGGCCGGCGTCTACCACTTCGACCCGCGGACGCTGTCGCTGGATGTCCTCCGCGAGGGGGACTACCGCGGCGTCCTCGCGAACGCTAGCGGCGACACAGGCGTCGCCGACGCGCCGCTATCGGTCGTCGCGACCTCGACGTGGTGGCGAAACGCTTGGAAGTACGGTGATCGGACGTTCCGCCACGCCTTCTGGGACTCCGGGACGACGCTCGCGAACCTGCTGGCGGTGGCCCACGCGCTCGACCACCGCGCCGACATCGTCACCGGCTTCGCCGATCGACCCATCGTCGACCTGCTCGGCCTCGAGCCCGAGCGCGAAGCGCCCCTCGAGATCGTGCCGATCGGCGCGGGCGACACTGTTCCCAAGTCCGATTCCGATCCCGCCGATATCGAGTCGATCAACCCCGATACCGAACCGCTCTCGCCGACCGAGAAGTCGTTCCCGCTGATCCACGACGCGTGGGCGGCCGGTACCCTCGAGAGCGGTGCCGCGGCGGACTCCTGGCGATCCGGGCGGCCGGCGGGATCGATCGGGACCCGTGATCCGGGCGACGGCGAACGGATCGCGCTCGAGCCGGTCGATGCCGAGACGGCCTCGAGTCGGCCGCTCCATCGAACGATCCGTCGCCGCGGCTCTTGTCGCGAGTACGCACGCGAGTCGATCAGTTTCCGCAAACTCTCGACCGTGCTCGACCGGGCCGTCCGCGGCGTGCCGATGGACGTCGGCCGGCAGGGGGACCCGCCGCTCTCGTTCGTCGACCCCTATCTGATCGTCAACGGCGTCGACGGACTCGAATCGGGGACGTATCAGTATCACCCGGCCGCGGGCGAACTCGAGCGACTTCGGACCGGCGAGTGTCGCAGCGAGGCGGGCCACCTCGCACTGGACCAGCGACTGGCCGCCGACGCCGCGGTCTGCATTTATTTCCTGACCGACCTCGCGGAACTCGTCGACGCGCTCGGTGATCGTGGCTACCGGGCGGCACAGCTCGAGGCGTCGTTGACGGCCGGCCGGCTGTATCTGGGGACCTATGCACATCGGACTCTCGGCGGGACCGGACTGACGTTCTACGACGACATCGTCACGGATTTCTTCGAGCCCCGAGCCGGGGGACAGACGCCGATGTTTCTGTATACGATGGGCCGGCCGGTGTGAGATTCGGCCCTCGGAGCGGGAGACCATGTCCGGAGACCAACACGCGCTGACGGTGTTGTCGCAGTTTTATACGGCCGCGCATCGCCCACTCGAGCATGCAGCCGAAACGGCAGCCCGGTCCGGCGGGCTCGAGACGGTGGCGTCGAGCACAACGCGTCCGTAACTCGAGGCGGAGACTGCAGGAGCGAACGCATGGAGTATGAGCAACCCGAGGTCGCCGACGACCGCATCGAACTGCTGCGGGCCTACGGCTACGGGCTCTGCATGGGTGCGGCCGACGCCCTGCCCGGCGTCTCTGGCGGGACCGTCGCGCTCCTGCTCGGCTTCTACGGTCGGCTGATCGCCGCAGTCACCGCGCTCACGCCCCGCCGAGCGATCGCCGTGCTGCGGGCCTATCGACCCGAGCGCCGGGCTCGAGCGCGGGAAGCGCTCCTCGAGATGGACCTGCAGTTCCTCGTGCCGCTGGGCGTCGGCATGGTCACCTCGGTCGTCCTCATCGCGGAGATCGTCTCGTCGCTCGCGGAATCCCACCCGATCGCAGTATTCGGCTTTTTCACCGGGCTGATCGCTGCTTCGGCGATCACGCTCGGCCGGAGTCTCGAGTTTTCCTCGCCGGCGCACGTCGGCGCTGCAGTCGTGGGTGCGACGCTCGCGCTGCTGGTCGCCGCCGATATCGTCCAGTTACCCGGCGGCGGGCCGGTCGTGATCGTCGTCGCCGGCGCGATCGCGGTCAGCGCGATGATCCTGCCGGGAATCTCCGGCTCGCTGATCCTGATCCTGCTCGGCCAGTACATCTTCCTCTCCGACGAACTGAGCGAATTCGTCCGCGCCGGCGCGGACCTGCTCGGCGGCGGCTCGCTCGCGGCCGTCGTCGATCCGGGAACGACCGTGGTGCTGTTCGTCGCCGGCGGGGTCGTCGGCCTCGTCACCATCGCTCGCGTCGTGCGCGCCGCGCTGGCCCGCAACCGCGAGTTGACCCTCGTCTTCCTAGTCAGCCTCATCGCCGGCTCGGTTCCGGCCCCGCTGCACAACATCGCCGAGGAGCACGCGTGGACCACCGAAACGATCGCGCTGACGGCCGCGTGGGCCGCAGTGGGCGCGGTCGCACTGTTCGCCCTCGAGTATCTCGTCGGCGGGTTCGATCCGGAGTGAACGCAACGAACGCGACGAGGCGGGTGGCAATCCAACGCACGCCTTTCCCTTACATGCTCCGGGACGGCGTTATATCGGCGGCGCTGCGAAAGCACGTATGCCAATCACGGCCCTCTTCGGAACGAAACCGACGCGGGCGGTGTCGGTCCGTTCGGTGATTTCGGCGGCGGTGCGAGAGTTCGACGGCGGGAACTGGACGCGCGGGCTCGTACTCTGTAGTATCCTCGTCCTTGTCTGGACGGGAGCGGTCGTCGACCTGACTGCACGTCGACTCGTCGGTGCGCGACACCGCGATCGGCGGCCGGCCGCTTAGTCGCCGAACTCGGCGTCTTCGAACTGCTCGTTCGCGAGATTGTCGATCAGCTCCTCGATGTCGTCCCGCTTGTCGTCGTCGAGGTCTTCGACCGCGCCGACGCCGTGGCCGCCGCTTTTTGCCGTCTGCAGGGCGTTCTTGTTGAGATTGCCGTCCGGATCGACCACGGGAAGCTTGAGGTCCGTGAAGTTCTCCGGCGGGAACCCCGACGACGAGAGAAGGAAGTGGTCCGCGACCTCCCTAAGTCGTCGGTATCGAAGTCCTCGAGTTGCGGCTCATTCCACTCCTCGGTCGTCGTGTCCGAGAACTCGGGCTCGTGCAGTGCGTAGTCGGTCATACGTGCTTCGACGCGGACCAACAGAATCGACGTGGTCCCTGCACTATCAGCCCGTTCGAACGCCTATTCGAGTGGCGACCCGGCCGGCCCGGTCGGTCCGATCAGTCTGATCAGTTCAATCAACCCGAATCGGACCGGAATCGAGCCGCGTCTCGGTTGCCACGGCCCGCCCGCGACTTTCTATTCAATTTATCGATAGTGTTATTGACCACATGTTAGTATCATGGAACGATGGTTCGATCCGCCCTGCGATCGCTCTCCCTGCTCCTCTGCGATCCGGCCGCGTTCTTCGAGGACCACGATTCGGCGGCGACGCTTCCGATCGCCGCGATCCTCGTAATTGGCCTGGCCGTCGCACTCGGGCTGTCGACTCTCGCGGTGGGGTCGATGCTCGCCGAATCGATGGACGCGACAGTGATGATGGACAACCCCAATCGGCCACCAGAGTGGGTCTGCGAACAGCACAGTTCCGACATGATGGCCGACAACTGCGACGAACCCGCGAAGATCGAGCGTGACGCCGGCACGCTCGTCTCTGAGGCGGTGACCGATTACCTCGGGCACGTGGTGATCATGCCGTTCATCCTCTGGGCCCTCGGAAGCGTCGTCCTGTTCGGTGCCGCGCGACTCGCGGGTGGAACGCCGTCCGTCGGCGGGACGATCGCGCTGGCCGGCTGGGCCGCCCTCCCGGAGTTCTTCCGACTGGGCGTCGGACTCCTCGCGTTACGCCTCGCCCTCGCGGACGTGACGATCACCAATCCCGAACGTGGCGTAGCGGTCCTCGAGTCGGCACTCGCACCCGTCGAGCCGTTCATAGCGGTCGCAACCGTCCTCACCGTGCTCTGGCAGTGGTACCTGCTCACCGGCGGGCTCGAACGAGAGGCAAACCTCTCTCGAGGGGCCGCCGCGACGGCGGTCGGCGTTCCACTGGGGCTCTGGCTTGGTATGGCACTCATTTGAGGAGTCGCGATGGCAGCCACCGAGATGCCATCCCGAAGCGTTGCCAACCGCGCTACCAGCGATGGTGGACGTGCTCGAACACGGACTCCTCGTAGACGTCCCGGACGGCGCCGTGAACCCGATTCGAGAGAGGTTTCAGCTCCGAGGCGGCCGCGTTGCTTCGGACGTGGTCCGGCGAGGTCGTCCCCGGAATGACCGTCGAGACCGCCTCGTGGTCGAGAATCCACCGGAGCGTTAGATCCGCCAGCGACAGTCCCTCGGGGACGTACGGCTCGAGCGCGTCGACGGCGTCGTGGCCCGTCTCGTAGGGGACGCCGGCGAACGTCTCGCCGACGTCGAAGGCCTCGCCCTCGCGATTGAAGTTCCGGTGATCGTCTTCCGGGAACGACTGCTCGCGCTCGAGTGCGCCCGTCAACAGCCCCGACGCGTACGGCACGCGGACGATCACGCCGATGTCTTCCCTTCGGGCCCGCTCGAAGAACAGCTCCGCCGGTCGCTGGCGGAAGGGATTGAAGACGAGCTGGACGGTCTCGACGACGTCGTACTCGATGGCCTTGAGCGCCTCCTCGACTTTCTCGACGCTGACACCGGCGTGAGCGATTTTGGCCTCGTCTTTCAGCCGCTCGAGTGCCTCGAACGTCGACGGCTGGTAGTACGCCTCGGTCGGTGGACAGTGCAACTGGAGGAGGTCGAGCGTCTCCTCGCGGAGGTTCTCGCGGCTCCGGTCGACGAACGCAGCGAGGGTATCGTAGTCGTAGCGGTCGGCCTCGTGGGGGTCGAGCCGCCGCCCCGCTTTCGTCGCAATGAACACGTCGTCGTGGGCGTCGCGCTCGTCGAGGACGTGACCGATGTGGCGCTCGCTGCGGCCATCGCCGTACACGTCGGCGGTGTCGATGAAGTCGATATCCGCGTCGATAGCAGCGCGGACGACATCGCGGCCGGTCTCGTCGTCGACATCGCCCCAGTCGCCGCCGATGTTCCAGGTCCCGAGGCCGACCTCGGAGATCGCACGTCCGGTCGAACCGAGTCGTCGATAGTTCACGTGTGGCCGTTTTCGCGGACCGGCCTATGGGTTGGGCTGGCGGCAAGCCGTTATGGTGTCGCTCGGCGGAATCACACCGAGAGCGGTGAATCGGAGAAGCGGATAGCAAAGGGATACAACCGGCGATTAGAGCGTCTCTGGGTTTCGGTCGTCGTCTGCAGGCTATAGTACTTTGCCACCAATCGGGATAGAAGCGGTCGATGAGCCACATCGACGACGGCGCGGACGAGATCAGATCGCTGGAAGTCGGTGAGATCAGCCAACTGTTCGGTGACGCGACGTTCCCGATGACGACCGACGAGGTGCTCGCGGAATACGCCGACGTCGAAATTACCTACCCTCGGGAGTCGGATTCACTGCGGACGATTCTCGAGACGTCCGGCCACGAGACCTACGAAACGAGAGACGACCTCGAACTGGCGATCATGAACGGCGTCGGGCGAAACGCCGTGGGCCGACCGCGGTACAGCGACCGTGGCGACAGTCCCAACGACACTGACGATCACATGCGACCGCGACAGTCGTTCTGAACACCCGACGCACCCGACCACCGGACACGCGAGCCATGAGCACGACAACGATTACACCCCACGACGCACTCACGACCGAGCTGGAACGCCTCTACTACGTCGAACGGGAACTCTGCGACGAACTCGAGACACTGGCGGCCGACGTCTCGATCGACGTGTTAGACGATGGCCGCGTCACGGAGTGTCGAGAGCGACTGCGAGAGACCATCGACGACCACTGCGACGAGACCCAGCGACACTGCGAGCGCATCGAGGACGCCTTCGACACGCTCGGCGAGGAGCCCGCAACCAGGCAGGTCCCGGAGTTCGACGGCCTACTCGCCGACAAGGAGAAATTCAATAACGTCATCTTGAACGACGAACTCCGGCCACTGTACTACATCGAGACCGCCCTGAAACTCGAGGCCATCGAATGTACGGTCTACGAGACGGCGATGGCGCTCGCGAACTCGCTCGAGAGTGAGGACGGCGAGAACATCGTCGACGCGCTGCGGCCGAACTACGACGATGAACGGGCAATGCGAACCGAACTCGAGTCGCTGTCGGACAGCGACGCCGTCGAGACGTTGCTCGCGGCGAGCCCGGTCGGCAACGCTAGCCGCGGCTCACTCGACCGACGATAACTGCTCCGATCACACCATGAATATCGAAACGCTCGAGGACCTGTTCGGCTCTCAGTTACAGCACGCCTACTACGTCGAACGCACCCATGTCGAACTGCTCGCGGAGATGGCGGCCGACGCCACGAACGACGACCTCGCGGACCGGTTCGCGACCCACCGCGACGAAACCGAACAACAGGTCGAGCGGCTCGAGGACGTCTTCGAGGCGCTCGGTCGGCAGCCACGTGCGAGTCGGTCGCGGACGGCCGACGGCCTCGCTGAGTCGCGACAGGCTCGCAGGGCCGACGACGAGTCGCCGCCTGAGTACGTCGACCTCGAGATCGGCCTCGCGGCGGAGCGCCTCGAGATCCGGTCCTATGAGGGACTGGTCACGCTGGCGGGTCGACTCGCCTACGCGACCGATATCGTTGAACCGCTCGAGGAGACGCTCGAGGAAGAGCGGGCGATGCTGCAGCGACTCGAGGATCTCGAGACCGAGATCTCAGTCGTCGACTCGCTGGAAACGGGGCGCGCGTAGCGAGCGGACGGCGTGACGGCCCGCACCTCCCTGACCGCGATCCGTTCGCTGGTCCCGGATTCGCAATCGCGGCGGTGGTCGACTCCGTCATCGTTTCCCGCTACGGATCCGCGTCTCGTGTATCGTGGCAACGCTCATACTGTCGTTCGGCTGACTTCACCGTCCGGCAAAGAGCGATCGTTCAGATATCGCTGAACATCACGTCGGTGGACGCGAAACAGAGGGGTCGAACGGTCCGCTCGAGACCGACACACGGACCGTCACGCCGATACCGGCAGCGACCGCGAGCAGGAGAAATACGGCAGGCGGCTGCAGGCACGGCCCCTTCGGGAAAACACGTTGATCGTGAACACACCGAGAAACCGAACTCGAGCCGGCCGAACGACCCGAATCGCGTCTTCTGTGGAAGCGAGTACAGCCGAGCCGAACCAACCGACTGGCTGACCGACGAGCGCGGACGCCATCCCGACAATGAAAACGAGCATCGAAGTCGAGTACTGGGTCATCGACAGCAACGGGAACCTCACCGAACCGGGCCCACTCGCGGACGGTTCGGATCGAACCGATCAGGAGTTCGTCGAGCCGTTGGTCGAACTGAAGACGCCGCCCTGCGAGTCGGTCTCGGAACTCCGGACTGCGCTCGTCGATGACCTCGAGAACGCCCTCTCGAGGGCGGCGGAGCTAGACAAGCGCCTCGTCCCACTGGGGACGCCGATCAACGGCGACGTGATCGACCACCGCCCCAGCGAACGAGGTCGTATCCGAGAGGCAGTGTTCGGCAAGAACTCCGACTATGCGACGCACTGCGCCGGAACGCACATCCGCGTCGAGAAGCGAACCATCACCGACCAGCTCAACGCCCTCATCGCCCTCGATCCGGCGCTCGCGCTGGTCAACTCCTCACCGTACTATCGGGGCGAACGAATCGCGAACGGGGCCCGTTCCCACTGCTACCGAAAGCGAAGCACCGAGACGCACCCGAAACACGGCCAGCTCTGGCGCTACGTGGAAAACATCGGCGAGTGGCACCGGCGGCTCGAGCAGTGCTACGAGGAGTTCAAAGCGGCGGCCGTCGAGGCGGGCGTCGACGCGGCGGCGGTCGAGGAGCACGTCTCATCGGACGACGTGATCTGGACGCCCGTGCGGCTGCGCGATTCGAGGCCGACCATCGAGTGGCGCTCACCCGACGCCGCCTTGCCCAGCCAGTTGCTCCGGCTGACCGCCGACCTCGAGACGGTGATGGAGCGGCTCCACCACACCAACGTGCGGATCGGCACCGAGGGCGACGGCGGCGGCACGCGCAGGGAGAGCGACGGCAGCGGCGTCGGCCTCGGTTACGGTGGCAGTGGCGGTCCGACCGCTCGCCCCGGTCATGTCACGAACGAGGGGGTCGCCCTTCCCGCGTTCGAAACGGTCCGCGACCTCGCCGACTCGGCGATCCGCAACGGGCTCGCGTCGGCGGCCGTCGCGGGCTACCTCGAGCGGATGGGGTTTACCGTCGGCGACTATCACCCGATCGCAACGCGGATCGACGGCCGTCAGTACGTAACGAAAGCCGACGCTTGCGACCTGCGACTCGAGTATGCAAGTCGACTCGAGGAAGACGTCGACAAGTTGAGCGGGGCCGACGGTTAGTTGCCGTTGTCGTACTCGTACTCCCGTTCCGGATCCTCGACGCCCTCGGTCCGGGAGCCGACCCAGGCTCCAAGCGAGAGACCGTAGACGAGGTGGCCGGCGTGAAAGAGCGCGAGTTCGTCCGCCTCGAGGCGGATATCGAGCAGTTCCTGCAGCATGACCTGCGCACCGAAAGCCGACAGGACCATCCCGTAGATCGAGCCCCAGACGAGCCCGCGCTGTTCGGGCTCGATGGACTGGCCGGCGGTGTACAGGGAGAACAGCCCGCCGAAGATCGCGCCCGAACTGACGCCGTAGACCAGGTGCAGGACGAGGCCAGCGAGCGGGTGGTCGTCGGGATCGCCGTCGGCGATGTACTGCGACCAGAAGTTCGCCGACGGTGGCAGCGATCGCAGGAGCGGCAGCCGGAAGGCGGTCATGATCAGCGTCGCGACGAATCCACCCTGAATTCCGCGAGCCACCGCGTCGACGAGATGTTTCTCGCGGGAGTGTTCGTCGACATCGCTGGTGTGTCCCTCGGTTTCGGTGATCGAACGCAGTCGTCGCAGTCGATCTGATACAGCCATAATGGTCCGGATAGCGATCCTACCACGGACATCGCCTTAACCGTCCGGCGCGCTGTTTACTGGTCTCCCTGTTGGGGCCGTGAATGAGTCGGATCGACGGCGGTGGTTCGGTGGCGATAGTTCGGCGGCAGTGGTTCGATGGCCGCGGCGGTCACGCTCATCGGCGACTGCTGGAATATTTATACGCGTTCGCGAAACACACGGGCATGGATTTCGGCGTCCTCAGTACGGCGGGCATCGCACAGAAGGCGTTCCTCCCGGGAATCGAAGCCAGCGACCACGACGTAACGGCAATCGCGTCCCGAGACGAATCCGACGCGCGCGCCGTTGCGGCGGACTACGGGATCGAGGAGTACTACGGCGATTACGACGCACTCATTGCGAACGCCGATGTCGACGCCCTCTATATCCCGCTACCGAACGCCCTGCATGCGGAGTGGACGAAACGCGCGGCCGACGCCGGACTCGACGTCCTCTGTGAGAAGCCGCTTGCGGTCGACGCCGGGGAAGCGCGCGACGTCGTCGACTACTGTGCAGATCAGGGCGTGACCCTGATGGAGGCGTTCATGTACCAGTATCATCCGCGGACCGAGCGCGCGATCGCCTTGGCACGCGACGAGCTCGAAGACGTACACTCGGTGACGGCGACGTTCAAGTACCGACTCGACCGGACGGAGGACATCCGCCTCTCATCCGAGCTGTCAGGCGGGAGCCTGATGGACGTCGGCTGCTACGCCGTCTCTCTGGTCCGTCAGGTCCTCGGCGAACCGGAGCAGGCGTACGCGACCACGGCCGACACCCGCGACGCCGGCGTCGATACGGAGCTGACCGGAATCCTTGAGTACGCGGACGGGGCGACCGGTCGGGTCTCCTCGAGCTTCGACACGCAGACCGTCCAGCGCTACCGAATTGAGGGAGCCAACGGCTGGGTCGAGGTCGAGAACGCGTTCGACGTGCCCGACGGCGAGCTGGAACTCGAATACCGGATCGACGGCCGCCGCGGCGTCGAGACGTTCGATCCTGTCGACCAGTTCCGGCTCGAGATCGATCACTTCGCCGACTGCGTCGCCGCCGACCGGTCCCCGCGGACGGACGGCGACGAGGCGATCGCCACCATGCGGGTACTCGACGCGCTGTTGGAAAGCGACGAGCGCGATCGTCCTGTCGAGGTCTGACGAACCCGCCACGTGAGCCGCGGACGACAACGTCCTTTTGCCCGTTCGGCTCGAACCCGAGTCCATGACACCGGTCGAGGCGAAACTCGAGGCCGCCCGCGACGACCTCACGAGCCGCGACGGCGTCGTCGTCGCCTTCTCCGGCGGCGTCGACTCGAGCGTGGTGGCTGCCCTCGCCCACGACGCCCTCGGCGACGACGCGGTCGCCTGCACCGCGAAGAGTGAGACCCTCCCTGAGGCAGAGCTCGAGGACGCCAAGCGGGTCGCGAGCGAGATCGGCATCCGCCACGAGATCGTCTCCTTCTCCGAACTCGAGAGCGACGCATTTGTCGAAAATGATGACGACCGCTGCTATCACTGTCGGACGATGCGACTCGGCGAGATGCTCGAGACCGCACGCGAACTCGGCGTGGGGACGGTCTGTGACGGGACGAACGCGGACGATCCGGGCGCGGGCCACCGGCCCGGACTGCAGGCAGTCGATGAGTTAGACGTTCACTCGCCGCTGTTGGCCCACGAGATCACGAAAGCGGAGGTCCGCGAGATCGCCGACCGCTATGACCTCTCGGTCGCCGACAAACCCTCGATGGCCTGTCTCTCCTCGCGGATCCCCACCGGGCTAGACGTCACCGAAGACCGGCTCACGCGGATCGAGCGGGCCGAAGCACTGTTGCGACAGTGGGGCTTCGACCAGTTCCGCGTCCGCGACCACGACGGCCTCGCCCGCATCGAGGTCGCACCCGACGAACTCGAGCGGGCGCTGGACCGCGAGTTCGTCGAGACAGTCCGGACGGAGCTCTCGAAGCTCGGCTTCGACCACGTCACGCTCGATCTCCACGGCTACCGGACCGGGAGCGTCAGTCCCGAAACCGATGACGAAGAGTCCGTCGTCGAGGCGGGGTCCTCGAGCGACGACTAGAAACGAAATTTTGCGCTGCGGGCAGGCAGAGCTAGCCCTCGACAAAATTTCGATTAGAAGCACTCCTCCCTTCGTTCCGAACGCATAGCGTTCTCCCCATCGGTCGTCGGCTCGCTCGCTCAGCCTTCGACTTCGCTCGCGGCGAGTCTCGGGCGAGCGCCTGCCCTTCCCCGTTGAGCGGAAGCTTCGCTTCCGCGAGGTCGTCGGCGCGAAGTCGTTCGAAACGGCGAAGCCGTTTCGTGATGCCACAAATCGAAGATTTGTGAGCACGCCGACTGCTCGAGGGACCAGCGGTCCCTCGCCGCTCGGAAGAGCTTGCTCTTCCGTAGGGTCACGCGGCTCTCGCATCCGCTCGAGCCCCGTTCCTGGCCAGCACAGCCGTTCGTGCCGAGCGCTCACAGAGACATCGACGGCGAATCCTCGAGCGGCGGGCGTGGACGACGGCCATCGGCTGCGATCCGCCTGCCGGCCGCGGGATTCGTACGAGGAACCGACTGTGAGAGCGTGGAAAGATTCGTCGATCGGTCAGGTAATGGCCGCTAATATAGACGAATACCCAGAATATAATCGTGTTTCGATCAGAGAACCCACCATTGTCGAAGGTTATGGACTATCGTTCGATAATATTGCTCATTGCGGTACGAACGTAGCACTAGGGTCGGTATCAGTGATCGATGGAAGCCGACGTGCCGCTCGAGTGGAACACAGAAGAGTGTCGGACCTATACCCCGGCCGACACGGACCGGGAAATGCAGTATCGGACGTACCTCCACGAATCAGGTGATCTGCGGCTGAAGGTCGCGCCCGCCTCGCTTGACGGCGAAGACCACCCCGGCTACGCGCTGACGGCGACGAGCTACCCGGGGCTCGATCTCTCCGAGACGACGCGGGTCAGAACCGTCCTGACGTTCGAACGGTGCAACCGGATCGCCAGCGATTTCATGGACCTGTTCTCGGCCAGCTATGACGGCCCCGGCTCGCTCGAGGACGCACTGGACTACGCCTACGAGCGAACGCGTGAGCATCGCTAACCGTGCGGTCCGGACGCGGCGACGAATAGTCGGGTGAATACCTCGGGCGTTCGGTCGGGCAGCGATGTCACTCGATTTCTAACTGGCCGCCGCTGCCGTCCTCGCCGTCGGTCTCGTCCCACTCGAGTTCGAACTCGACGCTCAACTCGCCGGGACTGTCCGCCGGTCCCTCGCGTTCGGCTTTCACCTCGAAGGTAGGCCGGGCAGGTGGCTCGAGCGTCACGGACTCTGAGCCGGCCGTGAGCGTGATCGAGTCGCCATCGTCCAGATTGTCCGCGACGCGACGGAGCAGCGATGCGATCTCCGCTCGGCTCTGCTCGGTCTCCGACTTAAAGAGCACTTCTTCGGGCATACGCGACGGTACGATCCGTGAACTGATAAATACGCGCTCGAAAATCGGTTCGATCCGCCGGTGAACAGCGGTCGGCTCCACCTCAGTCGTCCGAGGGGCCGCGGACTCGTCGGCCGCTGCGGCCGCCGCGGACTCGCTCTCCGCGAAGGGGTACCACGACTGCTTGGCGTCGGCCATGTACGGCGCCTCGAAGTCCGTCTCCTCGGGCTCGCAGAACTCCACGAGCTGTTCCTCGGCCGTCGCCTCGACCCACTCGCGGAACGTCTGGCCGTCCGAACGGTGGGCCGCGTACGCCTCGAGCAGGTTCCGGATCGCGCCGGGGGCCTCGTCGGCGGGCACGCGCTGTTGAACCCAGTCGATGAAGGAGGGGTCCTCGCCGACGCCGCCACCGACGCCGATGTCGAAGGCCTCGACCATTTCGCCGTTCTTCCGGGCTCGCATTCCCTGCAGGCCGATGTCGGCGGTCATCGCCTGGCCGCAGTCGGCGGTACAGCCGGAGTAGTGCATCTTGATCTTGCCGACGTCGTCGGGCAACTCGACGTTCCGGTTGAACCAGCGCAGCATGCGAGCCATCCGCCCTTCGTCTCGGTCAGCGCGATCGAGCAGAACTCGGTGCCGGTACAGGCCATCGCACCGCGCTCGAAGGGACTCGGCTCGGCGGGGTACTCGGAGAGCAGCGGTTCGGCGAGCAGGTCCTCGAGGTCCTCGTCGGCGACATCGACGATAACGGGGTTCTGGCGGCGGGTCAGACGGACCTCACCGGATCCGTACTCGTCGGCCAGATCGGCCAGTTCGATGGCGTCCTCGGCCGGCAGGCGGCCGACGGGGACACTCAGGCCGACGTAGTTCTGACCGTCCGTCTGGTCGCCGACGCCGACGTGGTCGTGCTGGCCGTCCTCGACGGGGCGACCGGCGTTGTAGGTGTACTCCTCGCGAAAGTCCTCGCCCGCCGTGTGCATTTCGAACTCGACGTACTCGTCCTGGAGCGTCTCGCGGATCTTTTCCATGCCCCAGTCTTCGGCGAAGAACCGGGCCCGGTTCTTCGAGCGGTTCTGGCGGTTGCCGTAGTCGTGGTAGAGTTCGACGAAGCCGCGGCCGACCTCGTAGGCGTTCTCGGGGCGGACGAAGACATCCAGCGGCGTCGCGGCGCGGGGTTGGCGACCGCCGAGTCCGCCGCCAATGCACACGTTGAATCCCTTCACGGCCTCACCCTCGACCTCCTTGGTCGCCGGCTCAAACCCGATATCGTTGAGCGAGTCCTGCGCACAGCCGACCGTACAGCCCGACGCGCTGATGTTGAACTTCCGGGGCATGTTCGCGAGTGCATCGTCCTTGCGGAGGTCCTCCTCGAAGCGCTCGAGCAGGGGGCCAGCCTCGACGAACTCCTCGGCCTTGCCGTGGAGCGGGCAGCCAGAGATGTTGCGCATCGTGTCGCCGCCCGCCGAGCGGGAGTGGACGCCGGCCGACTCGAGTTTCTCCCAGATCTCAGGGACGTCCTCGAGTTGGAGCCAGTGCAGTTGGACCGACTGGCGGGTCGTCAGATCGATCCAGCCGTTGCCGAACTCAGGGTTTTCAACGGGGCCCGTCGCGTAGTCGCGGGCGACCTCGCCGATCGCCTGGAGCTGGCCGGGCTCTAAGATGCCGCTGGCGTTGGTCAGACGCATCATAAAGTACGATTCCTGTCCGTCGCGCTGGTGGAACAGGCCCCAGAACTTGAAGCGAGTAAACCACTTCTCGTGTTCGTCTTCGGGGATCGCCTCGTAGCCGCCGTTTTCCGCGAACTCGAGAATGTGCTCGCGGACCTCGTCACCGTAACAGCCGTCCTTGAGCGCTTCTTTCTTATGCGCCATCGGAGCTCACCTCACCGACCGAACGATCGGAGTCGAAATCGCGAAGTTCCTCTCCAAACATGTCGTAATTCACGCTTTGGTGTCATGGTCCTAAACTATATAACAGTAATCGTTTACAAAACGCTATTTTCAATGCGCATTCAGTGCCGGACGTGGTATCTGAAATGGGATATAGTCTGTATAAGGACGTATATCACGAGCGACCGGGGCGGAGAATGGGCGATTTCAAACGTAATTGACGCGATTCGACCTCGTCTCGGGGGACGGGAGTCGACGTTCCCTTTCGGACCGCGCTGTTTCGCACGCGACGCACGAAACGGCCGTCGCCGACGCCATTTGGGGGGTGATTCGAACTAGACAAATGGGCAAAACGAAGCGCGAAACGTGGACGGATTCAATCGTCGGTCGGAACCGGTCCGTCGGGGGCCGGCTCCACTCGAGTGCGGTACAGTCCACCGGACAGGCCGATCGAGACGATCGCGAGGACGAGGAAGACGACGTAGCCGTTGGCATAGCCGGCGTTCCCCTGCAGATCGACGAAAAGGCCGAGCACGGGCGGGATGACGAAGCCGCCGAACGCGCCGAGGCCGCCGACCAGCCCCGACGCACCGCCGACGGCCTCGGGAACGTACGTCGGAACGAGGCCGAACACCGCCGCGTTCGCGACGCCGATTCCGATCCCGAGTAGGACCGTCGCGCCGATCGCGACCGGAACCGTTCGAGCCGTCATGAGACCGACTGCAGCGATGCCGACTATGACGAAACTCGCGATCGCCGTCCGTTCGCCGCCGACCCGGTCGCTGATAACGCCGCCCGGAACCCGAATGAGCGCCGCGAGCAGCGTGAACGCGACTGCCGTGAGGGCACCGGCACGCTGCAAGTCGAGATTGTGGACGGCCGTCCAGTACGACGGGAACCAGGTCGTCAAGGCAAGAAAGCCGCCGAACGAGGTGAAAAACAGGGCGACGAGCACCCACGTCCGCGGAATGCTGGCCGCCTCGCGGATCGAGGTCATCGCGTCGCCACCGGGGAACAGGTCCTGGCCCTGCGCTCGAGCCGCTCGTTTCGCGTCGTCGGCCTCGAGCCCCCGCTTCCGAAGCTGGAACGACGGTGGGTCGACGGCGACGATGCCGTAGACGAACGTCCCGCAGACAAGAAAGCCAAACCACGCGAGGTACGCGCCTGTTAGGCCGAGCACCGCGAGTGCGATCGGAACGAGCAGCGTGAAGATCCCCGGCGAACTGTTACCCAACCCCGCATACACCGCGAGCATCGTCCCCTGTCGGTCCTCCGGCGACCAGTAGGATGTCTGGGCGGCCCCGACGGAAAACGTCGCGATCCCGCAGCCAGAAAGCGCGCCGAACAGGAACACGAGCGGGTAGTGAGCCATCGTCAGCCCCTCGGTCCCGAGGGTCACGAGAATCGTCGAGAGGCCGGCCATCCCGACGACGGCACAGCTCAACAGGACCAGGAACGGTTTCGCTGCTCCCACATCCTCGACCCACGCACCGAAGGGGACCCGAAGCAGCGAGCCGGTCAACTGCGGCGCGGCGACCAGCAGGCCGAGCGCGAGCCCCGATAAGCCCATCGCTCCCTCGAGTTCGGTCGCAACGGGACCGTAGAGGACGACGCCAGCGAAGCCGACGAAGAACCCGAGCGTCGCGGACGCGACGCCTCGTCGCGGGGTCCCTCGGATTGCGGGCGCGCCATCGCTGGCCGATTCAGTAGTCGATTTCGTCGTCATTGGCGCTCAGGCGCTCGCTTCCGCGACCGCTCTGACGTCTCGTTCCCGCGGTGGCTCGAGGCGCACCGCACACTGCTTGAAGTTGGGCTCGTTCGAGCGCGGGTCGACGTCGGACAGCGTGAGATCGTTCACGTCGGGGTGGTGGATCGGCAGCCAGACGACGCCGTCAGGAATCGCTTCGTCAGTCTCGACGCCCACCGTGATCGACGCCCGCCGGGAGACGACGCGAGCGTACCGCTCGTCATCGCCGTCCTCGTGTCCGTCGGCCGTCGCCTCGAGTTCGTCCGCGAAGGCGGCGGCGGTCGCCGGGCTGACCCGGGCTGTCGGCGGTTCGTCCTCGCGGGTCCGAACGCCGGTGTTGTACGCGTCCGGACGACGTGCGGTCGTCAGCGTGAACGGGTAGGATTCGTCCGTCGGTTCGGGAAGCGGGCGGGCTTCGCCGGTCGAGAACCGCGCACGGCCGGACTGAGTGTAGAACGACCAGGATTCGTCCGTCGGTTCGGGGGCGGAGTCGTCCGCGTCGTCCTCGCCACCGTCTTCGGCCTCGTAGTACCGGTAGCCGCCCGATACGTCCGGTGCCGGTGCCGGCCAGCGGACCGCGGTCTCGGCCTCGAGGCGCTCGTAGCTGATCCCCGAGAGATCGGCCGGGGTTCCCTCGGTCAGCGCGGCGAGTTCGTCGAAGACCGCATCGGGTTCCGGCTTCTCGTCAAACAGGCCAGGGACGAGGCGATCGGCGAGCTGGCCGATCAGCGTGAGGTCCGTCCGGATCCCGCCGGGCGTCTCGGTCGCGGCACGCACTCGGGAAACGGTCCGTTCCATGTTGGTCGTCGTCCCCTCGGACTCGCCCCAGGTCGCCGCGGGCAAGACGACATCAGCGTAGTCGACCGTCTCACTGTGGAATGCGTCCTGCACGACGAGGAACGAATCCTCGAGTTTCTCGCGGACGCGCGTAGTGTCGGGCATGCCCGCGACGGGGTTGGTCGCGACCGTGTAGACAGCATCGACATCGTCGCCGACAGCGTCGACAATGCCGACCGGCCCCGGGCCGGGGTCGTCGGGGAACCGGGAGACAGGCACGTCCCACGTTTCGGCGACCGCCCGGCGATGATCCGGATCCGCGAACGGGCGGTGACCAGGCCAGGACCCCTTTGAGGAACAGACGCGAGTTCCCATCGAGTTGGCCTGCCCGGTCAGCGAGAACGGTCCCGAGCCCGGCCGAAGGTTGCCGGTCGCGAGACACAGATCGATCAGCGCGCCCGCGGCCGCGGTCCCGTTGACGCTCTGATTGATTCCCATCCCCCAGTACAGCAGGGACGGGTCCGCGAGCGCGTCCGCGATGCGGTCGACGTCAGCCATCGAGACGCCCGCCATCTCGGCGGCCGCGGCCGCGTCGGGGAGTTCCTCACGAAGTTCCTCAAAGCCGACCGTCGCCTCGTCGACGAATTCCTCGTCGATGCCGTCCGTCTCGGTCACTCGAGCGAGGACGGCGCGAGCGAGCGCGAGGTCGCCGCCTGGCTCGAGAGGGACATGGTGGTCGGCGACCTCAGCAGTCTCGCTGTGGACGGGATCGACCACGATCAGTTCGGAGTCGACCTCGCCCGCGGATTGACGAATCCAGCGGAACATGACCGGATGGGCAGCCGCCGGATTCGCGCCCCAGACGACGTGGCTCTGGGCCTCGGGGATGTCGTCGTAGGTCGGCGGCGGCGCGTCGCTGCCGAAGGCGTCGTAGTAGGCCGTCACCGCGGAGGCCATACACAGCGTCGTGTTGGCGTCGTAGTACCGGGTCCCGAAGCCGCCGCGGGCGAGTTTGCCCAGGGCGTAGGCGGCCTCGTTGGTCTGCTGGCCGCTGCCCAGCACGGCGACGCTATTGCTGCCCTCGGCGAGCGCTGTACCGAGCCCTTCTGCCGCGTGCTGAAGCGCCGACTCCCAGGTGGTCGGGACGAGTTCGCTGTCCTCGCGAACGAGCGGCCGGGTCAGCCACTCGCCGTCCGGATCGGCGGTCTCGCTGACACCACGCTGACACGCCAGACCCTGATTGACCGGGTGACTGGGGTCGCCGCGGACGGTCTCGAGCCCGTACCCCCGCTCGGGAGTCTGCTGGACGTGACCGCAGCCGACCGCACACCGCATACACGTGGTCGGTACGAGGTCGGTCACGGCATCCACCCCGCCGTATCGGGCCAAATGGAACTATATGATTTACAATCACGCCCATCCGAGAGCGATTGGCACAACATCATTCAAATGTTCACAGAATAGGAGAACATATGAACCCACTAAACGGTAATCGTTTACGAACCGTGTATTTTCCACCCGGAAGGGCGGAGAGTCCACAATATGCGAACGGATAGAAACAATATAAGGCCATTATATGACGGGCTCCCCCACTATCGGGCGGACGAATGTCCACGAAATTTCGGACGCTGTGACTGATTAACACGGTCCGATTCAGATAAGCAAACAGCGACGGACTCGAGCGAGGTTACTCCCGCCCGACCCACTTGAGGACGAACAGCGTCCCCTCGAACAGCAGGATCATCGTGACGGCGACGAGGATTGGAGCCATCATCGTCGGGTCCATCGTAAACATGAACGAAAGCCCCGCGAAGGCCGCCCAGAAGTACAGCCGCTTCTGGGCCAGCCAGCGACGGGTCGTCACGCCCATCATGATCGCCAGCATGATGAACAGCGGAATCTGGAAGACGATCGCAAGGAAGCCCGTCAGCGTGATAATCAGGTCGAACGTCTCGCCGAGCGCGTACGCGATTTCCGCGCTGCCCTCGGCGTAGTAGGTGAAGTACTCGAAGAGGATTGGGAGGACGAGCACGTACGAGAACACCATCCCGCCCGCCGCCAGCACGACGCTCGTCGGCACGGCCGCAAGGTAGTACTTTCGCTCGTTAGGGTACAGTCCCGGCCGCATGAATAGGTAACACTCGTAGACGAACGCCGGTAGCGCGAGCATGATCCCCAACAGCGAGGAGATCTTGATCCGGGTCAGCCACAACTCGAGCGGATGGTAGACGTGTGGCGGCGGCACCTCGCTGATCTCGTAGGGGAAGACGTTGAACCAGACGAACTCGATGGCCTGGGAGGCCCACAGCAGGCCGATCGCCGTCCCGCCGGCTCCGAACAGGAGGACGACCGCCAGCCTGAGGACCATCTCCTCGATGTGGTCCGCCAGCGGCATCTCCTCGTCGTCCGGCGGCGTCGAGATCCCGCCGATATCGTCGTCGGACTCGGGATAGGTCGGCTCGGGGTTGTGCCGATCACCGACGACACCTTCGCCGTCGGTCTCGAGACTGGGTCCGTCCGCGTCGTTGCCCTCGGCCGACCCGTCTCCGGGATCGGGGTCGGGGTCGGACGCGTCGGCGACTGGCCGTCGCTCGTCAGGGTCGCCCCCTGACTCTCGGGGGCCCTCGACATCGCGGTCGTCGCCCGGCTCGTCCGACATCTACAGGGTACTGATAGGGCACTGGTTATAGGCCTTTTTCTTACGGACCCCCTGTCGAAAGAGAGAGGGCCGCTCGAGCGGCCCTCGAAGCGCGTACCCACACGAAAGGTTGATAACTGGATGTCAGTTACCGTCTACCCAATGAGTTCTGCCGTCGACGAGGACACTGCCAAGGCCCTCAATACCGGCCGGGAGACGATCGGCGCACTACTCTCGGGTGCGCAACAGCACCTCCAGAAGGTATTTATCGTCTTTCTCTTGGGCTTCGTCGGTTCCTTCTACGCGCTGCGCGTGGTCGTCTGGGACTTCCTCAAGGCGACCGCGAAGGGCAAGATGGGCCAGGAAGTCGCTGGCTCGACCGATGTCATTACCCGAACACCGTTCGAGGTGATCCTACTTCAGGCGAAGATCGGCATGGTTGCGGGGATCATCGTCGCGATCCCGGCCTTGCTCTTTTTCTCTCGGAAAGCGCTCCGCCGTCGCGGCTACACCAGCGCCATCCCGATCTCAAAGGGCTACATCGCCGGGTTCGTCGTGATGTCACTGTCGTTGTTCATGGCAGGTGTCATCTACGCCTACAGTATCTTCTTCCCGTACGCCTTCGGATTCCTCGCGGGGAACGCCGTCAGCGCCGGCGTCAAACCCAGTTACGGGATTACCGAGTTCACCGAGTTCATGGCGCTGCTGACGCTATCGTTCGGACTCGCCGCCCAGCTTCCGCTGTTGATGGGCGTGTTGTCCTACACCGAGATCATTCCCTACGAGACCTTCCGCGACAAGTGGCGACACGCCGTCGTCGGAATCGTCATCTTCGGGGCCCTGTTCTCGCCGCCGGATCCGTTCACGCAGGTCATGTGGGCGATACCGATGGTCGTCCTCTACGTCTTCAGCCTCGGGCTGGCTAAGGTCGTCACCAACGTCCGACGGCGCGGCGCGGCGAAATCCGCTGGGACGGGGACGGCCCACGTCAAGCGTCGTCTCCTCCAGTTCGGTGGCGTCCTCGCCATCGTCGCTATCGGGATCACTACCGCCGTCAATCAGGGCGGCTTCGGCTACCTCCGCGAGTCGGTCTATCCAACGTTCCCGTCGTGGCTGCGACCCAGCGGAACGACCGGTCTCGAGGCGATGGCGATCGAACACGGCCTCCTCGGTGAGGTCGCGGTCGGTCTGTTCGTCGCCGCTGCTGTCGGCTTCGTCGTCCTGCTGGGCTACACGATTCACGTGCTCCAGCAGCCCGTCTACCCGCGACAGGACAACATTCGACGGGCCGATTCCCACGAAGACGTCGACTTCGAGACGCTCGAGACCGAGGACATCGACGACGTTCCGACGGGAGTCTTCCGGACCATGAGCGAGGAACAGGCCCTCGAATACTCCCGGCAGGCCATGTACGACGACGACCGGATGAAGGCCGAGAAAATCCTCGATCGCTTCGATACAGTCCAAGAGGCGATGGATGGCGAGGACGAGACGGCGGACGCGGGAGATGCGGCCACAACGGGTGGGGCCGGTGCGGATGGAGATGACGAGAGTCTCTTCGCGAGCACCGCGGCCGGCATGCTTGACCCGTTTACCGAGGAGGAGACGGACGAAGACGACATCGGCGGCTACGCCTACGACATCGCCTTCATCTTCAACAGTCTCACCTCGAAGGTGTTCCGCATCGTCGGGCTCTTCATGGTCGTCATGGGCGGGACCTTCTTCTGGCTCTACTCGGGCGGTCTCGGAGACGTCCTCAGGCTCTTCCTCGATCGGGTTCCCCGTCACGTGCTCGAGGAGGTCGTCGAGGAGGGCGCCGATCCGAGCACGATGAGCCTCGGCGAACTCATCGAGGCGATGGACATCGTCATCGCCTTGAATCCGGTCGAAGTGCTCATCTTCGAGGCAAAGGTAAGTGCCCTTGCCGGCATTATCGCCGCGTTGCCGCTACTACTGTTCTACGCTTGGCCGCCCGCCAAGGAGCGCGGTCTGGTCTACGGCGACCGTCGCACGTTCGTCGTCTGGGGCGGCGGTCTACTGGCCGGCTTCGCCGTTGGGACCTATCTCGGATTCTTCTGGATCGCGCCGACGATCATTTCGTATCTGGTCTCGGACGCGATCAGCAACGGAATGGTCATCTCCTACCGGATCAAGAGCTTCTTCTGGCTCGTGATCTTCACCACCGTTGGGATCGGCTTCCTGCTGAACATCATCGTTACGATGGCGCTGTTCCATGTCGGTGGCATCGTCAGCTACCACTCAATGCTCGAGCGCTGGCGGCCGCTCGTCGTCGGCATCTTCGTCATCGCCGCCTTCTTCAGCCCGAAGGGGATCCTCATGATGCTCATGTTCGCGATCCCGATCTCGGCCACGTACCTGCTCGGCCTCGCCGTCCTCTACGTCCTCACCGGCGGCGGCCGGCTGTTCGGCGGTGGCGGTGACGGCTCGGCGGCCGAACCCGACGCTGAAGACGCCGGTGCGGCCGTCACGGAGTAATGACCTTCTCCGTACGTCGGTGAAAATCGTTCTCGAGATGCGGCTCGATTGGGAATAGCTGTTCAGTATAGATAACCGACATATTACCCCAGACCGGCCAACCGACGGCGGTGGCGCGTACTGGCGGTCGGCCGAACGCCAGTGAGGGCGGCCGCCGATACTGCGCGTGGTCTTCGTGAACACAGTGAACGAAGGCTTTGTCAGAGCTTGCTCTGACAGTGGATGAGCGAGCGACGCTGGAGCGAGCGAATCGGTTGGGGAGGGAGCGGCGATTCCCTGTTGCCACGGTAGCAGGACGCTTTGGCTCACTCAGTCTCCTCAGAATCCACTGCTCCGTTCACACCGTACCGAACGAGCGAGGAATCGAGCGCCGTCTCGAGGGGAACGCCGGATCTGTGCAATCAACTACTGTTAAGTCGGCGACTTGCGAACGTCTAGCCAGACTGATGCCCAAGATCAGCGTCGAAATCCCACAGGAACTCCTCAACGATTTGGACGACCACGTCGGTGAGGACGGCAAGTTCGTCAACCGTAGCGACGCGATCCGATCGTCGATCCGGAAGAATCTAGATATCTTAGACGAGATCGACAAACGCCACGACCGCCTCGAGGACCAGGAATAGCGGACCGGTCGGTGGAAAAGCAGAACGGGCGGTCCAGAACGCAGCGCGATCGGCGCAGACCGGCGAGATGCAGATTCAGTCCTGGTCGATCCGCTGGGCGAACCCGAAGTTCGGCTTGACATCCTCGACGCGGACAGTGACGGTCTCGCCCTCTTCAGTGTCAGGGACGAATAGTCGGTAGCCGTCGACTGAGGCCATACCGTCGCCCTCGTTCCCGACGCTTTCGATCTCGACCTCGAGTTCGTCGCCCGGCCGCACGGTCGCGGTGAGCCGGCCCTTTCCGATGAAGTAGATCTCGGAGGATTCGTCGCGGCTGGCCTTCGGCGAGGTTGCGCGGACGTACTGGAACTTCTCCTCGACATCGGCCCGGAAGTCGTCGACATCCGGCCCTTCGAAGACCTTCACGATGAAGTCCCCGCCGCTATCGAGGAGGTCGGCGGCGGTCTCGAAGGCCTGTCGCGCGAGGTGCAGCGAGCGGGCCTGATCGAGCGAGTATTCTCCGGACATGTTGGGTGCCATGTCCGAAATCACGACGTCGACAGGGCCGCCGGCGGCGTCGATAACCCGATCGCGGGTCTTGTCCTCGGTCATGTCCCCGCGGAGCGTCTCGACGTTATCGTGATCGTCGAAGTCTTTGATCCGCTGGAAGTCGACACCGATGACGTTCCCCTCGGGGCCGACTTCCTCGGCGGCGACCTCGAGCCAACCGCCGGGGGCTGCGCCCAGGTCGACGACCGTGTCGCCGCGGTCGATAACGTTCTCGAGGTCGGCGAGCTGTTTGAGCTTGTAGGCCGCTCGAGAGCGATAGCCTTCCTGTTTCGCCTTGTTGTAGTAGTGGTCTTTTGCCATGAGTCGTTCCTCACGTGGTCGCAGTCTCGTGTGATTCGGAGCGGAGACTGCCGACGACCCGATCCGGGTGCCGTCGCCGTCACTCGGGACGGTCGTCGTATTCGTACCACGGGTACGGACCAGAAGCGGAAAGACCTGCTGAAAACGATTCGCGGCGCAACACCGCCTGCTCTGGACACTCCCGTCATCTGACATCCTCTTTGGGATCGATTTCGGACACCGGGTCGCCGTCCGCCACATTGTCCGGGTCGACGTCGTCGCGATCCGTCGAGTCGCGGTCGTCGCCGGTGGTTTCGTCGTCGCGGGAGCCCGTGTCCGGTGCCTCCGTCTCGTCCGGCGATTCCATCTCGTCGGCCGGAACGACGCGATCGGCGAGATTACTGACAACGAGATCCGGTTACGCGACGAATACTGAGTGATGGTGAGAACCCGACCCACTGTCAAACGACCGAACGAAACAGCTCGCAATCTGCCGACTACGAGCCCCCGCCCGCGCGTAAAGGGTGGCTTTTTATGTCGACCGTCCGTACGCCGAGCTATATGTTCAAGGCCATCGTGAGCGCCGAAACGCTCACCAGCGCGCTCGATTCAGTGAGCGTCCTGGTCGACGAGTGCAAGATCCACCTCGAGGAAGACGGGCTGGAAATCCGGGCCGTCGACCCCGCGAACGTCGGGATGGTCGACCTCTCGCTCGATGCGGCTGCGTTCGAGTCCTACGAAGCGGACGGCGGGCTGATCGGCGTCGACCTCTCGCGGCTCGAGGATATCGCTGGCATGGCCGACTCCGGCCAGCTCATCCAGCTCGAACTCGATGAGGAGACCCGAAAGCTCCACATCCAGATCGACGGACTCGAATACACGCTCGCGCTCATCGATCCCGACTCCATTCGACAGGAGCCCGACATTCCGGATCTCGATTTGCCTGCGGAGGTCGTCCTCGAGGGTAACGACGTCAACCGCTCGGTGACCGCAGCCGACATGGTCTCCGACCACATCGCGCTCGGCGTCGACGAGACTGAGGAATACTTCTACGTCGACGCAGAGGGCGACACCGACGACGTCCACCTCGAACTCACCCAGGAGGATCTGATCGATATCCAGATCGGTCCCGCTCACTCGCTGTTCTCGCTGGACTATCTCAAGGACATGAACAAGGCGATTCCCAAGGACACGGAGGTCACGCTGGATCTCGGCGAGGAGTTCCCCGTCAAGATCTACTTCGGCTTCGGTGAAGGACAGGGACAGGTCACCTACATGCTCGCGCCGCGCATCCAGAGCGAGTAACGCCGACCGCTGCCGGCGATCACTTAATACGTTAATATAGGAAGGGGAGTGGCTACTGGGCTACTCGCGGACGTCAGCGTATGCCTACTACGAATGATTCGACGGACGAATCGGAGCCAGCAGATGTCAGGTTCGTCTCGACGTTCGATCCCGATGGCGACCGGCCGAGCGAGACCATCGTCACTGCCGTCGCGACGCTGTGCGGATCGGATCCGACCGAACTCGCGCCGCTGTACGAGGTCGTCGATCCGGACGCACTCGACTCCTTCGTCGAGCACGCCCAGCGGGCCGCCGACGTCGACACCCACCGGGTGCGGTTTACTTACGAAGAGTTCGACATCGGCGTCCGGACTGACGGCGAAATTCGGATTCGGGATACTACCGCGACGGCCAGTTGAGACAGCGGCCAGTTCTCACTCCCGGCCGCTGCATTCGGTTCGTCTCCTCAGTTCCCGTCGAAACCGTCCGTCTCGTTCGCGTCCAGTCTAGTCCTGCTCCTCGAGAAACTCGAGCAGCATCTCGTTCACTCGATCGGCGTCCTCGATAAAGAAGAGGTGTGAGCCACCTTCGACGAGTTCGAGACGGCTGTCCGTGATCTTCTCCCTGAGCAGTCGCGCGTTCTCCACGGGGACGACCTGATCGGCCGTCCCGTGGAGGATCAGCGTCGGGGTCCGAAGCCCGTCGAGGCGGCCACTGACATCGAAGTTTTGGACGGCGGCGGCCTGAGCCTCGCGGGCGGGATCGTCGGCGTCCTGCTCGAGTCGCCACTCGAGGATCCGATCGATGAGATGCGGGTTCCGGTTGGTGAACCGCTCGTTGAACGCGGGCCGCATCCGGTGGCGGAGCGTCTCTCGCTCGCTCGCCCCGTCGGGCGTGTCGAACATGTGTTCTTGCGTCTCGTCGGGGACCGGTGCCGCGTCGGGGCCGCCGTGGGACGTACAACACAGTGTGAGCGACTTCGCCCGGGAGTACTCGATCGCGTAGCGCTGGGCGATCATCCCGCCCATGCTCGCGCCAACGATGTGGGCGTCGTAAATCCCTACATCGTCGAGGACGGCCTCGAGGTCGGCCGCCAGCCCACCAATTGAGTAGCCAGCCAGTTTAAGGAGGACCAGGCCGCGAAGTGTCCCGGGAAGCCGCGGAACGAGCGGCGGGAGGCCAGTGTCCGAGCGGCCGGTGCCCCGATTGTCGGGGGCAATAATGTCGTACTCGTTGGCGACGGCCTCGCGTTGCCAGCGCCACATCCACCGACCGAACCCGAGTCCCTGCACGAACACGACCGGTGCCCGGCCGTCTCCATCGCTCTGATCGTACTCGTAGTAGATCGACACGCCATCTCTCGTCGCCTGTGGCATACTCGAGACGACGTGTCGAACACCCTTGAAATCGATCCTCGAGTGGGGAGCGATGAGACCGTCGGTCGCTGGCGACATCGATCGACCGTCCGCGCCGGTAATACAATTTTACCACCGGTGTGATGGCCGGCTATCGGTGACGATTGACGCCGGTATCGGAGCGACGAGACGAACGGCCTGATAAAGAACGATTGGGATAATCAGCGCGTTTATCCCGCGGGAGTAATATTCTTTTACCGATGCAGCGACTCCACGCCCGGTACCCGTTTCTCGAGGCGGCCCGCGAGGCCGTCGCGACGGAGGCGGTCGATCTGGCGACCGTCGTCGAGCAAGATCGGGCGGTCGTCAACCGCGCGCGCCAACGTGTTATTACCGCAATCGAAGCGGGGTCGACCGGTGAGACACACCGCGACGCCCGCATCGAGTTGCTCTCCTACCCGGTCGCACGGGTGCTCGTCTCGATGGTCGGCGAACGCGTGCTCGTGCGCAAGTACGCTCGCGCCGAGGCCGCGACGGCCTACGAGCGGTTTACGGCCGACATGGCCGATACGACCGAACTGAAGAGCATCGAGTCGACGGGGCTGGCACTCGAGGACTTACTCGCCGAGTTCGACTTGCGAGACGACATCCGTGAATCGAGCGACAGCTACCGGATCGACGTTGGTACCTACCTGCCGCTGGCCGAAGACCTGTGGGACGACGGGTGGCAACTCGTGAATCAGCCATTGGACGCGGGCAACGTTCCCGTCGACGAGGACGAACTTCTTACGCTCCTGCGGGAGGCGATCCGAGGCCGCATCGAGGATGGGCTACCGTTCGAGGTCCCCGAGACCATCGCGACCGGACTCGAAGACGACGCCGATGAGATCCGCGAGGTGCTGGCCGATCTCGATCTCACTCAGGACATCGACACCGTCGTTCCGGACCTGTTCCCGCCGTGTATGAAGGCGCTGCTCGATCAGATCCAGAAGGGCGAACACCTCTCCCATCACTCTCGCTTCGCGATCACTGCCTTCCTCACGAGTATCGGGATGAACACCGACCAGATCGTCGACCTCTATCGGGTCAACTCGTCGTTCGGCGAGGAGATGACTCGCTATCAGACTGACCATATCCGCGGGGACAGTTCGCCGACGGAGTACTCCGCACCCTCCTGTGCGACCATGCAGTCCTACGGCGACTGCGTGAACAAGGACGATCTCTGTGAGCGCATTCCCCACCCGATGGCGTACTACGAGCAGCGGATCGACGACGCCGACGACGAAGAACTCGAGGACTGGCGAGAAGTTGAGGACGACGGCCAGTCCGCGAGCGGGGACTGACCTGATTAACGGAGTCGGACCGTCGAGCAGACGTGACGTCAGCCGACGACGGATGAAAACGTACTGTCGGTCTCAGACCGTTCCCTGCGCGTCTCCGTTGTCGTCATCGTCGGTCGCGTCGAGACCGTCCTCGGCGTCGTTCAGGACGTAGGCTAGCCCGATGCCGACCGCAGTCATTAGGAAGATAAAGCCGATGATCACGCCGACAAGCATCTGCGCACCTTCGGGCGAGAGCGTGCTGTTCTCGGCTCCGTAGGAGGACCCGATGGCGACCATGGATGCCAGCATTACGGCGACGGCAGCGACGGCCGCGACGATTTCGATGACCTGTTCGCGTTCGACCATTGACTGATCGCTTTCTCCGGCCCGGTGAAAAGCGCTTCGAAGGGGGCCTCGAGCAGTCATCAGGAGCGATCGTTCCTCGGTGGTCGCTATCGTATAAACGGCGCACTTGCTGTTGCAGGCGAGGTCGTTATTGCCCTCGATACCCTAACAACATCGAATAGCCAGCCGACTAGCGATTTCCCCGTCGACGCACCCATGAAAACAACAGCGTCACCGAAAGCACCGCTGCCAGTACCGTCGCCAGACCACCTCACGAAGCGATCGCGCCGAGCGCGCACCGAGCCGATGTCGGTGCTCCCGCTGGGTGACGGCCTCTATGAGGTCGAGTCCGCGAGCGACCACACCTATCTCGTCGATCTCGAGGCGGGCAGATGTACCTGTCCGGATCACGTCTTCCGCAAGGCTCGCTGCAAGCACGTTCGCCGGGTCGCGATCGAGATCACGGAAGGGCGCACCCCGCCGCCGGGCGAGATCGCCGTCACGTGTCACGACTGCGACGAGACGATGTTCGTCGACGAAGACGCGACCGCGCCGTTCTACTGCGACGAACACACGCTCATTCCGGGTGACACCGTCGTCGACCGCGAGACGGGCGACCGCCTCACCGTCGTTGACGTTTCGGAACTGCGGGCCGACGCCGTCGAACTCAAGGCGGCCGACTGTACCGTCGCCGAATACGGGACGAACGAGGCCTATAAACCGGATGTCCCCGTCGTCGGCGCGGTATACCATCATGCCACCGTGGCCAGAAACGGCGTTGTCCCCTCGTCGCTGAAGGTCTACGTCTTCCCGCGGACGCGGCTGCGACAAGTCACCGACTCGAGGTAATTGTCAACACACAACGCGATTTCTTCATCGCCGTATTTACTACGATTGGACCAACGCCCAGACCAGCGCAGCGAGAAGAGCAAAAAAGAGGACGACAACCCCGTAAAACAGCAGTATCGGTAGGAGTGGCCATAGCAATAGTACGATGATGAGCGCCAGGAGCACGATGATGAGATTCAGGCGGCCGACGATAGCTGATTCGTTCATACAGTGTCAGAATAGAATAATGAACGTAAGTGTTGTCTTCGAGCGCGAGCTCCGTCGGAAGCCGAGACGGGTCTTCTTCAGGGGGTTCCAACTCGCCGTCATCGATCGACCGGTCAGCGGCGCTCCCGCTCGAGGGCCTCGAGTTCGGCGAGTCGCTGCTCGGTCGGCGGATGCGACCGGAACAACCGGACGCGAAGCCGGTGGAGCCGATTTCGAGCCCTCCCGAGGACTGAATCGGGGTCGCCCGGGTCGGTCGCCATCGGCTCGAGGGGTAGGATCGACAGCGAGGAGACGCTCGCGACCTCGCGGAGATCGCGGGTCGGCATCTGCGTGATGCGGTCGTCGAGTGCCCGGAGTGCGCCAGCGAGGGCGGCCGGCGATCCGGTCACCTCGACGGCGGTGCGATCTGCGGCTGTCTCCCTGGCCCGCGAGAGGACGGCAGTAATCGCTCGGCTGATGAGCCACGCCACGGTCGCGATGATGAAGAGGACTAAACTGAGGAGCCAGCCGTCGCTCTCGTTCGCGTTGTCATCGTCGTCTGAATTCGGCGAAAGAGTCATCGCTCGCCACTCGTCGTCGGGGCCGAAGATTTCGTCGTCACCCCACTCTCCGTCCGGATCGGGCGTCTCCGCGGGCGGCTTCCACTCGTCTTCGTCCCACTCCCGACCGCCGTGTAGTAACAGGTCGTCGCGCACCCGCGCTCGCAGGCCGTCGGCGAGGACGACCGGTGCCGAGACGGCAGTCATCACCATCGCATCCCTGTTCGCCACGTGGGCGAGTTCGTGAGCGATGACCGCCTCGAGTTCGGCGTCGGTGAGCGCCGTGACGGCACCATAGGAAAGGATAAGGTGCGTGTCGCTCGGTCGGAACCCGACGACCATCGCCTCGGGGGCGTGCGTTTCGGAGATAGCAATCGTCGGCATCGGGACGCCGAGCTGGGTGGCGACCTTCGTCGTCGTCGCGTGGATTCCAGGTAGGTCGGCGGCGGACGTCGGCGTCGCGTCCGCCCGCTGCTCGATGGACTCGACCTGCGTGTACTCGTGGTAGCCGAGGACGACTGTCGCGAGGACGGTGATCCCGCCAGCCACGTACACCCCGAGGACCGGCCCGACGAGGAGGGTAGACAGGACGAACGCGACGAGCCAGATCGCGGCGAGAAAGCCGATCGTGATGAGGACGAGCAGGAGTATCGCGACGGCCATTCGGAACACGAGCGTCCAATCCGTCGACTTCCCGACCGCGGTGACCGCCGCCACCGAGACCGCCGCGACGGCGGCCGCCAACGCGAGCGTGACGAGCCCCGCCGCGGTCGCTGCGGTATCGAACCCGAGCGGGATCACGACGAACAGAAACACCGTCGCCCAGACGGCCGCGAGGAAAGCGGCCGCCGCACCCGCGAGACAGATTACATAGGCGGCCATCGACAGTGTGGGGCTCCCCTCCATCGAGACTGCGACGTAGCCGAGCGCGAGCACGGGAACGACGGCGATCGCGGTCGCCGCGGCCAGCGCGGAATCGGGACCGATCGCGATCCCCCACAGGAAAACTGTCACGAACCAGCCGATCGCAGCCACCCCGATCGTCGTCAGTGCGTACGCCGCGACCGAAACGACGTTGACGACCGGAGACCCCCATCCGGTTTCCGTCGACATACGTAGGAATTCCAACTACCGCCAATAAATTAACCGGTTAGAAGACGGGAACGACCGGCTCGAGCGCGGGCGAGGTTATTTCTGCGCTACACTGGACCGCGTCGCGCGGCCTCACTCGAGCAGGGCCGCGGCTTCGTCAATCTCCATGACGCCTTGCTCGACCGCATTCAGGACTCGAACGATCTCTTCGTCAGGGCCGTCGTCGCCGTCGCCGACGTCCGCTAACGTGACCTTCTCGGAGCGGCCGGTGAACTCGGGGAAGTCGGTCCCGTCTGCCAGCGCCGTTTCCTTCTTAACACGGTAGTTACCGCCGTCGGTGACGTAGAGGTCGCCGGGATGGAAGAAGTACCAGTCCTCGCGGTCGAAGCGGACGCCGATCCGGGGTTTCGCGCCGAAGTTTCGGGCGAAGAAGGTCAGCGCCTCGACTTCCTCGCCGGTGAGGTAGATCGGATCGCCCGAACTCGATTTCGCCTCGATCGCGTAGAACTGCTCGCCGTCGCCGGCGAGCACGTCGGGGAGTTCGCGTTCAGTCGCGGAGCCGCTCGCGGGCGCGCGCATCACCGCGAAGCCGGCCTCGTCGAGTTCGTTGACGAGTTCCCGCTCGCGGCGGTCGCCCTTCGCCTGGGACATATCACTCCCTCACAGTCCGGCGATATTAAAGGATCGGACCCGATTCCAGTGTGCGATTACAGGAGGGCGGTCCCGACGAAGTCAACCAGCAGCGACGTGGCGGCCTCCGGCTCCTCGATATCGTACTGCAGTGCGATGTAGAGCAGGCCAAACTGGAGGGCGTTGAACGCGGCGTGAGCGGCGATCGGAACAAAGAGGTTGTCCGTTTTGGCATAGAGATAGCCGAAGATGATCGCGCCACCGAAGATGACGACGATGGGGACGACAGTTGCGAGCAGTGACCCGGACACTAGGGCATACGATAGCAGGTGGACGAGTGCGAAGATTGCACTGGCGATGATGATCGCGTTCGACCGGCTGAAGGCGTCGTAGAGGCGCTTCTGGACGACGTTCCGGAAGAGGAACTCCTCGGCCGGCGCATTGAAGAAGAAGACGATGCCGATCATGATCAGCACCATCTGTGGGTCGTTGTCGATAAGCGACATGACCTGATTGTCCGCTGACGGCAGGGAGAGCGACTGAACGACGAGATTGACGAGGATGTAGAACACGATGGTGCCGACGATACCACCGAAGACATACGTCCACCCCCGTTTCGTCGGGGCCCGCAGGTCGACGTACGACCAGCCGCGGTCGGTCACGGCGAGATAGAGCCCGCCAGCGAGGGCGAATCCGAGGAAGTTCAGGATCATGAACACCGTTCGGGCGGTAATCGACGCGTCCGCCGGCGACTCGATCAGCGACGGATCGAGCGCGAAGGCCGGAAGCGTAGCCATATTCGCGGCGAGAAGGCCGAAAGCCGTCAACCCGACGGCGACGAGTGTCGATCGAAGTGGCCCGTCCTGACGCTGCCGGTCGGATGTTTCCATGGACGGGGATACGACCACCGGCCCCTTGGGCGTTCCTCTCTCCGAAACGGGTCGGGCGACAGCAGACCCGTCTCGAACGGCCTCACTCCGTGGTCGACGGCATCTCGTCCTCGAACAGCTGTGCCAGCAGCCGCTGCTGGCCGATCCGCAAGTGTCGGTTGACCGTCGGCTGCGTCACGTCGAGCATGGCGGCGATTTCCTCGCCGGTGCTCTCCCGGGGCCAGTCGAAGAAGCCCGCGAAGTAGGCAGTCCGCAACACCTCGAGTTGCCGGTCGGTGAGGACGTCGAACAGTGATGTCACGAGTTCGCTTCGGGTCTCCATCGAGCGCTCGACGTGGCGGCGGGCCTGCAGTTCGACGGTTGCGTACTGGTCCTGAAGCGTCTCGATAAACTCGCGAACGTCGGTTCCCGTGGGAACGTCGACGGTGACCTCCATGCCGTCGCTGGTGGCGTGCATCGAGCGCGGGCTGGCACCGTGACGGACCAGCTGTGAGGCGACGACGTCGCCGGCGACGGTCGCCTCGAAGCGACAGGTTCCGTCCGTCTCGCTGAGGAGGCGGTACTCGGTGATCGAGACGAGATCCGCGAGGACCGCCCGTACGTCGGCGGCCGGGACGCCGCTGGTTTCGAAGAACAGCAGCGCCTCATCGGCGGAGTGAGAGCCGAGCCCACCGTACTCAACGCGGGCCCCCGTCGCCGTCGCGATTCGGGAGAAGAGGTCATCCATGTCCTCGATTTGGAGCGTGAGTTCGAGCAGCGTCTCGGCGTGCAGCGCTTCTCGGGTTTTCACCGCAGTGACCGCGTTCGCGATTCCCTCGCCGAGTTCCGTCATCACCGTCCGCTCGAGGTCGCCGAACGCGTCCGGTTCGTCGGCGTACACGGTGAGAACGCCGTAGGTGTACTCCGCGTAGGAAAGCGGGACGCTGATGACCGACTGGAACCCGGAATCCAGTGCGTGTCGCCGCCACCCCTCGCCCTGCAACCCCTCGACGACGTTCGAGACGACCGTTGTCGTTTCGCTCCGCACAGTCCGGACGGCCGGCTCTGCGGATGCGTCGTACGCGAGCGACACGTCGTCCAGATACGCCTGTTGCTGCCCGGCCCAAGCACGGGGCTCGAGTTGCGTGCCGCTGGCGTCGAGCGCACCGATCCACGCGAACGCGACGTTCTCGGCCTCGAGTAGCCGTTCGGGGACGGTTCGCTCGATTTCCTCGCGGCTGTCGGCTCCGATGAGCAACTGGTCGATCCGTCTGATGAGTTCCGTACTCTCGATCTGGCGGTTGAGCCGCCGGTTCCGTTCCTCGAGTTCCGCTTCCCGCTCGCGAAGACTGGCCTCACTCTCGAGGCGGTCAAACGCGGCCTCGGTCGTGGCGACGAGCGTCTCGATCAGTCGCCGAGCGTCGGCGTCGATCGACTTCTCACCCGACGCGACCACGAAGACGCCGTGGTCGCCGATCGGAACGACGATTCCGCTCTCGACGGTCGGACCGAAGACCTGCGACCGATCGAACGACGCCGGCTCGTCGACCACGGTCCCCGTCCCTGTCACGTAGGCGTTCCAGAGGATGGAGTCGCTGTCACCGACGGCGACTGACGGCGCACCGTCACAGAGCGTCGCAAAGCCGTCCGTGTATGCGATGGGATCGAGTCGGTTCACGTCGGGATCGAGATGATAGACGGCTGCGCCCGATGCCTCGAGCACCTCGTTTGCCGTCTCGACGACCAGCTCCGCCACCTCCTGTTCGGTGTCGTTCCCGAGCAAATCGCGTGCCGCGTCGTGGAGCGACTCGAGTGCCAGTTCGCGCTCCTTGTGGTCGGTGATATCCTGAATCGTCCCGCGGACGCCAATGATGTCGTCATCGGATTGCGACCGGCTGCCAGCGGGACGGTGTCCCTCGCCGTCCGACCAAACGGGTTCGCCGATAGAGTGGACCCACCGTTCGTTTCCCTCGGCCGTCCGCATACGGTGTTCCATCTCGTAGCTCTCGCCGGTCTCGAGGGCCGTGTCGACGGTTTCGAGGACGGCCGCTCGATCGTTCGGGTGGGGAAAAGAAGACGCCAGGTCGGGATCGACCGGCACGTCCAGTGGGAGATCGTACAGGCGACGGAGACCGTCCGTCAGGGTCACCTCCCGCGAATCGTCGCTGATATTGAGCTCCCACCCGCCGATTCTGGCGATCCGTTCGGCCTGCTTGAGCAGTTCCGTCGTCCGCTCGAGTTCGCGTTCGCGCTCCTTACGCCCGCTAATGTCACGGATGACGCCCGCAGTCCCGGCGAATTCGCCGTCCGACATCGGCAACAGCGCCATATGGTTCTCCGCGTCGATCACGTCGCCGTCGACGGTCTCGAGTCCCATATCGAACGTTCGGGACGGCTCGTCGGCGCGGAGCAATTCCCGGATCTGGTCCTGTGCGATCTCGAGATCGGCGGGAACCATCACCGTCGAGACGTGCTCGCCGATCAGGTCCTCGGGATCGTAGCCGACGATAGCGGCGCTCGCATCGTTGAGAAAGCGGAAGTTTCCCTCCGCGTCGAGCGTGTACACCAGTTCATCGAGTGCCTGAATGATTGTCTCGGTGCGCTCGAGTTCGCGTTCGCGCTGCTTGCGGTCGGTGATGTCCTGAAACGAGCCTCGGATTTTGATTAGGTCGCCGTTTTCTTCGACGGGTTTGCCGATGGTGCGAATCCATCGCAGGTCGTCCTCGTCCGAGAGTAAGCGAGCCTCCATGTCGTACGATTCGCCGTCTTCGATCGCGCGCTCGATCGCCTCCTCGATCCGCGGGCGATCCGCCGGATGGTAGAACTCGAGTGCCCGTTCCAGATCGATCTCCTCATCGGGCGACAAGCCATGGATTCGGTTGATCTCGTCGGTCCACCGGGGCTCGTACGGCGTCTCGGTCACGTCGAGTTCCCAGGCACCGACGTCTGCCAGCCGCTGGGACTGCTCGAGCAACCGCGTGGTTCGTTCGAGGCGGGCCTCGCGCTCGCGAAGCCGGCGTTCCGTTTCCGTACGGTCGGTGATATCCCGACCGATCCCGACCTCGACCGGATTTCCGTCGGGGTCCTCGAGTACCGACGCGATGAACTCGTAGGGGATCTGCTCGCCCGATTTCGTTCGTAATTCGGCCTCGGCGCGCGTCTCACCCGTCTCGAACGCCTCCTCGATCGAGTTCCGGATCACCGGCCGGTTCGTGTCATCAAAGAGCTCCAGGGCGTGCATCGCTTCGATTTCGTCATCCGAGTAGCCCGTTACCTCGACCAGCGTCTCGTTCCAACGCCGGAGATCCCCGTCCTCGTCGAGGATGTAAAACACGTCGTCTAATGCGTCCCAAACGTCGTTCATGAAGGTCTTCTGGCGCTCGAGCCGTCGCTCCTTTTCCTTTCGGTCGCTGATGTCGCGACCGACGCCGGTGAGGACCGTCTCGCCCGCCGGATCCTCGAGCGGCGAGGCAACGAACTCGTAGGGAATCAGCTCGCCTGACTTCGTCCGGAGCGCCGCTTCGGTTCGGGTGTCAGCCGTCTCGATCGAATTCGCGATGGCGTTCGAGATCAGTTGATGATCGGATTCATCGAAGAACTCCGCTGCGTGCATCTCGCTGATCTCGTCGTCCGAGTAGCCCGTCACCTCACAGAGGCTCTTGTTCCAGCGCTGTATCTTGCCGTCGTCGCCGAGGAGATAGACGACATCGTCGACGGCATCGAGCATCTCGTCGGTGAACGCCCGTGCCTGCTCGAGGCGGCGTTCCCGCTCCTGGATCGTCCGAACGGATGCCTGCCGTTCGAACGATCGGCTGATCCAGCGGCGTATCAGATCGACGAACGACTTTTCGGCCGGCGTGAACGGCCGCTCCCGGGAATCGCGGCTCAGGAAGCAGACCGTCCCGTAGAGTTCTCCGTCGACCTCGAGCTTTCCGCCGACGTAGCAACTGACGCCGAGTTCGGTGTCGGCTGGGCGACTCTCCCCTCCGTCGTCGCCGCGTCGTAGATCCCCAGCACGTCGTCCGACGTGATAGTGGTCCGGCAGTAGCTCGTCGACAGATCGAGTTCCGTTCCCTCCAGGTCGCTCTCGTGACCGACCGCCATCTCGATCTCGTACCGGTCGGCCGACTCGTCGATCCGGGAGACAAGTCCCGTCTCGACACCCAGCCGTTCGCGGCCGATCTCGAGCAGTCGGCGAATCTTCGCCTCGTCCTGAAGGTCCGGGTCCGATGTGATCCGGTATAGCTCCTGACGGTAGCGTTCGCTCTCCGCGCGTTGGCGCTCCCGTTCGCGCACTGTCGCCGCCAGTTCGTCGACGACCTCGGACAACTGGCCGATCTCGTCGTCCCGGTCGATAGTGAAGTCGACGGGCTCGTCGACATCCGCGGCTCCGTCACCGGTTTCGTCGGCGAACGACGCGGGCGCGTCGCCGTCGATTCGCGAAACGAACTGACGGAGTTCGTCGGTCAGCCGTTCGATATCGTTCGGCCGATCGGAGCTGCTCCGTGCGGCGAGTCCGAGAACGAACAGTCCGGGTTCCAGCCCCAGTCCAGGCCCGACCGTCGCGAGGTCAGGGAGCCCTACTCCGCTCATGATACTTCCTAGCATGCCGATCGCCCCGAGCGCTACTGCGACCGTCTCCCGTGTAGCACCTGCGAACATTCCAGTGTGGACCGAGGCAACGACCATGTCCCACCTATGGAACGACTACCAATGATACGCGCGGTTACTTCCGATTTGATTCGGTAGAAATATAGTTCATTCCCATCGGTGAAGCTACTCGTCGCCGCGCGGCCCCAACGGGGTCGACCACTGTCGCTCATATCGCCGAGTCTGCAGGGATCAAACGCGATGTCCCGGCGATTCACCCCGACACTATACACGTAGTGTCGCGTCCGACTTGAAATAACGTGTATAACGAGCAAGCGGATACCGGTCGGTCACGTTTCTCTACTCAAGATGACTGGAACCACACTAGATTACCACAGCGATTCGATCAGTCTGCGAGTCGTCGAGGCGCTCGCGGACGAGACCAACACCGATGCACACGAACTCGAGCCGCTGTACAACGCGGTGGATCCCGAGGCGCTGGATCAGCTCTTCCAGCCAGACTCGACTGCCGATATCAGCGTCGAATTCGAGTACGACGGCTTGCTCGTCGGAGTTCGAAGCGACGGCACCGTCACAGTTGACGGGACAGTCCATGACAGTCGATAGTCGGCGGCTTCAGACGACTACGACGACAGCCAGTGGCGACTCGAGCGGACGGATCGTCGTCTCCAGTCGCCACGAGCAACGACAGTCTCGCCGGTTGACTACCGAACGGAGGCGCTATTGATGTTAGCACCCACCACCGCAGTTGCCGAGCCGACCGTTCGAACGCGGCCGACACGGCTGACCGTCCTGGCCGTCGGCGGGGACGGAACACGCGACCGCATCGAGCGAGCGTTCACCGACGACGAGGCCGATCTCACCGTCGAGACGGTTTCGACGCTCGCGGACACTGTAGAGCGGCACAAGACCGACGAAATCGACTGTCTCGTCGTTTCGTTGCCACGGACGGCAGCAAGTGCAGAGACGCCAGCGCGGAACGGCACCGACATCGAAACGCTGGACGACCGCCTCGAGACGATTAGGGCTACTGCGCCGGATCTACCGATCGTCGTCCTCGCGGGCGAACGGACGCCCGAACTCGCGAACACAGTCCGGTCGTACGACTGGACCGCGGTGATCGAACGGGAGGAGACGCGCACTCGGCTCGCCGACCGCGTCCACGACCTCCTCGAGCGCCACCGGCTGACCGCCCTCTCGCGACGGTCACTGGCGAGCATCGAGTTCGCCGGGGACGCCATCGCCATCGTCGATTCCGACGACATCCAGTTTGCAAGCCGCGCATTCGCGATGCAGTTCGGCTACGAGCACGACGCCATCGCCGGCACACCCTGGCAGGAACTGTTCACCGATGACGCCGTCGAGAACCTCGAGTCGACCGCGATTCCGACCGTCGTGGAGGGATGGCGGTGGACCGGGAGCTGTACCGGTCAGCGAAAAACAGGGACGACGTTCGCGGCGCGGGTTCGCCTCGGCGGGCTCGAGGACGGGAGCCTCGTGTTCGCGATCGAGGAGGTCAATGGGAGCGACGACACCGGGAACTGAATCGTGAGTGGGGGCCAGCTGTCGACGATCCGCAGAAACTGATTCGGATTGGTAGTCTATTACTGCTACCGACCGATTCGACGGGAAGACCGCTGTGAGTGCCTATGTACCGTGGTCCCAGGAGTCCATGTACTCGCGTTGGGTCTCGGTCAGTGAATCGAAGTCGACGCCCTCGGCCTCGAGTTTGATCTCAGCGATCTCCTTGTCGAGGTCATCGGGGACGTCGTGGACGCCGGCGTCGTAGGCGTCACCGTTCTCGAGCATTTCGCGCACGCAGACGGCCTGCACGCCGAAGCTCTGGTCCATCACTTCGACGGGGTGGCCCAGCGAGACGGGCGCGGCGAGGTTGACGAGTCGGCCCTCGGCGATGACGTTCAGCTTGCGGTCGTCGGCCATCTCGTAGGCCTCGACGCCGTCCCGTGCTTCGTAGCGGTCGACTGCGAGATCGTCGAGCGCCTCGAGGTCGATCTCGATGTCGAAGTGGCCCGCGTTGGCGAGCAAGACACCGTCTTGCATCTTTTCGAAGTGTTCCTCGACGATGACGTCCCGGTTGCCGGTCGTCGTCAGGAAGACGTCGCCCACTTCGGCGGCCTCGGCCATTGGCATGACCTCGTATCCCTCCATGTGGGCCTCGAGGGCGCGGCGTGGCTCGACTTCGGTGACGATGACGTTCGCGTTCTGGCCCGACGCCTTCTGTACGACGCCCTTGCCGCAGTAGCCGTAGCCCGCGACGACGACGTTCTTGCCGGCCCATGAGAGGTTCGTGGTCATCGCGATGGAGGCCAGCGAAGACTCGCCGGTCCCGTGGACGTTGTCGAAGAGGCGCTTCATTGGCGTGTCGTTGACCGCGAAGACGGGATAGTCGAGCGCGCCGTCAGCGTCCATGGCACGCAGGCGGTGAACGCCGGTAGTCGTCTCCTCCGCGCCGCCGACGATGCCGTCGATCAGTTCGGGGTAGTCCTCGTGAATCGCAGCGACGAGATCCATCCCGTCGTCGACAGTGATCGTCGGTTCGTGGGCGATGACGGCCTCGATCGCGGCGTAGTACTCCTCGTCGTCGACACCGCGTTTGGCGTAGCTGGTGATGTTTTCGTGTGTATCGAGCGCCGCCGACACGTCGTCGTGGGTCGAGAGCGGATTACAACCGGTAACGGCCACTTCAGCGCCGCCCTCCGCGAGCGTCTCGACGAGGATCGCCGTCTTTGCTTCGACGTGCATCGCCATCCCGATGCGTTCGCCCGCGAAGGGCTGCTCTGCGACGAACTCCTTCCGAACGTGCTCGCAGATCGGCATGTGTTGGGCGGCCCAGTCCATCTTCCGGCGTCCCTCCTCGCGAGCGGCCTCGAGGTCGTCCAGCTGCTCGCTGATCGGGGGGTACTCGGTTTCGGTCATGGGTCGACTGAGTGCGAGCGTGGCAAAAACGCTACCGAAGCGTCGCGCCACGGTGAAAGCGAAAGTGGTGAACGGAAAGAACAGTCGAATCCACGTCGGTCACTGGTACGGGCGTCGGCTCGTTGCCGATCGTCGCGTTGTGACCGTTTCCCGACGCCGCCGAAGACCGTGCCTCTGACAACACAATGTCATTGGGCGGCGTCTCTCGGACGCGGATCGGCTCCGTTCGAAACGGATCAGGTGCGGTCGCCGTTATTTCGGTCCGGCGTGGGACGGCGGACCGCCGCCGTTGCCGCGGTTATCGTTGCCATCGTCGTCTTCTTCGTCTTCGCTGTCGTCAGCGTCGCCGTCGTCATCACCGGACTGTCCGGCATGTTCAGGCGGGCCTCGTTCGTCGTCACTCGGCGGGCCAGCGTGTTCGGGTGGACCTCGTTCGTCGCTGTCGTCCTCGTCGTCGCTATCGTCCTCGTCATCGGCGTCGTCATCGCTCGGCGGACCGGCGTGGGCCGGCGGACCGCCAGCGGACTCGTCATCGCTATCGTCGGTCTCGTTGTCGTCAGCGTCGTCTTCGGTCTCGTTGTTCTCGAGGTCGTCCTCGGACTCGGTTTCGTTGTCCTCGATATCGGTCTCGTTGTCGTCGAGGTCGTCCTCGGTTTCGTCACCATCGCTCGGCGGACCGGCGTGGGCCGGCGGTCCGGCGTGGTCGGGTGCGTTGCCCGGGTTGTTCGCGACGACGAAGGTCGCGACGGAGATGCCGGTCGGTCCGTCGGACTCGTTGTCCGCGTCCTCGACGAACTCCGAGACGAGCGCACCGAAGTTCGATGCGTTGCCGTCGGTCTCGTTCTCATCGAGGTCGTCCTCGGTTTCGTTGTCGACGGTCTCGTTCTCGTCGAGGTCGTCCTCGGTTTCGTTGTCGACAGTCTCGTTCTCGTCGAGTTCGTCTTCGGTTTCGTTGTCGACGGTCTCGTTCTCTGCGGTCTCGTTGTCCGCGAGTTCGTCCTCAGTCTCCTCTTCGGTAGACTCTGTTTCCTCGACCGAGTCCTCGTCGATCGTGACCGTCGCGTCGGTCGAGTCGCCGTCGGTCTCATTCCCGTCGTCGGTCGACGCGGTAATCGTGATGTTAACCGAGTCCTCAGGAGCCGGGAGAACGACGGTTCCGTTCTCGTCGGTCGTGTACTCGTCCTCGCCCGCGTACGACTCGTTGTCGAACGCCGTTACGTCGACAGTCGCGTTTTCGACGCTTTCGTTCGCGTCGACCGTGACGACGATCTCCTCGCCCTCGTAGTCGACGTCCATCTCGAGGTCGCCGTCGTCCGTCTGCGCTGCCGCCGTTCCCAGCGGTGCAAGCGCGGACAGGAGCATCGCGGCAACCAATGCCATCGTAAGTAGTCGGTGACTCTTCATCCAGTCGGGACATTCTCAGATTCCTGAATAAACCCCGTCGGACGTTCTCGCCGTTCGCGCCCCGATGAAACGGATTAAGAATTGTTTTGAGCGTTTATCAGTGGTTTTGAACGTTTATCTCGGCCTCCTCACCTCGACTCGTTCGTTCAGTCAGACGGATTGGCTAGGCGTCGACCCGTTCGCTCAGCGATTCCGCCGACTCGATCGCTCGCTCTCGAACGGCCGCCTCCTCGAGCGTCAGTACCTCGCGGTCGCGCATGAGCACCCGGCCGTCGCAGACGGTGTGGCGAACGTCGGCCGCTGCGGCCGCGTAGGCGAGGTGACTCACGAGATCGTGTGGCGGCGTCAAGTGGGGTTGCTCGAGGTCAATCACCGCGAGATCGGCCGGCGCGCCTGCTTCGATCCGGCCGGACTCGAGGCCGATCGCGTCGGCGCTGCCCCGGGTCATCATCTCGACGACCGCCTCGGCGGGCACCGCGCTGGCGTCATCGGCCGCGAGCTTGCCTAGCATGGCCGCGTCGCGGGCCTCGTCGAGCATCGAGAGGTCGTTGTTCGAGGCCGCGCCGTCCGTTCCGAGACCGACGGTGACGCCCGCCTTGCGCAACCGCTCGACCGGGGCCATCCCGCTTGCGAGTTTCATGTTCGACGCGGGACAGTGGATCACACCGGTGCCGACCTCGGCGAGCAGGTCGATCTCGGTCTCGTCGACGTGAACGCCGTGTGCGACGAAGTCCTCGGGCTCGAGGAGGCCGCGATCAGCGGCGTACTCGAGCGGCCGGATCCCGTGCTCGTCGACGATCGGTGCGACCTCGTCTGCGGTTTCGTTGGCGTGGTAGTGGATCGGAACGCCCGTTTCTCGCGCTTTGGGAACGAATTCCTCGAGGTACTCACTCCCGACGGTCGTCAGCGAGTGGGGCATGAACGCCGTCGAGATTCGGCCGTCAGCCGCGCCGTCGTACTCGCGGGCGATCTCGAGGCCCGTAGCCGCGTCCTCGCGAGCGACCTCGCCGTCCTTGCCGACGGTGACGATGCCGTGACCGAGACGGGCACGGAGGCCAGCCGTCTCGACCGCGGCAGCGACCTTGGGCACGTGGAAGTACATGTCCGCGAACGCGGTGACGCCCGATTTGATTAGCTCGAGCAGTCCCAGCTCGGCACCGATGCGGACGTCTTCGGCCGTCAGTTCTCCCTCGGCGGGCCAGATGTCCTCCTGTAGCCACGCCTCGAGCGGTTTGTCGTCGGCGTACCCCCGCAGGAGCGTCATTGCGACGTGACAGTGGCCGTTAACAAACCCCGGCGTGACCAGCGAGTTCGCCGCGTCGAGCGTCTCGTCAGCCTCCGCCGCGAGATTGTGACCGATCTCGCGGATCTCGCCGCTGTCCTGGTCGATCAGTACGTCCGCGGTCGTCACCGTCAGATCGGGGCGGAGCACCTGGCCGTCGATGATCGCAAGCGTCGTCATTGGCTCAGGATTCTTCTCAGGCGGCCTTATACTGTCGATACACTGGCCAGTGTACGAGACGAGTCGCCGGGTTTATGTTTTCTTCCGAAGACGTATCGATATGGATGCAGGCCTGCAGAACGACGATATGCGTCAGGACAGCGGGTATCCGCCCCGCGAGGCGCTCGCGGACGCCTGGACCGAGCACAGCCGCTACGTCGGGTTCGCCGCCGGCCTGTTTGCGTTCGGGATCGTCGTCGGCGTCCTCCTCATGCTTGCGGGCTACAACCTCCTCGAGATAATCGAGGAGATGGTCGGAGAACCGCTGTTCCCGGAGGTAGACGGCGGCGGAATCGATCTAGCGCGCTTTTTACTCGTGAACAACACCCGCGCATTCCTGCTGTCGATAGTCGGCGCGCTGAGCCTCGGCCTCTTGACTGCCTGGGCGATGGTGTTCAACGGAGTTATCGTCGGGAACGTCGGCGCGTACGTCACCAGGGACGTCGGCCTCGATTACATCCTCGTGGGGCTGCTCCCCACGGGATCTTCGAGCTTCCGGCGCTGTTTATCGCCGCCGGCATCGGTTTCCGACTCCTCTATCGGATCGGCCAGCGAGTTCGTGGCTCTCGCGACGCGATCTTTACGAAACCCTACCTCTACCGGACAGCAATGCTCATTCTCGCTGGCTGGCTATTGCTGGTCGTCGCCGCCCTGGTCGAGGCTTTCGTCACGCCCATCCTCCTCGAGACCTTCTTCGCCGAGCGACTCGAGGGAATGAGTACCGCCGCCTAACCGTCACTCCGCCCGGCGGTTGACACCCCGTTTCGGCCAGTTTTGCGGGAGATGAACGGTCGTAAACGGAACCAATCGTCGTCGGCCTTTTCTCCATGAGCGGACAGTCACCGTACATGAACAGACGTGTGGTCCGACTGGTACTCGTCGCAGCCCTCGTCGCCGTCGCCGGGTGTACCGGTGGCATAGGTGGGGACATCGGCACCGACGGATCGACTGACGGCTCCTCGAGCGAGGGGACGGGAACGGCCGCGTTCTACGTCAGTGACGAGCCGAACGCGATCGACGACTTCGAACACCTCAACGTGACGATCACGACGGTCGGCTTCAAGCGAACCGGTGACGTGAGCGACGGTGACGCGAACGAGACCGCCGACGGGAACGACGGAGACGGCAGCGACGAACGGTGGATCGAGTACGACGTCGACGAACGCACGGTCGACCTCACCGAACTGAAAGGCGCGAACGCGTCCGTGGTCGACGAGTTCGAGTTGCCGGCCGGCGACTACGAGAAAGTCTTCATCTACGTCAGCGACACCGAAGGAGTGCTGGCCGACGGCAGTACGACGCGGGTGAAACTGCCGAGCAACAAACTCCAGATCAACTCGAAATTTACCATCGGCGATGGTGAGCGGGTCGACTTCGTCTACGACATTGCACCTCACAAGGCCGGTAACAGCGGAAAGTACATTCTCAAGCCGGTGATCAGTCAGAGCGGCACCGGTGACGATGTCGAAATTCGCAACGTCGACCAGGAGAAAGGCGACGAGGAAGGCGACAAACAGCGCGGCAACGGGAACGCCGGCGAGAAGTGAGCCGAAGCGGCGTAAAATCGAGCGCCATCCGGTCAGCCGCTAACTTATGCGCAGTTTGCGGGGCTGATCGGCCGACCGGTAGAACTCGATTCAGTTATCGGTCGTACCCACCTCGTTTTCCGTATTTCTCGTAGAGCGATTCAGGACGACGCCGACGCCGCGGCTCGGACCTGCTTGATCCGAAGGCGATCGGGTACGAGCGCTGTGCGTGTCGTGCGAGACTTTTATGTCTCGTGAGACAGTATGGAATCATGCTTCGAAACCTTGGCGGTTTGGAAGCGCGTCTCGGGTGTTCCAAGCACCCGGGACTTTCGTGTAGTCCCCGTGGAGGGCGCTTCCGAATTATTGTACATACATAATACACTTATAGTTATTGGAATATTGCCGGATAGATGTTATTCGATCCGGCTCCGTTTGCGTGCGAGAAGCGACTTGACGGCCGTCTACAACCGGTTCGTCGTCACTCCCGAACGGGATCCGTCAGCCGCGGTGAAGACTCGATTATCAGTAGATGATACCACGGTTTCGTTATCCAGACGAGGTGTGAAACTGAAACGGCGGATATGGCAAGCAGGTGTACGTACTGATCAGCCGATCTCTGTTACAGAAGCTCTCCAAATTCCGATCAATTCTGCAGTTAATTACCAAATCAATCATCGATTTGATGGGGGATTCCACGGTGACCACTTTGGCGAACGAGGCTCTGGACAATAACCGCAATAGCGAGGAGAGTTCCGCTGATGAGCGTAAAGAACCCACCCCAAAAGAGACCGACTGCCGTATCGGCGTACAGCGAGTACAGACTCATCGCTGCTATCCACAGCGTCAGTACACCGAGAACTCCGACAACGATTGAGCCGATAGCAATCCCCTCACGGATCATAACGAGAATAGTGACGATACCGAGTAGTCCCGGAATGATGAGTTCCGGATCAACCGGTACTGGCCCGACAGTCGGCCAAGCTGGATACGGCTGGGAAAGGCCGAAGAACTCGATGGCAGCGTTCAGGAGGACAAGCGTAGCGAGGGACAACTCAATCACTCGGAGACGCAATCCCATTCTGATTAAAATGTCATCCATATCATGGTAAGTCTTCGCACAGCCAGATTTCTTTCGCTGCTATCGAAATCGGATCGGTATCTATGTGGCCTGTACTGAGCGATGTGCACTTGTCCTGTACTTACCGCAGGTTTCACAAAATTTCTGAATGAAGAAACCGTGCTATTATCGATTGGTTCGGACTTTGAACCGTCCGTTTCGGCTCGAGCAGAAAGCAACCCCTCGAGGTCGGAGCGCCGCTCAGCGCCGAAGTCGCCCGAACAGCTCGTAGTCGCGGTCGGGCGTGTATCGACGGAACAGCAGGCTGTTCGAGAGGACCGACACCGACGACAGCGCCATCGCGCCGGCCGCCAGCACCGGCTGCAGCAGACCCAGCGAGGCGAGCGGGATCATCGCGGTGTTGTATCCCAGTGCCCAGACGAGGTTCTGCTTGATCTTCGCCAGCGTGGCCTCGGAGATGCGGATCGCCTTCACCACGTCGAACGGATCGTCCCGCATCAGCGTCACGTCCGCGGCCTCGATGGCCACGTCCGTCCCGGAGCCGATGGCGGTGCCAACGTGGGCGACGGCCAGCGCCGGCGCGTCGTTGACCCCGTCGCCGACCATCATCGCCTTCTGGCCCGTTGACTGAATGTCATCGACGGCATCGGCCTTGTCCTCGGGGAGGACGCCGGCGCGGATGTTGTCAGGGTCGATCCCGACCTGCTCGGCAACAGCGCGGGCGGTGCGTTCGTTGTCGCCGGTGATCAGCATCACGTCGAGATCGCGCTCTCGCAGGGCTGCGACCGCCGCAGCCGAACCGTCTTTGACTGTGTCGGCGTCCGCGACGACACCGACGACCTCGCCGTCGGCCGCGACCAGCATCGCCGTCTTGCCCTCGCGCTCGAGCCGTTCCATCTCGTCGGCGGCAGGCGACGGATCGACGCCGGTGGACTCGAGCAGCCGCCGGTTGCCGACCAGCACCTCGCGGTCCTCGACGGTCGCCCGGACGCCCTGCCCGGGGACGTTCTCGAACTCCTCAGCATCAGTTACCTCGAGGCCGCGCTCCTCGGCACCCTCGACGATCGCCTGCGCGAGCGGGTGTTCGCTGTTGCGCTCGGCGCTTGCGGCGAGGCGGAGTACCTCATCTTCGTCGAGCGCTTCGCGGGTCGCCACTACGCCCCCATCAGCGGCCGCATTGCCGCCGTCTGCCGCAGTCGGCTCTCCCTCGATCGCGACCACGTCGGTCAGCGTCATCTCGCCGGTCGTCAGCGTGCCGGTCTGTCAAAGACGACGGTGTCGACGTCTCGCGCGCGCTCTAAGATGTCGCCGCCCTTGAACAGGACGCCGTTTTGTGCGCCCAATGTGGAGCCGACCATCGTCGCGGCGGGCGTCGCCAGCCCGAGCGCGCAGGGGCAGGCGATCAGTACGGACGAGGCGAAGACGACGACGGCGAACTCGAACGTCGAGAGGGCGGCCGGACCGCCGCCGACCAGTCCCAGCACCGGGACAGCGCTGACGACGCCGGCCAGCGCCTCGGGGAAGAGGAACCAGACCAGTCCCCAAACCGTCGCGTTCAGGATGACCGCGGGGACGAAGTACGCCGAGATACGATCCGCGAGGTTCTGGATTTCCGGCTGGCGGGACTGGGCTTCCTTGACGGTCTGGACAATCCCCTGTAGGGCCGTATCTTCGCCGACCTTGGTGGCCTCGACGACCAGCACGCCGTTCTCGTTGATCGTCGAGCCAATCACCTCGTCGCCCGACCCCTTTTCGACGGGGACGGACTCACCAGTCACCATCGACTCGTCGACCGCAGACTGGCCGTCCACGACGACGCTGTCGGTTGGAATTTTCTCGCCCGGCCGGACCTTCATTCGATCGCCGACGTCGATGTCCTCGAGGGGAACCTCGGTCTCGTTCCCATCATCGTCGACCAGCGTGGCCGTCTCGGCCTCCATCTCGAGCAGTTTCCGCAGCGCGTCGCCGGCTTGGCCCTTCGAGCGGGCCTCGAGGTAGTTGCCTAGCGTGATGAACACGAGGATCATCGCGGCGGTGTCGAAGTAAAGATTCCCCGCGAGCAGGCCCAGCAGGACGACGAGGCTGTAAAAATACGCCGTCGACGATCCCAGGGCGATCAGCACGTCCATGTTGGCGGTGCGGTTCCGGGCGAGCGCGGTATACGAATTCTCGAGAAACTCGCGGCCCAGCAGGACGTAGACCGGCGTCGCGAGCAGGAACTCGACCCAGCCGAATTTGACGCCGAAAACCGTCTCCGGCAGGTACGCGCCCTCGAGCAGGAACATGTCTGCGAGGAAGAACAGGAACGGGGCCGACAGGATCGCGCCGAAGATCGTCAACCGACGCTGTTTGCGGATCTCGGCCTGTCGGGCCGCGTCGCGCCGGTCCTGATCCGACTCCTCACTGCCGTCGTCGCGGACAGGCGTGTAGCCGACGTCCTCGATCGCCTCGTAGAGCACCTCGAGCGAGACATCGTCCGGGTTGTACGCGACTGTGGCCTCGTCGGTCGCGTAGTTGACCTCTGCGTCGATGACACCGGGCACAGACTCGAGGGCCGACTCGTTGGTCTCGGCGCAGTTCGCACAGCTCATGTCCGTGATCCCGATTGATCGGCTCGAGTGGTCGGCCTCGTAGCCGGCGTCCTCGATCGCCGCATAAATATCGCCGAGTGATACGTCTTCGGGGTCGTACTCGACAGTCCCCTCGTCGGTGGCGAAGTTCGCGTTCGCTTCCGCCACGCCGTCGAGGGACTCCAGGGCATCACTGATCGTCTGCGAACAGTTCGCACAGCTCATGCCCCGGATATCCAGGTGTGCGGTCCGGGTACTCATTAGTGACTCATAGGAACTCCCCGCTTACCCCCTTTACTGGTCACAAGTCGAAGTTCAGCGTGGCGGTTTCTTTGGAATCGAAACTCAGACTCCCTCCTCGAGTCGATCGTATCGGTTCTCGAACCGACCCTGACACGACGGACAGCAGAAGTGGTAGACCTCGCCCTCGATGCGAGTCGATTCCCCCTCGCTGTCGACGGTGTTGCCACACTCCGCACAGGTGAGGGCGAACTGCGTCCCGTCGAGCGACGGCGTCCACTCCGCGTCGTCCATCAGCGTCACGTCGTAGTCGACACCGTCCGCCTCGGGGAGTAGGCCCTCGAGCCACTCTCGGACGCGCTGGACCTGTGCCCGGGCGTAGAACCACAACTCGCCGTCGGCGGTGACGAACACGTGCTCGACGGCGTCGGCATCCGCGATCGCCGCCTTGCAGTCGTCAACGGTCCCCGACGGAACGATCGCCCGTACGAACACTGGCACCCCTGCCCGAAGCTGTGACTGGTCCACATCGACGGTGAAGCGGTTGATGACGCCCGCCTCCTCGAGGCGCTGGACGCGGTCGGAGACGGCCGGCCCGGAGAGCCCCACTCGCTCGGCGATCTCGCTGTAGGGCCGCCGGGCGTCCTCACCTAGCAGCCGCAGGATTGCCATGTCGGTTTCGTCGAGGTCGCGCATACGTCCCGTTCGGGCTCGAGCGCAAAGAGCGTGCTGACAGTCACTTTGGAATCCGAACTCACGCCCCCGTTCGACCTAGAATCGAAAGTAGAAACGCACAACGTTCAGCGGCCCCTCTATTCTCATATGAGTCAGACCATCACCGTCGAAGGCATGTCCTGTGAGCACTGCGAACAGACCGTCGAAGACGCGCTCGAGGGAGTGGAGGGCGTCGAATCGGTCGACGTCGATCGCGACGCGAAACGAGCCACCGTCGAGGGGGCTGCAGAGACCCAGGCACTTGTCAGCGCGGTCGACATCGCCGGCTACAACGCGAGCGCGTGATCGCCGTCGCAGTCAGCGTCCGCGCCTCGATTTCTCGTTCGGTCCGTTCGAATCACCCGAGGTCCGCGTCCTCGAAACGTCGGTAGCCCACGATAACGGGAACGAGCCCCCACGCGAGCAACACGACCACCGAGAACCAGTCTGCGAGGTAGAACGGGACCTCGCCCGCGAGCCGGTTCGAGAGCTCGAGCGTTTCGGGCGAGGCGGTGGCAGGGACGTCCTCGAGTGGGAACTCGGGGACCGCGTCGACCCGCTCGTCGAGGACGGCACCCGCGAGGACGCGGTAGGCCTCGAGCGGGTTGAGCCGCTTCAGGAGGAAGTACCACGACTCGGCTCGAATCCCCGGGAGCGAGACCGTAACCGCGTAGTAGATCCCGACGACGACTGGTTTCCAGAAGAACACCATCCCCACGAACGAGCCGATGGTGAGCGTCCGCGCCCGTCCCTGGGTCGAGGCGGCGGCCGAGCCGCCGACCGCGAGGGCCGTGAACGTCAGCCCGAGCAGGACGCCGGTCGCCACGAACCCGGCGAACGTCAGCGCGTCGGGGACGCCGTACAGCGCCACGACGAGGACGCTGGCCACGGCGAATCCGACGGTCAGCGCCGTCCCGGTAACGAGCAGCCGACCGGCGAGTTTGCCGGTGACCACGTCCCTCCTAGAGAACGGGTAGCTCAACAGCACCCGCAGGCTCCCGGACCGACGCTCGCCGACCACTGACATGTAGCCAGCGACCAGCGCGATGCCCGGGACGAACAGTTGCGCGAGCATCGCGACGCCCGAAAGTGCCATCGCGGCGTCGACGGTCACGGGCTCCGGGAAGAGCTGTTCGGCCGAGAGCAGCGACATCACCAGGAAGGCGACGAAGACGGCGATGAGCCCCCAGAGCAGCCGCGATCGCGCCGCGTCCTCGAAGTCCTTCCGGGCGACATCCCGCCAGGTGACCGTCATGGGACCACCTCCTTGCGCACGGCGACGTCCGCCGTCTCCGATTCGGGACCGCCGTTATCGGTCGTGTACGCCGTGAACACGTCCTCGAGCGACGCCTCTTCGGAGTCGACGTCGAGAATATCGACGCCGGCGTTCGTCAGCCGAGTCACGACTCGCGCTTTCGCACGCGAATCCGAGCACGCGACCCGGAGAATACCGTCCGTCAACCGTACCGAGTCGACACCGTCGATATCGGTGAGCGTGACGTCGATATCACCGATCACGCGCAGACAGAGTTCGGAGCCGGCCCCGACGGTTCTCCGCAACCCTTCAACGGTGTCGACGGCGACTAACTCGCCCGCGGACAGGATACCGACGCGGTCACAGACTGCCTCAACCTGGCCGAGAATGTGGCTCGAGAAGAACACCGTCGTCCCGTTCGCGGCTTCCTCGCGGACCAGTTCCCGCATTCGGCGAATCCCGTGCGGATCGAGCCCCGAGGAGGGCTCGTCGAGGATGAGCAGGTCGGGATTACCGACCAGTGCCATCCCCAACGCGAGCCGCTGTTGCATGCCCTTTGAGTACTCGCCGACCGACCGGGTCGCGTCACGTTCGTCTAATCCGATGCGGTCAAGTATCGCGTTGGGGTCGTCATCGGCGTCTGCCCACTCGATCGCGAACTCGAGGTGGCGGCGTCCAGTCAGGCGGTCATAGAGACTCATTCCCTCGGGAAGCACACCGATGCGTTCCCGAATCGCCTCCGACTCCTCGCGGGCATCCGCGCCGAGTACCCTCGCGGTTCCCTCGGTCGGGCGCACGTAGTCCAACAGCATATCGATGGTCGTGGACTTCCCGGCCCCGTTCGGGCCGAGGAAGCCGAACACTTTTCCCTCCCGGACGTGCAGGTCGAGGCCGTCGACAGCCACGACGTCGCCGAAGCGCTTGGTCAGGTCGTCTGTCTGGATCGCAGTCATCACCCGCCTGTACCGGCGCGGACCGCATGGGCCATGCTCCGAGTATACTGGGACGGTTTATATCCCCCGTCGGGCGATCGGTGACCCGCAGTTCGAGGCCGACCGAGACTGGTCGGAAAAGTGGACGGTGGACAACACTTTATCGAATGCTGGTCTGGTCGTCGCTAGGCGCATGCGAGAAGCCCACGTGACACTCAGCGACCCGGCGTTCGATCGGATGGGAATTGCGGAGCTCGTCTCGATCAGTCGCGATGCGGGGGTTCTGGAGTTCGAAGAACTCGCGTGTCACGGGACCGGTGCCATCGGACAGGTCGCGGTCGAGACGCCGATCGACGAGGACCGGCTGTCCGACCTCGAGTACGTCGACTGGTGGGAGCGGGTCGCCGACTCGGAGGGGGAGTACCGGTACGTGATCGCGTTTACCGCACCGGCGCTCCCAGAGGGGCTCGCGGACCGGTCGGACGAACTGATCGGGACCTGTGAGCCAGACGTGACCGACCAAGGTGCCACCCTGTCGCTGGTCGGCTCTCAGGAGACGATTTCGGGGACCGTCGACGAGTACGAACGGGCGGGAATTTCGCCGGACCTGCGAAAGCTCGGGACGTACGACGGTCACGACCATCCGCTGGACGAACTGACCAACCGCCAGCGCGAGGCAGTTCAAACCGCCTACGAGATGGGGTACTACGAGGTGCCGCGAACGGTGACGACCGAGGACGTCGCCGCCGAACTCGACGTCGATCCATCGACGATCGCCGAGCATCTCCAGCGGGCCGAGCGGAACCTGTTGGGTCAGCACCTGTAACGAGTGCACATTGAGATCGGTGCTGCTCGTTCAAGTGGTCGGTCACGCGACGAGTGCAGCCGCGATCTCCGTCGTCCCCGCGAGCGGCATCGCGACGGTCGCTGCCGGGACGGTGTCCGCCCACCGTTCGTACGCCTCGTGGCCTGGGAACGCCCTGACGTACGGACAGACCGCGGTATAGATGTCTGCGTGCGACGGCTCGCCGTCCGGCGGCGCGACGGTATCATCAACACCGAACGAAACCACCGCTCCGTCGGGCGAGACCGTCGACACAGTGGTTCCCACGGCGCGCGCTTCGAGTATCGTTCCGTCCGGGCTTTCGGTTCGAATCGCGACCGGCCGCTCCGCGAACGCTGACAGGAGCACCGCGTCGTAAAACACTGGAAGTAGTACCGCTCTCCATCGATCTCACCCCAGTGAGCCGTCGCCTCGTCGGCATGGCACAGATCGTCGACCGCGATCGATCCGCCGCCGGTTCGGCGACGAATTTCGGTGATCCACTCCTCGAGCGTTTCGACCGATTCCTCGCCGAGGAGTCGTCCCAACGCTGTCTGCACGTCGACGGAAAGCGGTGCCTCGAGAACCGGGAAGTCGGATAGCCATCGATCGGTAGTCGAGTCGGATTCGCGCTCCTGGTCGCCAGTGGTACTGCCGCATGGACACGAGTCGTCTGCCATACTGGGAGATCGAGCGGCCACGGCTATCGGCGTACTTCCCAATTTGCTGGGGTCGTTTACAGTACCAAGAATCGGGACGGGAAGGAGGTCGAACCGAGCCGATCAGCAGATCAGTCAGCCGGCCGCGGTTCCCGCGGCGCGGAGACCCCGGAAGACTCGGGACCGAGAGATCCACGCGCCGGAGGAACTGCGCGTTGATCGCGACGATCACCGTACTGAGCGACATGAGCAGCGCCCCGACGGCCGGCGAGAGGAGGATGCCGATCGGTGCGAGGATCCCGGCTGCAAGCGGAAGCGCGAACACGTTGTACCCCGCGGCCCAGACGAGGTTCTGTTGCATCTTCCGGTAGCTCGCCCGGCTCAGTGTGACGAGCCGGACCACGTCCATCGGGTTGTTTGTGACGAGGATGATGTCCGCCGACTGAACGGCGACATCCGTCCCGCTCCCGATTGCGATCCCGATATCGGCTCTCGTGAGCGCCGGCGCATCGTTGACCCCGTCGCCGACCATCGCGACGGACTTGCCCTGCTCCTGTAGCTCCGTGATCTTCTCGTCCTTGTCCTCGGGCAGTACCTCGGCGAAGACCGTCTCGACCCCGAGGTCGGCCGCGACCGAGCGAGCCACGTCTTCGGAGTCACCGGTCAACATCGCCACCTCGAGCCCCAGTTCGTGGAGCGCGTCGACGACGCGGTAGCTCTCCTCGCGAATCACGTCCGCGAGCGCGAACGCGGCGACTGGTTTCTCTTCGCGGAAGAGGTAGACGACGGTTTGCGCGTTCTCCCCAGCCTGATCAGCGAACTGCTCGAGTTCCGCTGGCACGCCATCCTCGAGTTCTGAAAGGAGATTCGGGCCGCCCACGTGAATTCGTTCGCCGTCTACCGTCGCGCGGACACCCTTGCCTTTCAGCGCCTCGAAATCGGTGGCGGTCCGCCTCGTAACACCACGTTCGTCGGCTGCCTCGCGGACGGCCTGAGCGATCATGTGTTCCGAATCGCCCTCAACGGTCGCAGCGAGCGCGAGTGCTGTCTCCTCGGAAACGCCGTCGACGGTCGCGATATCGACGACTCCCTGTTCGCCCTCGGTGAGCGTCCCGGTCTTGTCGAAGACGACGGTGTCGAGCGTTCGGGCCTGCTCCATCGCGATGCGGTCTCGGACGAGCATCCCGTTGCGCGCGGCCAGCGAGGTGTTGATCGCGACGACCAGCGGAATCGCCAACCCGAGCGCGTGCGGACAGGCGATGACGAGGACGGTGACCACGCGTTCAATCACCGCCGAATCGAACCCCGTCGCGATCGTCCACGCGATAGCCGTGACGACGGCCGCACCGAGCGCGACGTAGAACAGCCAGCCCGCGGCGCGATCCGCCAGCGCCTGCGTTTTCGATTCGCTCGATTGGGCTTCCTCGACCAGGCGCATGATGCCCGCCAGCGTCGTCTCTTCTCCCGTCGCGCTGATCCGCACCCGGAGACTGCCGTCACCGTTGACCGTCCCGCCGACGACCTCGTCGCCCGATTCCTTTGAGACGGGCATCGACTCGCCGGTGATCATCGATTCGTCGACGTCCGAGTCGCCCGTTTCGATGACGCCGTCAGCGGGCACGCTCGCGCCCGGCCTGACGAGCACGAGATCGCCCTCCTCGAGGTTGCTCGCGGGAACCTCCTCAGTCTCACCGTCGTCGGTAATCAGTTCCGCCGTGTCGGGCATGAGCTTCGCCAGTTCATCCAGTGCGCTCGAGGCCCGCCGGACGCTCCGCATCTCGATCCAATGGCCCAACAGCATGATGTCGATCAGGGTCACGAGCTCCCAGAAGAACTCAGATTGGGTCGGTGCGACGACGCTCGCGAGGCTGTAGACGAACGCGACGGTGATCGCCATCGAGATGAGCGTCATCATCCCCGGCGCACGCTCTTGCAGTTCTGGGACGGCCATTCGGAGGAAGGGGACACCCCCGTAGGCGAAGACGATCACCGCAAAGACAGGCGTGATCCACTCGCTTCCCGGAAAGACCGGGGCCGAAAAGCCGATCCACGCCTGGAGCATCTCGCTGTAGAGGAGGACGGGAATCGAGAGCAACGTTGAGACGAAAAACCGCCGCCGGAACATGGTTTCGTGACCGGCGTGCATCCTGCCTCCGCCGCCGTGGTCGCCGTGCTCGTGGCCGCCGTGAGCCTCGCCAGTGTCGTGGCTGTTACCGTGATCCCCGCCGTGGCCGCGCTCACTGTGCCCAGCGTGGGCGCTGTCGCGCTCCTGTCGATCCCGAATCTCCGCTCGTCCCCGTTCGGCGTCGTCGGCCTCGTCCTCGAGCAGCGATCGTTCGACCCGATCCGATCGCTCGCCGTCGTCTCGAGCGCTGTCGGCCGGCTCCGGATCGTCCTCGGTTCGGCGGTCGTGATCGTCCACGAGTCAGTCCTCGAGCATTCGAAACGTGCTCATGAACCAAGGAACTGAGGCCGGCTACTCCCAGGAAGCGGAGCGAGGGCGCGTATTCGGCCGGATGAAAAGACAATTCCCGCCCCGCCGCCAATACGCCAGCATATGCGAATCGCCGTTCCCAACAAGGGCCGCCTGCACGAGCCGACGATCGACCTCTTAGAGCGGGCGGGGCTCCACCTCGAGAACGGGGCCGACCGGAAACTCTACGCTGACACCGTCGATCCCGACGTGACGGTACTGTTCGCCCGCGCAGCCGATATCCCGGAGTACGTCTCCGACGGCGCGGCCGATCTCGGCATCACGGGCTTCGATCAGGTTCAGGAGGCCCGCGTCGACGATGTCTCGGAACTGCTCGACCTCGAGTTCGGGCGCTGCCGGCTCGTTCTGGCCGCCCCCGAGGACGGAGAGATAGACGGGGTCGAGGATCTGGCGGGCAAGACCGTCGCGACCGAGTTTCCGAACATCACGGAAGACTTCTTTGCGGACACCGGCGTCGACCCCGACATTGTCGAGGTCTCGGGCGCGACAGAGCTCACGCCCCACGTCGAGATGGCCGACGCCATCGTCGACATCACGAGTACCGGGACGACGCTGAAGATGAACCGGCTGGCCGTCGTCGACGAGGTCCTCGCGAGTTCCGTCCGACTGTTCGGTCGGGAGGACGTCCTCGAGGACTCCAAGGTCGGTGAAGTCAGGACCGCCCTCTCTTCGGTAAAACGCGCCGAGGGCAAGCGCTACCTGATGATGAATGTGCCCCAAGACCGACTCGAGGCCGTTCGCGACGTCATCCCGGGCCTCGGTGGGCCGACGATAATGGACATCGCCGACGAGGAAGACGAGAAAGCGAAGGTCGCCGTCCACGCGGTCGTCAACGAGCGAGACGTCTTCGAAACGATCACCGAAGTCAAAGCGGCCGGTGCGAGCGATATCTTAGTGACCGAAATCGAGCGACTCGTCGAGTAATCGGGTCGATCGGGCTCGAGGGCTCGCGTCAAGCGGAGGTCAGGGTACTCGCGTTGGGCGGAGGTCGGAGGTCAGGGCCGGACTACTCGAGCCGGTCGGGTTCGAATTACTCGAGTCGGCTGGCGATCGGGCACTTGAGCGAGTCGAACTCGAGGAGGGATTCGAACGCGGCGCAGTTCGCCGCCGGGGCGACGAGGCTTTGTACCCGATCGTAGCGGACGATATCGTGTTTTTCGAGCAGCGGGAGATGCGTTTCACAGAGGGACGTATGGATCCGCTGGCGCAGTTGGTGGATCGTCGTCCCGACCGTCGGATCGTGCTCGGCGTCGGCGAGTCGGCTGACCAACGTTCGCACTGCGATCGGATCGACAGCGGCGAGTACGCAGCGAACGACTTCGTGCCGGCGGTCGCTGTCGAGGACGTGACGGATCGTCTCTTGCGGGAGCGGGCGACGGCCGATCGCGCCGGCAGTACCGGGGTGAAACCGATCCGAGGCGGGCGGCGTTCGATCTGGGTGGATCGTCATAGGCACGTGAGAGTCAGGGACGGATACCCGGATAAACGCGAACGTTCGTTTCGATGAGTCAGCATCGATTCAGGCGATTCGGGCTCGCTGGGGCGGGATTGAACGATCGATAATTCGGTGAAAGCGACCAGAGTGCGATCGACTATTGACGGAATAAGAGACGGATCGAAAACGAAGGCGGATCTGCGGGCGAGTAAGCAGTTACTAACAGCGCACTACCAGTGGGTGATGGAAAAACGAGTTCCACACTCCCGGCAGAGACACGTCGATCGGCCGACCATCCACGACGCGTCCGGTCGCGGACATGGGCACGCTGGTGACGTCGGCACCGCTCGAGTCGATCGAACGACAGAGAACGGCGGTGCGTTACTCGAGCAGGCCGAGGTCCTCGAGTCGGGAGACGATCTTGTCGACGGCGTGTTCGGCGTCGACAGGCTTTTCCCGCCGGTGATGACGAGTTTCCCGGACCCGAAGAGCAGTGCGACGACTTCCGGTTCGTCGAGTCGGTAGACGAGGCCGGGGAACTGCTCGGGCTCATACTCGATGTTCTCGAGACCGAGGCCGATGGCGATCGCGTTCAGGTTGAGGTTGCGGCCCAGATCGGCCGAGGTGACGATGTTCTGGACGACGATCTCGGGGTCTTCGTTGACCTGGATCTGGAGTTCACGGAGTTTGTCGAAGACGATACGTAGGCTCTCGTGGACATCGTCAGTGCTTTTTGCGCCGGTACAGACGATCTTCCCCGACCGGAAGATCAGGGCTGCGGATTTTGGATTCTGGGTTCGGTAGACGAGACCGGGGAACTGCTCGGGGTCGTAGTCGGCCCCCTCGAGGTCCATCGCGACACTCTGGAGGTCGAGTTCTTGCCCGATGCCGGTCGACGCCACCACGTTTTCGATGTTGATGGTGTCCTTCGGATCCGTCATTAGTCGCTTAAAAGGACGTATTTAAGATTTATAAAGGTTAGTACCGCCACCTGATATATCCGGTTTATACGCTCCGTGGCATATTCATGGATCGCCAATTTCCGGGTGCTCGACAGGCCAGAGATGTGATATTTGGTATCGTGCATAGTCGGCCGGTTCACGGAAAGCGGTAGGCTCATGGCCGCGCCGACGCGACAGTCGGCCGTGTATCTGCTCGAGCTCGGCGGCGAGGACGACGCGTTTGCGGCCCGCGAGGCGGCCAGCGCGGCGGCCGGAATCCGCCGAATTGCGCCCGGGCTCGTCGTCGCAGGGAGAATCGTCCCCGAGCGCGTCCGTGGACTCGCCTACACCCACCGTGCGAGCGAACTCCTCGGCCGGGGCGACGCCGACCTCGCGAGCGCCCGCGCCGTGCTCGAGGCCGCCGCAATCGACCGAGAGGGATCGGTCGCGGTGCGGGCGACGGACGTCCACGGCTCGAGCGATGTGAGTACCGAGCGCGCGGAACGCGAACTGGGACAGGTACTGGTCGATCGCGGGTTTTCCGTGGATCTCGAGGACCCCGACCACCTCCTTCGGGTCGCGTTTTCGGCGGGGAAACTCGAGGGCGATGCGGAGGGGAATGCGCTCAAGCGTACCGAGAACGAACTCGAGCGCGTCGCAGGCGACGGTCGCGAGGAGTCGACGGGCGAACGCGTCTCCGTCTGCGCGCTCGGCTGGCTCGAGGCCGAGAGCGTCCGCGATTTCGGAACTCGGGCACCGACGGATAAACCGTTCTTCCAGCCCGGCAGCATGGATCCCTTACTCGCGCGCGCCGTGGCGAACCTCGCAGGCGCTCAGGAGGGCGCGACGATTCTGGATCCGATGTGTGGCACCGGCGGCGTGCTCGTCGAGGCGGGGCTGGTCGGTGCGGACGTGATCGGTACCGACGCGCAGGCGAAGATGGCCCAGGGGGCGCGGGAGAATTTGGCACACTTCCTCGAGCGCGAGGAGCCCTCGCCGACCGGCGCACGTCGGGGCTCATGGCACGTCGGCCGCGGTGACGCGATGCGTCTGCCGCTGGCAGACGACGCCGTCGACGGCGTCGTCTTCGACGCACCCTACGGCCGCCAGTCGAAGATCGACACGCATCGGCTCGAGGACCTCGTTGCGGGCGCGCTCGCCGAGGCTCATCGGGTGGCTCCGCGAGCGGTCATGATCGCCGATCGGTCGTGGGCGAGCGAGGCGCGCGCAGCCGGCTGGGAACTCGAGTCGGCGTTCGAACGGCGCGTGCATCGGTCGCTGACGCGGTACGTGATGGTGCTCGAGCGGCGGTCGCCGTAGCTTCCGTTCGTTCCGAAGCGAGTAGTTGGGTGACTGACCCGACGAGTACGCTACTATCGTGGTAACACGGAGTTGCCACCCCCTCCCCAACCGATTTCGTCTCACGGGTGCGGCGCACCCGTTCGACTGTTCGCGGAACCTGCGATTCCGCGCTAACACTCACTCCCGCTGGTCGTTCGTTCATCCCTCGCACAGCGTTGCGTCGCGGTTCGTCGACGATGAACCGCGCCCCAGCGCGTGCCACCGCATAAAACGAGAGACCGTTAGTCTTCGATCTCGTGGACGCGATCGCGAAGCCGCGCTCCCTTCTCGGTCTCGACCGAGAGATCGGGAACGGGAACCTTCTCACCGTTCTCGTCGATCGCGACGAACGTGAACGTGGACTCGGTCGTCTTCTCGGTCTCGCCGCTTCGGGGCTCCTCGCGCCAGGCTCGTAGCGCGACGTGGACGCTCGTCCGACCCGAATCGTAGACGTAGGCCTCGACGAGGGCCGTGTCGCCGATCTGGATCGGACGTTCGAAGTCGAGTTCGTTCACACGGGCGGTGACGCAGGTCTCGCCGGCGAATCGCATCGCCGACATCGCGCTTACCTCGTCGAGCCACTTCATCAGATTCCCGCCGTGGAGCGTGTCGTTGTTGTTCGCGTGGTTTGGCTGTACGCGAAACCGATTCTCTATATGCGTCTCGAGAAGCGTTGGCATACCTGACCTTCGTCCGGCGATCGGATAACGGTCTGTACCGAACCCATATTAGCCGGAGAATCCGACGATTTCGTGACTGTCGCCTCTGAACCGGGGACATGGTCGGTCTCACGCTGTCGATAGCGTCGATCCGGAGCCGACTCTCGAGAAGGCTGCCGTCGACTGAGCCGTCGTCCGGACGACGTCGTCAACCGAGTTCCGCCCGCTCGAACCGGTGAACGGTGACGACGGCGCTGACGATGAGGAGTCCGGTCCCGATCACCGCATCGGGAGGGGACGAGCCGGTAGCGACGACCCATACGACGAGCGCGCCGATAGCAATCAGGAATGCGTCGAAAAAGCCCTCCCAGAGCGCAGACGCGATGGCCGGCCCGAATCCGCGAAGCAAACACTCGGCGACGACGACGCCGCCGACCAGCGACGCGAGGAACACTGATCTCCCCATCGGAGATTCGCCGATGGTGGGCGCGACGATGAGCAGAACCCGAACCTGCGGGATGAGAGCGAAAGCGGCCCAGAAACGAGCCGCCAGTGAGATTGGGTCCGACTCGTCGCCCGAGCTAGTCGATTCTTCGAGCGACGAGGAAGCCTGAGACGACGCTTCCGACTCGAGACCGGCGAGCCGTTCGTCGAGAGAATCGTCCGTCATTAGAATGGTCTCCGATGCTGAGTATGGTCGTCAGGCGTCTCGGCCGAGTTCTGCCAGCAGATGTGAGACGTGAACCCGATCGCTCGTCCCTCGTGCATCTCGAAGTCGATATCAGCTGCGAGCCGATGAGTCTTGGCGAGTTGGTCGCCCTGATAGCGTTTGCGAGCGATGCGGAGGATGGCCTCGAGGACCTCGTTGCCGTCTAACCCTCGTCGACGAGTAGGTCGTCGAGCGTCGATCGGGCGTCAGTGAACTCGCCGGCCTCGGCGTCGTCGAGCATCGACTCGATCTCCTCGTCCAGACCGACCTCGCCAATCGTCTCGTAGGCCGCGCTCATCGTGAGTTCGCCCTCATCTTCGACGGTTGTCTGGGCTGCCAGGATCGCCTGCCGGAGGTTGCCGTTCGCGTAGCCCGCGACGAACTCGAGGCCGTCGTCGTCGTAGTCGACACCCTCCTCCTCGACGATGCGCTCGAGGACGGTGACGATCTCCTCGCTGGTGGGCGAGGGCAGGGAGACGGGGAAACACCGCGAGCGGATCGGCGGGATGAGCTTGGTGGGCTGGCGCGTCGCGACGATAAACTGCGTCGTCCGGTGGTGTTGCTCCATGATCCGGCGCAGGGCCTGCTGGAAGTCTTCGCGGACGTCCTCTGCGTTGTCGAGCAGGATTGTGGTATAGCCGCCCGAGACGGGCGCGTAGCTCGCGGACTCCTTGAGGACGTGGTTGATCATGTCCCGCTTTGACATCGAGGAGCGCCCGACGAGGAAGTGCTTGAAGCGGGGGTCGTTCTTGATTTCGGTCTTGGTCCGGCCGAAGAAGTCGGCGACGTTGATCTCGACGAAATCGTTGTCCGGATCGTCATGTGCCTCGCGGGCCAGTGCGCGCGCTGCGGCCGTCTTCCCGCTCCCGGGGGGCCCCTGGAGGAGGAGGTTGATCGGCTCCTCGACGGCCCGCTCTAAGTACTCGCGGGCGTCGTCCTGTGGCAACTCGGCCAGCTCCGGGGCGTGGGTTTCGGTCCACAGCGGCGCGTCCATCAGCAGCAGATAGGTGCGGGGCGGGTAAGAATCGGTCGGTTACTCGTTGGCCGATTCGGCCGCCGAGTCGTTGGCATCGGACTCGTTGCCGCTCTCCGTGTCGGCCACGTCACCGATCGTGAACGTCGTTTGTACCGGTTCGTCCTCGAACTCGATCGGCGACGCCGAATCGACATCGTCGGGACTGCCCGCATAGAGCGTCGCCATCAGCTCGTCACTCTCGTTGATCGAGGCGTTCTCCGAGAGATCGACGGTGACGTTTTCGTGTTCGCCGGGTTCGAGTTGGCCGCTCGTGCTGACCACCGATCCGTTGTGCTCGATGGCGACAAATCCCTGCTCGGGAATCGCAGTGGCGACCGTCACGTTCTCGGTGGTAGCATCGTCGACCGTCACGCTCGGGTCGGTGTGGAACTCGAGGTCGATCTCCGTGACCGCGCCGTCACCGTCGGTATAGACGCCGATTGTCCGATTACCCGGCGGTGCACCGCTCGTGTCCGTCTCGAAGGTCACGGTCCGGGACTCGCCGCCCTCGAGTTCCAGCACCCGTTGCTCGAAGACGGTACCGTCGATGCGGACCGTGATAGACTGTTGGGTCTGGAATTCGGTCGGGTTACGGATCGTCGCGTTCACCTGAATCGTCTCGTTGGTCGTCGCCGTTGCGGGCGCGTCGATCGATTCGACGGCGAACGAATCGCCGAGCGCGTTCTCATCGGTCGTCGTCACTGTCGCAGTGTCGCTGACCGGGAACCCGTCCTCGAGATAGGGCTGGTCCTCCTCGCCGTCGGTCTCGTAATAGGCGAACGAGTCGTCGCCGGTGTCCCGGTGGACCGTCGCCGTCAACTGTCCGACGAGTTCGCGGGTCGCGTCGTCCTCGCGCTCGATGGTCACGTTCTCGTGCGTACCGGCCTCGAGGTGCTCGGAGACAGCCAGCGGTTCGTCGCCGCCGTCGGTGAGCACGATGTAGCCGCCGTCGGAGAGGGAGACCTCCTGAATCGTGACGGTCGTCCCGTTGCCCTGCTTGTCTTCGAACGTGATCGACGCCTCGGGGTCCTCCTCGACGCCGAAGATGGCGGGGGCCTGCCCGACAACGATACCGGCGGCGAGCACGATCGCGATCGCGATCAGGATCGCGACGATCCGCTTGAGCGTGCCGAACGTCAGTCTCGAACTCATTGGGGGTGTCGTCGTCGTCCTCTTGGAACTCGACCGACGTAAAATGCGTAGTCTGTTCGCACGATGGCGAACCGTTCCGAGACGGTTTATCCCTGCCCGATAGCGGTTTCCGGCGGGGGGCGGTGGGTTTGGCACTCCCTACCATGGTTCTGGGACGAGAGAGCGAACCCTCAAACGGTCCCAGTGACGGACCCGAACACCAGCGGGGGTCCCGCGTGCGGTTCGGAACCGAGATCGGCATGCGGGCTCGAGCGATCCGAAGCCGGTTTAGTCGCGGCCCGCCGAGGGGCTACCGATGCCACTGCGCGTGACGTTTCTAGGGACGGCCGGGGCGATTCCGACGACCGAGCGGAATCCGAGCAGCATCTTCGTCGCCCGCGAGGGCGAGGGGTTGCTGTTCGATGCCGGCGAGGGAACTCAGCGCCAGATGATGCGGTTCGGGACGGGGTTTTCCGTCTCACACTTGTTCGTCACGCACCTTCACGGCGACCACGTCCTCGGGATTCCGGGCCTGCTTCAGACGATGGCCTTCAACGACCGCGAGGAGCCGCTGGCGATCCACACGCCCCACGGCACGCGCCGTCAGCTCAAGTCGCTGGTGAACGCCCTCGGCAACCAGCCCTCGTTTCCCGTCCGAATCAGTGAGGTCGGCGGCGGCGACGTCGCCTACCGCGCCGAGGAGTACGAGGTCCGCACGTTCGACACCGACCACGACACGCGCTCGGTCGGCTACGCGCTCGTCGAAGACGACCGGAAGGGCCGATTCGACCGCGAACGCGCCGAGGAACTCGGCGTCCCCGTCGGCCCCGAGTTCTCGCGGCTCCACGAGGGCAAGTCCGTCGAACTCGAGGACGGTACCGTCGTCGACCCCGAGCAGGTAGTCGGCGAGCCCCGTCCCGGTCGTTCGATCGTCTACACCGGTGACACCCGCCCTACCGAGGCGGCGATCGAGGCCGCTGACGAGCCCGACCTGCTGATCCACGACGCGACCTTCGCCGACGACCGCGCCGAGCGCGCTGCCGATACCGCCCACTCGACGGCCCGCCAAGCCGCCGAAATCGCGAATCGAGCCGGCACGGATCGACTCGCGCTGCTGCATCTCTCCTCGCGCTACGCCGGGCAGACGGACGCCCACCTCGAGCAGGCCCGCGAGGTCTTCGCGGGCGATGAGACGAACGTGTTCGTCCCCGACGACGGGCAGAGTCTCGAGATCGCGTATCCGGACGGCTGATCGACGCGTCTCGCGATCGTCTCCGAGACGCTCCGCCGATGGGTTCCCCGTTGCTCGAGTGTGATACCGCGGGTCGATCGGTTCGAAATCAGTAGCCGCGTGATCGATGACTCAGACTTGCCGAAGGAGTTCGAGGACGTCGGAAAACCCGATTCGACCGTTCTCATCGAAGTCGAACTGCTCGGGATTGTCCTGAACGCCGGCGGACTCGATGTGTTCGAAGAAGCTGTCGACGTCCTCGTGAGTGGTTTCCCCATCGCCGGTGACGTCGTTGTAGCGCCCGTCGCCGGTCGTGTCTCTGGCTTCGTACTCGCCGACCGGGATCGTCTCTGGGTCGGAATTGTCCTCACCGCCGCTCTTCTCCGCGACGACCGCCGCGTACTCCTCGATGAGATGCCCGGATTCGCTCGCGTACAGCTGGAATCCGTCGTGGTCCTCGGTGTCCTCGAGGACGACCTGCCACGGGAGGACGGCGTTGCAGTCATACTCGTCGGCGACGTCGTACCACTCGTCGAGGAACTCGGTTCTGGTCTCGAGCCCGTGTTGCTGTGTATCGACGTTGAATTCACCGAGATAGGCGGGCTTGCCGATCTCCTCGTGGGCGTCGACGACACGGTCTCGGATGTACGCCGCCCCGTCCTCGAGCGGGAAGTCCCAGTGGTCGGGATACAGGTGGAACGAACAGGCGTCGATCGTGTCGATCGAGTGGTGGCCGACGTAGTCCTGGCCATCCCAATCGTCGTTCGGGTAGTCGTCCTCCCAGGTTCCGTAGTAGTGGCCCTCCGACCCCGTCGAGACGAGGTGGTTGCCGTCGAGGTCCTTGATGTATTCTGATATGTCGGCGAACCAGTCGCCGAGGGTTTCGCGATGTTCGGGCGGTTCGAGGTTATCCATCTCCGCGGGCACATCGCTTTGCTCGAGACGCGGTTCGTTGGCCAGTTCCCACAGCGCGATCGTCGGATCCTCGCGCCACTCGATTCCGCTGTAGGTATTCTCCCGAGTGAGGATCGTCTCGACGTGGTCGCGGTACATACCGCGCGTCTCGTCCATCGTGTAGAACTCATAGCGGGACTCGGCACCCGCCCACTCGGCGTACTGGAGCATCCCGCCTTCGTGGTCCCAGTTGTCCACGAGCGTCGCGATGAGCCTGATGCCGCGCTCTCTGGCCGCCTCGATCAGGTAATCGAGGTTCTCGAGGGCGTCCTCGTTGTATTCGCCGGGTTCCGGCTGGAGTGAGAGGGGGCCGTCTTTGCCCTCGCCGTGGGCCCAGAACCGCACGAGATCGATGCCCAGGTCCTGAAAGAGATCGAAAACGTCGTCGACGCACTGCTTCGTTCCTTCGTAATTATCTGTTATCCAGAAGTTGTTCGCCCCGTTGAAGTAGACCGGCTCGCCGTCGACGACGAACTCGGTCCCGTCCGTCTCGACGTATGCGAGGTCGTCGGGGTCGGTCGTCGGTTCCGTCGCGGCCGCCGCCGTACTGGCGGCGAAAGGGGCAACCATCGCGCCCGCACCGATCGCTTTCACGAAGCGGCGCCGCGTCGATCCGTTCTGTCGATCGATTCCGTACTCGTCTGTCGTGCGTTTGTCCGAAGTCATGTGTTCAGGTCCTCGTCGGTCGTTCAGTGGTCATGTGGCTCGCTCACCGGCCGGGTCGTGATCTGTAGACTCTTCGAAGTCCTCGATGGGCACCTCAGGTCCGCCGGAGCAGTTCGAGAACGTCCGCGAATCCGGTTTGACCATTCTCATCGAAATCGAACTCCTCGGGGTTGTCCTGAACGCCGCCGGACTCGAGGTTCTCGAAGAACGCGTCGACGTCTTCGTGGGTCGTCTCCCCGTCTCCATCGACATCGTTGTACAGCCCGTCGTCGTCCGTATCCCGCGCCTCGTAGTCGCCGACCGCGATCGTGTCGCTCCCGTCGTTGCCACCGCCGACGATCACGTCGTCTTTCCTCTCCTCGAGCCACTCGCGGATGAACCAGCCCATCTGTTCGTCTCCGTCTTTCAGTTCCCAAGGTTCACCGGCCCCATCACCGGGCGAGTCGAAGAACGTTGGTGCCCACGTGTCGTCGAAACACCAGGCGATCCAGCCCATGTTCTCGTAGGACTCTAGCCACTCGCGGACGGGTTCGCCCCACCCGCTCGTCGTGCCGAATTCGACGCTTTCTCGGAAGTCTTCGTCGGGATCCCAGCCGAATTCGGTAATGATAACGGGGACCTCCTCGGCGGGCGCACCGTACTCGGGATCGAACGGACCCACCTCGTACGTATCACCTTCGTCTCCCCGCTCGAGCGTGTCATGTGGGAGGCCGTTGTCCGGGTATATGTGGCCGGAATAGATCAGATTCTCCCCGTCGAAGGGGTACTCGGCGGCGAATTTCGTTCGGGAGGTCCAGTCGGGTGAGCCGATGATGATCGGCGTCTCGGGTGCCTCGTCCCGGATCGAGTCGACCCACGACTGGGCGGTGTCGCGCCAGAGCATCCACTCGTCTTCCCTCGTCTGGACCGCCGAACCGTGTTCCCCGTAGGTCGACCACGTGACGGGGAGCGTCGGTTCGTTGAACAGTTCAAAGAGGACGTTTTCGTCGTCGGCGAACGCCGGAGCCACTGCGCTCCAGAACTCCGTCAACAGGTCGTCGGTGCCGACGTGGGGATCGAAGCCGAGGTCATCAAGGCTGTCCGCCCAGCCGTCCTCGACCATTCCTTCCCCGTGACTCAGGGCCTCCACGTACGGTCGAATGAGATGGAAGTCGATCATCGCGTAGACGCCCCGATCGGCGAGCACGTCGACGGCCGGCCGCAGGAGTTCATCGACGACGTACTGCATCCCTTGCTCGTGGACCGCGTCTTCCACGACCGGCAGTCGGACCGTGTTCGGGTGCCACTCCGTTCCGTTGGTCGCGTGCTCGAGGATCTCCTGCTGACTCTTGGGGTGTATCGACTCGAGGTAATCCAGCGACGCCGGCGAGACTCCACGGGGTTTCACCCGCTGTCCGTCACCGGTAACAATCCATTTCCCGTCGGTTTGTAGGCGCGGTGTCGGATTATCGACCGCCGCTGCGGATCCACCCATCCCACCGAGTGCGAGGCCAGCCGTCCCGACGCCCGCCGCTTTCACGAACGCCCGTCGCGTTGGTCGCAGTGATCGCTGGTCCACTCGTTCGGTTGGCCGCTTCTCGCCCGCACGATTATCGGAACTCATAGTATACTAACTACTTCAACTTATTTCCAAGTGAAACCTTCCCCAAATAAAATGTCTCTGAGAACGGTCGGTCTGTGGCAATCAATCCGTCGAAACGGGTACCCGATCGCAGCCGGGTCGACGGATCGAGATATCGATCAGAGACTAGTCCGTCTGGACCTAGACGTTCCGAAGCAGTTCGATGACGTCCGAGAACCCGGTTCGGCCGTTCCCATCGAAGTCGAAGGCATCGGGGTTGGTCTGGACGCCGTCGGACTCGAGGTTCTCGAAGAAGGCGTCGACGTCCTCGTGGGTCGTCTCCCCGTCACCGGTGATATCCTCATAGCGTCCGTCTCCGTCCGTGTCCCGGGCCTCGTAGTCGCCGACCGCAATCGAATCCGAACCGCCGTTCGTCTCGGGGAGGTCGTCGGTGCGTCGATCGGCCAGATACGTCTGCCACCACTCTCCCTGGTAGTCCTCGCCGCCGAGGAGGTCCCACTTCTGGGTATCGTCGGCGGAATCGAACATGATCGGCTGCCAGGCCGGGTCGAAACACCAGATTTGGGGGTGAACGGTGTCGTACTCATCGAAGAACGCCTCGAACGCCGCGCCGTCTTCGGATGTCGTTCCCGTGAGGGGGGTCCCAGCGTCGCCCTGATAGCCGAACTCCGTGAGGAACACTGGGACCTGCTCGGACGGCTCGCCGAAGTAGTCCCCGAGCGGCCGCAGCCCGTCGTGGCCGGCATACACGTGGCCCGCGTACGCGAGATTTTCTCCGTTGAACTCGTGGTGTGGTGCCCAGTAGGTGTACTGGCTCCACCGCGGTGAGCCGATGATGACGACGTTGCGCTCGGCGTGGTCCCGAATGGTGTCGACCCATGGCTGGGCGGTCTCGCGCCACTCGAGCCAGGTCTGCTCGGCGTCAGCACCGTGAACGTCGTACTCCTCGCCCGGCTCCTGGCCGGCGTAGGGACCGATCGGCTCGTTGTACACCTCATAGAGAACGTGAGAGTCGTCGGCGAATTCGGGAGCGACGGTGTTCCAGAACAGCCGGACCTCCTCGTCGAGGTCGGGATCGGTGTACTCGAGACTCGTGTCTGAGTGGCGATGGTAGTCGACGATGCAGTAGACGCCGACCTCCGTACAGTACTCCACGACCGGTCGGAGGTGATGCTCGATGTAGGCCTCGAGCTGTGCCTTGGTGAACGTTCCCGGATCGACTTCGTTCTGGGGCTCACCGCTCACGCTGCCATCGTCCGTGTCGACGGAGACGATGTCTCCGGTCTGGACTGGGATACGGATAATCCGCGCATACCAGTTCCTGTTGGGGTCGGTCGCGTGATCAATCGTCGCCGAGAGTGGCCGACGCCACGACCGTGCCGTGCGCGCGGGGTCGATCACGTTGACACCGCGGAGCACGACCTCGTTTCCAGTCGGATCGCGGAGCACGTTCCCGTCGCGCTCGAGCCACGGGGTTTCGATTCCTCGGTCGGCCGTGCCGTCAGCGGCGCGTGCGGGGTCAGCCAGCACACTGGCCGCTACGCCGGCCGTGCCGACGCCGGCCATCGCGAGAAAGCCCCGTCGGGAGTGGCGTGTGCGACTCGATTCAGGGCTGCTCACCGCGTCGGAGTCGGTTGCGTTTGGTGGCGATCGATCGCCGCGGGTCGTTGGTTCGTCGCTGTTCCGTTCTCGTCGTATCTCGTGTTCGTTCATGGTCATGGTCGTGTGCTGTCTCGCTGTTGTCGCTGTGATTGCTGTCTCGGTCGCTCGTCGCTGCTCGGTCGCCAGTCAGACATCCCGAAGGAGTGCGAGGACATCCGCAAAGCCGACGCGGCCGTTCTCGTCGAAGTCGAAGGCGTCAGGGTTGGTCTGGACGCCATCGGACTCGAGGTTCTCGAAGAACGCGGTGACGTCCTCGTGGGTGGTCTCCCCGTCACCGGTGACATCGTCGTAGCGACCGTCGCCAGTCGTGTCCTGGGGCTCGTACTTGCCGACCTCGATCGTGTCGGTAGCCCTATCGATATCGACCGTCAGCTCGGCGGTGTCGTCGGGAGCTGTGAGGGAGACGGATTCGGTCGTTTGCGCCTCGCCGACCGTCACCGTCACCTCGTGGTCGCCCAGATACGCATCGGTCGTGTACTTCCCGTCGGCGTCGGTCGATCCGGCCTCGTCCGTCCACCACTCCTCGAAGACGAGCTCCCGATAGATCTCGCCGTGTGCACGGAGCGTCCAGTCCTCGTCGTACAGCGCCGCCGACGGCCGCCAGTGCTGATTCGCCCAGAATCCCCAGTGGAGGACGCTCTCGAGGGCCTCGTGACTGTAGGCCGCGATGAGGAGATCGCGCATGTAGTCACGACGGGCCGCGATCTGGTCTTCGTCCATCGAGTCGTTGAGGGTAATGTCCAACTCGGTGATCTTCAGCGGGACGTCGAACGCGGCGAACTCGTCGAAGAGTTCGAGGAGGTCCGCTGGCGGGCGCAGGTAATCCACGCCGAAGTGGCCCATGAACCCGATACCGCCAATATCGGCCTCGATGCCCTCGAGCCACTCGAGGTACTCGTGGTACGGCTCGCGGTTGCCGTTGCGTGCCGAGAGGACTCGACCTTCATTGACCCACATGGGCGTCTCAGGAGCCTCGTCGATCGCCGCCGACCACCAGTCGACGACCCGCTCTCGCCCGAGGTCGTCGGTGATCTCGGGATACATCACCGGATGGTTGTGCATGTCCCACTCCAGCAGTTGCCCGTCCATCGCCGCGGCACGCTCGCGGATCGCGCTCTCGATCTCCGCGACGATTTCTGACTCGGACTGGCCCGTATCGACGCCCATGGCGTCGTACGTCCCCCACAGGAGCGTGTGCCCTCGAGTCGGGACATCGTGCTGATTGAGCCAATCGACCGCGGCCGTCGTATTCTCGGGGCCCAAGCTCGAGCCGAACTCGCCGTCCCACGCGCCCCGCTTGAGGCCGTTCTCCGTGACTGCCTCGTTGAAGTTCTCGAGGAAGACGTCCTGGTACTGCTCGTTCGAGGGCAGTTCATCGACGGCGACGGCGCTGCCGAAGCCGAACTCGTGCTCCTGCATCTCCACCTCGACCTCGGCGTCGGGGATCGGCTCGCCGTTCTCGTCGGTGGCCGTGACGGTGAGCGGTGCCCGACGAATCTCGTTGATCCGCTCGCGGGCCGTTTGCCGCCAAGCTGCATCCTCAGCGCGGCCGTCGTAGCCGAAATCGATATCGGAGTCGGGTAGGTCGTCGGTCGAAACCGATCCCCCGAACTGCAACAGGGCCAGGCCGCCGACATCGACTGTCTGCGAATCGTATCCCAGGAAGAACTCCGTCCACCAGTCGCCGGGATCACTCGTGTAGTCGAACTCGATTCGGAAGAAGAACCGACGCCACTCGCGAGGGAGCGAGGGGGTAGCAGCATTGACCACCTCGCTGGTTTCGGTGTTGTCCTCGTCCTTGGCGGTGTACTGAACGACGCCCTCGGTTGCACTCGCTGGCCCCTCCCGAAGATATGCGACGCCCAACAAGACGTCGCCCGCTTCCACACCGCGGTCCTCGACCGTCGCGTTCAGGATTGCGTCCCACGGATCGGAGACGTCGTCGCTGACTTCGAGGCGCATCGCCTCGTTGAACGGGAGATCATCCGGGGCCTCAATCGCCGTCGCCTCGACATCTCCGATGACGTCGTAGGCGTCCATCGTCTCGGCCTCGCTGTCACCGTAGCAGAACTCCCCTTGCGGGAGTCCGCGTGCTGCGAGGTCATCCGCGAGGGTCGCGTAGTACGGATCGTCGATGTCCGACCACGATTGGGCCGCTGCCGTCGACGCGACGACGTAGCCTGTTCCGAGTGCCGCAATCGATCCCAGTACGGACCGGCGACCGAGAGTCCGCCTCGGCGTGTCCGAACCGTTCTTATTGAAGTGCAAGTGAGTTTCTTTCATACCTTTTAATTCCAACGTGTCAATTTGGATTTGTTTTCGTATAGTTCGTTCAAATGGTGTGCAGACAGAACGCTTGCTCACGGACCGGAAGGCCCGTGAGCGTCCCCGGGTCCCCAACAGCTGGTTCCCCGACGCGAACGCGTTCCGACTCCGTCACCAGTCCGCCACTCACTGAGTGACGCTCAGATCTTCCGCAGCAACTCGATGACGTCCGCAAAGCTGACCCGTCCACTCTTGTCGAAGTCGAACTGTCCGGGGTTGTCCTGGACGCCGTCGGACTCGAGGTTCTCGAAGAAGGCGTCGACGTCCTCGTGGGTCGTCTCCCCGTCGCCGGTGACGTCTTCGTACAGGCCGTCGTCGTCCGTGTCTTGGGCCTCGTGGCTGCCGACCGAGATCGTCTCGTCGCCGTCGGGATCTTCAGGGTCGCCGACGGTCCTCGTGTCGAACGGCACCGTATCGTCCTTGTGCTCCCCGAGCATCTGCTTGAGGTACACGCCACTGTCCTCGCCACCGATCAGGGTCCACTCACAGGGTGGGTCTTCGCAACCGACCGGAATGTCCTCAAATGACGTGTCGTAGAAGTTGTCGTTGACGAGGTCGAGTTCGCCCTCTTCGGTCTCCCACGGAACCTCGAACATTTTCGGCAGCCAGCGGACGTCAGCACACCAGCCGACCCAGCTGATTCGGTCGTCCTGCTCGACCTGATCGAGGAAGGGAACGCCGTATTCGGGGAGCGTGCCCTGACCGGTGGTCGTTCCGCGCAGCCAATGGGAGACGTCCGCGTTGTTGATCCAGCCGAATTCGGTGATAGCGACGGGGTGATGGTCCATCGCGTTCTGAAGCCCGGCCGCCTCATAGGCCTCCCAGCCGTAGCATGCTGGCTCGTAGGGGTCGTCGTCCACCGGGAGGTACGGGCTCTCGAGTTCCTCCCCGGTTTCGGCCTCGACAGCCTCGGGGCTCTGGTAGTCCGTGTCGTTGAACCAGTTGTTCATCTGGCTAACGTCGTGGCCCGCGTAGTTGTGCCAGGTGACGGCGATGTTGTCGTAGCCCGCGTCGTTGAAGTTCCGCCAGTGGAGCGCCTGGACCGACTGACACCAGCCGGGGACGCCGACCAGCAGAACGCGGTCGGACTGGTACTCTCGGATCTTCTCAATGATCGGGCCCATGAAGTCGTCGAGGAACGTGTCCCAGAGGGGCTTCTGTTTGAATGCTCCACAGCCGTCGACGGGACCCCAGATACCCGGTGCGGTCGGCTCGTTGTACGGTTCGAAGATCACATGAGGCTCGTCGGCGTACCGCTCGGCTACCTCGTCCCAGAACATGAGGACCTCGTCGAGCAACTCCTGGTTGACCGTCCAGTTCTCGTACGCGTACGGCGTTCCCTCGAGGTTGCCCTCGTTGAGACCCTCGACGTAATCGTCGCCAGGGGTGTTCTCGATGTACGTCTGATCGACGTACCCCCAGGAACCCGGTTCGTCCTCGCCGAACATCTCGTGGCTGTTGTACGCCCAGTAGTTCGTGTAGTCGCTGTTGTACGGCAAGTGGTTCTCGGCGTACGAGGGCTGCTCGATGCCCGGTGGCTGCTCGTGCCAGTGCCGGTGATAGTCGATGATGCAGTAGACGCCACGCTCCTTGCAGCGCTCGACGATCGGTTCGTAGTAGTTGTCGAGATAGTCCTCGAGTTCCGCCTGCGTGAACGCCGACGGCTGCGCCGGCCGTTGCTTCCGCCGGTCGCTGTCGACCGCCTGCGGAGACTCGAGTTCGCCGTATTCGTACTCGGGCCCGGTGTGACCCATCGGATGTTCGCCGATGTCCTGTGGTTGGGCGGGAACGCGGATGACCCGCGGGTGCCAGCCCGCCTCGTTGTTCGTCACCATATCGAGGAGCTGTTCCGGCGTCTTCCCGCGAAGGTTCCGCGTCCGGTGGAGTCGCTTCGGATCGGGAATGCTGAGCCCCCGCATCTTGAACGTCTCGCCGTCCTCGTTGACGATCCGGTTATCGCTGCTGACCGTCAGGTTCTGGAACTCGTCGATCCCTCCGGCTGCCGCAGTACCGGCGAAGCCGGCGCTCAGTCCGAGGCCGGCAACGCCCGCGGCAGCAGTCGTTCGCATCACGTTGCGCCGAGTGAGAGTGATCGGCGACGTTCCGTCGGTCTCCGCTTGCGCAAGGACGCTCCGGCGCGTGTTCTCGTTCGTTGCTGTCGATTCGTCCGTCTGCTGTGTGGTATCGTGCGATTGCATTGGTGTTTCCTCACTGATTCGCGTGTCTTCGTCCGCAGTGTCTGCGATTCGCCGCATATTGGTACTCTATAATATTGAAATTAACTAAATATCTAGTTATTTTATTTTAATCCGAGAACATGACCGAACTCACAGAACGGCCATCGTCAGCGCAACCGGGACAGGTTGCGGACGTCTGTGAACTGATTCGGTCGTTTCCGGTGACATCGTCGGGGTCTCCTCGAAGGCCGTCAGATTCGAAAGACGGCCCGCGACGATAGTCCCCGACCGATGTCGGAAAGCGTGATCAGGCGACCGTGATCTCGACCTCGTGGGTGGTCTCGCGTCCCCGCTGGTCCGTCGCAGTGAGCGTCACCGTGTAGGCCCCACTGGAATCAAAGGAATGGCCGGCGTGCCAGCCGCTGGCAGTCGTTCCGTCATCGAAGTCCCACTGAAGTCCGTCAATCCAGATATCGTCGGGGGTGTTGTCCGTCGCCCGGACGTCGATGCGCTCGCCGGCGTCGACATCTGTAGCGCTCGGATCGATCGTCGCCAAGTGGTCTACCTCGAGCGGAATCTCGCCGTCGACCGGTTCCCACGCGTAGAGGTCCTCGTAGCGGGGCTCTTTGTCCTTGTTCGTCCACTGTGCGACCCAGTTCTCACCGTTCCAGTGGACGTGGTCGCCTTCCTGATAGAGCGTGTTAGTGTCCCACTCGGGGTAGTCGCCGTCATTTCCGTCGCCATCGTCCGTGTCCGCGGTCGTGGCAGTAACCGTCGCGGCGTCGGTCTCCGTGCCGTCTTCACCGACGGCGCTGACACCGATCTCGTAGGTGGTACCGGACTCGAGGTCGGTGACAGTGGTACTGGTCGAACTCAGGGTAGTTTCTTGCTCGCCGTCAACCCAGACGTTGTACTCGACGGCGTTCGGATCGGAACTCCATGCAACCTCGACCGATGTCTCGGTCTCGTCGACGACCTCGAGTCCCTCGGGCGTGCTCGGCGGCGTATTGGCTTCTGCGATCGTGGCAGTAACCGTCGCGGCGTCGGTCTCCGTGTCGTCCGCACCGACGGCGCTGACACCGATCTCGTAGGTGGTACCGGACTCGAGGTCAGTGACGGTGGCGCTGCTCGCGGTCGTGGTTGTTTCCTGCTCGCCATCAACCGAGACGTTGTACTCGATGGCGTTCGGATCGGTGCTCCACGCGACCTCGACCGACGTTTCAGTCTCGGCGACGACCTCAAGATCCTCGGGGACGCTCGGCGGTTTGCTGTCCGGCTCGCCGTCACCGACGGTGAGCATCGCCTCTTCGACCGTCGGTTCGATAGCAACGTTGTCAACATTGTCCTCGAGTCGGATAATGTCGACATCGACGACGGTTTCGCCGTCTGCCACACCCTCGAGGTCGATCCGACCGAACTCGATGTCAGTGGTCCCAGCGTCGACGGGATCGAGCGCCTTGAGTTTCGCGTAGTCGTCTTCGACCTCGACGGTCTTGAACATCTCCTGAGCGTCAACAAACAGTTCGCCGAGTTCGGCATCGGCGAAGGTCGCAACGTCTGGATCGATACCGACCTCAATAGTGAATCCGACCACACCGTCCGGCGCTTCGCTCAGGCCGAGGTCGACGGCCGTCGTCTCGCCCGGATCGATCACCGCATCGTCGAGGTTGACCGTGAGCGTGGGCGTCTCCGGCTCCGCACCGGTGACCGTCGTCGCCTGAACCGTCACCGTCTCGGACATCGTGTCGCCCTCGCCGAGAGCGCTGACACCGATCTCGTAGGTGGTGTCTGCCTCGAGTCCAGTGATAGTTGCGCTACTCGAGGTCGTCGTGGATTCCTGCTCGCCATCGACTGAGACGGCATATTCGACAGCGTTCGACACGGGGCTCCACGCGACCTCGACCGATGTCTCGTTCTCGGCGACGACCTCGAGGTCCGACGGCATTGCGGGCGTGACGGGCTCATCGATGACGTCACCGACGGTCAGTGTCGATGCATCGTAGTTGGCGCCGTAGATATTGTCTCCGTCGGGAATGGTCAGCATGATATCCACGAGCTCGATCTCAGTGGTGCCCTCACCCTGAGCCTCGAGGTGGTAGGTCGCCACCTCGTACCCGGTCTCGTTGATTCCATCCGGCGCGTACGGCTGGACACGGAGTTGCGAGACGGAGCCACCCGCCTCTTCGATATCCTCGTTGACGCTCTCCTCTAAATCGAGGGGGCTCTCCGGGAAGTAGTCACCACCTTCTACTTCGGTGATCTGGGCGACGTCCGGATCGAGCGCGATTTCGACGGCAGAGCCGATCGAACCGACAGGGGAGTTCTCGAGCCGGACCGTCGCAGTCGTCGTCTCACCGGATTGAATCTGTTCGTCGGCGATGTCGACCGTCACCGTCGGGCTGTCTGCTTGGGCCGCGACCGTCGACGTCCCGAGTGCGAGTGCACCCGCACTGGCACCGGCGGCCCGCATGAAGGTGCGTCGTGATGTGGACGTGTCCGTCGGGCGATCGGTTTCGGCGAACTGTTCCTCGTCGTGCGTATCGATGTCGTCGTTCATTGATATCTCTCCGTATCGGTTACTATCGTTACCTGTGCTGCCTGCTCGCGCCTCGAGGCCGATCCGAGACGGTTGTTCGTGGGAGTCGACCCGAGAGGGATTTCAGATGTTTCATAATAAATTTTTCATAGTAGCTTGGTTTAATAATATCTATCCCGTTGTTGGTTAGGTTCGACGAAGCAAATCGAGAACGTCCGAGAAGCCGATTTGACCGTTCTCGTCGAAGTCGAAGGCGTCAGGGTTGTTCTGGACGCCGTTGGACTCGAGGTTCTCGAAGAAGGCGTTGACGTCTTCGTGTGTCGTCTCTCCATCTCCGTCGACGTCGTTGTACAGACCGTCGTCGTTCGTATCCCGTGCCTCGTGGTCGCCGACCGAGATCGTCTCGTCACCGTCGATCGGACCGGGACCGACGTGCTTGTCGTTCTTCCCGTTGTCGGCGTCCGGGTACGGGTCCTCGCCGGGCGCGAAGGTGTCGCGGTCGCCGGCTAGTTCCTGGTTCAGTTCGTGCCACCAGACGCCGGGCGTCTCGTCGTTCAGGTAGTTCATCCAGTCGTCGGCACCCTTCGCGCCGTCGTTCGCTCCCGGCGTCCCGTGCTCGAACATATTCGGCTCATAGGTGTGGTCGAACGACCACGCCAGCGGGTGGACGTCGTAGTTCTTGATGAACTCCTCGTACTCCTGAATATAGGGCTCACAGTCGCCACCGTGTTCGCCGCTACAGTCCATCCAGGGCGTATCGACGTGCTTGCCGCCGCCTTCGATCCACCCGAACTCACTGAAGAAGACCGGGACGTGTTCGGACGGTTCGCCGAAGTACTTCGTGAGCGGCCGCAGGCCGTCCTGCGTGTAGACATGGCCGGTATAACACATGTTCTCGGCATCGAACTCGTTGTACGGTGCCCAGTAGGTGTACTGGCTCCACCGTGGACTCCCGATCGTAATCAGGTGACCGGGCGCGTTGTTCTCGACCGTGTCAACCCACGGCTGGGCGCGATCGACCCACAGGTCGTACCAGGCTTTCATGTCCTCGTGAGCGGCGTCGTAATCGTTCGCATCTCCCTCGCCGGGAGCTACCGCCGGATCGGAGAGTTCGCCCGCCTGTCGCTGTGGGCCGCCCCAGTCGCCGCCGTATGGGCCGGTCGGCTCGTTGTAGACGTCGAAGATCACGTGGTCGTCCTCGGCGTATCGGTCGGCGACGACCTCCCAGAACAGGTGTAACTCCTCGTCGAGCGCGTTCGTAATCTCCGGGGGCTCGAGATAGATGTCGTCTTCCTCGAGGTCGAACGCCTCGAGAATGTTCTGTTCGTCGATCAAGTTCCAGATCTCGTCGACCTGGTCCTCACCGTGCCAGAGTACGCCGCGCTCGCCACAGACCTCCGGATTTCGCCAGTCTTCGCCCCCGTCGGACGAACACTGCCAGACGTTCCCATCGACACCGTGGTTCTTGTGGTCCTCCTGATGGAAGATCGGGTAGTGACGGTGGTAGTCGATCATCACATAGGCGCCGCGCTGGGCACCGAGTTCGACGAGATCGTCGAGATAGGTCTGACAGTACCACCTGACGTCGGTTCTATCGAACTGTCCCGGCAGGGCCGGACCCCAGTCGTCGCCGTGGGGCATCTCGTGCGGTGCGGGGGCGCGCGTCCCGGCCGCGAGGAACGAAGGCATTACCGGTACCCGGACGATGTTGGTATGCCACCCCTGGCTCTCGTCGGTGGCTAGTTCGAACGTCTCGGGAGCGGTCTGACCCCGCCACTGCCGGCTCTGTTCGCCCGGATCGGCGATGTTCACTCCCCGAAGGATGACTTCGTTTCCGCTCGGATCGACGATCTTGTTTCCGTCTCGGGCTAACGGCGGGAGGGTGGCTTCTTGGGCCACTGCAGAGCCCGCGATGCTACCGAGACCGCCGACTGCGAGCACGCTCGTCCCCGTGGCCTGCAGTATCGTTCGGCGTGACGTCGAGCTGTCCCGACTGGCGCTATTCGACTGTGCCTCTGAATCGGTTGGGTTCGTATTCTCTGACATGGTGTGATTCTCGCTCCCAGCGAACGAGACTGTACTCCGTCCACTTGGAACGCCGAGGAGTTCGACCCCCTCTCGCACTACAATCCGACCAGAAGGTTATAAAATTTGTGACTTTTGTGGTGGATATTACATCCACGGGGTGCAAAAATAATTCTTATGACAGTCGATACACGCTCAGTTATCTGGATAATAGCGATTCTGTTTTCAGGGCTATCGGGCTAGTCAAAGCGATAGTAGAGCGTTGAAACGGCTATATAAGGTGGTTTTTCCCAACAAAGGAAGACTGGTTCGATAGGGGACGCACACATAGTATATATTATATTTATAGGATTACTAAATAATAGTTCAGAAGTAGCCATATGATGGCATGAAAATTACACCTTTGCGGTGTGGGTTTCGAGACGGAGACGGGTTCCGAGAGTGCAATCGAGAACATCGCGTTTCTCGGGCGATCCGGCCCGGAATGAGAGTCCCCGGTTCACAGGACCGAGACGACGGGAACCGGCGGTCTCACGGTCGTCCACGTCCGCCGTCAGTGATCGACGACCGAAACCGGCCGCTCGAGACGGGGGTGGTCACGACGCGACTCTCCCACTGAGAGGCCGCGCCGGATTTATAGCTATCTCGTTCCTATGGCCCCTGTGAGTACGCGAACGAGTGCGCTCGATGCAGTCGTCTTCGGTGTCGACATCCAGAGTGGTGACGTGCGTGGCGATGCACCGTCGTACGCACTGGCCGTCTACGACGGCGACGACGTCAGTCGGGACGTCGTCACCCACCGAAAACTCAGGCGACTGATCGACGACGAGGAGCCGGCGATCATCGCAACCGACAATATGTACGAGCTGGCCGCCGACAAGGACCAGCTCATCCACTTCCTCGGCTCGCTGCCCGCCGGGACCCGGCTCGTCCAAGTGACGGGTGCCGAACAGCCTGAGCCCCTCTCCCGCGTTGCAAACCGCCACAACGTCCCTTACGGGAAGGATCCGATGCAGGAGGCCGAGGCCGCCGCCCGACTGGCCGCCCACAACGTCGGCCACGAAGTGTCGGCCTTCACCGATACGACCGAGGTCAAGGTCGCACGCGGCCGCTCGACCGGCAGCGGCGGGTGGAGTGAAGACCGCTACACCCGCCGCATCCACGGCTCCGTCAGGAAACGAGCCCGCGAGGTCGAGTCCGAACTCGAGGAGGCCAACCTCGAGTACGAGCGAGAGGTTCGGGAGGCCTACGGCGGCTTCGCCAACGCCGTCTTCACCGTCGAGGCACGCCCGAGCGACATCCCCGTCTCGCGAAATCGGTCGGGCGATGTCCGCGTCGAGATCGAACGCCAGCGCCGCGATGGCATCGAGTTCGAGCCGCTGGTCAAGCGCCGGGACCACGTCATCGTCGGCATCGACCCCGGGACGACGACCGCCGTCGCCATCGTCGGTCTCGAGGGAGAGGTCCTCGACGTCTGGAGTTCGCGAACCAGCGACACCGCCGATGTGATCGAGTGGATCGTCGAGCGGGGCCGCCCGGTCGTCGTCGCGGCCGACGTGACGCCGATACCCGAAACCGTCGAGAAGTTCCGCCGCAGCTTCGACGCCGCGGGCTGGACCCCCGAGAGCGACCTCCCAATCGACGAGAAGCAACACCGTACGCGCGAGCACCCCTACGACGACGACCACCAGCGCGACGCGATGGCCGCCGCGCTGTACGCGCTCGACGCCCACAAAGACCAGTTCGAGCGGATCGCCGACAAACTCCCGCCAGGAATCGACCGCGGCGAGGTCACCGCCCGCGTCGTCGCCGGCGAGGAGAGCGTCGAGGCCGTCCTGCGGGACCTCAACGACGACGAAGAGCCCGAAGAGGAATCCACCGAGCACGAGCCCCGCGAACTGAGCGAGGAAGAGAAACGGATCAAGGACCTCGAGCGACAGGTCGACCGCCTCCAGTCACACGTCGAGCGACTCGAGGGCCGCGTCGGAGACCGCGACGACCGGATCGACGAGCTCGAGACCGAACTCGGCGTCGCCCGCCGCGAGGAACGCAAGGAAGTCCGCCGGGATCGGGAAGTCAGCCGCCTCGAGCGGAAGGCCAACCGACTCGAGCGCGAGCGTGACGAGGCCCGCGAGGAAGTCGAAACGCTCGAGAAGAAGGTCGATCGCATGAAGGCCCTCTGGAAGCTCGATCACTCGAACTTTAGCGACGTCTCCGCGGAGAAGGAAGGGCTGGTCCCCGTCAAGGTCGTCGAGAAGTTCACCAAGGGAGCGATCCGCGAGGCCAACGAGCAGTATGGCATCGCGAGCGGCGACATCGTCTACATCCGGGACGCCAGCGGTGCGGGCCGCTCGACGGCCGAACTACTCGCGGAGTTCGACCCTCGCGTCATCCTCAAGGACGGCGGCCTCTCCGATATCGCCGACAAGCTACTCTTCGAGGCCGAGATTCCAGTCGGTCCCGCCGACGACGTCGCCATGCAGGAGGTCGACGAACTCGCCGTCGCCCGGGAAGACGACGTCGAAGCTGCCATCAACGACTGGCACGAACGCGCCGCGGATCGACGGCGGAATCGCAAAGCTGCAATGGTCGACCAACTCATCAGCGAACACCGAGCGGGCGATAACGAAGTGTGAATCAGTCGATTACGTTTCGGAACCGGATCCCAACGGCGACAGTACGTTGGGGACCTCCTCGAGATCGACCTCCTCGCTCAGATCCTTGGTCTCGTCGACCGGACCGTTGACGAACAGCGCGTGGCCGATAAAAGCGATCGCGACGAGTCCGAGGACGATGATGGCAGCCGGGAGCGGGACCGGCGTTGCGTAGCCGATGACGGCACCGGTCCCGAGACTCGCCGCGATACAGACCAACACGAGGTCGTAGTAGTGGAGCGAATATCCCATACAAAAACGACGTGATCGAAGCGCAAAACGCTTGAGCCTCAGTATACCGGTTCTCCCAAAGGAAATCAGAACATTCCGAAATTCTGCAGCATTCCTGAGATCAGGGATTTGACGACCAATCCGAGGCCGGCGACGATGAGAGCCATTCCCACAGCGATCAGATAATTCTGGGATGCGATGAGACCGATGCCGGCGAGCAGGATCACGATACCAGCGATGCCAAGCGCGCCGAGATTTCGCAACATACGCAGGATTGCAGAGCCGAGTGAAATAAACGGCGTGGTTCCCCGTTCGCGATACGACAGCCGGCAGCGTTCGGTGCTCCGACCAGACAAAACGATAAAGGGTTAAACCGATCGAACGCGAATCCGCGGCCATGAGCGACGACGGAGACGGCGGTCGGAAGAACCTCCGGATGCCCGAGGATGACGAGGTCTTTGCGACCGTCACGGACATGCTCGGGGCGAATCGGGTCAAAGTACGCTGTGCCGACGGGACGGAGCGAACCGCGCGCATCCCCGGCAAGATGCAAAAGCGCATCTGGATCCGCGAAGACGACGTCGTGCTCGTCGACCCCTGGGACTGGCAGGATGAGAAGGCCGATATCACCTGGCGCTACGAGAAGAGCGAAGCCGACCAGCTCCGCGAGGAAGGCCATATTCAGTAAACCGAAATTTTGCTCTGCGGTCTGCGACGGCAACGGCAGCTACGCTGCCGCCGCCGTCGCGTCCCTCGGCAAAATTTCGATCAAAAGCACTCCTCCCTCTGTTTCGTGACGCTTCGCGTCACTCCACATCAGTCGTCGGCCCGCTCGCAGCCTGACGGCTGCTCGCGGTCAACGGCGTCGCTCGGGTTTTCAAACCACTCGCTCGCCGAGAGTACACCGTGGTCGATTTCACTCAGCGATGCATGCCAACTGCGCTGGACTTCATGTGACGAGTATACCGCACCGCACACGTATCCGAAGCACCTGCCCTCCCCCGGATCGTACGCCCCTCGCAGTGCTCAGGGCGTACTCGCGGCCGACGGACGTCTAACCGAACCGCCGATACTACTGGAGTAGCTCGCCACCGCTACTTTTCACACTCTTCTTCACGCTCTGCGTGTTCTCGAACGAGAAAGAATAGAAAGGGATGACAACGTTCGATTAGCGTCCTCGAGCGTCAACTCAGAGATCGGCGACGTCTTCGATGGCGTCGGTCAGTTCCCGGATGGACTCGAGGTCGTGTTCACCCATATGGCCGATGCGGAAGGTCTCCTCGCCGAGTGCAGATCCGTAGCCGTTCGAGAAGACGAAGTCGTACTCCTCCGAGACGGCGTCGATGGTCGCGGCGACGTCGATGTCCTGCGTGTTCTCGATACAGCTCACGGTCTGGGATTCGTACCCCTCCTCGGGGAACATGTCGAAGTGCTCGTGGGCCCACTCGCGGGTGTACTCAGCCATCTCGCGGTGGCGCTGGTCGCGCGCATTGTGGCCCTCCTCGAGCATGTGTTTCATCTGCTCGCGGTAGGCTAGCATGACCGGAATCGCCGGCGTGGAGTGGGTCTGGCCCTTCCGGTCGTAGTAGTCGAGCGAGCGCTGGAAACCGCCGTACCACGACGCCGAGTCCTTTTCGAGTTCGCGCTCGTAGGCGTCGTCGCTGACGACGCAGACGGCGAGGCCGGGCGGCATGGCGAAGGCCTTCTGGACCGATGTGAAGATGACGTCGATGTTGTGGTCGTCGATCTCGACGAGGTCGCCGCCCAGCGCGGAGACGGCGTCGACGACGAAGTAGGTGTCCGGATACTCGGCGACAACATCGCCGATCTCCTCGATGGGGTTGCGGACGCCGGTCGAACTCTCGTTCATCACACAGGTGACGACGTCGTAGTCGGTGTCGCTCTCCTCGAGCCGCTCGCGGACGTCCTCGGGTTTGACCGCCTGTCCCCACTCGTACTCGAGCGTGTCGACGGACTTGCCGAGGCGTTCGGCGACGTTGGCCTGTCGCTCGCTGAAACTGCCACAGGTCGTGACGAGGACGTCCTCATCGACGAGGTTGAGGAGCGAGCTCTCCATGAACTCGGTCCCGGAGCCCGTCAAGATGATGACGTCGTTGTCGGTGCCGAGGAACTCCTTCGTGTCCTCGACGATGGTCGTGTAGAGGTCCGTCATCCGATCCATGCGGTGACCGAACATCGGTTCGGCCATCGCATCGATGACGTCCTCGCGCACCTCGGTCGGACCCGGGATATACAGCGTCTTGTCGGGATAGTCGTCCTTGTATTCGCGTTTCTTGGTCACGGAAACCACCTGAGTAAGGCTCACTGCGTAACGAAACGGTATGGTACTTTTGATGCAGCACTAAGACGGACGACTCGAGCCGTCACTTGTCGGCAGTCGCGTGTGCAGCTACCGAACGGAGGCACGTCGTCGATGGACAACGCTGCTGGATCGCGGATGCGTCTGCTATGGTGGTCGCCAGCGGACGATACAAAACGGGAGAAGAACTGCGGAGAGCGGAACGAGTACTGATTACTCGCTAGACTCGTTGGACTCGTTGTCGCTGCTGCCGTCGCTACTACCATCGCTGCTACCGCTCGTGACCTCGATGGTGCCTTTCATGCCGTTATCGACGTGGGGAACACAGACGTATTCGTCGATGTCTGTGTGAGCCGTGAAGTCGAGTGACTGGCCCTCGCCGGTGCTGCTGACGACCGACGTCTTCTTGTCCTTGTAAGTCTCCCCGTCGTTGTAGAGAGCGATGTTGTGACCGGCCTCGTTCTGTTCCCAGCCGATCGTGTACGACGCACCTTCGGTGAGCTTGAGCGTCGGGCTTTCCACGTCTGCGATTTGGGACGGTTCAACGCCGATCCACGACTGGCCGTTGGCTTTCAGCATGATATCCGTATCGGCCTCAATCTCGAAAGTTTCATCGCTTTCACCGTTACCATTGCCGTTCCCGTTACCGTCGCCGTTGCCACCGCTGCTACAACCGGCGACGAGCGCCGTCGACGCTGCCGCACCAGTCAGCTTCAACGCTGTCCGCCGTGAAACCGGGTTATCTCGTGCCATCAACGGAGGTTAGGTTTGACCACATAAAAATTGATACCTTCTCCCCATACAACGTTATGCGACTCCATACCACAAGATAGAACTGTCAAATCTGTCGCCCCGGTTCCCGGTGATCAGGCGTTTTCGCCACCCGATCGAAACCGGTCGGTCGACTCGAGCGAGAGCCGCAGGAAGACGGGTACCGTGATGACGGCGATCGCGATCTCGAGGCCGCCAACGACGAGGAAGGCCAAGTCATAGCCGTAGGTGCTGGCGACGGTGCCACCGATGAGGAACCCGCCGAGGAAGCCGAGGCTCCCAGCGATGTTGAACCCGGCCATGGCGACGCCGCGCTCGCTCTCGGCGGCGAGGTCAGTGACCAGCGCCATCGTCGCGGGGGCGACGAGCGCACCAAGGACGCCGACGCCGGCCATCGCGATCGCAGCAGTGGGAACCGAGGGAGAGGCCCCGACAAGGAGGATTCCGCCGCCGTAACACACCGAGCCGACGACGATCGGAACCGTCCGACCGATTCGGTCCGAGAGGGCACCCATGGGATACTGCAAGATGGCGAAGGGCGCGAAAAAGCACGCTAGCAGGAGTCCAGTCGTCCCCGCGTCGAGGCCGAACGTCTCCTGAAAGTAGAGGGTCCCCACGAGCGCGAAAAAGCCCGCCGTGAGCCGATCGACGAAGCCGAAGGCATACGGGATCGACAGCGTCGGCCGACGGCGAATTCCATCGACGAGCGCTCGAGCGGTTCGGCGTTCGTCGGGAGAGCGATCCCCGACGAGCGAGACGAGGACGCCGACACAGACCAGTAGGCCGGCGGCGACGACCAGCGGCGCGATCGGGTCGAACGCCGTGAGCTGGCCGCCAATGGGGGCGCCGAGGGCAGCCCCGAGGCCGATGGCGATCCCCGCTGCACCCATGTTTCGGCCGTGACCGCCCTCGAGATCCATTAGCATGGTCATCGTCAGTGAGAACGCGCCGATGGTCATCGATCCCTGCAGGACCCGCAGGAGGAGCACTCCCTCGAAGGAGATCGATCCGATAGTCGGAACGGCGGCGAGAGCGGCATAGCCGACCGCACCGGCGAGTGCGCCGATGACAATAAAGGGCGTGCGCCGACCGATCATATCGCTTGCAACGCCCCAAACGCCGACGAACGTGACGTAGGCGGCGAACTCGGCGACCAGAAACCACATGCTCGCATCGAGCGGGGTCGCCGCGAACGCCGACGCCGTCGCGTCGGCACCCAGCGTCTCGACGAGCGTCGCAACGCCCGGATAGAGCAGCACTTGCGAGAACAACACCGCAAAGACCAGGGCGGCGAGGACGACCCGATCGCGGTCACTCGAGTGCACGACCGGCTCTTGGCGCTCCGAGAGTATCAAGTCGTTCGTCTCGGAACGAACCGATCCGCTCATTGTCACGCACGTTGACACGCCCAGAACCGATACGTTTTCGATCGCTGTCGACGTCTCACACTCGATGACAGTCACGCGTCGGCAACTGCTTGCCGGAGGAGCGACCGCCGGAACAGGGATCGTCGCCGGCTGTACCGGTTTCGTGCGAGAGTCGCTTTCGTCGACACCGGGAACCGTCTCGAGGACGGCACTCGAGGAAACCGGCTACGAGGAACATACCGTCGAGGAAGTCGTCGTCGAGCGAACCGTCGGCCGATTCGGGATCGAGCGCTCGATCGAGGCCAAGAACTGGTACGCCGAGTACGATCGGGCGATCGCGCTCGACTCGGTCGGCCTGACGCGCGTTCAGGCGGCGGTCGTCTCCGTCCTTACGACGCCGCAAGTGTCCGTCCTCGGAAAAACGTTCAACCCCGTCGGCGAGTACTCGACAGACGAACTGGTTGCACTGATCCAAGAGCGGTACGACCGACTTGAGGACGTCCAGTCCGTCGACGAAGACTCGGTTTCGATCCTGGGTACTGAAACAACGCTCGCCCGGTATGAGGCGCGTGCACGGTTGATTTCGGTCGGAACCACGCTTGATGTCTACCTAGAGGTCAGCGACCCCATCGAACACGGTGATGATTTCGTGATTTGTGTCGCGGTCTATCCGCAACTGCGGGGTCTCGAGACCGAGTCCGGGTCCGTTCGGACGATGCTCGGGGCGCTCGAGCACGAGTGAACGGGAGGGCAGTGAATGAAACGATTTGATCTGAGATCGGATCCGACGACAGCGAGCATCCTTCTATTGTGGCGGCAGGGGATTGCCACGCCCTCCTCAGCCGATTTCTGCTCACGGGTGCGAAGCACACGTTTGGATGGTTCGCAGGATCGTCGGTCCTGCGTTAACGCTCAGTCACTTCGTTCCTCTGCTCATCCCTCGCACGACATCGGCGGCCGCCCTCACTATCGTTCGGACGGCCGACAGCGCGCGCCGCCGCATGGCAGGTGATTGATCGGACCGATACGTAGACCAGCGATATCGAACAGCGGTAGCAGAGATTGCGGAAAAACGAGGCGATGTTCGTGACTGCTACGGTCGAATGTAGGCGTATCCCTCACTCTGCAGGCGAGTGAGTTCGCCGCCGCCTGAGGGGACGGTCTCGACGCCGTCGACGAGATCGGATTCCGCGAGGTCCTTCAGGTCGAGCGTGTTTCCGCAGGCCTTGACCGCGATACCCGTCTCGAGCAGTGACTCGACCATATCGCTGCCGTCGCCGCCGGCCGTCAGCGGCTCGATGCCCTCGGCCTGCGCGACGATAGCGACGTCGTCGATCTCGACGGAGTCGTCCTTCGTGAGGTTCTCGGCGATAGTGAGCGCGGTCTCTCGCTGTGCTGGGTCGTCGGCGATGAGGTGGAAGACTGTCTGCACATGTCGACCGAACAGCCCCTCCAGCGATAGCAGTTGACCCTGCAAGCGAAGTGCTCCGGTTGAGCCGACAATTTGAGTTGCCAACCCGTTCATGCGAGAGATTCTCTAGCCCGCGGTTTTTGCCGTTACTGCGATGCATATGAACGTGGAGTAGTATGCATACTAAACATGAGCGACGACGCCAGCGACGAGGCCGACGCCGAGCGTGGCGAGCACGGACTTGGCACGCGCAGCGTCCACGCAGGCCAGTCTCCGGATCCGGAGACCGGCGCAATGGCACCGCCGATCTATCAGACGACCTCCTACGTCTTCGAGGACGCCGACACCGCCGCCGACCGCTACGCCCTCGAGGACGACGGCTACATCTACTCTCGCATCGCGAACCCGACCGTCAGCACGCTCGAGGATCGCCTCGCCGACCTCGAGGGCGGCGCGGGCGCGGTCGCAACGGGCAGTGGCATGGCCGCACTGGACTCCGCAGTCCTGATCCTCGCTGAAGCGGGGGACAACGTGGTCTGCTCGACCGACACCTACGGCGGGACGACCGCCTACTTCTCGAAGACGGCGACCCGCAGGGACATCGAACCGAAATTTGTCCCCACCCTCGAGTACGACGCCTACGAGGACGCCATCGACGAGGACACCGCATTCGTCCACGTCGAGACCATCGGCAATCCATCGCTGGTGACGCCCGACTTCGAGCGGATTGCCGAGATCGCCCACGACAACGGCGTTCCTCTCGTGGTGGACAACACCTTCGCGACGCCGGCGCTGTGCCGGCCGCTCGAGCACGGGGCCGACGTCGTCTGGGAGTCGACAACGAAGTGGCTCCACGGCTCCGGGACGACCGTCGGCGGGGTCCTCGTCGACGGCGGATCCTTCCCGTGGGGCGAGCACGGCTACGACGAGATCGCGGGCCCGAATCACGCCTACCATGACGTCGACTTCTCGCGGGACTTCCCCGAAGCACCCTTCGCGGCCGCGGCCAGATTCCGGTCGCTGCGCAGTCTGGGCAACCAGCAGTCCCCCTTCGACGCCTGGCAGACGCTACAGGGACTCGAGTCGATGCCCCTGCGTGTCGAAAAGCACTGCGAGAACGCCGCCATCGTCGCGGAGTATCTGGCGGACCACGACGATGTCGCCTGGGTCACACACCCGGGGCTCGAGGACCACCCCACTCACGACAACGCAACGCGGTATCTCGAGGACTACGGCGGGATGGTCGCGTTCGGACTTGAGGAAGGATTCGAAGCCGGCAAGGCCTTCTGTGAGAACGTCGAGGTCGCCCAGTTCCTGGCGAACATCGGCGACGCGAAGACGCTCGTCATTCATCCGGCGAGCACGACGCACGGCCAGCTCTCGCCCGAAGAGCGCGAGGAAGCGGGCGTGACGGATGATCTGATCCGGATGTCGGTCGGGATCGAGGATCCCGAAGATATTCTGGCGGACCTCGAGCAAGCGATCGCGGCGGCGACACGAGCCTGTCGAGGGGCTGGTGAGACACCGTGACGACGAAGAGCACGGCCGAGCTGGGCGAGTTCCAGTTCGAGTCCGGCGAATCGATTCCGAACCTCGAGGTGGCCTACGAGACCTACGGCGACTTCACCGGCGATAACGCGGTCCTCGTCTGTCACGCGCTGACCGGCAGTGCCCATGTCGCCCGTCGTCCGGACGCCGGCGGCGAGACAGCAGGTCAGGCTCGCGCCTGGTGGGGCGATGTCGTCGGCCCCGGAAAAGCGATAGACACGACGGAGTACTACGTCATCTGTGCGAACACGCCGGGCTCGTGTTACGGGACGACCGGCCCCGCGAGCGAGAACCCCGAGACGGGCGAGCCCTACGGCACCGACTTCCCGCCGGTCACGGTCGGCGACTGGACCCGCGCCCAGCGCGAACTGCTAGACGAACTCGGCGTCGGCCGGCTCCACGCCGTCGTCGGCGGCAGCGTCGGCGGAATGAACGTCTTAGACTGGCTGCGACGCTTCCCCGATGACGTCGAGCGCGCCGGTGCGGTCGCGACTGCCGCCCGACTCGATGCGCAGTGTCTCGCACTCGATACCGTCGCTAAGCGAGCGATCACGTCCGATCCTGACTGGAACGACGGCCATTACTACGGCGGCCCCGGACCCGAAGCGGGGCTCGCTCGAGCGCGCCAGATCGGCCACATCATGTACCTCTCGAAGGCCTCGATGGGCCGCAAGTTCGGCCGGCGGTCGGCGGGCCGGGAGGCGGTCCGCGAGGAACCGACGGACCCCGCGGCTGCCTTCTTCCCCTACCGGGAGGTCGAGTCCTATCTGGACTATCAGGCCGACAAGTTCACCGACCGGTTCGACGCCAACAGCTATCTCTACATGACCCGCTCGATGGACGACTTCGACCTGTCGGCGGGCTACGAGTCCGACGCCGACGCGCTCGCGGCCTTCGAGGGTGAACTCCTCCTCCTCTCGTTTACCGGCGACTGGCACTTTACCGTCGAACAGGCGGAGGCGCTGGCCGAGGCCTGTCGCGAGGCCAACGTCGACGTCGCCCACCACGTCGTCGAGTCTGACCACGGCCACGACGCCTTCCTCGTCGAACCCGAAAAGGTCGGGCCGCCGCTGTCGGAGTTGCTCGAGGAGGGACTCGCCGGTCGGGCGATCACAGACACGGCTCCAGAACCTGACGAGTCCAGTGAGTTCGCCCCGGTCCACACAAGTCTCTTTTCTGAGTGATCTGTTCGTATTGGCTATTTTCAGTGGTGATTCAAATTTGGGAGAGAGTGGCCTGAGCACCTGTTCCGCGAGTTTTGATTGCAATTCGAAGAAAACAGTGTCGAAAGTTATAATATATCTCTGTCTGATGAATTAGTGATGTCAGACGGGAAGCAAATGGATTACGAGGAGGAATCGACGGAGCAACAGCAGAATCAGCCAGCGCAGCGGCAGGTTCCACAGGATGAGGGAAGTGATTTTCCGATCAAAGAGGGGGCAGTAACCGGGGCAATCGCGGTGATCGCCACGTATCTCACGCACCTGTTCTTGACGGCGATTGTGACAGCACAGGTACGCCCCGAAGCCGAATCTGTCGGGGTTGGTGACGATGCAACGTTGGTCATCACGGAGATGGTCAGCTCATGGAAGGCCGCGGGCTGGAGTTATCTCAGCGTCTTCGGTACCGGATTCGAAGCTGAAGGGGAGACCGCGTTTCTCAGTGACGCACCGAACCACGGTGCCGCGTTCGCAGGCAGTCTAGGCAATGCGTTCACACTGTCAACGCTGTTCCTGTTCATCGTGACGGTTGGTGGCATCGTCACTGCTGGGTACGCTGTGGCTAAATATACCGATGCTGACGACGCCGTCGATGCCGCGAAGGCAGGCGTAACCGTCGCCGTCCCCTACCTCGCATTTGCCGCGATCGCGGCGGTCGTGATGACGCATACGTTCTCCGAGGTACCAACTGTCGTGGATCTCATCGGGAGCGAGGCCGTCGGTGTCTACGGACTCGAGTCGACCGAGTATCTCAACGATGCAGGGGATCAGGTTGTCTCCGATGTCGAGTTCGGTCCGTCAACCACTGATGCGATCCTCTTTGCCGGAATCATCGTCCCGGCGATCCTCGGAGCCGTCGGCGGCGTGCTCACGCAGCGCCGTGATGCCTTCGAGACCGTGATGGCGAAAGTGCAGTAACGGACAGGAGGGGACCTGGCTGGTCCGGACGAGCCGATTTTTATTCGCGATCGACTCGAGCGCGAGAAGACAGAAACGTGGGGCGTGAGCAATTTAGAAGAGAGGCCGGTACTCAGTATCGTTGTTCGTGGGCGTCTACATCGAACGAGACGTACTGGTCGGGGTACGAGTCGTCAGACCGGTACCGGGCGAGCCAGTACTGTAGGTCGGAGACGAACAGCGCGAGGTTTTCGCGGGCGAACAGTTTCATCGAAACGCCCTGCGGTGAGCGGATCAGGGCGATCAATGACCACATCGAGCCGGCAGCGAACGCGCCCGTGGCGGAGAAGGTCATCCCCAGCGTGAAGAAGGTCATGCTGTAGACGAACCCGATCCCCATTGAGGGCAAACTCGTGCCGAGGGGAACCCGCGCGCTCGAGTCGCGCAGTGTCGGCGCGAGAAAGACGATCGAAAGGCTGCTCCCGATCATGAATACGAGGTCTTGCCACATCATCAAGATCACTTACTCGATTACGAGTTAAAACTCTCTCGGTCAGGAAATAGGCAGTTAGAGCGGATATTCACGGTTTCACGACTGTCCGAGCAAACTAGTGATAGGCGGCGAGCAGAGACGCTCAGTCACAACTCGAGTGCAGAATTCGGGAGTTCAACAACGCATTATGAGCGACAAGTCAGTAGTAGTCCCGGCGAATTAGCCCTCGGCGAGAACGGCATCCTCGACGAGCGTTTCGCGGGCCTCGGCCATCGACGTGACGACGACATCGCAGTGGGGTTCGACCGCCGGTTTCGGTTCGAAGCCGATTGCGAGGCCGGCGACCTCGAGCATCGGCAGGTCGTTGGCCCCGTCACCGATCGCTACAGTGTCCGCGAGGTCAACGCCGACGTCGTTGGCGAGGTTCTCGAGCGCGTCGTCTTTGGTGCCCTCAATCAGCGGCCCATCGACTGCACCCGTGAGTTCGCCCGCTTTCATCGGAAGCCGGTTGGAGACGATGTGATCCACGGAGACGCCCTCTCGCTCGAGAGCCGCTGCGACGCCGCGTTCGAACCCGCCCGTGAGGATGGCGGTCGTGACGCCGGCCGCGTTCAGTTCCTCGATGAGGTCGGCAGCGCCCTCGCGGAGAACGACCTCGTCGAAGGCGGCGTCGGCCTCGGCCTCGGGCAGGCCCTCGAGGAGGGCCGCGCGCTTGCGGAGGCTCTCGGCGTAGCCAATTTCGTCGTTCATCGCGCGTTCGGTGATGTCGGCCATGTCCTCGGCGACGCTGCGGCGGTCGCCGAGCAGTACGGTCATTTCCGAGTCCGAAAGCGTTCCGTCGAAGTCGAAAGCGACGACTGTCATTGTGCCCCGATTGTCGGTCCCCGGATAAACCAGTTCAGGTTTCGGTTCCGCGACGGCTCGCCGTCGAGACCGCGGACGGTCGCTCGAGTCGGCGCTGATTCCACGCGTCGAACGACCGAAACGTATTCCCCAGCATCGTTCGTTGTCACACACATGTCATCGAATCAGCAGTACGAGACGGGGCCCTCGCTTGAGGACGAGCGAGAGTTCGACGAGAGCGAGGACGGCGGGGACGGCGACGATCCGACCGACGTTCTGCGCCGCAGGCGGCGAAAACTGGCCGTCTCGCCGTGGAAAGCCGGGCTCGCGTCTGGCGCGAGCGCCCTCGCGGTCGTCTACGCGGTGGCCTACCACCTCGTGAGCGTACTGATCGCAACGTCGGGAACGGGAGCGGAGGACGAGCCGAGCCGGTGGATCCTCGCGGGGCTCGTGACACTGGGGAGCCACGGTGCACCGATCGAACAGGGCGGCGAACCGATCGGCTTCGCATTTAGAATGGATCAAGGCTTCATCAGTCACGTTACCGCGCTCGTTCCGGTCGTCGTGTTGCTGGTCGCCGGCTATCTGCTCGTTCGCTCCGTTCGCCTCGAGACGCGTACGGACGCCGGCCTCGCGCTCGGCTCGTTCGGACTGAGCTACCTCGCGGTCGCGATCGCCCTCTCGCTGATCGCCACGTGGACGCCCGAGGGGACCGATCCAGAGCCGATCACCGTCCCGACCGACGCGTCCCTGCTCCTGACGATTGGCGGGACCGTCGTTTTCTTCGTCGCGATCGGAGCCGCCGTCGCCGCCGTCCCGCGACTGCTGGCCGATGACCGCTAAGGCCGGTGGTCAGCTGAGATGGCCGCTCGAGAACCCGTGCTGAAACGACTATGCACTTTCGTCGATCGGGGTCTTGACGATCGTCACCGGCCGGGAGGCGAGCCGGGCGACGCGGTCGGTGACGCTCCCGAGGAGCTGCCGGTACTCGCCGGGCCGTTCCGTGGATCCCATGACGAGCAGGTCGACGTCCGCCTCGTCGGCGTAGGCGAGGATCTCCTCGTGCGGTCTACCGCGCCTGACAACCGTCGTCGGCTCGAGTCCCGCCTCACGGGCCGCCTCAGCGGCCGTTCCGAGGGCGTCTTCACCGATCTGCTCGAGGGCGGCCTCGAGTCCCTCGAACTCGTGGACGTACTCGTCGCCGCTGTAGGAGTCGTAGACGTCGCTGTCGACGACGTACAGCAGGTGCAGCTCCGCGCCGGTGTGTTCCGCGACGGCGATGGCGTGTTCGGTTGCGAGTTCCGTTCCCGCTTCGGCGTCGGTCGGCAGCAGGATTCGATCGTACATACCTGAGAAGAGGGGATATCGATTGATAACCCTAGCAAGAGATTCCCGCTCACTGGGAGGACGATCCGTGACGCCCGATCGACAGCGACGGGATCACCCGCTGGCACACGGCTCCGAACTGCCCGGCGATCGCAGTCGGCTCGAGCACGGACCGACTTCTCGTGTCAGCAGCACGAGACGGGCGACGCCGGTACGGAACGGCACGGAGCCGTCAGTCCGGGAAAACCGACACGCCGTCGACCGCGGTATTTTTTGCCACCTCCGACCACAACGGAAGGGTTTACATGCTCCACACGGTTGTCTCGCGCATGAAGGTTCTCGTCACGGATCCCATCGCCGATGCGGGTCTGGACGTACTCAGAGATGCCGGCCACGAAGTCGAGACGGGCTACGAACTCGAGGGCGACGACCTCCTCGAGGCGGTCTCCGACGCGAACGGACTGATCGTTCGCTCGGGGACCGAGGTCACTGACGAGGTGCTCGACACCGCTGAGGATCTGGTCATCGTCGGGCGAGCCGGGATCGGTGTCGACAACATCGACATCGACGCCGCGAAAGATCACGGTGTCATCGTCGCCAATGCCCCCGAAGGGAACGTTCGCGCGGCCGCCGAACACACCGTCGCGATGACGTTCGCGACCGCGCGCTCGATCCCGCAGGCCCACATCCGCCTGAAAAACGGCGAGTGGGCCAAAAGCGACTACCTCGGGACCGAACTCAACGGCAAGACCCTGGGCGTCGTCGGCCTCGGCCGCGTCGGTCAGGAGGTCGCCAAGAAGCTCGACTCGCTGGGCATGGACATCGTCGCCTACGACCCCTACATCAGCGAGGAGCGCGCCGAGCGCATCGGTGCCGAACTCGTCGAGTTCGAGCCGTGTCTCGAGGCCGCCGACTTCGTGACCGTCCACACGCCACTGACTCCCGAAACGGAGGGGCTGATCAGCGAGGACGAACTGGACCTGCTGGACGACGGCTACCTGGTCAACTGCGCCCGCGGCGGCGTCGTTGACGAGGATGCACTCGCCGCCAAAGTCGAGGACGGCACCCTCGCCGGCGCGGCGATCGACGTCTTCGCCGAGGAACCGCTCTCGGCGGACTCGCCGCTGCTCGAGCACGACGAGATTATCGTGACACCCCACCTCGGTGCCTCGACGGAGGCTGCCCAGGAGAACGTCGCGACCTCGACCGCCAAACAGGTCAACGCCGCGCTGATCGGGGAACCCGTCGCGAACGCACTGAACGCTCCCTCGATCGACGAGAGCGCGTTCCCCCGCGTCGAGCCCTATATCGATCTCGCCGAAACCGCCGGCAAGGTTGCCGCGCAACTGCTCGAGGGCCGCATCGAGAACGTCGAAGTCACGTACGAAGGCGACATCGCCGACGAGGACGTCGAATTCGTCACAGCGAGCGCGCTCAAGGGCGTCTTCCAGCCCCTCGAGTGGCAGGTTAACGCGGTCAACGCGCCCCAGATCGCCGAGGATCGGGGCGTTGACGTCACCGAATCCAAGACCCGCCAGGCCGAGGACTTCCAGAGCCTGGTCTCCGTAACCGTCAGCAACGACGGCGACGAAGTCTCGGTCGACGGCACCCTCTTCGCGGGTGACGACCCGCGTATCGTCCGCATCGACGGCTACCGTGTCGACGCCATCCCCCACGGTCGGATGGTCGTCGCGCGCAACACGGACGAACCCGGCGTCATCGGCCATATCGGCTCGGTGATGGGCGGGTACGACGTCAACATCGCCGGCATGTTCAACGCCCGCGAGACCATCGGCGGCGAGGCCCTGACCGTCTACAACGTCGACAGCGAGGTCCCCGACGCGGCCAAGGAGGAACTCGAGTCCGACGAACGGATCATCGGGATCAACGACATCACGCTGAACGGCCATAACTGACCGCTCGAGACCGCCGCTACTGCCGTCACTGATTTTCGATTCGGTTCGAGGGAGTCGCTCCGAATTCGACGTCCACTCGAGCGAACCCGAACCCCTCCTGATCGGACAGTCAGTCCGTTCGTGAGCGCGCTTTATGACCGTAGGGAGCCTCTCTCCTGTAGGAGGCGAACGACATGACAATTCCAGAACGCGGTACAGTACAGCAGCCGACCGATAGCGCCCGCGAGGACGCTGTAGACACGAAGTGGGGGATTCGAGAGGGTATCGGCCTCTCGCTCGTCTCGATCTTCGGGTTGCTGTTGCTGGTGGTCGGACTGATGCTGGCCCCGGGACTCGCCGCGGCGGCGTCGACGGTCGCCATCACGGTTGGCCTGCTGGCGTTCGCGGTCGCGCTGGTCGTCGTCGGTCGCTGGAGTTGGAACGGCCGGTAACAGCAGCATTAGTCGCTTTTTCGACGATCTGGTTCTCAAGCGTCCGGCTTCCACGCGAGTCGCTCGCGGCAAAAGACCTATCGCTCGGACGAACGATACCGCGAGTATGGACGACGACGTAGCGGTCGACTTCGGGGAAGACGGCCTCGTCCCCGCCGTGGCACAGGACGCCGACACCGGCGAGGTACTGATGCTCGCGTACGTCTCGCCGGAGGCCTTAGAGCGGACCCGCGAGACCGGCCGCGCCCACTACTACTCCCGAAGTCGGGAGGAACTCTGGGAGAAGGGCGCGACGAGCGGTCACGTACAAGCGGTCGAAGAGGTCCGGGTGGACTGCGACGCCGATACCCTCCTCTATTTGGTCGACCAGGAGGGCGGCGCGTGCCACACCGGTCACCGCTCGTGTTTCTACCGGACGATCGAAGGCGAGAACGTCGGCGAGCAAGTGTTCGACCCTGACGCTGTCTACGAGTAAGATGAGCGAACGCGTCCACCCCTCCGACGCCCGCTCGAACGACGATGCCGGCAGCGACGGCGGCGAACCGACCCCCCTCGAAGCGCTCGAGGCGGCCCGGAAGCGCCTCGAGACGGTCGAGACGCGGATCGAAGACCACGGGACGGAGACCGTCGAGGAGGTCGCGACGGCCTACCGGACGGCGTCGACCCTGCTCGAGGACTACGTCGACCGCGCGACCGGGACCGGCAAGGAGAACTTTCAGGCCTATATCGAACTCGAGGGGAAATTCGACGGACTCGTCTCGGGCCTCTCGGACGGTCTCCCTGAGTACGAGGCCTTCGAGGAGGCCCTCGAAGCGATCGACAAGCGCCGGCTCAGCGAATCCGACTTCGAACAGGCCCGCGACGCCCTCGAGCCGGCCGCCGAGTACGCTGACCTGCTCGAGGAACGCGAGGCCGCCCGCGAAGACCTCGCCGAGGCCCGTACGGCTGCAACCACGCGCCTGCGAGCCATCGACGATGAGATCGGCGAGCACGAACGACTACTCGAGCTGGCGAACGCGGATCTCGACGCCCCGGTCGAGCGACTCCGGGAACCGATCGAGACGTACAACGACGCGATCCGCGAGGCTGTCCAAGAGTATCGGCTCGAGGCCAGCGCGCGCGAGGTGTTCGACCTGCTCGGGCGGAGCCAGTGGTATCCGTTCGTGAGCTACGAGCAACCGCCCGACGATCTGAAAGCGTACGTCCGTGAGAACCCAGCGGGCGAGTACACGATTCCCGAGTTGCTCGAGTATGCCGACTACTCCCGGTCGAAGCTCTCCCACTACGTCGACAGCGCAGACGAGCTCAAGCGCAGCGTTGCCACACAGCGGACGTATCTCGACGGGATCGACGCCGAGGCGCTGACGATCGACTGGCCTCCCGAGCCGGCCGGCGCACTGCGCCGCCGGGCGCGGGAGTATCGCCCGTTCGTTGCTCGGATCGCCGACGAAGACGTGGTCACAGCCCTGCGTGAGGTCCGCCTGCTCTCGACCGACCCCGACTACGACCGTCTGCAGACTGCCGCGCAGGCAGTCACGCAGCTCACTCCCGCCGAACGCGAGCGGCTGACCGATGGTCGCGTCGCGGACGAACTCGAGGCCCTGCGGACCGAACGAGAGGAACTCGAGGACACGCTCGACATCGACGACACGGTCTGATCGGCTGACTCCCACGGTCGAATCCGCAGTTGCTCGAGGACGGCCCCGAACTTTAGCCGATGCCACTCGAAGGATCGTCCATGACCAGACACGTTCTCGTCCCGATGGACGACTCCGCGCCGGCGCGAGCGGCCCTCGAGCACGCCCTCGAGTGGGTGCCCGCCGATCGAGTGACGGCCGTCTTCGCGATCGACGACCTCGAGGCGGACTATGGCAGCGTCGTCTCGGGGGACGACGAGCCCGAGTTCTTCGCCGACGTCCGGGAAACCGCCGCCGAGTATGATAGATCGGTCGAGACGACCGTTGTCGAAGGGAGCGGGGCAGCGGACGCGATCCTCGAGTACGCGGCCAAGACGGACGTCGACGCGATCGTCATGGGAAGCGAAGGGAAGTCCGGCGTTTCGAGGATGTTGCTCGGGAGCGTCGCGGAGGCGGTCACGCGGCGTGCAGAGATTCCCGTGACGATCGTTCCGAGACACTTCTCATGACGATTGCTCGGTGGCAGATCGTGACTGTTCGATAGAGACATGAATGGGACGACTGAGTGGAACTTGGCATCGAAGAACGCAGCGCGTTCTGCTATCATAGCGGCAGGGAATCGCCACGCCCTCCCCAGCCGATTTCTGCTCACGGGCGCGTAGCGCCCGTTCGCATGGTTCGCGGAACCTTCGGTTCCGCGCTAACGCTCACGCCTACCGGCGTTCGCTCATCCCTCGCACGGCATTATCGGCCGCCCTCGTTGTTACTCGGACGGCCCACAGCGCGCGCCACCGCATGCCAAGTGATCAATTCGGAATGTTACGCGGACACCCTCAACTGAGCGTTCGTGACCTGCGATCGATCGAGCGGTTCGCAGAAACCGGCCTCAGGCGTCGGCTTTCGCGGCTGCCAGCGCGTCGTACATGTCGCCGGCGAGTTCCTCGGCGCGGTCACCGTCGCGGGCCTCCGCGTAAATCCGGACGAGCGGCTCGGTCCCGGAGGGGCGGGCGAGCACCCACGCGTCGCCGTAATCCAGCCGGTAACCGTCTCGAGTGTTGAGTTCCGCGTCGGCGGCTTGGGCTTGGTTGGCCGCCGCGTCGAGCATTGCGTCGCGTTCGGCCGTCGACTCGTACTCGACGTTGTGGCGTACATTGACGTAGCCGTCATAGGGCGCGACGATCTCGCTGACGGGCCGTTCGGCGACCAACTCGAGGAATCGCGCGGCCGTGAAGGCTCCGTCTCGCGAGAGTCGGTAGTCGGGGAAGAAGATCCCGCCGTTGCCCTCGCCCGCCACGGGCACCCGCTCGCCGTTGGCCGTGAGTTCCTCGATTCGGGTGATAATGTTCGTCGAGCCGATCGGGGTCAACTCGAGTTCGGCCCCGACCTCGGTGACGACATCGACGAGTCGCTGAGAGACGTTGACCGCCGAGACGGTGGTGTCGCCGGCCTCGAGTTCGGCGGCAGCGAGCGCGGCAAGGGTGGCGTCGCCCTCAACGTACTCGCCGTTCTCGTCGAAGAAGATGGCGCGGTCGGCGTCGCCATCGTGAGCGATGCCAACGTCGGCGTCGGTCGCGCGGACGAGTCGGCCGAGATCGGCGAGGTTGTCGGGGACCGGCTCGGGGTCCCGACCCGGAAAGTGGCCGTCGGGCTGGGCGTTGACCGTGACCACTCGACAGCCGAGTTTCCGGAAGAATTCGGGGCTGGTCAGCGATCCCGCGCCGTGGCCCGGATCGAGCGCGACGGTGAGGTCGGCGTCGGCGAACGACTCCCGATCGGCAGCTGCGAGCAGTTCGTCGACGTACGCCCGGCCCACGCCCTCGATGTCGCGAACGCGGCCTGTCTCGTCCCAGGAGGCGACGGTGAACGATTCGGCGAGCAGCGTCTCCTCGATGGACTCGAGTTCGGCGATAGAGAGTTCCACGCCGCCGTCACCGATGAGTTTGACGCCGTTGTACGGCGGCGGATTGTGCGAGGCCGTGATGACCATGACCGGCACCCCTTCCCGTTCGGCGTACGCCTGTGCCCCCGGCGTGGGGAGGATTCCGAGACGGTCGACATCGGTTCCGGTACTCGCTAGCCCGCTGGCGGCCGCATCGGCCAACATCCGCCCGGTGTGGCGAGTGTCACGGGCGATGGCAACTCGGTCCCCACCGCGACCGTCGCCCCAGGTCGTCCCCGCCGCTTTCGCGACGCGCAGGACGAACGCGGGCGTCAACTCCTCGTTGGCGACGCCCCGCGTCCCGCTCGATCCGAAGACTTGCATCATGCCCTAGTCTGACCGGACTCCCCAAAGGGATTCCGCAAACCGACCGGTTCGATGGCCGCTCGTGACGGAACGTTTTCGGCCCGTCCCCGCCACGGTCCCGTATGGACTCGATTGAGGAAAAACGCGTCTACGGCGACCGTGAAGGTGCGATCACGGCCTACGTCGCGAGCAGGATCGGCGTTGTCCGTGTCAGCGTCGCCGGCGACACTGTCGGCGAATTCGGGCTCTGCGAGCGCTGTAACGCACGAGACGTTGCAGCGACCCGCGGGGCCGTCGCCATCGCGACCGACGGAGACGTTCGCGTACTCGCGCTCGAGGAGGGAGTCGGAATCGAGACCAGCGACGACGGCACCGACGCGGCCGCCACTGACGAGACGTTCGTCGGAACGGGGTTCGGCCCAGCGGTCGCCGTCGGCTACGATGACGGTGATCTGATCGCGGCCGATTCGGACGGCCGCGTCGCGCGTCGAGCGGCCGGGACCGACGAGTGGTCCACGCTCGAGGAGGAGATCGTGGCCACGGTGCGGGCAATCGACGGCGACCTCGTCGGTACCGACAGCGGCGTCTACCGCGTCCATGAGAGTGGGCTCGATCACGCGGGGCTGACGGACGTCCGGGACGTCTCGGCCGCCGGCGTCCCGCTCGCTGCGACCGCCGACGGGCTCTACAAGCTCGGCAACGGCTGGATGGAAATCCTCACGGGATCGTTCGACACCGTCGCGGCGGATCCCCGCTCGGAGCCCGGACGGCTCTCACGCGCACACGCGGTCGCGAACGACGTGCTCTACGAGTACGCGGCCGACGACGAGTGGGCGAAGAGCGATCGCTCGAGCGACGCGATCGTCGGATTCGGCTACGGAGACACGGTCTACGCCGTCACGGACCACGGGACCTTTCTCTCGGCGAGCGAGGGGGAGTGGCGGACGCGAATGCTCGGTGTCAATGAGGTTACAGGAATCGCCGTACCGCCGCGAGGGGAAGAGCGCTGAACCCGTGAGTGCGGCCGGTGTCTGACGTATATTTAACTACGGCGGATTACTCACGTTCGATACATGAGTGAGCTACCACGACGGCGGCTACTGGCTGCGACCGGCACTGCGCTCACCGGCACGGTCGCCGGCTGTATGGGCAGCGATTGGAACGGGGACGAGAGCGGCGAGAGCGAGAAAACGGAACCCGACACCACGGAGCCGGAACCCAAGAACGAGACCGACGAGGCACCCACCGGCACCCTCCTCGGGAAAATTTCCCTTGAAAATTTGGACGACGAGACGCACACCATCGACGCCATTGTCGAGTTCGACGACGGTCCCGAACACTGGTCGACTCACGAACTGTCGGGCGACAACGGGGTGGAACTCGAGCGAAACTGGCCGTCCGACCCCGGAGATTTTCGGGTGATGTTCCGACTCGACGGGGGCGAGCCCACGCAGGTCACGCCGGCGGGGTTGGGCAAATCGAGTTGCGTCAACATCTTCGCTCTGATCGATCGCAACGGCGGACTGAAGGTTCTGAGCGACACCGACGGCGGCCCGTGCGGCGACGGTGACGCGGCGTTAGACGATGCCGAGGAGTGATCGAACCGCCGCGATGAACCACCGACCGCGTTCGCTGACCCATCTCGAATCGGGACGAGTCCCTGTTTAAGTACCTCTCGTCACAAGGTGGTGCTATGAAGGGCTTTTTGCGGAAGGTCACGCCGCTCACCGTAGCGAGCGGTGGCTATCGGTTGACTCAGTATCGCCGGTCAGCGGAGTGCTGAAACAAGCCTGTCGACCGAATACGGGCCGGTCGAGAACGAAAGCTGGTTTATCCCCCGGGCTGTCTCACCGACTATGATCATCAGCGGATCCGCGTCGCAGGCTCTCGCCGCGGCGCTCGCACGCGAACTCGAGGAACCGCTCGCCGCCGTCGAGTACGACCGCTTTCCCGACGGCGAACTGCTCGCGGCCGTCCCCGGCGTCGCCGAGGCCGAGCCCGACCGAGCGGTGATCGTCGCCTCGACCGTCTCGAGCGATGCCCATCTCGAGCTACTCCAGTTGCAGGACGCCGCCCGCGAGGCCGGCGTCGAGGAGGTTGTCACCGTCCTGCCGTACATGGGCTACGGCCGGCAGGACGCGGCCTTCGAGTCGGGTCATCCCGTCTCCGCCCGGGCAGTCGCCCGTGCAATTTCGACCGGAACGGACCGCGTGCTAACCGTCAATCCCCACGAAGAAACGGTCTGTGACTTTTTCGAGCCGACGGCGACCGCCATCGACGCGGCCGGGCGGCTGGCCGAGCCCCTACCCAACGACCTGACGGATCCAGTCTTCCTCTCACCCGACGCAGGGGCGATCGACCTCGCCGAGACGGCTCGAGAGGCCTACGGCGCGGGTGAGACTGACTACTTCGAAAAGACCCGCCACTCCGGCACCAAGGTCGAAATTTCGCCGAGCGACGTCGAGGTCGCCGGCCGCGACGTCGTCGTCGTCGACGACATCATCGCGACCGGATCGACGATGAGCGAGGCCGTCGCCGTCCTCGAGGACCGAAACGTCGATCGGGTCTTCGTCACCTGCGTCCACCCGCTGCTCGCTCGCAACGCCGTCACGAAACTCTCGCGGGCCGGCGTGGAAGCGATTTACGGCACCGACACCATCGAGCGAGGCGTTGGTACCGTCTCCGTTGCACCGACGCTCGCGGCACACCTGTAAGTAAACGGTTAAGTATTCCCCAGACGATAGTTTAGTTGTTAGCGCGTGGCACGAGACGGACTCGGCCATCGAGACGTCACGGAAAAGCGGTCAGATCGGCTAGATGCACGGAATCGTCCACAAGACCCTCAAGGAATACGTCGTCGAGCGGACCGACGACGGTACCTGGGACACGATCGTCGAGCAGTCCGGCCTCGAGCCGAAGCTTTATCTTCCCGTTTCTCACTACGACGACGGGGAAATCGATGCCATCCTCGACACGCTCTCGACGATGGCCACGCAGGATCGACAGGCGATCGAGCGCGACTTCGGCACGACGCTCGCCCCGGAACTGCTCTCGACGTTCAGCGCCCACGTTCATCGCGACTGGGAACTGCCGGAACTGCTCGGCTCACTCGAGGACGTCTCCGACGATATCGAAACTGCTACGGAGGACACCTCGCTTCCCGAACTCACCTGCACGCGGGAAGCCGGTCACGCGACTGTCACATACGATACCCACCGTGACCAGCAATACTGCAAGCTCGCCCACGGGATCCTCGAGGGCTTCGTCGCCGCGTTCGACGCGGATGCAACAGTGACGAAAACGGCGTGCGTCAACGACGAGGCCGAAACCTGTCAGTTCCGCGTCGACTTCGAATAAATCGCGACGTGAGTGGTCAGAGACGGACCGCCCAGTCCGGACCAGACGTATTTTGACTAACGGGTCTCCGACACGTCTCGACTCAACGGGGCACCGTACCGGCCATGAGATAGTACTCGTGGTGCGGTTCCCGCCCCCACAGCACTGGATCGAGTAGCGGTTCGTGCTCGATTTTTCGGAGGCCATGCCGTGCGAGAACCGCGCGCAGTTCGTCGGGCGGTCGGCCGTCGTACATCGGCAGGTCGTCGTGGATTTCCTCGTACTCGTCCCACGGTTCGGCGTGGTCCCAATAGCCCTCGATTACGAGAATCCGACCGCCCGGTTCGACAACTCGCTGCCATTCCGCGATCGCTTGCTCGGGGTTCGGAAGCGTCCAGACGAGGTGGCGAGCCGTGACCAGTTCGACGGCGTCGTCAGTAACCGCGAGGGCCTCCGCGTCTCCCCGGTAAAACTCGATCGACCGATCCGCCCGTGTCGCTTTCGCTCGGGCACGCTCGAGCATCTGCGGCGCGACATCGACACCCGTGACGGCGTGGCCCAGGTCCGCCAACAGCAGTGAAAGAACTCCTGTTCCACACCCGATATCGAGCACCTGAAGCGGTTCGTCACCGGTCCACTCGCGGAGAATCGACGACCACCGTTCGTGCTGTTCATCGGTGTGGATCCCGTGGTGGCTTGCGTCGTCGAACGTCGTTGCGCGGTCGTTCCAGTGCTGTTGGACGAGTTCCTTGACAGCATTGCCGGTCTGTTCCGGTTTCGTCATACGGGAATGTCGCTCACGTGTACTGTACTTGCCCTAGTTTTATCAAAAACATGGGTGATCGAGAAGGATCCCATCGCCTGATTCAGATGGTTCCCGACGGCGGACAAACGAGCACGCTCTCGCTAACTGCGACGACGGGCCACTGCTGTCCCGATAAGCGCCATCACAATAGCCATCAGCGCCGCCGAGACGCCGAAGCCGGGGATATCCTCGACCGACGCGGCCGGACCGCCGCCATCGCCGACGTCGATCATCGTCGTCCGATCGCTGACCGCGATCTCGTACCGCCCGTCCTCGTCGAACCAGAGCGTGGTGTCAGCCGTCGCCGTCTCACCGGGCCGGAGCGCCACCGGTCGTTCGGCGACGACGCCGTCGACCGTCCGGAACGCGATGACGGCCGCGGCCGGTCGATCGTCGGCAGCCTCGACCGTCGCGGTCGCAGTCACCGACTCGCCGGGCTCGATGTCATCGGGCGCGACCTGCAGGTCCGTCACGGTCACGCTCGGAGACGACCGGACGACCGCGGTCAGTCGCTCCGAGCCGACGCGGATATCGTACTCCCCGGGCTCGGACGGCGTCCACGAGAGGGCGTGACTCGCTTCCTCGCTGGATGCGAGCGTCCCCCGTCGGTGATCGACGACCCGGCCATCGACCTGCAGGGTCGCGTCGTAGGTTCCCTTGCGCTCACCGGCGTTCGTGACCGTACTCGGGATCGTCACTGACTCGTCGACCGGTACCGCGATCACGTCGCGGTTCTCCCTGTCGGTATTGCCGGTCTCCGACGCCGACCAGCGCGGCCACTCCCGGTCCGCGACTTCGACCGGCTCGGACCCCAGTCCGTACTCGAAGGCCGCGACTGACTGCTCGAAGGCGGCCTCGTGCTCGCTCCGACTCCACATCTCGGGTGTCGCCTCGGTCCGCGTATACCGCTCCGCGACCGCACGGACTGCTGGCCCGCCTTCGTCCTCGAGCGTGTCCAAGAAATCCGACTCGGTCACGGGCTCCTCCCGGGCGTTCAGCGTCCGGAACACGTCCTCGAGCGTCCGGTCACCGTCCGTCGCGAGCCGGAGCCGACGGTCGATCTCGCCGGCAACGAGCGCGCCCTTCACGTAGTGGGTCTCCGGATCGTCCCAGGTCGACCGGTCGACGAGAACGCCGTCGGCATACGGCTCGCGCTCGCCGCGCTCGAGGAGCGACCGGAAGTCGGCGAAGTCAGTCGCGCCGCTCTCGAGGGCGAGCAGGCCAGCGTAGTAGTCTGCCTGTCCCTCGGTAACCCATTCCATCGCAGGGTCGGTATCGGTCTCGCTAGCGAAATCCTGCCGGACGTGGACGTACTCGTGGAGCCAGACCGGGTTCCGCTCGTCAAGTGCAGCGTCGTCAACGACCCATGCATCCGACTCGCCGTACTGAATCCCGCGCTTCGACCCCCAGTCGATCTCGTTGGGTACCGCGACCACGAACGTCTCGTCGCTTCGAGCGCCGACCGCGAGATCGGCGCGCGCCTCCGCGAGCGTGGCCAGTACTGCGTCTGGCGGCTCCTCGAGGGTCGCCGCGTCGGGGACGACCAGCCTGATCGTTCCACCATCGACGGCTCGCTCGTGCTCCGTCACGTCGCCGAAGACGGCGATATCGCCACCGGTCGCGCCCGGGCCATCGACGCGGACTGTCTCCGCGGTGCCGACGGACGCGGTCCGCCGGTAGAAAAGCGAGACGTCGGGAACCGGCACGACGCCCCAGTCACCGGTATCAACGAACGTATACCCGTCTCCTGAGCCGTCGACACCCTGTCGTTGGCTCCCACGCCGATCGGCCGGCATCGTGTACCGAATCGTCGCCTCGTCAGTGTCCTCGGTCCACTGGACGGTCCGCTCGTCTGTTCGATCGAACCCCGCAATCTCCTCAACGGTCGCGCCCCGCTCGAGTTCGACCTCGAGTTCCGTCACGGAGTCGGGGATGTGGAACGTCATCTCCACCTCGAAGACGTCGGAGTTGTCCTGTCGGTGGCGGAGGACAGTCGTCCGGTGGAGCACGTCGTCGGAGTCGCTGGTCGTCGCCGCCGATCCGGCGCTTGTCCCCACCGAGGCGAGCGACTCGCCGGCGACGGAGCCAGCGCCGGCAGTTGCGGCGGAGTCCGTCGGCCCTACCGGCTCGAGGGCACCGACACCGGCCGGCAGACTTCCGACGAGCAAGACGGCAAACACGAGAATGACGACCCGAGATGTCACTACTCGTTTCTGGTGAGTCAGCGTTCAAGACGTTTATGACACCGATACTATCACCAGCAGATGACTAACGTTCGACGTGACTGCTCGCGAGTCACCAGCGACTCGAGCGGGAACGCCGATCCGAAACAATCAGACCATCGGGTCGGGGACTTTCCCCACGGGAGGTCGTTGAACGGTCCTCAGTTGTGTCCTCTCTGTCGGGTCGAACAGGACAGGAGATCGCTGGATCACTTCGGACTGTGCAACCGGTATGCGGTGGCGCGCGCTGGTGGCCGGCTGAGCGAGAGCGAAGGCGGCCGGCGAAGCCGTGCGAGGGATGAGCGATCGACCGAAGGGAGAGAGTGAATCGGCTGGGGAGGGCGTGGCGATTCCCTGCCGCCACGGTACAGAATAGACCGCGTCCTTCTGTAGAGAGTTTTGCTCAGTTATTCCGTCCACACAGTCGCATATCGGATGGATCTCCGAACGGCAGGTGAAACCAGGCCACAGAAACAGGTCAGCGATACCGCCATTCGGTCTGCGAAACGCTTCGAACGACTCGATGTCCGGACTCGATGGCCGCTAGTCCGACGCTTCCGCAGCCGCCAGCGGCTCGATCGCGATCTCGGCATCCACCTTTTTCTCGTCGGATTCGCTCGTATACTCGCTCATCCCTCCTCGAAAAATCTGGACCAAAAAGCAGAACGGTCGGCTTCGCCTCCCGTTCTGAGAATTCCCTTGCAACGCCCGGCGGCAACTAGTCTGACACTTCCGCAGCCGCCAGCGGCTCGATCGCAATCTCCACCGTCACGCCTTCGACCTCCCACTCCTTGCGGTGGCCGTCCTCGACAGCACGGCGTTCGTCAGCGCGAACCTCCTCGCTGATCAGATCCTCGTGATCCGCGACGAGGTCGGCGATGCGATCGTCGTCGATCGCGAACTCGAGCGCGATCCGCTCTTCGACGTCGAGCTCGAGGTCCTTGCGCATCTCCTGGACCCGACGGATGACCTCGCGAGCGTAGCCCTCGCTCTCGATATCGTCGGTCAGCGAGGCGTCGACGTAAGCCACGCCGCGGTCGTCACCATCGGTGCTAAACGCGGTGCCGGCGACGCTGTCGGGCGTCTGGGTCACGAAGGAAACCATCTCGTCGGTGATCTCCTCGCCGTCCTCGAGCACGTCCGAAACGGCGTCCTCGATCGACTCGAGGCTCGGCTCGTCGATCCGGGCCTCGTTGAGCGCGTTCATGACCTGGCCGGCGCGGTCGCCAAAGGTCGGGCCGAGTTCGCTCATGTCGGCCTCGGCGCTGTACCGCAGTTCGCCCCAGCGCTCGTCGGGCGAGACGAGTTCGATCTCCCGGGCGTTGAGCCGGTCCTCGAGCAGTTCGGTGTGGCGGGAAACAGCGTCGACGACCCGCTGATCGTCGGCGGCGACGACGACCCGCGAGACGGGCCAGCGCAGCTTTCGGCCGGCCTGCTGACGGGCGTTCGCGCCGGCTTCCTCGATCGCGCGGAGGAGGGCGACGTCGACCTCAAGCTGTTCGTCCTCCCAGTACTCGTCGACGACGGGCCAGTCCTCCATGTGAACCGTGGGATGGCCCTCATCTCCGGTCAGCGTGCCGTAGATCTCCTCGCTGATGAACGGCGCGTAGGGCGCGAGCAGGGTGACGCTCTCCCGGAGCACGTGATAGATCGTCGCGTAGGCTGCGCTCTTGGAGCCGCTGTCCTCTTCGGCCCACATACGTTCGCGGACCGCCTGCACGTAGAACCGCGAGACGTCCTCGACGATAAACTCGATGAGCGCGTCGATCGCCTTGTCCTGCCGGCGCTCCTCGAACTGGGCGGTCATCTCAGCCTTCGTGGACTGCAAGCGGGCAAGGGCCCACTCGTCGATGAGTTCGAGGTCCGAATCAACCTCGTCCAGCGTGGCCTCTTGTGGATCAAATTCGTCCAGCCGCATATACGGCAGCGGGAACCGGAAGACGTTCCACAGCGTCCGGAGGTGGTTCTCCATCGTCTGCATCCCGTCCCAGTCGAAGCGCATGTCCTCACCTTGCGGGTTGTTCGAGAGGAGGAACATGCGCATCACGTCCCGGCCGTGGCGGTCGATGGCCTCGTGGGGATCGATCAGGATGTCCTTGGACTTGCTCATTGCACGGCCGTCGGGCATGAGCGCGTGGCCGTGCATCAGGACCTCCTGGTACGGGCTCTCGCCGAGCGCGGCAGTGCCCATGCCCAGCTGGGACCAGAACCAGCCCCGGGTCTGATCGTGGGCCTCGAGGATGAAGTCGGCGGGCCAGAGCTCGTCGAACCGGCTGTCGTCCGAGGGGTAATCGAGGGTGCCCCATGACGCGACGGAGGAGTCGAGCCAGACGTCGAACACGTCGGGAACGCGAGTGTAGGTAGTGTCCCCGTCGGTGATCGTCAGGTCGTCGACGGTGTCCTTGTGCAGGTCGACTGCGTCGGGATCGATATCCTGATCGACGCGCTCGGCGAGCTCCTCGCGGTCACTGATGACGATCCGGTCTTCGTCGTCGTCCCGGTCTTCGGGCGTCCAGATCGGCAGCGGAATGCCCCAGTAGCGCTGGCGGGAGACGTTCCAGTCCGGTGCCTCCTCGACGAAGTCGCGGAAGCGGTTGTCCCGTGCCCATTCGGGGTGCCACTCGCTGTCTTCGATGTTTGCGAGGAGTTCGTCCTTGACGTCGGTGATCGTGATGAACCACTGGTCGGTGACGATCTGGAGGATCCCTGTATCACAGCGCCAGCAGTGACCGTAGCTGTGATTGACGGTCCCGGACGCGAGCAGTGCGCCGTTGTCCTCGAGGTCGGCCATGATCTCATCGTCGGCGTCCTTGACGAACTGGCCCTCGTACTTGCCGGCCTCCTCGGTGTAGACGCCGTCGCCGCCGACCGGACAGAAGATCGAGAACCCGAGTTCGCGACCGCGCTCGAAGTCCACTTCACCGTGGCCGGGCGCGGAGTGGACGAGCCCGGTGCCGTCGCCGTCAGTGTCGACGTAGTCGGCAGCGTAGACCTCGAACACTCCCTCGGCGTCGACGTGGTCGGGCACCTCTTCAGCTAGGGGGTGCTCGTAGGACCAGCCGAGCAGTTCCTCACCCGTTCGTTCCTCGACGACCTCGTAGTCGTCGTAGCGGCCCTCCCGCAGGACGTCCTCGTGTTTCGCGTCGGCGATGTAGAGCAGTTCCTCCTCGCCGTCTTTCTCCGCGCGAACGCCGACGTAGTCGCCCTCCTCGTCGACGGCGACAAAGGTGTTGGCTGGAACCGTCCACGGGGTCGTCGTCCAGATGACGAGCTTGCCGTCCCGATCTTCGAGGTCGAACGTGACGTAAATGGAGGGGTCCTCAACGTCCTCGTACTCGACCTCGTTGTTCGCGATGGCAGTCTCACAGCGCGGACACTGCGAGATGGAGCGATGTCCCTTCTCGACGAGCCCGCGACCGGCGGCCTTCGAAAAGCCCCACCAGGCGGCCTCCATGTACTCCGGTTCGACCGTCCGGTAGGGGTCGTCCCAGTCCATCCAGACGCCGAAGTCCTGGAAGTCGGACTGAAGCCCCTCGAGTTGCTCATCGGCGTAGTCCTTACACTCCTGGATGAAGTTCTCCTCGCCGAACTCCTCGATGTCCTGTTTGTTCTCGAAGCCCAGCCGTTCCTCGACGCGGGTCTCGATAGGGAGCCCGTGCATGTCGTAGCCCGGCCGGTCGGTGACGTCGTACCCCTGCATCCGCAGGAAGCGCAGATAGACGTCTTTCAGCGACTTGTTCCAGGTGGTTCCCATGTGCGCCGATCCCGACGTGTACGGCGGGCCGTCGACGAAGAAGTAGGACTCACCGTCCGATCGGTGCTCGACCGTCTGCTCGTAGGCGTCGACGTCGTCCCAGTACTCGAAGACCCGCTGCTCGAGTTCGTGTGGGTCGTACTGGTCGTCGACCTCGCCGAACCTGCTCATACCCGACCTAATCGCCTCCGACAGTAAAGAGGAATCGATATTGTGGATCACCCCGCAGTCGCCACCGCTCGCGGGCGGCGGATGGGTATCCGAAAGCTATCCGAGAAACCGAGTCGGTATCGCGGCCGATCAGACGTACTGCGAGAGGACCTTTTTGTAGCCCAGTCCGTACGCACCGGCGTAGAGCATGACGCCGCCGAGCGCGGCCAACCACAGCGCGATCATCGTCTCGCCGGTTCCGAGGTGCTGGACGCTCGCTTGTTCGACGAGCACGCCGCCGACCGTCAGCACGCCGGCGACAGCGGTGTAAACAATCAATTGGAGTGATTCCGCGAGTAGTTCCGGACCGATCGATGTCATTAGAACGCTGTTATCCGCCCGTCCAAGGTAAACCTGTCCCCTCGCGTGCGACGCGGTCGCATGGCTCGAGAACACCGAACCGACTGGCATAACCCGTCGCGGACGTATCCGTGAATGTGCCAGCGTCCGACCCTGACATCGACGCCGAATCCGATTCGGCAACCACTGACGATCCCGCCTATCCGAGCGATCGTAACGTCCTCGAGCCTGACTGCGCACGCTGTCCGGCCCTCACTGAGAACCGCGAATGCATCTCGTGGGGAACCGGCGATCTCGACGCCGACGTCGTGGTTGTTGGCGAGGCTCCCGGTCACGGCAACCCCGACGCCGACCCTTGGCAGGGCGGCAACTGGACCGGCAAGGCCTACACCTCGCGCCACTCCGGTCGGCGCATCCGCCAAATAGTCGAAGGGATTGGCTACGGCGACGACGCCTACTATACGAATGCGGTGAAATGCTTTCCAGCCGATCCTGACGATCCCACCACGAACCGCGAACCCACCCCCGAAGAGCGCGCGAACTGCCGGACCCACCTGCTGACCGAACTCGAGGAGGTAGATCCGGCGGTCGTGCTCGCGACGGGGAAGCACGCGACGAAGACTGTACTTGCGGCCGAAGATCGGACACTCGAGGGGTTTATCGACAGCGTGCTCGAGCCGGTGTGGTGTGAACAGCTCGACGTCTGGCTCGTTCCGATTCTGCATCCATCGTATCAGGACGTCTGGATCGGCCGGCTGGGATACGACCCCGAGGAGTACCTCGAGGCAATTGGAGAGACGCTTGACGAACACTGTGGAAGCGGCGTTGGTGGATAGGCACCACGATTGGGGTGTGTCAGACCGGGTATCGCACGAACTGCTTACCACACGGCATGTCGCTACAACTGCCGTGATTCGGCGGCCATCTCGAGCGAGGGCGGGGCAACGTCCCATCGATCCGCGGTGACGCCGTCAACGTTGGCCTCGGACAGGGCGCGCACGTCGTCGACCGTTCGCGCCGCCTTCCAGGCGATGACATCGAGCCCGTGATCTCGTGCGGCGGAGACGACGTCGGTGTCGACACAGAGGTCGTAGTGGGGGAACACGTGCGTACACGCGAGGTCGACGGCCCGCGAGAGGTTGGCGTCCGGTTCATCCCCGAAGAGGAGACCGTTCGGAACGTCTAGACAACTTGCTTCGACTTCCGCGAGCGCCTCGGGGAGGAACGACGTGACGCGGATGTCGGTACCGGCCGCCATCGCGAGTTGCATCGCGTCCGCGGCGATGCCGCGCTCTTTCAACTCGAGTTGTACGGTCGTCCCGTCCGGAACAGCCTGCAATACCGTCTCGAGGCGTGGAATCGATTCGCCGGAGTCGAAGACAGTTAATTCACGGAGGGCGGCCCACACTGTCTCCGAGACGCGTCCGTCCGTGTCGGTGACGCGCTCGAGGGTGGCGTCGTGAAACACCACTAGTTCGCCCGACTTACAGCGTCGAACGTCGATCTCGACTGCGGGCAGTCGTCGGGCGGCTTCACGGATTGCGAGGAGGGTGTTCTCTGGATTCTGATCTGCACAGCCACGATGGCCAATAATCTCCATCTATCGGGTTCCGATCAGCCAGCAGCTATCAATATTTTGCTTTTCTCCCAATATTTGTCCAATTAGGCAGAGTGTACTCGAGTTCGGAATGAGAGGGTAGCGAATACGTCTCGACAGGTGAATGACGCCCGTCGCGGTCCGACGTCGACACTGCTTCGCCGCGACTTCCCCGCGTCGTTTGGTCGTCGGTCATGCGCACTGAATCCGTTCGGACGCGAGCCACGCGTGAGCCCGCTCGAGGTCGCACGGTCGATTGATCTCGAGATGTCGGTCTGCTGGGATCAGCAGCGGATGGGTCGGTGTCCGTGGGTACACGCAGGGGTACCAGTCGTGGAGCCGCTCTCGCAGGATTCGGATCGCCGCTGCCCGGTGGTCGCTGCTCACGATCCCGAACCCGGCGTGCTGATGGCCCTCGATGAGACCGTAGGCCGTCACGCGTCCCGAGTCGTCCCAGCGAATCGCCGTCTCCGTGTCCTGTACCCCGGGAATACAGCCGACGTGGTTGAGATGACCGTCGTGGGCGTCGAACGCTCCCACGAGCCGCCCAATCTCGCGTTCATCGACGAGTACGTCGCCGTTTATGACCAGCAGGTCATCGTCGATACGTCTGAGCGCGAGGAGCAGCGATGCGGCGTTCTCGTATCGGTCCCAGCCCCCGAGAACGATCGGATCCGCGGGATCGTACCTGTCGAGGACGGTCTCGTGGCGATAGCCCAGCACGACGCTTGTTCCGTCCACGTGTGGCTCGAGCAGGGCGTGCTGGCGATCGTACAGCGTTCGGCCGTCGAACTCGAGGAAGGCTTTCGGAACGTCGTCGGTGTAGTGACCCATCCGTCCGCCCCGGCCCGCGGCGAGGATCACGCCACGCATCGGCACACCTCGCTGGCGGCGCGCTCGCCGGCCCGTCCGTCCATCGGGATGCCGAGACGCTCGAGCCACGACGCCCGGCGGCGCGTCACGGCGTCGGACTCGCCGTTGCGGTACAACTCGTCGACGAGTGCGAGGTCGATGGCGTCTGCCGTGACGCCGATCCGAGGGACCTCGCGGTCCGGTGCGTCGATGTCAGTCAGCTGGATGAGCGGCCGGCCGGTGTGGAGCCACTCGGCGATCGAGCCGGAGTAATCCGAGACGAGCACGTCCGATCGACGCATGCTCTCGGTGGACGTCGTCGCCGTATCGAAGACGACGTTCGGGATCTCGGCGATCCGATCCTGGCACGCTCGAGTGATGGCTAGCCCCGGCCCTTCGCGTCTGTCGGTTGGGTGGGGCCGAAAGAGCAGTTCGTACTCCGTGTCAGCGAAGCACTCGACGACCGAGCGAGCAGTGTTCGCGTACGCGCCGCGGCCGACCAGATAGTTGGTCGGCGCGTACAGCACCCGGCGTTCGCGGGGCGGCGGCGCGCCGACCAGCGTGTCGGCTTCTGGGATTCCGACGACGGCGACCCGCACGTCAGGCGGTGCAGCGGCTCGGTACGCCCGCGCCCAGCGTTCTCCGGGCGCGAGCGCGGCGGCGACGTGCTCAAGGATCGTCTCCGTCGTAACCTTGATCTCGCCGCGACCAATCGACGCGCCATGGCGGACGTGAACGAGCGGGTACTCCTCGTAGAACGTGAACCGATCGATGCCGAACCGGTGGTTGTAGACGACGACACCGGGATCGATTGCCCGTACGTTTTCGTCGACCGCCTCGGGGTCGCGAACCTCGATCTCGTCAATGCGGTCGCTACAGCCCCGCGCGTCCGCTCGGACCGGGACGAACGCGGACTCGACGTCCACGTGACGGTCGATCGCTTCGAACGTCTTTCGCATGAACGGCCGCTCGATCGCATACAGTACTGCTACCATGCTGTGAATCACCGAAGAGCGCACCCGTGGGCGCTGTTGGCCGGTCGATGTGATCCAACAGTTCGCTGAACCTCATCGAGCAAACCAACCGATAATAAGACTACGCCGGCCAGTCCAATAACGTTTTCAGTACTGTTCGGCCGAATAAATTTATTTGTTAAATAACATTCCCAGATAGAGTTACAATTCCCAATGGGGAGAGACAGTCGTCTACGCGATGGGGCTCTCGGGTTCGCGCCGCCCCGGTCGGAAACCCACCGGCCAGCTGAGACGCACCGCGGCGAGTAAGCTTCTTACAGCGGGCCAACACACACTCGCACATGAGTACAATCTTCAGTCAGATCATCGAGGGGGAGATCCCCGCGCGGATCGTGTACGAAGACGAGACGACGATGGCCTTCCTCGACGCCAACCCGCTGGCCCAGGGTCATACGCTGGTGATCCCCAAAGACGAGTACGAGCGGCTGAACGATGTCCCCGAGGACATTGCAGCGGATCTCTACGCCACCGTCCATCGCATGGTACCGGCCGTCGAGGAAAGCGTCGACGCCGACGCGACGACCGTCGCGTTCAACAACGGCGAGGAAGCCGGACAAGAGGTCCCGCACGTCCACTGCCACATCGTCCCCCGTTTCGAAGGCGACGGTGGCGGCCCCATTCACGCCATGTTCGGCGGTCCGGCCGACCTTGAAGACGACGAACTCGACGAGATCGCCGCCGATATCGAGTCTCGAGCCTGACCCGACAATGGGCGGTCTCGACCTCGCTTCTCAACTTCGAGCGCGACTCGAGCGCCGCTCGCGACCAAGGCCAGAGACACGCGCTCGAGCGTGTGCTATCGGCGATCCACGACTATGTTCGCGGCGACATCCTTGCGCCGTCGGCGGCCGGATTGTCGTGACGTTTTTGCCGTCCGCGTGCGAGCCTCGCGTATGGCTCTCGCCGGCATCGTTGCTCAGGTTCGCGCCCACCCCGTCGCCACGGTCCTCGAGCTCGGCAGCGTCCTCGTCTGCTGTCTGCTGTTCGCCGGCACCTTCGTCCTCCTCGCGACGGGTGCCCCGACCGGCAGGGGCGATCCGTGGCTCGCGCTGATTAGCGTCGGCGTTGCATTCGTGCTCTTTTGGACGGTGCTCGTCCCGCTGTACGAGCGGACGCTGTAGGGGGTTCTCGATAGCAGCAGTTGAGACGTTGCTTTCGGTCTCTGGAACGCCTGCAGTCGAGTCGGCGGGCTGGAACATGCAATTTACACTGACCGACAAAATCGATAGGAATGATATCAGAATGTAGTGTTCTCCTATCGTAGCAACAGGGAATCGCCCTGTCCGCGAAGCCGACGGCTTCGCTTGATGACGAGAGACCGAAAATCTCTCGGACCACATTCGTCTGCTTGTCCCTCGCGCAAGTTCGAGCCACAGTTCGTCAGCGACTTCACCGCGGCACAGCGCGCGCCACCCACATCGAGTGATCAGTCGGAGTGATACGCGGTTCACTGATACTCACTACGGGTATTGAAAAATGAGAGCGTGTCGCCCCTACTATTAGAACAGCGTTCCGAGCAACAGATCGCCGTACACCAGCGCGATCACCAGTCCGACGAAGATCGGGACGAGAAACGGCGTCCCCGGCGAGATCCAGACCGTCTCTTCAGTCGCGAGGACCTCGAGACCGTCACGAAGCGTTTCGGGTGTCGTGCCGTAGGCCGAGCCGTCGATGTCGTCCAGGAACGCCTCGGCACCCCAGGGATCGCCGTACTCGGGGGCGGTCTCCGAACCCTGCTCAAGCCCCGTCTCGTCGGCGTCCGACTCGAGTGCGCCGCCGTCTCCACGAACGGTCACGTCCGCGGTCACCGCGCCGTCGGTCGGCGGGTTCGGCTCGGCGGGCAGGGTCGCCGGGTTCCGGTATGGCTCGGGTCGCTCGCGCAACTCGGCCAGCGAGAGCCCCCGCCAGCGGAGGTACATCCGCAGCGCGTCGAGGTCGAGGCCGCCGCGGGAAAGGCCCGCCGGCGTCTCGAGCAGGCGGCCGTGGGTCTCCGGAATCCGCTCCCAAGAGATCGGCCAACCGACAAACATGACCGGCGCGATCCGGCCCGCGGCGGCGTTGCGAACGGCGAGGACGAGCGGGAGCACAACGCCCACGAGGACGGCGTTCGTCAGGATCGTAAACGAGAACGTGCCGATCGTCGGCGGCGACTCGAGTGGGAGCGTCCACGAGCCGAGCGCATACTCTGGAAACGTCGGGAAGAGGACCGCGAGGACGAGCAAGGCCTTTGCGTCGGCCCCGCCGAAGCCGCCGAACCACCAGAACAGGTAGGCGATGGGGACGACCAATCCGAGACTGATCGCCGTCGGGATCAGGAACTCGTAGGTCCAAGCGGTCCCGCCGGCGCTCCAGGCTAGCCAGCCATCCCAGACCAGCAACGCAGTTCCCAGCAGCGTGAGGGGGATCCAGACGGTGCTCGAGACCCGTCTGGTCTCGATGTCGCGGTAGGCAGTCCAGGCGAAGACGGGGATGGCGACAAGTCGGAGGAGATCCGGACCCGTCGCAACGGCACCAGCAAGCGTCACGACCATTCCTCCGAAGCCCGGTCTCCTTACGTTTTCGGCAGGGCTCTCGCAGTGGATCGGCGGATGACTCCGCCAGCAGGGCTACGTTGACGGACGCTAACGCGACCCTAGAGTGAACAGCGTATCGTCGAGAGTACCAATGTTAGGTGAACACCTATCTGTGCGTACTGCCAATAGGATACCGTAATGAGGGAAGGAATAGCATTTTCGACCCTGTATTCCGGCGTACTTCTCACGATTCTGGGCGTGCTTGCCTGGGTCACTGGACGGACCCTCATCTTTCCGAGCCTCGGCCCCTCCGCCTTCCTGTTAGCCACAGTTCGGGACAGCGAGGTGACCACGTCCCGACGGGTTGTCGGCGGTCATCTCATCGGCGTCGTGGCCGGGTTGATAGCATATCACTCAGTTGCGGCTGGCCTCGGCGTCACGACGGCCAGACCGATGCTCGCGACCGCGCAGTTACGACTCGCCGCCAGTGGTGTCTTCGCCGTGATGCTCACGTCGGGCGGGATGCTCGCGACCGACACCGTCCACCCGCCGGCCTGTGCGACGACGCTAATCGTCTCGCTCGGATTTCTCTCGTCACTCGCTGACGGCGCGTTCATCATGCTCGCCATCGTCGTCCTCGTCACAATCCACAAACTGGTACTCCACGAGTGGTCGTTCGGTGAATACGTCCCGATCAGCCGTTGAATCGGTCGGTCAGTTGTTGGATTACCCTGAACACCGACACGGAGTCGTCATTCGTCGTGAACTCGTGTCTGGACGAGACGGTGTCGCTGCTCCGAAGATAGGGGGCGATCCTCGACAGCATATTAGTCGGTCCCCGGTGTTAGTTGGTGTATGTACGACGCAGTGCTCGTTCCGACTGACGGAAGCGAGGCGGCGATACACGCGGCGAACCACGCTTACAGCCTCGGGGAACGGTACGACGCGACCGTCCATGTCCTGACGGTCGTCGAAAAGAGCGAAAGCACCACCATTGTCGGTCAGGGCGACGAGAAACTGGAAACGCTCCGCGACGAAGGGAACGATTCGACGCAACGTATCGTCGAGGAGGCGCTGTCGCGCGATATCCATGCGGTCGGTACAGTCGAAATGGGCGACCCGGCCCGGACGATCCTGACGTACGCAGAAGATCACGATATCGATCTCATCGTGATGAGTACCCACGGCCGCTCTGGTGTCGGCCGATTTCTCATGGGAAGCGTCACTGAACGCGTCCTTCGGGACGGAGACGTTCCCGTTCTCGCGGTCCAGCGATGAGAGGTGAGTGAACCAATGGATCGACTAGAGAACGTAAATATAGTGACCCCGCCAGCGCTACTGACGCGTAATGGATAGCATCCGATTGAACGAGCGCGATTTCCATCATATGCTCATCGTCGCCGCCATCCTGGGCGTCGGCGTCGGGCTCGTTGCGACGGCGTTTCGCGTCGTCTGGCTCTTCCTAAAACATCATCTCTGGGAACTCTTCGCTGCGACGTACTGGCGCATTCCCGTGAGCATCGGTGCGGGAATTCTCATCGGCGGGATTCTTTACAGTACGTTCTATCCGGGAGCGCTCGCCGCGCTCGTCCAGCAGTTCCACACTGAGGGTCGGGTCGACCTCGAGGACAACATCCCGATTCTCCCCGTCGGCCTGATCGGGCTAATCGCCGGACAGAATGCAGGTCCCGAAGGCGTCATGTCGGTCGTTGGCGGCTCGTTCGGGACGTACATCTCGGATATAGTTGGCTTCGAAAACTCCACGAAACTGCTGACCCTCGCCGGCATGGGTGCAGGATTCGGGACGATCCTAGGCGCGCCGATCGGCGGCGCACTCCTCTGGCTCGAGTTACCACATAGGCGCGGCCTCGAGTATTACGAAGCGATTATTCCGACGTTCGTTGCCTCGTTTGCCGGCTATCTGACCGAGGCCACGTTCGGCGGGATGCACCTGTTTCCCGTCTGGGAAACGGCATCGCTCGTTCCGGTGACGATTCCACAGTTGGGGTGGGCCACTGCCGTCGGTGTCGTCTGTATTCCGTTCGGTCTCGTGTACTCGCAGCTGTTCTCTCGAATTGGGAATTCATTTCGCGGCCTCTCACCCGCCGTGTACGTCAAAACGACGGTCGCGGGCGCAGTGATCGGCGTCCTCGGGTGGCTCGTGCCACTGTCATACTTCTACGGCGGCTCGAAGATGAACGTCCTTCTGGAGGGAAGTTTCTCGCTCGGGACGCTACTGGTGACCCTCGGTGCAGTCATGATCGCCGCCGCGTTTACGATTCATGGCAATTGGATCGGTGGACTCATCATTCCACACATGTTCATGGGCGCGCTCGTCGGTCAGGCGACCGCACTCGTCGTTCCCGGTCTTCCACCGGGGTTAGCGATGCTCGCGGGGATGGCGGCGTTCAACTCCGTCGTTACCGGGACCCCGCTCTCCTCCGCGCTTATCGCGATCGCGCTGACGGACGGTGCGAGTATCACCCCGGTATTCCTCGCCTCGCTCATGGCATTCGTTGCCAGTCCATCGGTGCGGTTTCTCGAAGAAGCAGCACCACGCTCCGAATCGCCGAACTTCCACATCACCAACGACTGATCCGCGGATGTGGTGCATCGACGCTGGGTTGAACCACTCGTGCGGCGACGACGACTTCACAAACGGCGATGCTCTCATAACGGTCCCGTTCTCATTCGAGTGAACTAAACTCGTCGAACAGCGCAGCGACCCGCTGCTCGATCTCGGCGCGGATCTCGCGGACCGCCTCGAGATCGCAACCATCCGGATCGTCGAGCGCCCAGTCGCGGATATCGACGTCTTCGCCCACGTCGCCGACCTCAAGCGTTGAACAGCCCATCGTCGCCACAGTGTCACACGAGCGGAGTTCGTCGAGAGTGATCTCCCGCGGTGTTCGGTCGGACAGGTCGACGCCGACCTCGTCCATCACGTCGATTACGCCCTCGTGAACGCTGTCGGCGGGATGAGTTCCCCCGGTCAGAATTTCGACGCGGTCCGCGAGGCCACGACGGTCGCGCTCACGTTCGGCAAACGCGGTGGACATCTGGGAGCGGCCAGCGTTCTGGACGCACATGAAGGCGATGCGAATCGGGTCGTCGGAATCGGCGTTGGAAGACATGCTGTGGTTCTGTAATGGTTAGTCGTCGGTGGCCACTTCGGACGGTGTCTCGTCGAGGCTGCCGGTATCGAGTCCGCGCCAGTCGAATTTCCGCTGGAAGTACAGCGCGACGTGGACCAGCGCGAGCAAGACGGGCACCTCGATGAGCGGGCCGACAACGGTCGCGAAGGCGACACTCGAGCCGACGCCGAAGACGGCGACGGCGACGGCGATGGCCAGTTCGAAGTTGTTCGAGGCCGCGGTGAAGCCGATCGCGGTCGTCGTCGAGTAGTCGGCACCGATGCCGCGACCCATGCCGAAGCTCACGAGGAACATGACGACGAAGTAGATCGTCAGCGGGACGGCGATCAGGAGGACATCGCCCGGTGCGGCGACGATATGTTCTCCCTGCGTGGCGAACATCACGACGATGGTAAACAGCAGTGCGACCAGCGTCAGGGGGTCGATCTTCGGGACGAACTCCTCGTCGTACCACTCCTCACCCTTGGTCCGAGTGCCGACGTAGCGGGTAAGAATCCCGCCCGCAAAGGGGATACCGAGAAAGACGACGATGGCGAAGAACACCTGCTCAGGCGAGACGTTGAACGTCGTGATCCCGGCCACGAGCGTCTCCATCCCCAGTAGCGGGGGGAGGACCAGGCCGAAGAACCAGACGTACACGCCGTAGGTGACGATCTGAAAGAGGCTGTTGAACGCGACCAGCCCGGTCACGTACTCGGTTGAGCCCTCCGCAAGCTCGTTCCAGACGAGCACCATCGCGATACACCGGGCCATTCCGATGAAGACGAGTCCGAGGAAGTACTCGGGACGGGCCGGCAGACCGGGCACGAGCCCGCTAAAGAAAAACACCGCCAGCCCGAACATCAGCGTCGGCCCGATGAGCCAGTTCTGAACGAGGCTCAGGCCGAGCACCCGCCAGTTGCTGAACACTGTCGGGAGCCGCGAGTAGTCCGCCTTCGCCAGCGGTGGGTACATCATCACCACCAGCCCGATCTCCACGAAGTGGAGGTCACGAATCGGTGCAGTCACCGACGGCGCGACGTAGCCAAGCCCGACGCCGACGGCCATCGCCGCGAAGATCCACACGGTCAGATACTTGTCCAGAAAGTCCATCGACTGCGGATCGCCACAGCTCTCACAGCCGCAGTTCGGCCCGTGCTCGTGGGTCACGTTACTCATCGGTCCCGTCCCCCGTGACGCTTCCCCCGAGGACGGTTACGAGAGCCACCGCTCGATTGGTCGCTCGATACTTCTTCCAGCGGCCGTCCTTCCGGCCATCGGCCAAGCCCGCATCGACGAGCCGCGAGAGCGCGTGACTGAGCCCGCTCTCGGTCACGTCGACGACCGCGTGAAGCTCGCAAACGCAGAGTTCCTCTCGAGCCGCGACGAGGACCCGGACCAGCCGATATCGCGTCTCGTTCCCCAGTGCCGAGAGCACGTCGAGTTCGGCCGATACCCGCTCCGGGCCGAGGGCCGCCTCGAGCGCTTCGAGTTCGTCGACACGTCGATCGACGTCCTCGTCTCGGCATGCCTCGAGTTCGTCCTCGAGATACCGTTGTAACCGTTCCGTCGCTTGTGCCATCGGCAGTGAGTTGCAGAACTATTCAATTAATAGTTGCGGTAGGAATCTATATAGGCCCGATAGAGCGATATAGGACAATTAGATCGGAGATCTAGCAGTAATTGCGATATGATACTTGAAGAGATTTTCAAGTATAAAGATGAGGTGAACGACGGAACCGTCACGTTCGGCAAGCGGTATGCGGACCGACGTGACTACGCGAATCGATCGCTACTCGCTGGCGAGCCGGCGCTCCAAACCGGTCCGGGACACTTGCGGGGAAATCGATTCGGAAGTCGCGAATCCGAACGCAGAGAGGCCGCACTGCTCGAGTACTGCGACTCGTCGGAAGGAGTGAAAATTCGACCCCGGAAACGGGGTCCGATAATTTCGCGTCGAAACGCTGTCTGTCAGTTTAAATGACGCGGTTCTGCAGGTAGTCGAGGTGCTTGGCGTTGTAGACGATCTTGACCTCGTCGGTTTCGGCCGATCCGATACAGGTCAGGCGGACGTCTTTCTCCTCGACTTCCTCGTCGGAGAGGATCTGCTGCATGTCCATGTCGATCTCGCCCTCGAAGACAATCGCGGCGCAGTTCGCACAGGCACCGGCGCGACACGAGAAGGGCCAGTCGTAGCCCTGCGCCTCGGCCGCCTCAAGGATGTATTCGCCCTCGGCAACATCGAGCGTGCCGTAGTCCTCGTCGTCGAGGCCGGCGTCGGCGGCCTCCGCGAAGAGGTCGTCGTCGTCCATCTCCCAGCCCTGATCGTCCAGTACTTCGTAGTTGAGGTATTCTACCGTGGGCATCACTCGGCGATTCGAGTCCCGCACTGGTATAGCTTGCTGTTCAGTCCTAAATTGTCTTTGAGTCAGAATTGACCAATTCGGAGGAAAGAATGCCCTTGTTCGTTACAAGATCGGTGATCAAATGGAAGAGGAAAAAGAAATGTCCGAACGTATTCGCAGGACTGGTGCGTTTGTTGCCGGAGCCAAAATCAACGGCATCGTCCCGCCAGCGGTGTCCCTACTCCGAGAGGTCGATGCCGGACGGTCGTCACAGCGGCACGACGAGAAAGAACACATACGCCAGTCCGGCCGATGCGGACGGCCCGATGATCCAAAATGTAACGAACCACGCGACAGCGTCCGGTCTGACTAGGTCATTCGACTCGAGGATGTCCTCGGGCTCTTCCCCGCCAATCTTGGGAACCTGTTCGGGCGTCTCCTGGGTGAGGACGTTCGTCGAGAGCTCGAGCGTGAGCAGGGGGCCACTAGACTGGCGGATCTCGAAGTGTCGATCGAGGTATGGATAGAAGTAGCGACCACGGTGATACAATTTCCTGGGACACTGAACCGAGGGTCGCATCTGGTACCGAAGGAGAGTGAAAAGACAGTAGTATGAGACCAGTCAGAGAGGACCGTTCGACCAGAATTGTAGCTCTCTATCCAAGAATATGATAGCGTAATCAAAATAGTTTTAAACTGTATTTTAGATTATGAAATAGTGGGTGGTGCAAAATCAATACGACGCGAAGGGTGGCCAGTGGTTTTCATATTCCTAGTAGTAACAATAGTAGTCGGATTCGTTTGGTTTAAAAAAGGTCTATACGTAAGCTGGATCGCCATTATTTTCGGTTTCGGATTAGGTACAGCATTGTATTTGGTCGATACGATGTCACTAAGACCGCTAATTGAGTTACCGTTAGTGCTAGTATACAGCGTTATAACTACCACATTGATTATCGAGAAAACATTAATTTCCGGAGCTGTTGCTGCATGCGTAGCCGTAACTGCAGCAAAGGCATATGACGTATATATGTAACTCCCTGATTCGGGGGCCGCCAACCGGACGACAGAGACGGCTGTTATCCAGTCAAACACTGCCCGTCCAATCAGAACCCGAAAATCGGGATGAACCGGAACGTGAGATAGGCACCGACCGTCGAGATGGCCGGCACGACGTTCTGCATGAGGATCACGCGGGCCGTCGTCGAGGGGTCGAACAGGTCCGACGCCTTCGGGATGTCTTCGGGTTCCTCCTCGCCGATCTCGGGGATTGTTCGCCCTCCTCCTCGGCGGTCAGCGCGCCGACCGAAACGCGGGTCTCCTCGCCGGCCCTGACGCCCGACAGCGTCGTCGTCCGAGTCGCCCGTCCCCAGCCGAGACCGATAATGCTCATCGTCGCCACCACGACGAAACTCGCGGGGATACCGATCGCCGACAGCGAGATCACGATCGTCGACGCGACGACGGCGACGACGATCGCCGCGGTCAGCGGGAGATTCGTGATGTCGTTGCCGAGCGTGTCGAGCGTTCGGCGAGCGATGGTGAAACAGCCGACGGTAACCGCCACCGACCCAATGAGGATGAGCGGGATCATGTCGACGTCGCCGGTGCCGTAGATCGGCGCGATGGCGTTGGCAATGTTACTCGTCCCCGAGGAGAACGCCATCAGACAGCCGATCCCGACGACGGCGAACGCGCCGGTAATCTCTCGTCGCGTCGAATTCTCCCCGAACTGGAACTGCGGAACGATACCCGAGTAGTCGATACGGATCATCTGTTGGCCGCCCCGGTTCCCCTCGATCGCGATCCACGCGTTGATTCGTGGGTAGAAGTATCGGCCGACGACGCCCGCCACCCAGAAGCCGATGATCGGCGCGACGATCCACCAGACGACGATCTCGCCCATCACCGCCCAGTTGAGTTCGCCGGTCGCGAGCCCGAGCGCGGCGATAGCACCGACCGCGGTCATCGACGTCGAAGCGGGGACGCCGGCATAGTTACCGATGAACAGCGCGCCGCCGATGAAGAAGAGAACGGCGACGTTCGACCGCATGGTGAAGATGCTGGTATCCTGTACCAGTTCTCGTCCGAGCGTGTCGACGACCTGCGGGCCGATCGTGATCGCTCCGAGGAAGAAGAAAATCGACATTAGCGCCGCCGCCATCAGTTTCGTGATCACGTTGGCACCGACGGCCGGCCCGAACGCGGGTCCCGTCGTCGAGCCGCCGATGTTGAACCCGACGAAGATGGCGACGACGATCCCTACGATAAGCAGTACTTCCGGCACATTCAGAAGTCACGTGAGCCGACCCTAAAAAGAACGCTGTTCAGGAACCGGCCGAGAAGCGCTAGTCAGGAGCAGGGTGTCACTCGAGACGGCGATCGAAACGAAGGAAGAGACGGGTATCACGCCCTCGAATACACGGACACGGACGGCTCGTCCCCGAGCCGACGGGCGGTTCACACGCTCCAAAAGACAGCGATCCCGAGCACGGTGACGACCGACAGAATCAGTTGCAGGGGCGCGCCGATCCGAGCGTAGTCGGTAAAGCGGTAGCCACCGGGGCCGTAGACGAACAGGTTCGTCTGATAGCCGATCGGGCCCAGGAAGGCAGTGCTCGCGGCGAAGGTCACTGCCAGCACGAACGCGAACGGGTTCGCGTCAATCCCCGCCGCTGCGGCCGCCGCCACCGGAATCAGCAGGACGACGCTGGCGTTGTTACTGATGACGTTGGTCAGAAGCGCAGTGAGAAGGTAGAAGAGCCAAAGGACCACGATCGTGGGAAGCGCTCCCGCAGTCTCGACGACCGCGAACGCGAGCAGCGTCGCCGCACCGGTTCGCTCGAGCGCGATCCCCAGCGGGATTACCCCCGCGAGCAGGAAGATGATGTCCCACTCGACGGCGTCGTAGAGTTCGTTGGGATCGAGCACACCCGTGAGTACCATCGCGACGACGCCCGCGAGCGCGGCTATCAGGATCGGATAGATCTCGAGGGCGGCCACGGCGACGACGCCGAGCATGATGGCAACGGCGATCGGTGCCTTGTCCGTCCGGTAGTCCGGCCGGTGCGGCTCGCGGGCGACGATCACGTCGTCGCTACGGGCGAGCTGGTCGAGCGTATCTGGCAGCGCCTGAACGAGCAACGTGTCGCCGACGCTGAGGCGTCTGCCGACGATGCGCTCGTCCATGAGTTCGCCCCGGCTTCGCAACCCGAGCACGGCGGCGTCGAACTCCTCGCGAAACGACTCGGGATCGAGGCGCTCGCCGACGAGCCGCGAGTCCAGCGAGACGACCAGTTCCGTGAGTACGCCGTCAGTCGATTCCGAGAGTGTGGCGACTCTACCCGGACGGCCGACCGGTTCGACCCCAACGGCGTCCTCGAAGGCTGTTATCGCGTGACGGCCCGTCCGAACCACGAGGATGTCACCCTCTCCGAGGGTCGTCCCCTGCCGCGGGGCGACCGACCGCTCCCCGCCGTGAACCACCTGAACCACGTCGATATCGGGCCCGAGCGCCGCGGTCGCGTCGCGGACCGTTTCGCCGACGAGCGGCGAACCGGGAACGACGGCGACGTCGGCGATGTAATCCCCCACGTCGTACTCCTCGAGGTAGTCCGCACGCGGCGGGACCCGCTCGGGAAGGAGGTAGTGACCGACGAAGATAAGGTAGAGAGAGCCGACAACGACGACGATTGCACCCAGTTTCGTAAATTCGAACATCGAGAACCGGTGGAGTTCGGGATACTCGGAGCCGAGGCGGGCGCTGACGTCGCTCGCGAGGATGTTCGTCGAGGTGCCGATGAGCGTGAGCATCCCGCCCAGTTGCGACGCGTACGAGAGGGGGATCAACAGCTTCGACGGCGACGTGTTCCCCCGGTTCGCCACGTCGGTGACGACCGGCACCAGCAACGCGACGACCGGCGTGTTGTTCAGGAAGCCGGAGACGGGGGCGGTCGCGGCGACGGTCGCGAACACCTGTTTGCGTGTGCTTTCGCCCGCGAAGTCGGCCATTCGTCGTCCCAGCTCTTGAACGATTCCGGTCCGGCTGATCCCGCCGCTGAGAATCAACATCGCCAGCACGGTGATCGTCGCCTCGTTCGCGAAGCCCGAGATACCGGTCTCGGGATCGATGCCCGTCCACGGCTCGAGCACGACCAACACGACGATCAACAGGATCGCGGTCACGTCGATCGGCAGGCGTTCGGTGAGAAAAAGAACGAGCGCGAGGGCAACGACGCCGAAGACAACGAGTATGTCCGTCGTGACATCGGGTCGAGTTACAGTTGCTTGTGCGAGGAAATCGCACGCCGACAGCGGCATGGAACGACCCACACCGACCACACATGTAACGATTCTGTTGAGAAAGGGAATAGTGTCGCGGCGATGGTCGTTCGGTGAAACCGTCGCCTTTACTCGCGCCGGCCTCGCGCACTCGAGTATGACCGACGACGCGAGCGGCGGATTCGACGAGTTCGAGGTAATTCCGGCGGTCGACATCCAGAACGGCGAGGTCGTCCAGCTCGTCCAAGGGGAACGCGGCACCGAAAAGACCTACGGCGACCCCATCGAGGCTGCCCAGCGGTGGATCGACGCGGGTGCGGAAACGCTGCACCTCATCGACCTCGACGGCGCGTTCGAGGGCGAACGGGGGAACGCAGGGGCCATCGATGCGGTGATCGACGCCGTCGACGTGCCGACGCAACTAGGTGGCGGGATCCGCACCGCCGAGGACGCGACCGACCTCCTCGAGCGCGGCGTCGATCGGGTCATCCTCGGCACTGCAGCGGTCGAGAACCCCGACATTGTGGCCGAGATTAGCGACGATCATCCCGACAGCGTCGTCGTCAGCCTCGACGCGAAAGACGGCGAAGTCGTCGTCGAGGGGTGGACCGAAGGCGCGGGGATCAGCCCCGTCGAGGCCGCCCAGCGGTACGAGGACCTCGGGGCTGCCGCGATCCTCTTTACGAACGTCGACGTCGAGGGCCGACTCGAGGGCGTCGCGACCGAGCCCGTACAGGAACTGGTCGATGCGACCGATATCCCTGTGATCGCCAGCGGCGGCGTCGCGACGCTCGAGGATGTGCGGGACCTCGAAGACGCAGGCGCGGCCGCGGTCGTCGTCGGGAGCGCGCTGTACGAGGGCAACTTCACACTCGCGCAAGCACAGGCTACGGTCGACGCCGGCGAGTAGTCCGCTCGAGCGACGGCCGGGATTGAAGGTGTCGGCCGTCAAACCAGACGCCAATGGCTGACCACGACTACCATTGGACAGATCACGTCCGGATGGCCGCCGTCTTCGCCCTCCTGCCAGCGATGGCGTTCATCGGACCGCTCACCGCGATTCTCGGGCTCGCAATCGTGCTCTTCGCCCTTCCCGAGGACGAGTCAAGCAACGGTAATCCAACCGGAACGGCGTAAGCGATCAAGAGCAGACCATTTCGGTGGCCAAGAGCACGGCTCGAGCGCTAATTAACCGAATCAGCGTCAAATACCCGTAATGTAGCGGGAGGACGAAATACCGGTTCGGACGGGAGACGCAACGATATCGAGAGAGTAAGAGACCGACGTGGGACTCAACGGGGAATCAGCGAACTTAGCTGTTGTAGCCGTGACCGACGTAGAGGGCGAAGGCGTTGGCCACCAACAGGAAGACGAACGTCAGCGTGACGGCCGAATCGCCGAGTCCCTGTGCGAGGAGGGGAGATGCACGAAGGGCAAGGCGATGGCAATCCAGAACGATAGGAACTGGACGGGACCTTTGAGCGAACGGACGAACTGCTCGTAGTAGTCGTGGCTCGGCTCCGCGTCAGGGCTCGACGGAGCGATCGATTCGTTCGAAACGGGGGAGGGATTGGACATCGGAACGGGACACCTCTTCTCAACTATAACATTCACCCACTGCATCATATAATCGGCTGAAGATTGGCGCCGTTTCGGTCCGTTTCACCCCAGTAATGAGAGATGAACGACGTTTGATACGCCCTCATAACTACGTAGACATTTTATAACTCTTTCTCAATAGATATTCCAGAATTGGAATGGGACGCGTGAGATCGGATCGGTCGACCCCGGTCGACGGTTCGCCGACGGCGACGAGCGGAATCTCCTTGTATCGGGGGCGGCATGACTCTCCTATGAGCGAGCGAACGGCGACTGTCACCCGTGCGACGGCCGAGACGACAATCGAGTGTACGCTCGAGATAGACGGGAGCGGAACGGCCGCAGTCGACACCGGTATCGGCTTCTTCGACCACATGCTGACGTCGTTCGCCAAACACGGCCTGTTCGACCTCGAGATCGACTGTGACGGCGACCTCGAGATTGACGATCACCACACAGTCGAGGACGTCGCGATCGTGCTCGGCGAGGCCATCGACGAGGCGCTGGGCGACCGGTCGGGGATCGTCCGCTACGCCGACCGACGGGTCCCGCTGGACGAGGCCGTCGCAGGGACCGTCATCGACGTGAGCGGGCGGCCACGATTCTATTTCGACGGCAGCTTCTCGCAAGCACAGATTGGCGAATTCACCAGCGACATGGCCCGACACTTCGGGGAATCACTGGCGATGAATGCCGGACTGACGCTCCACCTCGAGGTCGACGGTGAGAACGCTCACCACGAGGTCGAGGCGCTGTTCAAGGCGCTCGCCCGAAGCCTCGACGACGCGACACGGCTTGACGAGCGACGGGAGGGGACGCCGAGTACGAAAGGCACGCTATAGCCGTCGACCGATACAGCACGACGCCAAGAGGCAGATCGACGCGAGACTCGAGGGCGTTTTCACGCGTCGTCTTACGAGCGACGGAGTTTGTCTCCCTCTTCGATGAACTCGCCGTCTGCGACGGCGTAGTCGACGATCGCCTCGACCTCGTGGCTCTCGAGGTCGTAGGCACCCGCAGCCAATTCTTCGACGGCGCTCCGTTTCATGGGGAATTCGCGGTTTCGAAGGAGTCGGATGGCCTTGTTGTAGGCCGACGGCGGGCGGGTCGGTGACTCTGTTGGGGCGTCCGCATCGTTCGGTGACTCGGCGTCCGAAGTCTGCTCCGGCTGATCAGTCGAGTCGTCGACGGCCGCCGTCTCGGGCTCGGTCCTTGCGTCTTCTGACCCGGCCGCGTCTGTTCCCTCGGTCGCATCGCTGCCCGCTTTCTCGTCGCTGCCCGCTTTCTCATTGCGCTCGAAGGTGATTCCGTCCTCGAGAACCGAGTCGGATGCCGATTCCAACTGCGATCCGGATTCAGAGCCAGGATTGGCCTCAGTCCTCTCGTCGTCTCGAGCGGTCACCCGCTCGTCGGGCTCCGTCGGCGCATCCGAGACGGTCGCGTTCGGGCTGGTGGTCCGCCGTCGCTTCTCCGTCGATTCGTCGGCGCTGGCGACGACGGCTCCCGATCCGTCGGGTTCGTCGTCGGCAGTCGCGTCCTGATCCCGATCCGCAACGTCGGTTCTGTGCTCGGCACCGGCACGGGCGAGCAGCGGTTCGAGCAGCGTCTCGAGTCGCTCCTTGCAGTCGCGACAGGGAACGACGCGGCGCTGTTCGGTCTCGGTCGGCTCGAGTTCGGGCGGGACGATCTCGAACGCGCCGATCGACTCGGCACCACAGAAATCACAGCTCCGGAGTTCGCGCATAGTGTCGGCCTGCACGGGGACAGTGAAAAATCATCCGTCAGACGGCGTTCCGGGCAGGCGACTACTTCCGACCGCGAGTGAGTCGGCGGTGACGCCCAACGAGACCGATCACCGGACATTATACCGGGGCGGCCGTACACTCGACACCGAATGTTCGACGAGATTATGGAGAAATTCGAGGGATCGCCGAGCCAGCAGGCGGTAATCCGGCTGCTACTCGAGCGAGGGTTTTCCGTCAACGACGACGGCCGAGTCGTCTCCGGCGGGATCGAAATTCCGAACACGGGGATCGCCCGCGAGATCGGCGTCGACCGACGTGTCGTTGACTCGACGACCGATGTCATCCTTGAGGATCCCGAGCTACGACGGATCTTCCAGAACATCTCGCAGGTGCCGAGCCTGATGGATCTGGCACCGGTTTTGGATCTGACGGTGCTCTCCGTCGAAGTGACCAACGCCGAACAGGAGGGAATCGTCTCCGAAGTCACGGGGACGCTGGCAGCAAACGGGATCTCGATTCGTCAGACGATCAGTGAGGATCCTGAGTTCACCGACGAGCCGCGACTCTACCTGATCACCGATGAGGAGCTATCGGGGGAAGTAATCACTGCGATCCGCGATCTCTCGTTCGTCCGGAAAATCGAGATCCAGTAACCGACGGTCAGTCGTCACTCTCGCTCTCGACATCGACATCAACGGTGTCTGCGAAGTCGTCGAGCACCGACTCGAGCGCGCTGGTGAGTTCCTCGAAGCGCTCCATCGACATGTCGTCGGTCGTCACCCAGACGCCGTGTGGCCCACGAATGACCCGCGAGAGGTAGCCGTTCTCGAACATGCGGATCGTCGCCTGGTACTCGCCGAGTTGCGTATTCCGGTAGGCCGACTGCGAGCGAAAGCCCAGTCGCTCGTGTTCGGCGAAACCGATCAGATCGGCGGTCTGTTCCAAATCAGACCGGAGGTAGAGCTGCTCGACGTCGTCTTCGGTGAAGTAGGTAATACTGCGCAGTTCGTCTCCTACTGTCGTCCGGCAGACACTGTATATCTCGTCCGCCAGTTCAGAGTCGATGGTTTCGCCGTCCATGTGTGCACACTACGCACGGAGGAGTAATAGCGTAAGGGTCCGGGCGAAACGGACACTGGCGGCCGGACCACGCTCTGTACGTGGATAGAGGGGACCGACGGGCTCTTTTCGCGGCCCGACGTATCGCCGCTATGGCCTGCGTCGAGACGCCACACCCACGGCGATACGTCCAGCGGCAATCCAAGGGAAAGGGATGGCCGTGAGCCAGGCATATCGCACCGTTACGGAGCCGGCCACCGCCGAGTTCGTCATCCAGGGCTCGGAGTTCATCGGACACGTCCGGCCCGTCGAATCCGTCGACGCGGCCGAGACGTTCGTCGACGCCGTCCGCGAGGAGTACGCCGACGCGACCCACAACGTCCCCGCCTATCGAGTCCGAACTGGCGACGAGGAGACGGACGGCCACTTTCTCCGGGAGTACTCGAGCGACGACGGCGAGCCCTCCAGTTCGGCCGGAAAACCGGCGCTAAACGTCCTGACTCAGCAGGACCTCGAGAACTGTGCGGTCGTCGTGACCCGTTACTACGGCGGCACGAACCTCGGCGTCGGCGGCCTCGTCAGGGCGTACTCCCGCGCGGTGAAAGAGGCGGTCGAGAAAGCCGGTATCGTCGAGGAGCAGCCTCACGAGCGGCTGGATATTACTGTCAAATACGACGACTCGGGGACCGTTCGCTCGATTCTGGAGAGCGAGGGCTACGAATTCGAGGCCGACTACGAGGCCGCGGTCAGCTTCGACGTTCGCGTCCCGCTCGCGGAGGGCGAGGCGTTACGGGACCGGATTCGGAGCGCGACGAGCGACCGGGCCGATCTCGAGTGACCGTCGGAGAACGACGGGAACCCAGTGGCCGCCGCCAGCAGCTTGTTACTGAGTGGAAACGAGAGACGCATCGTTCGGCAGACGGCGCTCGATTTCCGTCAGGGCGTCCTCGAGGTCCGCGAGTTCATCGCGGTCGAAGCGAACGTCGAAGAGGCCGCGATCCAACACGAGTTCGTTCTCGCGCAGCCGAACGTGCGAGACGTCGGTCCACAGGACGATCGAGCGCGTGTACGGCCGTTGCATGACGAGACCGGCGTCGTGAACGCGGACTTCGGGCGTGTCGCCGAGCGGTCCTACGCGCCATCGGCCCTCGGCGAGGCCGCTGCACGCCCAGAGTATCGCCAGCCCGATCCACACGATCGACGCCGTCCAGTCACCGGCGGAGGCGTTTCCCGCACTCAACAGGAGCCACAGAGCGAGAACGACCGCGTCCAGTATCGGGGTGCTCGGCGGGTCCCACCGCCATGCAGTCACGGGCTCGTCGCCCGTGATCGCGTCGACGTACCGGGTCTGGGCCGACCACCCCAGCAGCGAGCCGGTGACGGCGACGGCGACCGTCGAGATGAGTGCAACGAGCACGAATCGCGACTCGAGGGGCACCAGCAGCGATGCGATGACCGCTGTCCCGAACGGAGCGGCCAGCAGGACGACCGCCGCCCGGCGGCGACGGGTTCGGCCGCTCCGAACCGCGAGTCCGCGGACGCGTCCCGCGAGCGCGATACCGACGAGACAGCCGCTCGAGAACCCGGCAGCGACCGTGCCAAGAATGGCGACTGAAGACGCGTCAGTGAGCGCGGCGACGACCGCCACGAAGCTCGCGACGAGAGCGCCAACGTAGCCGCCGAACGCGAGTCGAAATGGCGTGTCCGGCGGCTCATCGGTGTAGCCAGTAGTGTCGCTCGAGTCGGCCGAATTTCGGTCGGGCACGAGCAAACGTTCACCCGGTTGTGTTAAAATTGTAACTGAATCGCGGGGATCGAGAACGAATTACGCGTCGCTCGGAGTCGGAGCGGACACGTCCATCTCGGACCCCGACAACCGGGAGCGATTGCGCTGGGACAGCGCGACGAGGATCACCAGTCCGACGGCCCGCAACAGGAGCGTTACCGCGAGGCCAGTAAGGCCGACGGACGCGCCGGCAAGCGAGAACACCGCCTCGACGATGAGCAGAGGAATCTCGGGGACCATCAGCAGGATCGACGCGATCGCGTACAGCGTGCGATTGCCGGAGTCGACCGGCGAATACTGGCACCCGATGATCGTCACGCCGAGGGCGTACACCCCGAGAAACATCCCGAGGACCGGGACTACGACTTCGGGGAGGAAGAAGCCGAGATCCGAGACGTCGGCCCAGCCGATAACGCTCCACACGTCGCCCGTTTCCCGGACGAGCAGGATGCCCGGCGAGAAGACGAAGGCGAAGGGGACGAGGATCTTGTTCAGCGAGAGGAGGAACGCGCTGATCGCAGTCTTGAGCTCGTCAGCCTTAGCGATACCTGCACCGGCGAAGGCGGCAACGGCGACGGGCGGCGTAACGTCCGCCATGAGTCCGAAGTAGAGCACGAAGAGGTGGGCAGCGAGTACCGCGCCGACGGCTTCTTCGATCGGTCCGCCGAGCATCGCGATCAGGATGATATACATCGCGGTCGTGGGCATCCCCATTCCGAAGATGATCGACGCGATCCCCGTCAGGACGAGCAGGAGCAGTATCGAACCGCCGCTGACGGCCGAGATGAGTGCGGCGAGGTTCGGCCCCAGTCCAGAGACGCTGATGACTCCGGGTACGACACCCGCCGCAGCGACCGCGATGACGACCGTCGTGGCGGTTCGCGCACCGGACTCCATCGATTTCAGCACAAACGCACCGAGTCGATACCCGGTGTGATCGGCGAGTGACGGCCGGTTGATCGCCGCCGCGGCCCGGCGTGCGGAATCGTCGGCCGCTTCGTCTAACTCGAGCAACGGCGAGTCCGAGTGCGGTCGAGCGAACAGGAAGGCCACGCTGACGAGGATCGCGATCATCCCCAGGTCCGACACTGCGGCGGACGCTGCGGCACCGAGCGAGTAGGGGTTCGCTGCCGTCTCGAGGCCGAACGCGACCTGTATCGCGCTCCCGAGTCCGACCCCGTAGCTTGCGAGGGCCGTGGTCTGAGCGACGAAGAGCGCGGCGATCGATCCCAGCAGGGGGACGCCAGTCCGCTCGTTATAGGCGGCAACGACTGCGATCAACGCGACGATGGCGATGATCGTGTACCAGCCGGCGCGACCGATCGAGAGGCGAGCGAAGACCAGGAAGTAGATCAGAAGTGCGATCGGAACCAGATAGAACCAGCCGGTCCGGAGCGCATCGAGGGCGTCCGGCAGTTCCGCACGCGGCAGTCCACCGATACCACCGCGGACGGCTTCGAAGTGGACCATCACCCACATCCCGAAGAAGAAGGCGATGGCGGGCAGGGTCGCGGCCACGATCACGTCCGGGTACGGCGTCCCGGTGTACTCGACGATGAGGAACGCGGCCGCCCCCATCACCGGGGGCAGGATCTGTCCGCCCGACGAGGCGGAGGACTCCACGGCACCGGAGAATTCGGGCGAGTAGCCGGACCGCTTCATCAGCGGGATCGTGAACGCGCCCGTCGTCACCGTGTTCGCGATCGACGAGCCGCTGAGCATCCCCATGAACCCACTCGAGACGACACTCGCCTTCGCCGGACCGCCCTTTCGGGTCCCGGTCGCCGAGTAGGCGAGGTCGATGAACCACTTGCCGGCACCGCTCATCTCGAGGAACGCGCCGAAGAGGACGAAGATGTAGATGTACCTGACACTGACGGTGACCGGGACGCTGAAGATGCCCGCGTTGACCGTGTACCAGAGGTTATAGACGATGCCGCCCCATGTTTCGGGGAGGACCGAGAGCGCACCGATCGGCGAATCGCTCGGGATGATGTAGCCCCATCGGGCGTAGACGATGAACAGACCGACCAGCGACATGAGGTGCACACCGAGGGTCCGTCTGGTCGCCTCGAGTACCAGCAGGATGCCGAGCGCTCCGAGGAGGAACGCGTACGAGACACTGTCGAGTGGAATGCCGACCATCGTGACGGCCGTGACCAGCGGCTCGAGCGCGGGATACATCTCGTGTATCGGGCGGGCACCGTGGATCCCGAGGACCGCGAGCTCCTGAATCTCATCGATCTCAGTGACGATGTAGTACGTGGGAAGGATCGAGAGGACGACGAGCGCGATGTCCACCGGCGTGATCCGATCCATCTCGGGATCGACGGCGGCCCAGCGCGCCCCGTCCGCGAGTCGCGTCGCCGCCCTCGAGAGCGGGTGGTCCGGCCCGAATATCGATCGGGCGGCGGGCGGGATCCGACCGAGCCGTCTGGCGACGAACCCGTCTCCCCGGCTCCCCGGGAAGAGCAGGAACGCGAGGATCAACGCGAACGTGACGTGGATCGCGTTGACCTGTAGCTGCTGGAGCGAACCGAGAGTGAATTCGCCGACGACCGGCAGCGTCGCGCCGAACTCACGGCTGCGTGCGGCGAGCCACAGTTGAAACGCCGAAAACAGGATGCCGACCAGCGCGACGGCGACGACCGCGGGGCCCTGAAGGGTGCGGCGGCGCTCGACTTCCTGCATGATCTCTTCTTGCTCTTCCTCCGAAACCGCGTCCGTATTCGTATCAATGCTCATAGCGAGTCAGAATATTGTGCGTTGTCGGATTCCAAATCGGCCGCAGCGGATCGGTCCGTCAGGAGCGGGGTGCCAAACAATCGGTCGTCGACGGAGATGGCGACGGGACCGTCGGATCGCTCGACCAGATCGTACCGCTCGCCGTTGATCACAAGTTCGTGGCCGGCGATCGAGCCGGGAACGACCGGAACCGCCTCGTATGTATCGTTGCGCGTCACGACGAGTCCCTCGTCGGTCCGTTCCATCGGTTCGGCGGCCGGGAGCCCCGCACCGTGGGAATGGAACACCATCCGGTCCATCCGCAGTTCGGCACCGTCCACGACGTACACGTCCTCGACCGGTGTCTTCTCGACACTGTGCGTGTACGCAAGCGTCACCTCGTCACCGTCGTCGACGGGAACCTCGAGCAGGCGCTCGCCCGAATCGGCGTCGGCGACGACAAGCGTCTGTCCGCCCGAGGTCGACGCTACAACGGCTGCCGATCCGAGGAGGGCGGCAAACACCACGAGCGCGGCGATAGCGACGGACCGTCTGGTCGGTCGTTGCATATGAATTATCGAAGGTGAATCGATCCGTTATCCGAAGTACGCTTTGGCTCCGGGGTGGAGGTCGATCGGCATCCCGTCCTGGGCCGAGTCGGCGCTGATGAAGTCCGTCTTGTAGTCGAGATCGTCAGTATGATCGAAGATCGCCGCCGTTATCGCTTCGACGACTTCGTCCTCGACGCCGTCGTGGGTCGCGATCATCGCTTGGACGGAGACGGTCTCGACATCGGAGTCGATTCCGTCGTAGGTACCGGCCGGAACGGTATCGTTGGCGAACCACTCGGCCTCGGCTCGGATATCGTCTCGGAGGTCGCCCGAGATTTCGACCAGACTGATGTCGTTGGTCGTCGCGAGGTCCTCGATGGAACCGGCCGGCCAGCCGGCGACGACGAACGCCGCGTCGATGTCGCCGTCTCGGATCTGGTCGGCCGCTGTCTCGAAGTCGGCGTTTTGCTCGTTGAAGTCGTCTTCCGTGATCCCGGCGGTCTCGAGGATCTGGAGGGCGTTGACCTGCGTCCCGCTACCGGGAGCACCGGTGTTGACCGTCGCGTCGCCGAGGTCCTCGACGGACTCGATCCCCGAATCGGCCTGCGTGATGACGTGGATCGTCTCGGGGTACAGCGTCGCGACGCCGCGGATGTTATCCATTCCCTCACCCTGAAGTTGCTCGATACCGGTTCCGTTCACCGCGAAGTATGCGATGTCGTTCTGGATCAGCGCGAAGTCAGCCTCCTCTCGGTTGAGGTTACTGACGTTCTCGACGCTGGCCCCGGTCGACTCTACCTGCAGGGAGTAGTCCGTGTTTTCCTCGGCGATGGTCTTGAAATTCCCCGAGAGCGGGTAATACGTCCCACCGGTGCCGCCGGCGTGCCACGAGAGGGTGTTACCTCCTTCGCCACCGAGACAGCCGGCGAGACCGGCAATACCAGTAATACCTGCCGCCTTCACGAAAGATCGTCGGTTGAAATCGTATGACATACTCCGAGGCGTAGTAACGGAGTCATATATAGATTTTTAATTGTTAATTAGAATCCGGATAACACTCCGGAGACACGTACAATCAGATTTTATTATCAGGTGTTCGTTCACTAATAAATCTGTTTTCATATCCTTGTACCCTTAAATATGTATTATGATCATACAACGGACCGAACGCGATCAGAAACAAGAGTTCGGGACCAGATATACTTGCATCGAGGTCGTCCCGCCGCTCGTGGACAGAAACGTCGGCGGACTCGACCGTCTCGGCCGGTTCGTCCTGGCAGCGATACTCCTCGTCGTCGGCTACCGGAACCGAAATCGAACGCTCGGCGCGCTGGCGTTCATCGCTGGAAGCGACATCCTCGCAACCGCGTTCATCCAGCGATGTCCGGTGAACGCGTTGCTGGGAATCGACACTTGTAGGACTGATCAGTAGCGGTACCCGGAACGATACGAGCGAGGCACTCGAGGCGTTACGAGAGGATCGCTCGAGAACGGTCGGCCGATTACTCCTCGGGATCGTACGGCGCGACGTCGTCAACCGATGGGGCACCGATCGCGACGACCGAGACCGATTCGTCGGCGTCGTCGGGATTGTATGCTCGGTGCGGAGAGTTCGGCTGCGCCGCGAACATCGACCCGTCCGGGACGACGAGTTCGCCCTCGGGCGTCTCGACGTGGAGGGTACCCGAGAGGACGAGGAACGCCTCCTCCTGGGTATCGTGGACGTGATAGGCCAGCGGCAGCTGCTCGCCCGGCTCCGCGTCGAACCGGTTGATCGCGACGTTGTCCATCCCGGCGGCCTCGCTTAGTTGGCGAAGATCGCAGGGTCGATCATCGACTCGTTCGAGGTCGTCCGGATCGACGACGCTGTAGTCCATAGACGGTTGACTCGTGGGGATCCGCAAAAGTCCGTCGGCACCCGTTTCCGTCCTGACAGCCGGCTGGAGCGAGTGGTTATGTCGTCCGGAACGCCCGGTCGCCGGCGTCGCCGAGGCCGGGCACGATGAAGCCATCCTCGTCGAGGCGGTCGTCGATCGAGACCGTCAGCAGGTCGGCCACGTCGAACTCCTCATTGACCCGGAGCAGCCCCTCCGGTGCCGACACCGCAGAGAGGACGATCAGGTTCTCCGGTTGGACCGCGTTCTCGACGACGTGCTCGAGGACGGTACACATCGTACTCCCCGTCGCGAGCATCGGATCGGCGATGATGACCGTGTCCTCCTCGTGGATCTCGGGCAGTTTCACGTAGTCGACCGAGATGGGGAACGAACCGTCCTCGGCACGGCCGGCTTCCTCGTCTCGGCTCGCGCTGATGACTCCCTGACGCGCTCGCGGGAAGGCCTTCAACAGTCCCTCGACGAACGGCGTCGCCGCGCGCAAGACGTTGATGATGACCACGTCGTCGAGTCCGCGGACGCGCTCGCCCATCGTCGGTTCTAAAGGCGTCTCGATCTCGACATACTCGGTCTCCATCCGGCCGTCAATGATCTCGTAGCCACAGATCCGACCGAGTTTGACCAGCCCCTTACGGAAGCTGACCTGCTCGGTCTCGACGTCGCGTAGGCGCGAGAGCGTGTCCTTCGCCAATGCATGCGTAATGAGATAGGCGTTGTCCCGGTCTTCGATCGGCATATCCCTACAGCCACTCGCCGGGTAGTTCACAGTGTCGATCAGCGGCGACCCGCTCGTCGGCTCGCGATTTGAACTGGCGGCAACTCGCGAAATCCGGTCTTGAGATCGCTAACTCGAGGTTACCGGATCGTGAGGGGAGAGACGGGTCGAACTCGAGTGTCGTCGCGGCGAAGTGAAACACTGCTTGGCTACCGGAACGGTCGTAACAGTGGACTCGGTTTAATCGATCGATCAGCGTAGCTCTCGACTCCCCATCGCGGGCGATAAGTTCCAATGAGTCACCAGTATAACCAACAGCCGCGGCAGGAACGAACCGGACAGCAGCCGACACGGATGTCTGGCGAGCAGTCGATGGGTGGTGGACAGCAATCGATGAGCGGCGGTCAACAGGGGAATCCGCAGCAAATATAGTAGCCACTGAAACGATTTACACACTGATCGCACAGCTGTCATGCGATCAGGTGTACATTGACTTTCAGTGGCTACTATAGGCAGTCAACAGCCGTCCGGCCAAGGGATGGCCGGACAGGGAATTCAGGGCCGGCAGTCATTCGAGAATCACCTCACCAACGAACTGCGGATCGCGCTCGAGGACTTCACCGAACTGTCCCACATCGCCGAGTGGTGTGCGAAGATGTGCGCATCGGAGGGACCACAGCTCGCGACGTGTGCGGCGATCTGTCGCGACATTGCGGAACTGGCCGAGTTCAACGAGAAGCTGATCGCGCGCGACTCGATGTTCGGCCCCGAGATTGTGGACACGTTCGTCCGGATCGCCGAGGAGAGCCTGCCCGAACTCCAGCAGTTCCAGCAACACCCCCACGTCGCCGAGACGATTTCGGCAATCGACCGCACCATCGACTCCAGTCTGACGCTGCTCGAGATGGTCGGCGACGGCCAGGGAGCGGGCGGGCACAAATGGGTGGCCAGCAGATGGGAGCACAACAGCCCAGCGACCGGATGGGACCGGGGATGACCGGCGGTCAGCAGATGGAAAGTCAACAGATGAGCGGTCAGCAGATGGGTGGCCAGGGAACGAGCGGGCAGCGCTAGTTCCCCGCCGACCACCCCCGTCCAAGCGGACGACGGCAGAGAAGTTTATACCTATCCGCACGCTATCACTCGGCCAGCCGAATGGAAGAGAGCATCTCGGGGTTCAAAGTTCGCGGTGACTGGGGCGACATCGTTGAACACGGCGAGCGCATCACGCGCGCGCTTCGAGACGTCGACGTTCACGATCCTGACCAGAAGCATGGCGCTCGCTTCGCGCGCGCCTTCGAGGAGTGGGACGAGTGGCGTCCCAAGGCCCACGAAACCCTCGATTCTGACGTCAGCGAAAAGACCGCAGACCAGGCCAGCGTCGAAGAAGGCAAGGGCGAGAAAGCGGGCAAAGAGCCCGACGAGGACATCAAAACCGCCGGCGAGAAACTCTCGGAGTCATACGAGCAACTCGAGGAAGACGATGCCGAGGCCGCGGTCGACAACTGGAAGGAGTCGATCGATTACGTCGCGCGGGCGGCCGACTCCGCGAGCCGCAAGGCACTGCGCCGCGTCGAGGACACGGTCTATCAGAACGTGATGACTCAACTCGCGCCCTACTACTTCGACAACGAACTCGTCAGCGCCAATATCCAGCAGTCGACGCGCAACGGTGGCAACGGCGAGCAGTTCGTCTTCGAGGTCAACGTCAACGACGACGTCCTCAAGGAGAACGTCTCCGACCGACTCGACGACTACGAGGACGAGGTTGACCGCTGGCACGTCGAAGTCGAGAAGGACACTGATGCGGCCGAGGCCATCGAGGGCGCGGAGCCGCCGCCGGAACCCGACGACAACTCCAGATCGACGACGAACTGAGACAGCCCTTCGAGTCGCCGCCCACTCGCTTCCGGAGCGATCCGCTCGAGAATAGCTGAAATTATATGTTCAAATGACAGAACTATCGTATGGAGCGCGACGGACGCGCGACCGCGAAATGGCTCCTCGAGCCGACCGACGATGGGGCACCGCTCAGAGTCGGAATATTGGGGTGGCTGGTCCTCATAAACGGGATCCGGATCGGTATTCAATGCATTAGTGGGGAGACCTCTCTCGGGATGTGGCCATCAATCGTCTTCGGTGGGTGTACGGTCGCTATCGGATGGGCGATCATCACCGGTCGGCCGATCGGCCTCGCCGGCGGGTTCCTTGCTTGGAGTGTCCACATTATATCGGGATTTTTGGGGATTCTCAACTCAGGTACTGTCGAAGATGATGTCGATCTACTACTGGGTATCGGAGCTGCCACAACGCTCTGGCTGACCGGACTATGGATCCTGTACAGACGCAGTGATTTCTTTCTCGAGCACGCCGCGACCGATTCCGAGCCAGTCGAATAATGTGGGCGAGTTTCCGACGGGACGGAAAACGGATACGGTGATCAGGAAGATACTCACGGATCTACTCACCACATAGATTCGACCGTGCCCTGTGCGATTGCGATATCCACGCCATCCGTCGTTAGCAGTTGCAGGTCGGCACACACTTGTAGGGGCCGCTAATAGGAAGCGAGTAGATGGTCGATGTCGCCACGCTCGGGACCTTCGCTGTGGCCGCAGTCGCGAGTCTCTTCATGGCCTGGGCAATCGGGGCCGGCTCGAGCGGTTCGACGCCGTTCGCGCCGGCCGTCGGCGCGAACGCGATTTCGGTGATGCGAGCCGGTTTTCTCGTCGGGCTGCTCGGCTTCGCCGGCGCGGTGCTTCAGGGCGCGAACGTCTCTGAGGCGGTCGGGACCGGACTGATCGGCGGCGTGACGCTGTCGTCGCTCGCTGCCACGATCGCCCTGCTCATCGCGGCCGGGTTGGTGGCGATCGGCATCTTCACGGGGTATCCGATCGCGACGGCGTTTACAGTCACGGGAGCGGTAATCGGAACCGGTCTCGCGATGGGCGGCGACCCGGCGTGGGCGAAGTACACCGAGATCGCCACACTGTGGGTGCTGACGCCGTTCGTCGGCGGCGGCATCGCCTACGCGGTCGCCCGCACGCTCCGCGCCGAGGTGGTCGCCGAGGAGTATCTCATCATCGTCTTAGCCGCGATCGTCGGCGCGATCGTCGGTAACATCGAGTTCGCGATTCTCGGCCCAGCAGACGCCGGCGGGGCGTCGATCGCGCAGGCCTCGAGCAGCTGGATCCCTGGCCCCGCAATCGCGGGTACTGTCGCCGCGACGGTCGTGATCGCGATGGCCTGGGCTGGGGCAATCGCACTGGATCTCAGGAATGGAACCGAACGAGGCGAGCGGCATTTCTTGCTCATCCTCGGCGGACTCGTCGCGTTCTCCGCTGGCGGTAGCCAAGTCGGGCTGGCGATCGGCCCGCTGATCCCGCTGTCGGGTGAACTCGACCTACCGCTGATTGCGATGCTCGTCGGCGGCGGGTTCGGTCTCCTGATCGGATCCTGGACCGGCGCACCGCGAATGATCAAGGCCATTTCACAGGACTACTCCTCGCTGGGGCCGCGCCGGTCGATCGCCGCGCTTATCCCCTCATTCATCATCGCGCAGACCGCCGTCCTCTACGGCATTCCGGTCTCGTTCAACGAGATCATCGTCAGTGCGATCATCGGGAGCGGTTACGCCGCAGCCGGCGCCGGTGGCGGCGTCAGCGCGCGGAAGATGGGCTTTACCGTGCTCGCGTGGGTCGGCTCGCTGGCCGGCGCGATTATCATCTCCTTTATCGGCTACATTGCCGTCGCCGCGATCCTGCTCTGAGCCGGGCGACATCGAACAGTCTTTACACGAGAGGTCGTGAGTTTGACGCATGGACGAGGACGCCGTCGACGTCACCGACCCCTCCGACGAGACGATCCAGTGGCGGCGAGACGCCAGTACCTCACGCACCGTACGACTCTTGTGGGCGTTCGGCGTCGGCACCTTCTTTGCTGCGATCGGTACCGTCATCTGCTGGCGACTGTACAGGATCGCCGGCTCGGCCGTGGGTGGCCCCGGCCGGACCGTCGTTCTCGCACTCATCGCGGCATTCGCTGCGACCGTCCTCGCGCTCGCCGCCTCGAGCAACACCGAGGCACACCTCGCACGGGTCGCCAGTGCGCTTCCCATCGACGCACCGACGGGAACGAGCCTGGACCGAGCGATGGACGCCGCCGTCGGCGCGATCGTCATGGGGATCGTCATCGGGGCACTGATGGGCGTCGGTCGGTACGTCTCGCACAACGAACTGCTGGCCGTCGGTGCCGGTCCGTTTACCGGGCTGGCCACCCTGTTGATTCCGATCGCGCTCGTCGCGCTCATCCTCGCCTCGTTCCTGCAGTCGGTCGGTGCGTTCGACCGCGAGGAGGAAACGCTCTACTTCTACGATCCCGAACAGGCGGTCGATCTTTCGTTGATCAACGCCGTGTCCAGTCGGCAATTTGGCGATACGACCATCATGACCTTCGAGTACAAACAGCCCGACGGCCAATACGTTGCGGGACCGCGTCGAATCGCCGTGCCACCCGAGATCGCCGGCGAGATTCGAGCGATCATCGACGCGCGTCGGGTCAGGTTCTCCGAGAGAGTCAAACAGCGGATACGGAGCGTCGGACGCCGGCTTCGGAGCGTCGTGAGACGGTGAGTTGCCGGCACCGTGTGTCGGCATGTAGCGGTTACAGCGATTCCGTTTCGGCTCGTCGGAAGATGGTCGCCGTGAGAAGATCCGTTGTGAGGTCGTCGTGAAAAGGCCACCGTGAACTACTCGAGCGGACTATCTGTCACGTCGCCAGCATCGGGTTCTTCTTCAAGCGACTCGTCCTCGTCGGACTCGGTCGCTTCCGCCTCGAGTTTCGTCAACCGGGCCATCATGATCCGGGTGTTTTCGACGTCTTCGACGGTGATGCGGACACCGTCGTAGGTAATCTCTTCGCCCTCTTCGACGAGGCGGCCCGCGCGGTTGAAGATGAAGCCGGCGATGGTCTCGAACTCCTGACCCTCGGGTAGATCGATGTCGAGGGCCTCGTTGACGTCCTCGATGTTGACCTCGCCGCGGACGAGGACGGTTTCGTCATCGATCTCCTCGATCGGCTGTTCCTCGCCGCCCTCTAAGATTTCGCCGATGATCTCCTCGATCATGTCTTCCATCGTCACCAGCCCCTCGGTGGTGCCGAACTCGTCGATGACGATCGCCATGTGCATCCGGTTTTCCCGCATTTCCGTTAGCAGTTCGTCAACGTTCTTGGACTCGGGGACGTGCAGCGTCGGCTGGATGAGGTCCGCGAGCTCGAGTTCGTCGTTGCCGGTTTCACCGTAGTTGAGATCACGCACGAGGTCACGAATGTGGACAACCCCCTGAACGTTGTCGAGGCTGCCCTCGTAGACCGGAATCCGGGCGTGGCCGCTCTGGATACAGGTCTCGATCGCTTCGTCGATATCGGCGTCTTTCGGAACCGCCGTCATGTCGAGTCGCGGCGTCATCACCTCCTTGACGATGGTGTTGTTAAAGCGGAAGATACGCGTGAGCATCTCGTGTTCCTCCTCCTCTAAGACGCCCTCGCGCTCGCCGGACTCGATCATCTCCTGAATCTCGTCGCGAGTGACGTACGGCGACTCAATCGCTCCCGTCGATCCGATGAGCCTGTTGATCTGTCGTGTGAGGTAATCGAAGAGGACGATCAACGGAAAGAGGAGATACTCCGTGGCCTTCAGCGGCCTCGCGATACGAATCGACCATGTCTCCGCGTTCTCGACGGCGTAGGACTTGGGGACGCTCTCGCCGAACAGGAGGACGAGCGCAGTGATCCCGAACGTCGCCAGCAAGACGCCGACCAGCCCCCCGAAGTGGATCGACAGAATCGCCGTTGCGATCGATGACATCGCGATGTTGACGATGTTGTTGCCGACCAGAATCGTCACGAGAAGCCGGTGAGGATCGTCCTTAAGCCCTTTGACCAGGTCAGCGCCGGGGATATCGTCTTCGATCATCCCCTCGAGGCGGTGTTTCGGCAGGTTGAACATCGCAATCTCGGACGAGGAGAAAAACGCCGAGAGCCCGATGAGGACGGCAATTGCGAGCACACCGAGGGTCGTCACTATGGACTGGTCGAACCCGATACCCACAACTGGAACCTCGTAGGCAGCCAACGGAACGGCGAACAGCGGAGACAACGCCATTGATGGCAGCATTATAGCTGGATCGGTTAACCGTTTCCCATTTTACACCGGATCACGGTCATCACCGCCGGCGACGACACGTTTACCCGATCGTTTCCCGTACGTCCGTCCATGAGCGAGACCGCCGAACCACCGATCACGTTCTATCGGCTCCAGGGCTGTCCGTACTGCGAGCGGGTCACCCGGCTGTTGAACGAGTACGACCTCGCATACCGATCGCGGTTCGTCGAACCGATGCACTCCGAACGCGACATCGTCAAACGCGTCGCCGGCGTCCGGACCGTTCCCGTCATCGTCGACGAGAACACTGGCGTCACGATGGCGGAAAGCGCCAACATCGTAGGCTATCTCGAGTCAACCTACGGCGAGGGCGACCGTCCCGACGCGGCCGCCGCGGGCGCGGGAGGTGACGACTGATGCCGGACTTCGAGGTCGTCGAACTCGGTCCGACGGACCACCCCGAACCCGGCGAAGAGGCACCCGAGTTCACCCGACCGCTCGTCACCGACGAGTTCTGGGAGGACCGAACCCTCTCGGAACTCGTCAGCGAGGCCGACAGCCGAACGATCCTCGTCTTCACCCCGATGACAGGTTCCTTCCTCGCCAAGTACGTCTGGGACGAACTCGCGGACCGAAACTGGGACGACCGCGCAGGGCAGGTCGTCGGCGTCACGGCCTCGACCCCCTACAGCGTCAAACGATTCCTCGACGACAACGACTATCCGTTCGCGTTTGTCTCTGATCCGAGCAACAGGGTCGCGGAGTCCTACGGCGTCGACCACGATCTCGACGGGATGACCGGTATCAGCGAACCACGCGTCGCCTTCTTCGCGCTCGACGACGATCGCACAGTCGAGGGCGCGTGGGTCGCCACCGACTGGCCCGACTTCCCCGACTACGACGACCTCGAGGCGGAACTCGGCCTCGAGTGAAGTTTCGGACCCGAACGATACCTTTTTGCTCGACATCCGTCGATTTCGAACCGAATGAGCGAACTCGACCGCGCGGCCGACGCGATCGAATCGGGGGCCCTCGTCGTCTATCCCACCGAGACCGTCTACGGCCTCGCCGCAGCGGCGCTCGAGCCCAACGCCGTCGAACGCGTCTTCGAGGTGAAGGGCCGCGACCGCTCGAAACCGCTCTCCCTCGCGGTACCCTCGGTCCCGTCGGCGCTGCAGTACGTCCGCGCGACCGAGCGGGAGCGGCGGTTCATGGCGACGTTTCTCCCTGGCCCCGTAACAGTCCTCTGTCGGCGGCGTGAGGCCGTCCCGGACGAACTCACGGCGGGCCGCGACCGCGTCGGCGTCCGCGTGCCGGATCACGACCTCGCGCTTGCACTCTGTGAGCGGGCCGGCACACCGATCACCGCGACGAGCGCGAACGTCAGCGGCCGGGAGAGTGCCCGGCGGCTCGCAGATCTGGACCCCGAAATCCGCGAGGCGGCCGCGGTCGTCCTCGACGGCGGCGACGAGCAGGGCTCGTCGGCCCGTCAGACGGGGTCTGACGACTGCGAAACGGACGGCACCGAAAGCACCGTCGTCAACGTCTCGAGCGAGACGATCCACCGACGCGGGGCGCAGGCCGCCGAGATCGAGGCCTGGCTCGAGGACTCGTAACAGGGGGAATGGGGCCAGTAAAAGGGGGCCAATATCTCACTTCGGACTGGTCACCCGGCATGCGGTGGCGCGCGCTGGGCCGCGGTTCACCGCGGCGCAATATCGTGCGAGGGATGAGTGAACGCTAGTGAGCGAATCGGCTGGGGAGGGCGTGGCGAGTCCCTGTTGCCACGGTAGCAGGACGCGTTGTCTTACTCATTTCCACCGGAACCCCCTGCTCTATTCAGACACCTATCGAACGGTCCTCATTACCGAGCCGGTTTCAACGTTCGAAATCGCGCTACGTCACTGTCCGAACCCCAGCAACGACCGCAGGGTCCGCGTCTTCACCCCACACTCCGCGGCGAACTCACAGGATTCACACTTCGAGCGGTTGTTCGTCCGCGCCGGTGGACCATCTAACTCGCGGACCGCCCGGAGCGCGCTCCGATACTGTGCCTTCCGTCGCGTCGTCATATCGATCGATCGGATCACGCCGTCGGCCGGATACTCGAGCCAAGCCCGGTCGACCGACTCCTGGTGCTCCCAGGCAAGTGCCTTCGCGGCCGCGACCGCGTGGACCGACTGGGACTCCCAGACGCCGTTTTCGGGCGGTTTCCCCGACGAAATCAGCGACGGCTCGAGCGGGTCTTCGAGCACTTTGTGGACGATGCCCCGACAGTGTCGCCCGGTCGCGAACACCTCCCGATCGGCAGGTTCGGAGAGGCGGTCCCACTGGCCCGCGTCCGCGAGTCGATCACGGGCCGCGCCCAGTCGATCACGGTAGCGAACGGCCGGGACGGCGATCGGCTCGGACTCGAGGGCTCCCGGCGAGGCCTCGAGCAGCTCGTCGTACCGAGTCGCGAGCGCTCGAATCGACTCGACCTCGGGCGGCGGCTCACGATCCTCGTCGGCCTGTCTGCGTTGGTAGTAACACTTCCGCGGGCAGTAAGCCGCGGTCCGCAGATCGCTAAACGAGACGGGAGTGCGGGTCACGAAACGTCTGGCCGCGTCTTCTCGTAAAAAGCCTCGTCCGAACGCCGACCGTGACGTGCGAATGGGCCTTCGGCTCGTTATACAGACGGGGTTCGAGCGAGCACAGCGAGCGAGGATCCCGTAAAAAGTTCGGTGCTTAGAAGTCTACCTCAGTCTCCATCCCCTCCGTCGCGTCCTCGAGGCCGTCCTCGCGGAGATCGGATGTCATCCGCTCGGAGAGGTCGGCATCGGCGAGGATACTGTTGAACTCGTCGCGGTACCGGTCGTTCGCCGCTCGAGACTGGTCTTTTGCTTCGGCAACGCGTCGATAGCGGCGGATCCGGGCCTCGGTGACGTCGTACTCCTCGGCCAGCGTCGTATTGTCTTCCTCGCGGTCGCGGATCGCCGCGAGGTCGACCTCGTCGGCATCGCCCTCGGCCGCGAGATGCAGCGACAGTCGGGCCTCGAAGACCTCGTCGGTGTCGACGTTCAGTTCATCAGCGATTTCTTCGTCACTCCGGTCGTCGTAGAAGCCTCTGGCGACCGTGAGCAACTCCTCGTCCGAGAGGGCTGTCTCGAACTCGTACCGCTCGCGCATCTGTTGGACGACGCTCTCGAGGCGTTCCTCGTCCGATCGCTCGTCTCGCTCGATGGAACCACGGGTATTTTCCTGTGATTCGGTGACGGTCTCCTCGCCGTCGGTGACGTCAGTGAAGATATCCCGGAGCTCCTCGGTTTTGTCGTTCATGGGTGGACACTCCAGACGGGAGTCTATTTAAGCCTGTTGCCAGATCACGTTGGACCAGCAAATAGAACATGGTCGACAATTATAAACTTGAAATAGTAGAGAAATTTTCGCAAGACAGCGTCGGGGTTGTCTTCCGGACGGTGTGGCAAGAATTAAGTTACAGCCCACCCCTCATTGGACATGAACGTCTTAGCACAGTCAGACGTGGCCAGGGAGACGTACTGGGGGATTTCCAGCGTCGAATACGCGGTGTTTTACCTCCTCGCGTTTACCGCTATCGCCGTCTTCACGTACGGCGTCTATCAGCGGTTCTCCCGCTATGCTGAGGGGGACGACGACTCGTTCCCGCGGCTCAACGACCTGCAGAACCGTATCGTGAGCGCGACCAAGATCGCACTTTCGAACGAGAAACAGTTCAACAGGGATCTCTACGGTGGTCTGATGCATTCCTTTATTCTGTGGGGATTCCTGACGCTATTCGTCGCGACACTTATCCTGATGGCCGAAGAGTACGCCGCGGAGAAGATTCTCCATATGTCGTTTTGGAATGGTGATTTCTATCTCGCCTACCAGTTCATGGTCGACGCACTGGGGCTCCTCTTCGTCGTCGGCATCGGGATGGCGATGTACCGACGCTACTGGGTCCGCAACCATCGCCTCTGGGATCGACACACCTCCACCGAGGATGACGCCTTCATCTGGATCCTGTTCGCGCTCGGCGTCGGTGGCTTCCTCCTCGAGGGGCTGCGCGTCTACAGCGCCGGGATTCCGGACCACGAGATCGTCAGCTTCGTCTCCTACGGCATGGCACTTGGTTTCGACGCGATCGGGCTCCCGACACTGGGTGCCCAGGAGGCCGGGCTCAACGGTGGCGGCCTGAACGTCGAGAACCTCCACTGGCTCGCGTGGTGGTCCCACTCGCTGCTTGCCTTCTTCTTCATCGCCTGGATTCCCTACGCTAAGCCGTTCCATATGATCTCCTCGTTCGCGAACGTTGTCACGCGCGACGAGAAAGCGGGACAGCGCCTGCCCAACGTCCCGTCGGATCTGGATGCAACCAACGCCGAATCCATCGACGACTTCACCTGGAAGGAAATCCTGGACCAGGACGCCTGTACCAAGTGCGGCCGTTGTTCCTCCGTCTGTCCGGCCAAGTCCTCCGACCGCCCGCTGGACCCGCGGAACGTCATCCTCGACTTGAAGTCCTACCGCGAGGATCTCGATGCCGGCGGCGAGGAGCAACCCATCATCGCCGACGGCGGCACGAGCGTCATCAACTCGGAGACCATGGAGTCCTGCATGGCCTGTATGGCCTGTATGGACGCCTGCCCCGTCGAGATCGAGCATCTCAAGAGCTTTACCCGACTCAACCGACAGATGACCGATCAGGGCGACGTCGACTCCAACATGCAGGACGTCTTCCAGAACGTCATGCAAAACGGCAACACGTTCGGCAACTCGCCGCGCAACCGCGGCGACTGGGCCGACGAACTCGAGTTCGACGTCACCGACGCCCGCGAGGAGGAAGTCGACTACCTCTGGTACGTCGGCGACTTCCCGAGCTACGACGAGCGCAACAAGCAGGTCGCCCGTTCGCTGGCGACCATCCTCAAGGAGGCCGACGTCAGCTTCGGTATCCTCTTCGACGACGAGAAGTTCGACGGCAACGACATCCGCCGCGTCGGCGAGGAGTTGCTCTACGTCGAACTCGCTGGTCACCACGTCGAAACGTGGGAGGACTGCGAGTTCGATAAAATCGTCTGCACTGACCCCCACTCCTACAACACGTTCAAGAACGAGTATCCGGAGGTCAACTTCGACGAGTTCGCCGACGACCCGATGATGCCCTTCGAGTACGAAGACCAGTGGAACGAAGACGGCGAGATCGACGTGCTCCACTGGACTCAGGCCGTCGAAGAGCTCGTCGACGACGGCACCCTCGATCTGGACGGAACCGAACTCGATTACACGGTCACCTACCACGATCCGTGTCACCTCGGCCGGTATAACGACGAGTACGAGGCCCCGCGCGAACTCATCAAAGCGACAGGCTGTACGTTAGACGAGATGCCCCGCAACCGCAGCAACTCCTTCTGTTGTGGCGGCGGCGGTGGCGGCCTCTGGATGGACTTCGAGGAAGAGCCCAAACCCAGTGAGGAGCGCATTCGAGAAGCGCTCGAGGACACCGATGCCGGCAGCGGCATCGAGAAGTTCGTCGTCGCCTGTCCGATGTGCATGACGATGTACGAGGACGGCCGCAAGACCGGCGACTACGAGGACGAGATCGAGATTGTCGACGTCGCCGAACTCATCGTCGAGGCCATCGGCAAGGAAGACGAAGCGCAGGTCGAAGTCGCTGCTGACTGATCGGATCAATCTCGACGAGTTGGAGGTTTTCTCCGTCCTGAGTACCGAACCGATTGATATCGAGACCGTGTGTTCGCCGTCCAGCTACGGCGTAGAATCATCTCGAACAGCTCGATTACCGCGTCTGTTGACTCGTAAGCGTCTCGAATGATCCGCTCGAGCCATCTCCGTGCTCTCGACCGACGGGCGCGTATGTGCGTATTCCAACCACTCTCGGAAAACCGTTTCCGCTGATTTTCTTGCTGAAGAGCCAGTAGCCGTCAAAAGACGAACGAGCCGAATTACTATCTCGGTAGCTAGTCAGAACGCCCGACCGAAGCCGACGCGTCGGCAGCGGTATCGACCCGCTTCACGTTACGAACGAACTCAAGGAAGTTGTCGAAGACGAGTTTCGCCTCGCAGGCCTCGCGGTAGTTCGCCTCGGTGATCTCGCCGAGGATCGACTCGAGGCGTTCGTCGGAGAGTTCCTTGCGGTGGACGAGTTCGCGGGCGGTTCGCATGTCATACTCAGGGTGAAACTGGACGCCGAAGACCCGATCCTTGCGGAAGCCGTGGTTGGAGTAGTCGTTCTCCGCGAGAGGCTCGGCACCGGACGGAAGAGCAGCGACTGCGTCGGAGTGGCTGGTGAAGGCGGTAAAGGTGTCGTCGATGCCGTCGAACAGCCGCGAGTCGGCGGTCTGCTCGATCTCGCTGTAGCCAACCTCATAGGCGCCCATGTCGGCGACGGTGCCGCCGAGGACGTCGGCCAGTAGCTGGTGGCCCCAACAGACGCCGAGGAAGGGGATTCCGCGATCGATTGCGTCACCGACCCACTTCTTGACCGGTGCCATCCAGTCGTCGTCCCAGTAGACCGACGACCGGGAGCCGGTGACGACGGCTCCATCGTAGTCGAAGTCGTCCGGTACCGTGCCGTCGGTGGCGTCGAACTCCGCCAGCGAGGCGTCGAGTTCGCGCCGGAAGTTCCGTGTCGTGTTCTCGTCCCGGTGAGCCGCGTTTAGGACGGCGACTCGGAGTTGATCCATTGCACCATAGTGGCGACTCGATGAAAATAGGCCTTCCGCCCGGTGCCGTGGTTGCCGCAATCGCGGACGGATCGCTCGTTGCCGACGCGCGGGGCGAAGACATCGAAATCGGTCACGATTGTCCACTGTGTCTCACCGGCGGTAATAGACTCCCGCCTCGTCCCGGCGGAACTGGTCACCTGTATCGAACCAGTCGTCCGTGAATCGACCGCGGTCCTCGGTCTCGTCGTCGTCGGCGCTCTCGAGTTCGGCCGGTTCGTACCAGTTCTCGTCGTCAGTACCGGCACCGCTGACGTAGCCGTCGGCGACCATTGGCCCCGAAAGCCGGAGTCGGCCGTCCGCTTGGCCCTCGAGAACGGTGCCGTCCTCGTCGACTAATCGGGTGCGACAGCCTGGAACCGGTCGGCCGACACTGGTTCCGTCAGTGTTGGCTCCGGTCGAATCGGCGTCGGTCTCGAACTCCTGACTCAGGGCGGTCGGACACTCGAGGCGGCCATAGACCTGCGTGACTGGGACATCGCGGTCCCGGTACGCTGCGATCACGTCGTCTTCGACCGGGGCCTCACAGATTGCCCGCTCGATCGAATCGGCGGCCGCGTCGAAGTCGGACTCGGCCGCAATATCGCGGAGGACAGTCTCTCGGCCAAACAGGAGCGTCGCTTCCTCCTCAACGATCGCGGTCGTGGCGTCGCCGGGGTCGAACGCCCGATCGAGCAGGAGCGTTCCCCCGACGTACAGCACCGACAGCGCAACCCGAACGAGACCGTCCACGGCCGACAGTCGCGTGGTAAGCGGAACGGTATCGTTCGCGGCGAGCCCCCACACCGAGACACCCGTTTCGCAGTTGCGTTCGATAGTATCGGCCGAGTAGCCGGTGATCGGGCGGCCCGAATCGCCGTGGATGGCCAGCACCGGATTCGCTCCTGACGGCTGCCCGTCGACGTTGATATCGGCGCGGTCCGCGTCAGCCAATTCCTCGAGCGTCACTGCCCGGTCGAAGGGGATCGATCGTACCAGATCGCGCTGGGCCGCCTCCGAGACGACGATATCAGGCTCGAGGACGTCGAAGGGGCGCTCGACGGACGCCGGCGTCAGCAGGTGCGAGATCGGCGCGAACGTCGCACCGAGCCGCCGACAGGCGAAAAACAATGCGAGCGCGGCGACCCGGTTTCGCGTAACGAGACAGACAGTGTCCCCGGGACCGATGTCCAGCGCCGCGAGTCGCTCTGCCGTCCGCGTCGCGATCGTCGACAGTTCGTCGTAGGAGACTCGATCCTCGTGAATCGTCTCCGCGGGCGCGTACAGCCGCTGCTCGGAGATATCGACGACCGCCGTCCGATCCGGGAACTGTTCGGCCCGTCGAGCCAACGAGAGGGTCACAATTGGAGACTCCCACGCTCGAGTACGTAGTAGATAGGGGGTCAGTCGCAAGCACGGAACCCGATACCCTGCAGTGTAGGCGCGCTCGTTATGCCGTCATCGGTTCTTCTTGTCGTAATGACTCGGGATGAACACGAATTCGACCCGGAGGCTCCCGAACAGCGGGAGATCGGTCGAGAAATGGTCGACCAGAGCACGGGTCTCGGGTCGGTCGCTGCACACCTCTACCGCGGCGAGGTCGAGCGCGTCACCACCTGGCGCGACCGCCTCGACCGGACAACCGACTGGGCGGTCACCCTCATGGCCGCGATTCTCGTCTACGCGTTCTCGAGCGACGGAACCTCTCACGCGATTTGCTCATCGGAATGCTCGTGATCGCTGTATTTCTCGGGATCGAGGCGCGTCGGTACCAGAGTTACGACGTGTGGCGCTCGCGTGCGCGGCTCCTGCAGGAGAACCTGTTCGCGAACGCGCTCGATCCGTCGGCCGGCGTCGAACGGCCGCGCTGGCGCGCCGAGTTGAGCGAAGACTACCGCAATCCGGCGATAAAGTTACCGTATCACGAAGCCGTCGCCCGTCGGCTCCGGCGAGTGTATCTCCCGCTGCTGACCGTCATGCTGGTTAGCTGGCTCTTTCGAATCGTGGCGTACTACCCCGGGCAGACGTGGCGGGAAGCCGCGTCGCTACCCGGGATTCCGGGCTCAGTCGTGATCGGCGTCGTCGTCCTGTGTTACGGACTCACCGTTGGAATCGCGATCTGGCCGCGCGAGCGACAGGCCAAAGGCGAGGTCGACGAGACCAAGTTCGGCGAGTGGAAGGAGACATGATCGAGCGACGAACCACTGGTTGAAGCGTACCGGTGCGGATCGACGGGTCGTCAGTAGGTGGACGGCACCCAGTGCCCCTCCAGACAACGTGATACGGAAACGATCGCTACAGTAAAATGAACCTGATTTTCAGGGGAGGCATGCAGACCGAGTGGATAGATGGCCCGCTAGTCGCCCTCGTCACTATTCCGAAACTCCCGCTCGAGGAACCGGTTCTCGTGTTTACCCTCGCGCTGACCGTCTTTCTGGTCGGACCGCTACTGGTCAGGAGACTCGGTCAGCCGGGTATCATCGGCATCGTCTTGTTCGGGGCGATACTCGGACCGGGTGCCACTGGTCTCGTCGCACACAGCGACGCGATCGTCCTGCTGGGCGACGTCGGACTGATCTATCTCCTGTTCACCGTCGGTCTCGAACTCGATCTCCGCCGGTTCTCCGAGGATCCCGGTAGCGCGGCCCTGTTCGGCCTCGTCAGCTTTGGCTTACCGTTTCTCGTCGGAACCGTCGTCGTGACGACTGTCCTCGGACTGGATCTGTTCGCCTCGTTGCTTCTGGCCGCCGTGTTCGCCTCGCACACGTTGCTCGCGTATCCGATCGTCAATCAGTACGATATCACGCAGAATCGAGCGGTGACGGCCGTCTTCGGTGGCATTCTGTTCACGGATACGCTGGCGCTGTTGGTCCTCGCACTGGTTCGGAGCGCGGCCGAAGGCGGATTGACCGTCTTCGTCGTTCTCGAGAAAATCATCGCGTTGGTCGTACTGATCGCTGGAATCTGGTTCGTCGCGCCTCCAATTGCACGTCGGTTCTTCCAGAACTTTAGCGAGGAGAGCTATTTCGAATTTCTCTTCGTCACGGTGGTCTTCTTCGGCGCGGCCAGCATCGCGACGCTTCTCGATATCGCACCGATCCTCGGCGCGTTCGTCGCCGGTCTCGCACTCAACCGGCTGATCCCAGCGGGCGGCACGCTACTCTCCCGCGTCGAGTTCGCGGGCAACGTCTTTTTATCCCGTTCTTTCTGCTCCACGTCGGTATGCTCGTGGACGTGACGGTCGTCCTCGATGGCGTTCGGACGCTCGAGGTCGCAGTCGTCATCGTCGGCGTCATGATCGCGCTGAAGTGGCTCGCGGCGTGGCTCGTCGCTCGGCTGCAAGGATACGACGCCGACGAACGCGGCGTGATCTTCGGGCTCTCGATCGGGCAGGCCGCGGCCGCGCTCGCGATCACGCTGATCGGGTACGACGCGGGGTTGTTCGACGCCGCGATTCTCAACGCAGTCGTGCTCATGCTCCTCGTGACTGCAGTTCTCAGTCCCTGGCTGACGAAACGCGCCGGGCGTCGGCTCGCGCTGGCCGAGGACGTCGAACCGGGTTCCAATACCTCGACCGATCCCCGGATCCTGCTCCCGGTTACCCGAAGTGCCACTCGACAACGTCGACTCCTCGAGCTCGCGTTGCTTCTCAAAGACGAGGAACGAAGCCGGCCGATCCACACGCTCACCGTCGTCCAGCCTGATCGGGCTGGCGAGACTGAACGGAGAGTTGACGAGGCCTACGACGATCTCGAGGCGCTCACCGCCGTCGGGAGCGAAGCCGACGCTCCCGTCGATGCCGAGATTCGCGTCAATCACAATCCGGCTTCGGGGATCGTCAGCAGTGCGGTCGAGGTGCGAGCCGACATGCTCTTGCTCGGGTGGGACGCCGAGCAATCGATCGGACGGCGGCTGTTCGGGAGCATCATCGACCAGGTGTTGAGACGGACGACCGATCCAGTGCTCGTCGCTCGACTCGGATATCCGGTCAACACCACCGATCGGCTCTTCGTCGTGCTTCCGCAGGGAATCGATCACCACGAAGGGTTCTTCGAGAGCGTCTCCCTGCTCAAACGGCTCGCGGAGCGACTCGGCGCCCCACTCACGGTCCTCGCAGTCGAGGGATCGGCTCACCAGTACGAACGGCTCTTCGGTCTCGTCGAGCCGGAGCTCGACGCGGAGTTCCGCGAACTGCCCTCGTGGAACGCGTTGTACTCACAGTTAGAACGGGACGCGACGGCGGACGATCTGATCACCGTCGTCTCCTCGCAGGAGGGCAGCGTGGGCTGGCACGAAGCGCTCGCGGAACTTCCGTACCGACTGGCGGCACTCCCACCGGAATCGTTCGTCTTGGTGCACCCGCGAGAGGACGATCCGGAGTACGATCGGCAGTTCCTGCGGTTCAAGTAGCGGCCACGGGCCCGCTCGGTCGCCGCTCCCCACCCGATCGACCGCACGCCGAACCCGGTCGCCCGACAGCGGGGTGCGGCTACTGACTTCAGCACGCCGTTCTCTCACTCGTCGTCGATGTGGGCCTCGAGAAAGCCGAGCAACCGATCGTTGACGGTCCGCGAGCGTTCGACGAAACAGAGATGCCCCGCTCCCTCGAGCACTTCGAACTCCCCGCGGGGGAGCCCCCGTGCCAACGTCTCCCCAGCCGCCGGTGACACCAGCTCGTCTGAACCGCCGTGAATCACCCGCGTCGGCTGGGTCACCTCGACCAGCCACTCGGTCGCGTCGAAGCCCTCGAGCGCCGCGACCTGTGCCTCCCACCCCTCCCGATCCGCGTCGCCGTCGGCCCGCCAATCGACGATCCCCTCCAGCACGTCGGGCTGGGCCTCGAGAAAGTCCGCGGAAAACCCCGCCTCGAGCGACTGGCGAAGCGCGTTCGGATCGTCCGGCGGCGCGAAGAGCGGCTCGAGGTCGAACGCCTCGCCCTGAGCGGCGGTGCCGAACAGCGTCAGCGTCTCGACACGACTCGAGGTCCGGGCCGCCGCGAGTGCGATCACACCGCCGAGTCCACAGCCCACGAGGTGGGCATTGCGGAAGTCACAGTCGGCGAGGACCGCCTCGAGGTCGGCGACGAGCGTCTCGAGGTCGGAGGGGCCGGATGGTGCGTCGGAGCGACCCGTCCCCCGGAGGTCCCAGACGACAGCCTCGTGGGGACCGGCAACGGCGGCGTGTTGCCACCCCCACAGCCAGCCGCCGAGGCCGGCTTCGGGGACGAAGACGACGGGGTCGCCCTCGCCTGCGCGGTCGTAGTACAGCGAGACCGATCCGTTCGATGCAGTCGGCATGGGTGACTCGACGGGACGGTGGTGAAAGAAGGGGATGGTTTCGACTCGAGCGACGGAGACAGCGTTTCTCGGGGATCAGGCGTTCAGTACCTGGCGCAACACATCGGGGGCGTCCTCGAGCGCGTCGTCTAAGTCGTCAACATTGGGGCCGCCACCCTGTGCGAAGTCCGGCGGACCGCCACCGCCGCCGCCGACCTTGGCGGCGAGTTCGCCGACGACCTCGCCGGCATTGACGCCGACACCGTCGGGGACGGCGACGACGAACTGGGCACCGCTCTCGCCGCTGCCTAGCACGGCGATTTTGCCGTCCTCGGCGAGGGCGTTGGCGGTCGCTCGCAGTTCGCCCATGTCAGCGTCGAGGCGCTGGACGATGGCCGTAGTGTCGCCAACATCGACTTCCTCCCCGCCGCCACCGCCACCGGCGCGGGCCTCGGCGAGTTGTTCTTTCAGGTCCTCGATCTGTTTGCCGCGGCCCTTCCACTCTTCGAAGAACCGTTCGGCGGTCTCGGGCACGTCTTCGGGTGAGACGTCGAGGATTTCGGCAGCCTCGTAGAGCGCGTCCTCTTTGACCTGGGTCGCCTCGATGGCGGCCTCGCCGGCCGCGAAGGTGATCCGTTCGACGCCGTCCTGGACGCGCTCGGTGTTCAGCACCTTGATCGTGCCGATATCGCCGGTTCGGGCGACGTGGGTGCCACCACAGGCCTGGGTGTCATCGGCGACGTGGATCAGCCGGATCTGCTCGCCTGGCGGGATCCCGCCCTGGTAGAGATCGAAGCCGTGTTCTGCCTCGGCGTCGTGGCGGTCGGGCCACTCCTGGGAGACCGAGGTGTTGTCCATCACGATCTCGTTCGCGCGGTCCTCGATCCGCTTGACGTCCTCGCGGCCGATTCGGTCGTAGTGGCGAACGTCGATCCGCGAACTCTTGACTCCCTTCTGGGCACCGGCCTGGCGGATGTGCTCGCCGAGGACCTGCCGTGCGGCATGGATGACGATGTGGGTCGCCGTGTGGTGGCGCATGAGCTGTCGCCGGCGGCCGCCGTCGACCTGCCCGTTGACCAGTTCGCCCTTGCCGGGGTCCTCATCGGTCCGATGGAGGATAACGCCGTCCTCGATCTGGACGTCCGCGACTTCGACGGTTGCGTCGTCGGTCGAGAGCGTCCCCGTGTCCGCGGGCTGGCCACCGCCCTCGGGGTAGAACATCGTCTGGTCTAAGACGACATCATAGCCGTCCTCGCGCTCGAAGACATCCAAGACGACTGCCTCGAACTGCGTTCGCTGCTGGTCGTCATAGTAGAGTTTCTCCGTCTCCGGGAGATCCTCGAAGCGCTCGTCCTCGTCCTCCTCGGCCTCCGCGACCGCCTCGGGCGTGTCGTGGCGCTTTGCGACGAGGCTGTAGAAGTCGTCGGGAACCTCGACGTCTGCGCCGGTCTCCTCGGCGATCTCAGCGACCATATCGGGCTGAATGCCGTGAGAGTCGTAGAGCTCGATCAATTCGTCGGTCGGGATCGGTTCGCCCTTCTTCGCGTACTCCTCGGCCAGGGTCTCGACCCGTCGACCGCCCCGCTCTAAGGTCTCGCGGTACTTCTCGACCTCGGTGCGGACGATGTCGCGGATGGTGTCGCGATTCTCGTACTCGAGGCGCTCAGCCTGCATGTCGACGAGTTCGTCCAGCGGTGCGTCGACGCCGATCGTGTCACAGAGCCGCTTGGTTCGGCGAAGGACCATCCGTGCGAGATAGCCCGTGCCGACGTTCGAGGGGACGATGCCGTCGCCGAGCATGTAGGCGAGCGTGCGGCAGTGGTCCGCGATCGCATAGATGTCCTCGAGGGGCTCCATGAGTTCCTCGAGTTCCGCAGCGTCGACATCGAGTTCGCCGGCAATCTCGCCGCGGGCGGTTTCCATGTCCTCGGCCTCGTCGATATCCATGTGGCCCGCGAGCTTGGCGGCCCGGTGGATGAGTGCCTCCTGCTCGTCGGTGTGCTCGAGCCCCGCGTTCTCTTTGAGGAACGCAATCATGTCGGGGTAGACCGCCTCGTAGACCGTCGGGGTGCCCTGGGAGACCCAGGTCCACCGCTCGAGCCCGTAGCCCGTGTCGACGATATAGGTGTCCATCGGGCTGTAGCGGTTCCCGTCTTTCATCTCGTACTCGCCGTCCGAGTCCTGCTCCATCGACATGAAGACGAGCGTAGCGAGTTCGACGCCCCGATAGATGACCTCGATTGCCGGACCGGCGTTCCCGCCGCCGACCCATGGGTCCTCGATGTAGATGACTTCCTCGAGATCGACGCCCATCGACTCGAAGAAGCCGTCGCAGAGTTCGACGGTCTGGTCCTTCCAATACACCTCGCCGTAGTAGGCGTACTCGTCTTTCTCGACATCCTCACGCGTGTTGAACGCGTGGTGGGCCATCATCTCGAAGGCCATGGTGTGTCGACCCGTCTTGCCGACGTTGTCGATGTCCTGCATCCGAATACAGGGTTGGGAGACCGTCAGCGGGTTCGCTGGTGGGGGTGTCTCGCCGCTGGTCACCAGCGGCTGGAAGTCATAGATCGACGCCTGCGTCAACAGGACGTCGTCGCGCCAGCGGTTGGCCGCGACGGGGTAGGGATCGATTCGCTCGTGCTCGTTGGCCTCGAAGTAAGAGAGAAAGGCCTCGCGCATCTCCGTCAGGTCGTACGACTCGTCGAATCCAGAATTGTCGATGAAGTCGTACTCCGCGCAGGGGGGCTCACCGCAGGTCTCCCTATCCTGATCGCGCGTCCAGAAGTAAGCGCCACACTCCGGGCACTCCTTGCGCTCGAATCCTTCCTCCTCGAAGTACTCGAGGCGGTACTCCTCCTCTAGTTCGCTCATTACGCGTGTATTGGCCCTGCAGCGCGTAAACAGTTCCGCAACTGGCGTCGCAAAACGATCGTCCGACGCGAACGTGATCGGCCGTAGCGCACCGGGAGACCGTGTTTGCCGGAGAAAACCATAGGAAAATGATAAATAGTCCGAGGTAAAATACATCGATAATGGTGGGAATAGAACGACAGCAGATGGGTGCACAGGTGACACGATCCAGCGGGAGGGATCAGTCGATCGCGAATCGCCCCGCGGACGGTCACGGGCAGGGGAACGAGGGCGAACGCTGACGATGTCGACGCGACGGTCTGTGCTCCGAAAGGCCGGGCTGACCGGTCTCGGAACGACTATCGGCATCACCCTCCTCCCGTCGCCGCCCGATGCGACGGATCCAAGCGGCACGGTCGAGGCCGCAGCTCCCCCGAGGAAATCGCCGACTGGCTCGACGAGCCGATTACCGAGGAAACTGACTCGCCGATCGGCCGCTACCACTACGACTCAACGAGCAACGGCTACCGTGCGACCGCGCCGTTCAACGTCGTGCTCCTCCCCGACGCCGACGGCGAACGCGGCCTCGAGCGGGTCATGTCCGTCCTCGTGGACGAAGGGTGGGTCCGCAATCCCGAGGAGTACACCCGGTTCGCCTGGGATCGAACCGACGAGGAATACGTCCGCCAGCAGGCGACGGCCGCGCAAACGTACTATGGGACCAACGGCCGGCGACACGTTCGCTGTTGGTCGTTCGAAAGCGTCGTCTCGATGCAGGCTCACGAGGACACGAGCGCTCGCCCGAAACACGGTATCGCCTCCTATCAGCGCGGGCGGGACACCATCGAGGCGATCTTCGCCGCGGACGGCTGGGGGATCACCCCCAGTGCGATCGACCTGCAAAACGAGAAGGGGCCCGACCACGACGGGTTCGCAACGGTCATCGCCGAAACGTCATGAGTTCCGACACGGACGACCGCCAATCGATCGGCGTACAAGCGGCCGTCGGTGCCATCCTCGAGCACCCGCTGCTCGGCCTCGAGCGTCAACGGACGGCGCTCACGGTAGCCTCTTTACTGGGACTGATCGCAACGCTTCTCGCCAGCCATCTCGGAACGAGGGTCCCAATCGCCGACGCCCTTCGCAGTACGGTGACGACGGGGTTGGACGCGCTCAGCATGGTTTTCATCGCGCTGGTGACGCCGACGATCCTGCTCGTCCCGTTCTGCTATGCGGCCTGGAACGGCGGCCCGGGGCTCTCGTTCGTTCTCCCGCTCGTCCCGGTCGGCATCGGGGACGCCGTCGCCGGCGCGTATGTGTTCGATCTCGACATTGCGATCGCGCTGACCATCGGCGCGGCCGCGGCCGCAGTCGCGCTCGTCTCCGCCGACGTCCGGCGAGCGGGTTCGCTTCGATTCTGGCGGACCGGAACCGTCGACGAGAATCAGTTGCTGTTCGTTACGGGGTGTGCGATTACCGCCGCCGTCGGCGTCGGCCGGTTCGTCGACACCGCACCCGGCTACATGCTCGAGTGGTACGCACCGGTGGGTAGCGTCTGGCTCGTGACCGGTGCTGTCGTCGGCTGCTACTGGCTCGCCGTGATCCGTTCGGCGTGGCACACCAGTGACGATCACGCGACTGTGGATCCGTAGCTCGAGCGGTCGCCGATCGGCAGACAGTCATCCTTTTCGACCCTGAATCCATCGATCGACGCGGACGGCTCAGCGGTCGATACAGACGGCAAAGTTTTATCGTGGAAGACAGTCACCCCATATAGACAATTGAACGGCGACGGAACGACAGACGCGCCGGCGGATCAGCGACCACGAACGGTGCTCTATGTGGCTGACTCGGAGACGGATGCCAGCGACGGCGCTGCCGCTCTCGAGGGGGTCCGATCGGGCCCCGAACGGTCGGTCCATGCCATCACGACCGTCGATCGCGTCCGTAACTGGGCCCCCGAGGCCGACTGCGTCGTCTTCGCTGAGACGCCGACGACGGCGGCGGGTGCCGCCCTGCTCGAGGTCGTCGAGGCCTGTGGCTCCACACCGGTGATCCTCTTTACCGACGCGTCGTTCGCGCCGACCGCAGCGCGGTCAACCGACGGTATCGACGGCTACGTCCGCCGGGACACCGATGACGCCGTTTCCCACCTCGCGGACGAAATCGAGTGGGTCTGTCGCGGCGTCGAGAGCGCAGAAGACACCGAACACGCGGCGTCGCCTGGGCCCGCCGATCGCTTCCTTGAGTCGGTCCCCGAACTGGCGGCCTGCCGCGACCGAGACCAAGTCTTCGAGTTGCTGGTCGAGACCGCAGCCGATTCCCTCGCGTGCGAGTACTGCTGGCTGTCGACGGTTCACTTCGGGGAGTTCACACCCCGGGCGACCGCGCCGGGAGTCCCGGAAGACGAGCTCGAGTCAATCCCGCGTGACGGGGCCCTCGACGAGGCCCTCCGGACGGGCGAAGCGCTTCGCATCGACGATATCGCGACCGACGACCGGCTGGCAGCCCCTCTCGAGGGGGTCACATCGCTGTGCAGTCTCCCGGTCGGCGATATCGGCATCCTTCAGGTCGCCGCCGAGGAGGCGGCAGCGTTCGACGAGCGCGACTGCGATCCCCTCGTCGAGTGGTGCCGATTCGCTGCTGCGATCCTCGAGCGAATCGACGCCGATGCGAGCCAGAGCACGGCCCGCGAGCAGCTGCGTCAGGAACGCGACCGACTGCAAACGGAGCGAGACCGGCTGGCAACCGAACGCGACGAGCTAGCGGCCGAGCGCGACCGCCTTGCCGAGGAACGCGATCGCTTCCGGGCCCTGTTCGCGAATATCCCGGAACCGGCGGTCCGCTACGAGATCGACGACGGGCGACCGATCGTCCGGGACAGCAACGACACCTTCAGCGAGGTCTTCGGCACCGATCCCGAGTCGATCGTCGGCGAGCCCGTCGACGAGGACACCGTCCCACCGGGACTCGAGCAACGGCGGACGACGCTGCTCGAGTCGCTCCGATCGGGCAAGCGCCGCCAACTCGTCAGTCGTCGGGAGACCGTCGACGGTGTCCGCGAGTTCCTGCTGACGCTGGTGCCGGTCGACGCGGGCGCAAGCGACGACGAGGCTACTAGCGCTGGCGGGGAGCGGGGCGACCACAATCCCGAAGGGTTGATCGTATACAGCGACGTGACCGAGGCGAACCGCCGCGAGCGGGAGTTAGCCGCCGTCGAAGCGCGACTCGAGACGATCGCGGAGCTAGTCGACGAGGACGTGCGGACGCCGCTGAACGTCGCCCGCGGCTACCTCGAACTCGCCAACGAGACCGGCGACGCCGAACACTTCGCGGAGGTCGACGACGCACAGGAGCGGTTACGGGAACTCGTCGATCAGCTCGTCGCGATCGCTCGGCAGGACGGCGTACTCGTCGAGACCGAACCCATCGCCATCCACGACGTCGCGCGGCGGGCCTGGGTCGCCGTCGAGACCGGCGATGCACGGCTCGTGACTCAGGCCTCCGATGACCGCGTGCTCGAGGCGGACAAAGCGCGGCTGCAGGAACTGTTCGAGCATCTGTTGGGAGCTGTGGTCGACGAGGCGAGCGATGGCGAGTCCGGAGACGAGAGTGGCGACGAGACGGCCGGCGCGGGTGACGAGACGCCGAGCACGACCGACGAAACGACAGTGGTCACCGTCGGTGCGACTGACGACGGCTTCTACATCGCTCGACGTGACCCCGAAACCGACGCCCCGGACGCTGACAGCGGGATCGCGACGGATCCCGTTCCCGGTCAGTTGGCCGCGGCCGACGGCACTGGCTTCGAGCTCGGCACCGTCGAACGTATTGCCGACGCCCACGGCTGGAACGTCGGTGTCGCGGAGAACGACGGTCGCATCGCCTTCGCGTTCCGCGGCGTCGACGCAAGCGACGGCGAATAAAAGGGAACTGACCGACAGTCAGTCATCCGCGTCGAGCGCCAGCGACGCGAGCATTGCCTCGAGTTGCAGCCGCTCGTTCGCGCCCTCAGTGATTCGGTAGTCCACTTCGCCGAGTCGCTCGAGGAGGCGGACCGTCGCCCCCTCTGAGATGTCGAACTCCCAGGCCGACCGATGCAGTTGGTCGATGACGTCACCGCCGGCGAGCCCGCGCTCGGTCAAGAGATCCTCCAAGGCGGCGCGGGCTGCGGTGAAGTCGCCGTCGATAGCGTGCTCGACCATCGCCTCGACCTCCTCGGGACGGGCGGTGGCAGTGATCGCGAAGACGGTCTCCTCATCGACGGTCTCGCCCATCACGGCGGCAGCCTGCAGGGCGTTGATCGCCTTCCGCATGTCGCCGTCGGCCGCATAGACCAGGGCGTCGACGCCGTCGTCGGTCACCTCGATATCCTCGGTGGCGGCGATTTCCCGAACCTGTGCCTCGATGGCACTCTCGGTGAGTTCGGTGAATCGGAAGACTGCACACCGCGACTGGATGGGGTCGATGATCTGGCTCGAGTAGTTACACGAGAGGATAAACCGAGTGTTGTTCGAGAACTGCTCCATCGTTCGGCGCAGCGCGGACTGGGCGTCGGAGGTCAGCGCGTCGGCCTCGTCCAGAAAGATGATGCGGTGGTCGTAGCCACCAAAGCTCGAGCGCGCGAAGTCCTTGATCCGGTCGCGGACGACATCGATCCCGCGCTGGTCGGAGGCGTTGAGCTCGAGGAAGTTCTCCCGCCAGTCGTCGTTGTAGACTTCTCGAGCAATGCTCTTCGCTGCTGTCGTCTTTCCTGTGCCTGCTGGGCCTGCGAAAAGGAGGTGGGGGAGATCGTCTTGCTCGACGTAGTTCTCGAGCCGAGGAATGATATCTTCGTGGCCCTTGATATCGTCGAGCCGCTCCGGGCGGTACTTCTCGATCCAGACTTCGGTCTTGCCGGGTGTTGGCTCCGCCGCCTCGGCGTCGGCCTCGCTCATACCGGTCGAAGGTGGGGCCGCAAGATAAAACGACCGAAGGTCGTTCTCGAGTTCCGTCGATGCCACCGGAATCCGCGGAGGTACCGACGACGACACGCGACGGCTCATCACGGAGAGTAATGTACCCGTCCGAACCGGTCCGGGACTTGATACCTGAGTAACAATTTTTACTCCCTGCTCGCGGAAGCGAAATCCATGCTGTTCGGAACCGACTCACTGTCACGATTCGCTGTTGCACTGCTGATCGCCCTCGTTGTCGTCACCGGCACCGTCCCGGTGACGGTCGCCGCCCAGACCGACGGCCAGACCGGCGGGACGGTCGTCGTCGAGGAGGGCGAGACGGTCGACAGTCTCGATGCGTTCGGCGGGAGCGTCGTCGTCCGCGGGACTGTCACCAGCGATGTTAGCGCCGTCGGCGGGGACGTGCGGATCGAGCGCACCGGCGAGGTCGGCGGCGACCTCGAGGCCGCCGGCGGGAGTGTGACCATCGCCGGGACCGCCGGCGGTGACGTCAACGTCGGCGCAGGGAGCCTCACCATCACCGAGACCGGCACCGTCGGCAACACTCTCACGGCCGGCGTCGGGAGCGCGACGATCGACGGCACGGTCGAGGGCGACGCCGAAATCGGAGCCGAGACGATCCGGCTGGGGGAGAGCGCCTCGATTGCGGGCGATCTGCGGTACGACGGCGATCTCGAGGGCAACACCGACGCAGTCGCGGGCGACATCGTAGAGGATTCCTCGCTCGGTATCGACGTCGCACCGACGATCCAGCCCTTCGCGTCGTGGCTGTTCACGGCCTATGTTCTGGCGGTGAACCTGCTGCTCGGAGCCGTGTTGCTCGCGCTATTCCCGCGGTTCTCCGACGGGGTTGCCGACCGCGTCGCGTCGGGCCCCCTGCGCTCCGGGCTGGTCGGGCTGCTCGTGTTCGTGGGGATTCCGATCCTCCTGATCGCGCTCGCGATCACCGTCGTCGGGATTCCGCTGTCGTTCGTTGGCGGCTTCGTGTTCGCCCTGTTGCTCTGGATCGGCATCATCTACGGTCGCTTCGCTGTCGCCATGTGGATCCTCTCGCTGGTCGGCCTCGGTAACCGTTGGCTCGCACTCGTCGTCGGGCTGGTTGCCGGTGCCGCCCTGTCTCGGCTTCCCGTCCCCATCGTCGGCGAGGCAATCAACCTGCTCGTCCTCCTGCTGGGACTCGGCGCGCTCGTTCGCGGTCTCTACGGCCACTGGCGTACCGCCCGAAACCGTGATCGCGAACAGCGAGTCGGCCCCGGCCCCGACGAACCGACCGCGGACTGATCGGACACCTCGAAGCGACCCTCGAGCGACGCGCTCAAGGCCAGTCCCTCGTAACTGGCGGTATGAACGTCACCGTCGACGTCAAAGGCGAAGACACCTACGAACTCGATCTCGAGGTGGTGGCAGGGACCGCGGCCGACGCCGACGCAATTGGCGCTTCCGCTGCCGACGCGACGCCGACCTACGCGGACCTGCTCCGCGAGGTCGAGTTGAGTCCCCACGAGGTGAGCGTCCTCGTCGACGGGCGTCCGGTTCCCGAGGATCAGCCGGTCGAGACCGACCACGTGACGGTGTTGCGACTTATCAAGGGTGGGTAATTCGTCCGACTCGAAGGGCTACTCGACCGTCGCAATAGCCTCAACCTCGAGGGCGGCACCCTTTGGGACGTGACCGACCTCGACGGCGCTTCTCGCCGGCGGCGATTCCTCGAAGTAGTCGGCGTAGGTCTCGTTCATCGCCTCGAAATCGTCGATATCGTTCAGGAAGATGGTAATCTTCAGGACGTTCTCGAGGCTCGCGCCCTCCGCCTCGAGGATCGCCGCGACGTTGTTGAGACACTGGCGAGTCTGGTCGGCGACCGACGCATCGTCGAGTAGTTCGCCGTCAGCGGTGAGTGGGAGCTGCCCGGCGGTGAACAGGAAGTCGTCGGTGGCGGTCACCTGACTATACGCGCCGACTGCCGCGGGCGCACCGTCCGTACTGATACTGCGCTTCATGCGAGCTTCTCGCACACGAACGGGTGTAAAACACGATCTGCGACAATACAGATACTGAAGTCAACGAGCGGTGCGATCTCGACGCCGACAGTCGCGGATTTCGACGGCCGTAGCGGAACGCGATGCCTGCTCGAGGCGTGTCGACTACTCTTGAACGGGTCTATCACCTGCGATCAAGATACTTGGACGGATTCCCCGATTAGTGTGGTATGTCGGACCACCTCAAAGAGGGCGATCCGGCGGTCGCCGACGCCGTCGAACGCGAACGCGAGCGCCAGGAGTCGACGCTAGGAATGATCGCCTCGGAGAACCACGTTTCCGAAGCCGTTCTCGCCGCGCAGGGAACCGCGCTGACCAACAAGTACGCGGAGGGGTATCCCGGTTCGCGCTACTACGGCGGCTGCGAACACGTCGACGAGGTCGAACGGTTGGCGATCGAGCGAGCGACGTCGCTGTGGGGAGCCGATCACGTCAACGTCCAGCCCCACTCGGGCACCCAGGCGAACATGGGCGTCTACTTCGCCGCCCTCGAGCCGGGCGAGACGATCCTCTCGTTGGATCTCACCCACGGCGGGCACCTCAGCCACGGCCACCACGTCAACTTCTCCGGGCAGCTCTACGAGGTCGAGCAGTACGAAGTCGACCCGGAAACGGGGTACATCGACTACGACGCACTCGCCGACCAGGCTCGCGCGGTCGACCCGGCGATGATTGTTAGCGGCTCCTCGGCGTATCCGCGCGAGTTCGACTGGGAGCGCATCGGAGAGATCGCTGACACCGTCGACGCGTTCCACCTCGCCGATATCGCCCACATCACCGGGCTCGTCGCGGCCGGCGTTCACTCGAGTCCGATCGAGCACGCCGACTTCGTCACCGGCAGCACGCACAAAACCATCCGATCCGGCCGGGGCGGGATCATCATGTGCGACGAGGGGTACGCCGACGATGTCGACAGCGCGGTCTTCCCCGGGAGTCAGGGTGGGCCGCTCATGCACAACATCGCCGGCAAGGCCGTCGGTTTCGGGGAAGCCCTCCAGCCCGAGTTCGAGGATTACGCCTCCCGGACCGTCGAAAACGCATCGGCGCTCGCGGACGTCCTCCGTGATCGGGGGCTGTCGCTGGTCTCCGGCGGCACCGACAAGCACCTCGTACTCGTCGACCTCCGGGATTCGCATCCCGACCTCACCGGCGACGACGCCGAAGCGGCCCTCTCGGAAGTCGGCATCGTCCTCAACAAGAACACCGTCCCGGGGGAGACCCGGTCACCGTTCGTCACCAGTGGGATCCGGATCGGCACGCCCGCGCTGACGACCCGCGGGTTCGGTCCCGAGGAAATCGAGACGGTCGCCCACCACATCGCCGACGTGCTCGACGCGCCCGGGGACGACGCGACGCTCGAGCGAGTGTCCGAGTCGGTCGACGAGCTTTGTGAAACGTTCCCCGTGTACGAATAACGCTGTCGGAGCTGCGCTTGCTCCGCTTCCAGCCGTCTCGCTTACTCTTTCGTGCTCAGTACGTCGAGCCCCTCGTCCGTCACGCGGACGTAGAGGAGGGCATCGTCCGGATCCGGCGCGATCACGTCGTCGAGTTCGGGGGCACAACCCATCATTCCGATGTCGTTGAAGCCACACGCCTCGCAGACCGCCGCATCGGACAGCGGATCGTACTCGCCGTCGCGTTCGGTGGCCGGGAGGTAGCCCGTGTCCTCGATCTCCTCACCGCACTCCGCACAGTACAGCGTCGGTGTCGAGACGAATTCCATACGTGGTCTCTAGCGGACCGACCACATAGAATTGCGTGATGAGAACCGTCTCCGAACTGCCCGACGGTTTCATCGTCCGGACCAGTGACTGAGTCGAGTCGCCAAGACTGTGTCCCGGCAGGGTTCGTAACCGTCGGCTCGAGCCGTCCATCCCCTCATACGGACTACTGTAAGTCAGTTCCGGCGCATTCGCGACCCGCCATGCGGGTGCGCCGGTACACAGTTACAGCAGACCGTCTCAGTCGTCGTCGGAGGTGGCCGGCCCGGTCGGGGTGGTGGAACGATCTTCTTCGCGTAAGAAGACCGCCCGACGGCTGCCGAAGACCCAGATCATGACGCCGACGGCGATCAAGGTGATGATCGCGAAGGGGCCGCCAGCGATGATCGCAGCCTGTTGCAGCGCCGAGGTGCCACCGGCGACCATCAACAGCGAGGCCAGCGAGCCCATGAGACCGCCCCAGATGACGCGGTTGATCGTCGACGGCTTCTGCTTTCCGCCGGTGGTGAGCATCCCCAGCGCGAGCGTTGAGGAGTCCGCCGACGTGACGAAGAACGTCGTCACCAGCACCAAGAAGAGCACGGTGAGCAACTCGCCGGCCGGCAGCGCCTCGAACAGCGGGTAGCCGGCGACGGCCTCGTTGAACCCCCAGGCCTCGAGCGTGCCGAGGATGTCGGCCTGGCCGTTCGACTGCATGAAGATGGACGTCCCACCCATCGTCGCGAACCAGGGGATCGTGATGGCCGTGGACGCGACGACGCCGGTCGCGGCGACCTGTCGAACGGTCCGGCCGCGAGAAATACGGGCGATGAACAGGCCGACGAACGGTGCCCAGGAGAACCACCACGCCCAGTAGAAGACGGTCCAGGCGCCAACGAAACCGGCGTCGGCTCCCTGCCCGCCGGTTTCACCCGCGCCCATGAAGAAGCTCATCGAGACGAACTCGTTGATGTACGCCCCCAGCGCCTGGGTCCCGACGGTCATGATGTACACCGTCGGTCCGAGGATGAACGCCGCAACCGTCAGGACGACGAACAGCGCCATGTTGAAGTACGAGATGCGGCGGATCCCGCGTTCGACGCCGAGCGCGACCGAGATGGTAAATGCCACGGTTAGTCCCGTAATCACGAGGATGGTCCCCGCGTCGCCGAACTCGACGCCACCGGCGTACTCGAGGCCGACGAGGAACTGGTTCCCGACCAGACCGAGCGTCGTCGCGATGCCACCGATGGTGGCGAAGACGGCGAGGATGTCCACGAGCTTCGCCCAAGGACTGTCGAGATTGTCGAATCCGATGATCGGACCGATGATCGTCGAGATCCGCATCGGCGCGTCCCTGCGGTAGGCGAAGTAGGCGATCGGAATCGCGACGATCACGTACGCCGACCACGCCGAGAGCCCCCAGTGGAAGAACGTGTACTGGAGCGCGCTGACGGCGGCACCCGTCGACTCCGCTTCAACCCCCGAGAAGGGCGAGGGCGTCGAGTAGTGGAAGATCGCTTCCGCCGGGCCCCAGAAGACGATGCCGGCCGCGATCCCCGCGGAGTACAGCATCGCGAAGTACGCGAGGAAGCTGAACTCCGGATCCTCGTCCTCCGTCCCCAGCTTGATGTTGCCCCACGGGCCGAAGATCAGGTACAAGACGAACGCCACGAGGGCGAACATCGAGACGAGATACGCCCAGCCGAGACTCGTCCACAGGAATTCGTTGGTCCCCTCCATGATCTCGAGCGTTCGGCTCTCGCGGAAGAGAAACGCCGCGACGACCAGGATGGCAACGATGAACCCGATCCCAAAGACGGTGGGATCGAGTTCGTCGAGGAAGGTTTCGACCGCCCCATCCCCCTCTCGTTCGCGATCACTCATCGCGGATCACACGCCATCGGCGTCCGGTTGCTCCCTCGCTCGTTCGGTTCGTCTCGAGTTCGCTCACGGGCGAATCGACGAACGCACCCTCGTTCCGCACCAGCACAGGTTTTGCGCCATTACGAGCCATGATCTCATGCACCGTGGTGAAGAATAACAAGTGACTCAATCAAGATTTATCTTAATAACCGGCGTCGCTTTTATACCGTTGCCCGAATCGGTTAGCGAGCGAGGCGAAGGTGGTCACGCGTTGACGTGCCGGACCTCGTAGCCGTGATCCCGGATCGACCGGACGATCGTCCGCGATTGGCCCGATCCGCTGGTTTCGATCTCGAAGACCAGGTACGCTTCACCCACGTCGAGTTCGGGTGCTGAGCGGTCATGGCGGACGGTCTGGATGTTGGCGCCATGTTCAGCGATGATTCCTGAAACGTCCTCCATCTTGCCGGGTTGGTCGTCGATCCGGACGCGCAACCGCAACAGTTGCTCGCGGTCGGTCAGCGCGTGAACGAGTACGGTCTGTAACATCGTCATATCGAGGTTTCCGCCGCCCAGCAGCGGCATGACCGTCTCGCCGTGCACGTCGAGTCCGTCGCTGATGATCGCGGCGACCGACGCCGCGCCGGCACCCTCGACGACCTGTTTGGCGCGCTCAAGCAGGAGGAGCACCGCCCGGGCGATCTCGCCGTCGGTAACGGTAACGACTTCGTCGACGTGTTCATTGATCAGCGAGAGCGTCAACTCCGAGATGCCGCCGGTCGCGATGCCGTCCGCGATCGTGTCCACGGAGTCGAGGGCGACAGGCGTTCCCTTCCGAAGGCTCTCGGAAACGGTCGCCGCGCCGCTCGCCTGCACGCCGACGATGCGCGTCTCCGGCGAGCGCTCGGCGAAGGCCGTCGCGATCCCCGAGATGAGGCCGCCGCCGCCGATCGGGACGACGATGGTCTCCACCGACGGGAGGTCATCGACCATCTCGAGGCCGAGCGTCCCCTGTCCGGCGACGATCGCGGGGTCGTCGTAGGCGTGAACGAACGCCGTCCGTTCGTCGTCGACAAGCCCCTGGGCGTGTGTCATCGCCTCGCGAAAGTCGCTGCCGACGAGTTCGACATCAGCACCGTAGCTCCGGGTGGCGTCGACTTTCGCTTGGGGTGCCCCTTTGGGCATCACGATCGTCGAGTCGACGCCGAGTTTCGTCGCCGCGAGCGCGACGCCCTGTGCGTGATTGCCGGCGCTGGCCGCGACGACCCGCTCCGTCCCGCCCTCGGCGACGCACTGTGCGATCTTGTTGTACGCGCCACGGGTCTTGAACGAGCCCGTCCACTGGAGGTGCTCCATCTTGAGGTGGACCTCGCCGCCGGTCAGTTCGTCAAGGGACGTGCTCCGTTCGACCGGTGTGTGTTTGACGACCGACTCGTCGTCGAGCCGGTCGCGGGCCGCTTCGATATCGGCGAACTCGACGGTTCGTTCCTCCTGATTCATGGCTGTCAACGGATCATCTTCTCGCGGTCGGGATCGAACAGCGGTTCGTCTCGGACCGTCGCGGGGTGGCGTTCGTTCTCGTAGCTGATCTCGACGTCGCGGCCCGCCTCGGCGTCGGCCGCCGGCAGATAGGCATACGCGATCCCAGCGTCGATCGTGTAGCCGTAATCCGCGCGGGCAACGTCACCGAGCACCTTGCCGCTGTCGGGGTCGAGCACCGGATGCCCGGCGTCGACGACCATACCCGGCTCGTCGAGCGTGATCGGGGCAATTTTTCGGTCGATCCCGCCGTCGCGAGCCTCGAGCAGCGCCTCCTTGCCGACGAAATCGGTCTCGAGATCGACCGCAAATCCGATCCCCGCCTCGTAGGGATTGTATTCGGGAGTGACGTCGGTCCCCCACAGCCGGAACCCCTTCTCCATGCTCGTCGAATCGAGGGCTTCCCAGCCCATCGGGACGATGCCGTACTCCTCGCCGGCGTCTTCGATTCGTTCCCAGAGTTGCGCGCCGTACTCCATCGGCGTGTACAGTTCCCAGCCCAACTCCCCGGCGTAGGAGAGCCGGAGCATCGTGACGGGGAGGCTCTCGAGGTAGCTCTCCTGGGCGGTGTAGAACGGGAACGCGTCGTTCGAGAGGTCCGCCTCGACGAGCGACGACAGGACGTTCCGCGCCTCGGGACCGAAGACGCCGATCCCGCACATGCTCGAGTCGTGGGTCGTTATCGACACGGAGCCGTCGTTGGGCGCGTGCTCGCGGATCCATCGGGAGTGTAGCGTCGCGGAGTTGCCCCCGCCAGTAAACACCACATATCGATCGTCCGCGAACCGGGCGACCGTCACGTCCGCGAGGATCCCGCCGTCCTCATTGCACATCGCCGCGTAGCGGATCCGGCCCGGCGAGACGTCGATATCGTTCGTCAGAAGCCCCTGAAGGAGCTCCGTCGCACCGTCGCCGGTCACCTCGATCCCGGTGTAGGTGGTCATGTCGACCATCCCGACGCGGTCGCGGACCGCCTGATGCTCGACGCCCTGCGCTTTCGACCAGTTGCGATCGAGCCAGTCGGGCCTGTCCGGAACGTCGTATTCCTCGAGCAGGGATTCGTTGCTCTCGTACCACTGCGGCGTCTCCCAGCCGCCCGAATCATAGAACTCAGCGCCGAGTTCCGCCTGCCGCTGGTAGAAGGGACTTCGCCGGAGGCCGCGCTGGCCCTGGGGCTGTTCGCGCGAGTGAACCAGCTGGTAGACCTCCTGATACTGCTGTGCGCCGCGACCTCGGGTGTACTCCCGCGAGCCGGCGTGGGGTTGGAACCGCGAGATGTGTGCCCCCGTGGCGTCGACGCGCTCGCCGTCGAGGCGGGGGACGCCGTCTTCCATCCAGTGGGCGACGATACTCCCGGCACCGCCCGACTGGGTGACCCAGATCGCGAGCGCCCACCAGAGCCCGTCGATTTCCGCCGTCGGGCCGAGGATCGGCATCCCATCGGGGGTGAAACAGAACATGCCGTTGATCCCAGACTCGAACTCGGCGTCCTGCAGCGACGGGACGAGTTCGCAGGCCGCGTCGTAGGCCGTCTGCTCGTGATCGGGGTGGGTGTTCTCGTAGAAGTGCTCCGCGGTGAACTCCCGCAGCGAGGGGTACTCGAGGCCCAGATCCTCGAGTTTCTCCGGGCCGTAGATGTCCGCGGGGTCGACCAGCAGCGGTTCGTGGTTGTACGAACCGACGCCGTAGCGCTCGCCGTGCTGGCGGAAGTACAGCGACCGGTCCTGGTGGCGGAGCAACGGCTGTTCGATCTCGCGGTTTGCGCCCGCAAGTTCCTCGAGATCGTCCGAGACGAGATACTGGTGGGCACAGGGAATCAGTGGGATATCGACGTCGACCATGTCGCCGAACAGCGGGCCCCAGATGTTCGTCGCGAGGAGCACCTCGTCGGCCTCGATGCGCCCGCGGTTGGTGACGACTGCCCGGATTTCGCCGTCCTCGACCTCGAGATCGGTCACCGTCGTCTCGCCGTAGAACTCGGTACCCGCCGCTCGAGCCTTCTCGGCCATCGTCGCCGAGGCGTCGACGGCGTGGGCCTTCCCGTCCGTCGGGACGTAGTAGCCGCCGTGGATGACCGACTCGTCGATCTGCGGGACGTGGTCGGCGACTTCGGCGGGCGAGAGGAGTTCACCGCCGTCGATGCCGTAGGCCTGGCCCCGTTCGCGCTTTCGTTTCAGGTAGTCCCAGCGGTCCTCGGTGTACGCGACCTCGATGCCGCCGCTCGTCCGGAAGCTCTCGAGGTCCTCGTACAGTTCGCGCGTGTACGACGCCATCCGCGTCATCAGCTTGCTGCCGCCTGTCTGGAACACTAGCCCGGGGGCGTGAGAGGTAGAGCCGCCGGTCTCGAACAGTGGCCCTCGATCGACGACTACCACGTCCTCGCGGCCGAGGCGGGTGAGGTGGTACGCGGCGCTACAGCCGACGCAGCCGGCACCGACAATAACGGCTCCCGCGTCGTCGGGAAGTGTGGTCCCTGCACTCATGTGTCATGGATACTGCCAGACGGCCGGGCATAGCTATCCGGGTGGATAATCTGTGGCATATAACAACCGGTGGGCTTTGGTTTGATTCAGAAATTCGATCGAGTGAGGCTCTATTTCACCCCCTTTTCAGGCCTGCTCAGTGTGGAACGCTCGGTCAGTAGATGGCTCTATAGCAGCCACTGAAAGTCATTGCACACCTAATCGCGTGACAGCTATGCAATCAGTGTGTAAATCGTTTCAGTGACTACTATAGTCAGCAGTCCGACTGACTCGCTGGTCATCCGATTCGACGGTGGTACCCCCGAACGTTTTTCTCTCTATCTGGCGTTCAATTAATATGAGCTCGACAGATCCACAGGGCCTGCAGGTACTCCCTGACGAACTCGCGTCTCGAGAGGCGTGGCTCGAGCCATTCGACTGGTACCGTGAGATGCGTGCGGATGCACCGGTCCGATATGATCCGGCTCGTCGTACCTGGGACGTTTTTCGGTACGAAGACGTCAAGCGGATCCTTGCCGACGACGATACATTCTCCGTCAATCCACGATTGGCCGACGAGTTCCAGGAGCCCGATCGGCCTGAGGAAGGGCTGCTCTTCGAGACGATGTTGTTCCAGGATTCGCCGCGCCACGACGAGCTTCGTGGCGTCGTTAACGACGCATTCGAACCGCGAGCCCTCAGGGAACTCGAACCCGAGATCCGCGACTTCGCAACCGATCTTCTCTCTGAGGCGGTCACGGGCGAGGACGGAACGATGGATCTCGTCGAGACGTTTGCGTATCCGCTTCCAGTTGTCGTCATCGCCGAACTTCTCGGGGTCCCAGCCGAGGACCGCGATCGGTTCAAACGCTGGTCTAACACGCTCGTCGAGGCCGCGAGCACCGACGAGGACACTAAGGAATTCACCGAACGCCAGCAGGCTGCCCAGATGGAAATGGCCAGCTACTTCTTCGAGATGATCAAGGATCGTCGCGAGACACCGCGGGACGACCTCATGACCCAGCTCGTCACGCGTGAACGCGCGGACGGATCGCGACTCTCGGAGGAGGAAGCGCTCGGAACAAGTATTCTATTACTTGTCGCCGGCAATATTACAACAACGAACCTCATCACAAACGCAGTCCGGTGCTTCAGCAATCACGATCTATTCGAGGAACTTCGCGGCGACGCCGACTTACAGACGGCGATCGAAGAAGTATTGCGATACCGATCACCGGTCCAAGCGATGACCCGAGTTGCGACCGAGGACGTGACGATGCAGGATGAGACGATCGAAGCAGGCGATCGTATCATCGTCTGGCTCGGGTCGGCGAACCGTGACGAACGACAATTCGACGACCCCGGTACGTTTGTCCCCGACAGAACACCGAACCAGCATCTCGGCTTCGGGTATGGGACCCACTATTGTCTCGGCGCACCGCTCGCTCGCCTCGAGGCTGCAGTCGCTTTCGAAGAACTCCTCGAGCGAACGGCGACCATCGAGCTGGTCGACACCGAACTACAGCCGACCCGGAGTTCACTTATCTACGGCGTCGAATCGTTGCCAGTTACGTATGAGACAGCTGAGTAACGTCATCACACCGATCGATTCGTTTCAGTCGGCGGGATAGACCGGCCGACAGCAGTCCGAACCCATTGGCGGTAGCTATGGTCTCGAGCGGGCCGAATCCCTCACCATCCAATCGGAGAACGGGCGGCAAGAGAACTAGTCGTCAAATCGACCCAATCGAAACATGTCGGTCTGGCGATCGGTGTCGCCGTCGACCGCGAGGTCGGCGAGAATCTCGCCGATGACGCTGGCGAACTTGAAGCCGTGGCCCGAAAAACCCGCGCCGACGGCCACCTGCGGGTGGTCGGGGAGGGTGTCGAGGATGAAGTGCTCGTCGGGGGAGTTCGTGAACATGCAGGTCGCGAGCCGCATCGTCGGGCCGGCCGCTTCAGGGAAGTAGTTCGCCGTGACCTCCCGGAGCAAGCGCTCGTCCTCGAGTCCGGGTTCGGTGTCGTAGTCGTCCGGATCGACCTGCTCGTCGCGGTGGTGGTACTTGCCGACCTTGAATCCCGGCACGTCGTAGATCGGCAGCCCGTAGAAACGGCCCTCGGGAACTTTGAGGTTCCAGACGGGGAAGTTGTCGGGTTCGAACGTCGACGGTTGCTCGGGCTGGAACCAGCCGAGCACCTGCCGTTCGGGGACCGCGAGCCCCTCGAGTGCGTCTGCGAACTTGCGGTTCCAGGCACCGGCGGCGAGCACCATGTTCTCGGCGTCGTACGTTCCTCGGTCGGTCTCGACGCGGACGCCGCCGTCGGGCGTCGGCTCCCACTCGAGGACCTGTTCACGGGCGCGCACCTCGGCACCCGCCGCCTGTGCCGCCTCGACGTGGCCGACGATCGCCTGTTCGGGGACGACGAACCCCCCGTCGGGCTGGTAGAGGGCTTTGTACCCCGCCGGAAGATCGTAGCCGGGGAACCGTTCGGTGACCTCCTCGCTCGTGAGCACCTCGTGGGGAATGTCGTGTTCCTCGCAGGAACGCAGCGATCCCTCGAAGACGATGTTGTCCTCCGGGCTGGCGTCGATCGACCCCGTCCGGTGAATCACCTCGCGACTGGTTTCGTCCGCGAGGTCGTCCCAGAGGTCGTAGGCCCGTTCGATGAGTGGGATATAGGAGGGGTGCTCGTAGTACGCGCGACGAATGATCCGCGTGATACCGTGTGACGACCCCCTCGTATGGGGCACGTCGTAGCGCTCGAGTCCTAGCACGTCGAGACCGCGGTCAGCGAGGTGGAAGGCCGTCGCACTGCCCATCCCACCGACACCGATCACGACGACGTCGTATCGGTCTCCTGCCGGAGGCATACTGCCGACCGATTCGACGACGCGCCCCTTGATTGTTAGTCCGTCTCACATCATCCCTTTTTGAAGCGTCGGTGAGCGATCGGCGTCGGGACCGCCGGCCGACCGGCATCGTGATTAAGTCCCGACTGTTCAGTCCCGTCTATTCGGTCGGCCGCCGCTCGAGGCCCTCGGCGACGGGCTCTGCGGCCGTCATCACTTATACGTACGAACTACCTGCGATCAAGTCTTATTGAACGATGAGACATGGGATAGCACACAGCATGACCCGGTGGAACAACGGACGCGACGAGGTCGAACCGGTCAGCCCCGATATCACCGACGAGACGAACGCCTTGCCGGCGCGGTACTTCACCGATCCGGACGTCCACGAGATGGAGAAAGAGAACGTGTTCGGTCGATACTGGGTGTACGCGGGACACGCGAACTGCATTCCGGAGCCAGGGGATCACTTCACCCGATCCATCGGCGATCGGGAGATCATCATCGTTCGGACCCAGGATGGCGATATCGAGGCGTTCTACAACGTCTGCGCGCATCGCGGGTCGGCGATGGTCGAGGAGACGCCGATGACCGACCCGGGCAACGCGAGCCGAATCCAGTGTCCGTACCACCTCTGGACGTACGATCTCGAGGGGGAACTCGCGAGCACGCCGAAGAGTTTCGAGGACGCGCGACTGAACCCCGACCTCGAGGACGAGGACGTCTCCCCGGTCGACCCCGAGGAGAACAGCCTCATGTCGGTCCACACCGATCGTATCGGCCCGTTCGTCTTCGTCAACTTCGACGAGGAGCCGATGAGCCTCGCGGAGCAGGCCGGGACCATGAAGACCGAACTCGAGTCGCTCCCGCTCGAGGAGTACCACCTCTCCCGGCGCATCGTCTCGGAGGTGGCGTGTAACTGGAAGGTCTTCGCTGGCAACTACTCCGAGTGCGACCACTGCCAGACCAACCATCAGGACTGGGTCAAAGACCTCGAACTCCTCGACTCCGAACTCGAGGTCAACGACTACCACTGGATCCTCCACTACAAACACAGGGAGGACGTCGAGGATGAGATGCGCATCCACGACGAACACGAGGCGAAGTTCTACTACTTCTGGCCGAACTTCACGGTCAACATGTACGGGACCGCCGACGGCTACGGGACCTACATCATCGACCCCATCGACGAGGGGCGCTTCCAGCTCGTCGCGGACTACTACTTCAGGGATCCTGACCTGACTGAAGAGGAGGAGACGTTCATCCGAACGAGCAGGCAGCTCCAGGAGGAGGACATCGAACTCGTCGAGCGCCAGCAACGCGGCCTCAATTCGGGCGCGATCGCACAGGCTCGGCTCGGTCCGAACGAACACACCGTCCACAGGCTCCACCGGCTCGCACAGGAGGCCTACGAGGCCTGATCGCCCCGCTCAAATGCCTTCCCGCTCATGACTCACCACCAACAGTCCGCGTTTACGGTCGCGTGTCAGGAGTGCAGCGTCGACATGGAACCCGACTCGGCGAACGAGGTCGTCGACTTCTACCGCCGACACCGTCGTCAGACGGGCCACGACGTGGTTCTCACGCGTGCCGACCTCGAGTTCGAGCCCCCAACTGCCGACGACCTCGTGACAGTCATCGCCGACCTCGAGAACCGCTACGAGAACGGCGTCCCGATCGGCATCGTCGCCGCGACGATGAGCGAGCGGGGGTTCTCCGTCGGTGAAACGCTCGACGAGATCTACGAGGTGCGAATGACCGGCGCGCTCTACGAACCCCGCGACGATCACCTCGCCGCGTTCTGAGACGACCGCACCGTCCGGCTCACCCGGTTTTGCCCTGACCTCGCGAGTCACTCCTCGAGGAGCGTCGTCTCGACGAGTTGCCCGGTCCCGCGACGAATGCGTCCGCCGACGGCCGTCGGAGAGATATCGAGGCGTTCGGCGAGTTCCTCGAGCGAGGTTTCGCGGGGCTCCTCGAAGTAGCCTTCCTCGTGGGCGCGTACCAGCGCGACGCGCTGTTCGTCGGTCAACTCCGGAACCGTCTCGCTGGTCCACTCGTCCTGCCGAAACATCCGGTGTAGTTCGAACGAGATGTCCGTCTCCTCACAGCGTTCCCAGAGTGCGGCGAGCGCTTCCCGATCGGGAAGGTGAAGGCGATTGGTCCAACCCCGATCGTTGGTCTCTGCCTTCAACAGCAGCCCGCCGAGTTCGGTCGCCATCGGTGAGATAAGCACGGCGTCCTCGGTGTGCTGGAGCCGATAGACGCGCGTCGAGCCGTGATCGTCGATGAGCATCCAGTCTGCGACCGTGTGATCGCGCTCGAGTACGTCCTCGAACGTGTCGTCCGCGCCCTCGACGAGGTAGAAGAACAGGCCGGTCTCCGGATCCGTCGTGGAGTGAGGGACAACCTCGATGGATGCGGCCGGGCAATCACGGATCGTCGGCGTCAGCGCGAGATCCGGGTGCGAAATATCGAGAATTGCAATCAGGCTCACGGCTGTTCACATCGACGGCTGTCGTCTCGCTGTTCAGTTCGGGAATCGTCTCCCGATCGGGTATTTTTCGACCGTCTGTCAACGGGAATGCCGTATTCGTACCCCATCTTGATAGTAGTTACCACACACCATCACTTAATCGTTCCCTCACACACGGAACGAGAATTGTAATCGGTAACAGTTGATTGTGGATCCTCAGAGTACGCGAACCGCGTCTCGCGAGAACGCATCGACCGGTAAGACGATGCATTCGATGGCAGCCACTCGGTCAATGAAAGCCTAGCCGCTTTCCCGGCTGACGTGGTACGCCGCGTATGACCGAAACTGCGCTCGAGGTGACCCTGCCGAACGTCGGTCCGGGGCCGGATTCGCTCGCACTCGCGGATCTGACAGACCCGATTGCACCGGCGGATCCGACGACCGCCGAGGCGGCGGCTCCCGCCTACGAGGCCATCGTCCTGTTGCTCCACCGGGATCACCACGCCGGGCAGTGTCGCCGACAGGTCCGGGCCGTCGCCGACCGCTACGACGAGTTCCGTGATCGGGGCTGTGCAGTCGTCTCGGTCGTCCCGGAGCCACGCGAGCGCGTCCGAGAGTGGCAAGAGCGGTACGACCTTCCCTATCCCATCTGTGCGGACCCGAACGCGATCCTCGGGGACGCATTCGATCAGCCCGTTCGCCTCGGAGCACTCGGCCGCCACTTCGACCTCGTCGGCCGCATGCCCGCTGCGATCGTCCTCGACGTACGAGACGCCGATGCCGACGAGCTGGCGGTCGCCGCGGCCGACCGCGGCCGGACGATCTTCGACCGACCCGAAATCGACGCGTTGTTGGCCCACGCCGGCCGACAGTCCTGACGAATGTTCGTCCGCACCGCCACCGCCGACGACACCCTCGAGGTCCGGCGGATCCTCGACGCCGCGTTGCTCGAGCCGGGCGACGTCGAGCGCCGAATCGGTGACAGCGACGTCTTCGTTGCGGGTGATCGACGGGGCGGCTCGGAGCCGACTGGCGACGCCGGCGGGAGCGAACGGATCCTCGGCACGGCCGTCCTCGAGCCCCTCGAGAGCGAGCCGGGGGCCCACGTCGGGGCGATCGGCGTCCGCCGTCGCCACCGGGGTCAGGGGATCGGCTCGGCACTGATCGACCGCGCGCTCGAGCGAGAGGGGCGGCTCACGGTCCGGTTCGATGACGGCGTCAGGCCGTTCTATGAACGGCTGGGGTTTTCGATCGAGCCGATCGATGACCAGCGCCACCGCGGCGTGGCGGTGACGGTCGGACGGCGCTAACCGCCACACTCAGGGAACTGACGGGCCCCACTCATGGGGACCCGTCGCCTGCCAGCGTAGTTTTATCCGACGTGAACGTGGTACGTGTCGTCGCATGGCGCTCCAACGGATGCTCAGCGGCGATCCGTCGAAGAGTTCGAAGGTCTATCTGGCGATCGGACTTCTTTCGCTGGTGAAAGCGATCGCGGTCCGCAACGACCGGGACCGGTTCCGACACGAGTTAGTCGACGCCGGGCTGTTCCTCGGCGTCGGATTCGCACTCCACCGGTTCAGCAAGATGAAGGCACAGAAACGACAGGAACTCGAGTCTCAGGTTCCCGACTGGGCGGCCGACATGATAACCTCCGAATCCGCCTCTCGAGGGCTGGAAGCGCTCGCGAAGCGGCGGCTCGGGAGTCAGTCCGAACCCGAACCGGAAACGGTTCGAGACCGGGCTCGCAGTGTCTTCTCGAACCGGTAACCCTCACCGGCCGTCGGTCGCGCCCTTCTCTCACTCGGATCCTCCGTCAGCAGCGGTCGCAACCTCGGTCGAAAGCGGCTCGAGCGTCGCCGAAAAGTGACGCAGCTCCGGGACCGCGGGCTCGGAAACGATCTCGAGGCCGGACACCTCGTGGCGCTTCTCGAGGACGGCTTCGGCCGTCTCGACGACGTGCTCGAAGTGCTCCCGGTGGTAGGTCCGGCGCGGGACCGCGAGTCGAACCAGTTCCGGCCGGTCGGACTCGGGGAACGCGAAGCTCCCGAGTTCGACGCCTCTGACGCCGCCTTCTCGATACAGTTCGCAGACCAGCACCTGTCCCGGAAATTCGTCGGCCGGAATCTCCGGAAACATCGCCCCCGCGTCGAGGTAGACCGCGTGTCCGCCGATCGGCGTGTATACCGGGATACCGGCCTCCTCGAGCATCGCGCCGAACTCACGGACCTGTTCGATCCGATCCTCGATGTACGACTCCTCGACGGCCTCTCGCAGGCCGACCGCCATCGCGGCGACGTCTCGACCGGCCATACCGCCGTACGTGGGAAACCCCTCGTAGAGGATCGCGCGCTGTTTACACCGCTCGAAGAGGGCCTCGTCGTCGGTCGCGACGAAGCCGCCGACGTTCGCTAACCCGTCTTTCTTGCCGCTCATGACGAGCGCGTCGGCGTAGCCGAGCTGCTCGCGTGCCACCTCGGCGACCGTCGCGTCCGCGAACTCGTCTTCGCGCCGGGTCACGAAGGAGGCGTTCTCCGCGAACCGACAGGCATCGATCACGAACGTGGCGTCGATCTCGTCGGCGAACGCCCGAACGCGACGGGTGTTCTCGACGCTGACCGGCTGGCCCGCCGTCGAGTTGTTCGTGATCGTCAGGATCACCAGCGGGACGCGCTCCGCCCCAACTTCGTCGACGACCGCACGGGCCTGCTCGAGCGAAAAATCGCCCTTGAATGGCTCGGTCGTCTCTGGGTCGTGAGCGCCCGACACGGGACAGTCGACCGGATCGGCACCCTGATTCGAGACGTGCGCTCGCGTCGTATCGAAATGGGTGTTGTTGAGCGCGACATCGCCCTCGGAGAGCAAGGTGCCGTAGAGAACGTTCTCAGCGCCGCGGCCCTGATGGGCCGGCACCACGTGTTCGAACCCCATCACGTCCGCGACCGCGGACTCGAGGCGGTCGAAGCTCGACGAGCCGGCGTACGCCTCATCCCCCTGAAGCAGCGCGGCCCACTGGTCGTCGCTCATCGCGCCCGTCCCGCTGTCCGTCAAGAGGTCGATGAAGACATCGTCTGCATCGAGATTAAACACGTTGTACCCGGCCTCTTCCAGTGCTTGTGCTCGCTGCTCTCTCGAGGGGAGGCGAATTCGCTCGACTACTTTCGATTTGTAGGCGACCATACTGGCTCGACGCCGCGCCGCGTGTTCAGTCTAGTTGACGGCTTCTGACCGTCGATGGCTCGAGACGCCCCTCTCCGGACGGATCGGCGCATCGATGGACGGAATCGGCGGGCTCGTCGCGGACGTGATCGACGGTGCAGCAGTACAGTCGGATCCGATCGCGTCCACTGACTCAGTGAGCGTCGATTCCGTCACTGCCGAAGGTATCGTCGGTAATCCGCGTCGGCGTCGGCTCGGGACCGACGAGTTCCAGATCGTCGGTGTTGCTCTCGCGAATGGTGAGCGTACCGGACGAGGCGGCACCATTGGTCGAGCTGGTATCGGGAGACGCAGCGGGTTCGACGTCGCCATCGGGGTCGCCGGGGTTAGTCGACTCAGTGGAGACGGGATCGGTCGGGTCGGTCGCGGTGAGTGCACCGAGTTCCGCCGCCGTGGCGTCGATCACGTCGCCGTCGTCCCGGACAATCACGTCCGAATCACCGATAAATTCGAACTCGAGGTCCGCGTGCGTCGCGGCGCTGCCATCGGCCTCGTCGGGTTGGCACGTCTCGTCGGAATCGGCGCCCATGGAGGTCGCGTCCGCCGTCTCGACGTCCGCAAGGTCGGCGAACAGTTCGGTCGCCGTCGTGTCAACGGTGTCGTCGTCCGGCATCGGATCGTGGTCGCCACCGGCGTCGACGAGGTCGGCGGGGGAGTCCACGCCGAACGCCGCGAGGATCGCGTCCGGATCGGCCTCGACCTCCTCGAAGACCTCCGTCGCTGTCGGATCGGTGCTCATACTCCCGTCTGCACCGGTCATCCCCTTCGTTACGATGTCATTACCGCTGTATTACCCACTCAATACTTCGGTGACTATGAAATAGCAGCCTCTTACCATCGGGATCGGTTCGAGTTCGGCGGATCGAAACGGATCGATTACCGCGCATCCTCGAAACGAATCGAACGGGGCGCTCGAGCTAGAACAGGTCCTGGGTCAACTCGAGGGTCTCCTCGCGGTCGTCCCAGTTGACGAAGAGGGCGACGCTGGTCGCGCTGGTGATGATGTCTTGGAGGTGAATCCGGGACTCGGCGAGTGGGTTGACGATTTCGCTGATAATCCCCGGCTGGTTGGGGAGTTCGCCGCCGGTCACGCGGATGACGGCGGTCGGTGAGTCGACAGTGACACTCGAGAGTTCGTCGCGGGCGATGACCTCGCGGTGGAGGATGTTCTCGGCGCGTTCGGCCTCTTCCTCGTCGATGTAGAACGTGATGGTGTCCATCCCGCTCGCGACGGCGTCGATATTGACGTCGCTCTCGGCGAGGGATTCCGAGAGATGGTTGAAGATGCCCGGCTGATTGCGGATCGCGCGGCCGGCGACGGTGAGGCAGGCCAGCGGCCGCTCGCGCAGGTCGACGAGGTTCTTAAACTCGCCTTCGATGCTCGTCCCGCCCGACAGGAGGTCGCCGTGCTGGTAGTGAACGACGCGAACGTCGAGGTTCCCGTCCTTGTACGACAGCGCGGAGGGGGCGACGACCTCTGCCCCGCGGAAGGAGAGGTTCCGGAGTTCATCGACCGAAATCTCGCCGACGTTGCGGGCCCCTTCGACGACGTGTGGGTCGCCAGTCATGACGCCCTCGACGTCGGTGACGATGACGACCTCGTCGGCGTCCATGTACTTGCCCATCATGACCGCCGTGGTGTCGCTGCCGCCCCGACCCAGCGTCGTGATCGAACCGTCCGGCCCCTCTGCGAGGAAGCCGGTGATGACCGGAACCGTGCCGTCCAGATCCGCGGCGACCTCTTTGGCGCGTTTCTGGGTCTCCTCGACGTTGACCTCGCCGTACTCGTCGGTAACGACGGGCCATCGATCGCTGCCCGGCTCGAGGAAGAGCGAGTCGAGGCCGCGAGCCGACAGTGCGGCCTTGAGCATGCGGACCGACGTCCGCTCGCCCATGCTGACGATCTGAGCGCGGTCGGCCTCGTCGGTCTCGAAGGAGATCTCGTCGAGCAGTTCGTCCGTGGTCGATCCCATCGCGCTGGCGACAACGGCGATCTCGTGGCCGTCCTCGACGGCCGCAGCAATCGAATCTGCGGCGCGGTTGATCCGATCCCCGCTTCCGAGACTCGTCCCGCCGAACTTGGCTACGACGCGCATACCGACACCTCACGGGCCGCGTGCGTTACGGTAGTGTGACTCATATTCGGTCCGTAACCAGAGCGGGCAGATAACTGTGTCCCATCGTCTGCATTTTTACCAGTTCGCCCAGCGGGAGCGAATCCGCCTCGAGCGCGCGGCGAGTCGCTGGGTGTCGGACCGCTCGGAAGCCAAGTCGCGACAGGGATTTATTGTCGTGCACCGCATTACCATATGTCGATGAACGTACGGGACGCACTCGAGGCCGACGCCGACGCGCTCGCGTCGATTGCCGACTCTCCAACGGACGTGATGCGCAATCTCGTCCACGACCGAACGGTACGCGTCGCCGAGGATGGGAGCAATGATCCGAACGCGGACGTGGCGGACTCGCAGTACAGTGGCTCCGATCCGGAGGACCTGCTCGGATTCATTAGCTTCGATGCGCGCGAGGATACCGTCCACGTCACCCAACTCGACGGAACGTGCGAGGCGTGCAAACGGCTACTGGCCGAACCCGTCCGATTCGCTGAGCGCGAGTCGATGGCCGTCGAAGTGCTGTCGGCACAGAATGCCGATTCCATCGAGACGGCCGCCGAGGATCTCGGCTTCGAACGACGCGGCCGCGGCCCGCGGTTCAACGGCTCTCCGACGGTTCGGTTTCGACTCGAGCCCTAAACTCGAGCTCTGATCGACGGCGACCGGAATCACAGTCGCGTCAGCCGACGTGACTTGAGCGCCGTCTCGTCGGTCGTCGTGCCGGTATCGGGCGTCGCCTTGAGTCCGTTTCCGCGTTCGGTACACAGTCCGTACGAGGGTCACAACCGCTCCAGTCCCTGACGAGAACTGCGTGCCGAATACAGCGGTGGAGGACGCTCTCGTCGGAAATATTATAGAAAACCGCGCCAGAAAACAGGATATGGGAATGCAGTCGGTTCTCTCGATATTTGGACGGGACCTATCCGAAGACTTGGTCCGTTCGAACTGGCCGGATAGGTATCCAAACGCGATACTGGCGCTCTACGGTACGGAAACGGACCCCGGAGGCGGAATCTATGCCCACATCGAATCGACGTACGACAGAGAACACGAAACATTTCTCCCGGCCCTGCTTCGGTCGATACCCGGTGCAACGCTCGTCGTCCTCACACAGATGAACGATACGACAGATAGCGGGGCTGCCTGGGGATATCGAAAACACGGTGAGGAGGTCGACTACCTCGGAAAAGTGCGCGGTGAAGAGAGAGGATTCGGTCGAGACGTCGTCGATCACTACGAGACGGAGTACGACGTCCGAATCTGGACACTGTGGGAGGCGTTCGATTACCGGTTCGCACGCAATACCGAGGAGTGAACGCGAACGCAACGTCGCCATTCGATTGCGTATGACGGTGAGAGCGGTATCGCGCCGATTCGACACTTACTGCACGTCCGAACTCGAGGCGCTGTTGAGGAAATACACAGCGACGGCCCCCAAAACGATGTCGAGCGTCGCCAGCACCACCAGCGCAGGGACGAGCGTGTTCCACATGCCGCCGAAGGCCGACACCTCGAGCACCGTCATGACGTCCTGGCCGAACATCAGGGCGCGGGCGGCGTCGACGCCGTAGGTGATCGGGTTGAGCGCGGCGACGGTCTGGACCCACCCCGGGAGCACTTCGATCGGGAGGAAGGCACTTGAGAGGAAGAGCAGCGGGAACTGCAGCAGGTTGACCGCAATGATGGTCGACTCTTGGTCGCGGGTGATCAGTGCCACGACGTTCGAGAGCGCGGTGAACCAGATCGAGAACACGATGGCGACGGCGACGATTCCGAACGCGCCGAGCACTCCCGTGGCCACGTACTCGTCGATCGACGCGCCCGTATCTAGGTAGAGGAGGATGTAACCGAGCACGAGGATGATCGTGATCTGGACGACAATGCGGATGACCTCGGAGAGTGACTTCCCGAGAAAGATCGCCCCGCGGTGCATCGGGGAGACGAGGACCTTCTCGAACATCCCGTTCTCGATGTCCTCGACGAGGCCGATCCCGGAGGTCGTCGCGGCGATCAATGCCGTCTGGATCACGATCGCTGGCACCAGGAAGGTCACGTAGCTCGCCTCCGTACCGAGGCTCTGGCTGACCGCACCCGACGTGATCTGGCCGAACACCTCCGTGAAAAGGACGAGAAAGATGATCGGGTTCAGCAGCGAGACGGTCATCACGAACGGGTTGCGAGTGGTCTTTATCAGCCACCGTTTCAGGTTGATCCACGTGTCTCCGACGAAGCTATTGCCCGCGGTCGTTCGTCCGATCCCCGTGTCGGTCCCGGTTTCGGTCTCGGCGTCAGCGCTCATCGTCCCACCTCCGCGGTCGTATCCGAGTCGCCCGTCCCGGACGCTGGGTCGGTCACCGTCTCCTCCTCATCGAGTCCCTCACCAGTGATCGCGAGGAAGACGTCGTCGAGCGTCGGATCGCGGACGTTGAACCCGGTGACGGGCACATCGGCCTCCTTCAGCGCGACGAGCAGTTCCGGACCGCGCTGGCGGGCCGCCGTCGACCGTACGCTGAGCCCCTCATCGGTGACCTCGATCGACGTCTCGTCGAATAGATCCGCCTCGAGGGCGACTCGTCTGGCCCGCTGTCTGGTCTCTGCGTCGGGGTCGGCGATTTCGACCTCGAGGACGGCACCGCCGACCCGATCCTTGAGTTCGGCAGGCGAGCCGGAGGCGACGATCGAGCCGTTTCGAATGACGCCGATCCGGTCGCAGAGCTGGTCGGCCTCCTCCAAGTACTGAGTCGTCAGGAAGACCGTCGTCCCGCGGTCGTTGATGCGCTCGAAGTAGTCCCAGAGCCGGTTACGGGCCTTCGGGTCGAGCCCGGTGGTCGGCTCGTCGAGGAAGACGATCGGCGGTTCGTGGACCAGCGCGGTCGCGGCGTCGAGGCGCTTTTGCATCCCACCGGAGAAGTCCTTGGCCTGTTTGTCCGCGACGTCAACCAAATCGACGAGCTCGAGCAGGTCGGCGATCCGCTCGGCGCGGTCGGCGGCCGGAACGCCGTAGGCCTCGCAGGCGAAGCGGATGTTCTCGCGGGCCGTGAGTTCGGGGTCGACGCTCGTCTCTTGGGCCATGTAGCCGATCGACTCGCGGACCTCGCGCGGCTCTGCCTCGACATCGTAGCCGTTGACCGTGACCGTGCCACCAGTCGGTTTCAGCAGCGTCGCGAGAATCTTGATCGTCGTCGTCTTCCCAGCACCGTTCGCGCCGAGAAAGCCGAAGAACTCGCCCTCGGGTATCTCGAGCACGAGGTCGGTGACGGCCTCCGTCCCATCCGCGTACGTCAGTTCGACGTGTCGGGCGTCGATTGCGTTCATCTCGCTCACACTTGGTCGGACGAAGTGGGAAGGCATATAGCTTGTGAATGAATATTCATTCATATGGACGGACCCGGCCCCTTCGAGTCCTCATCGGACGACACGCACGCCGAGATGATGCGGGCGACTTACGACGCGCTCCAGAAACACGGCTACTCGGAACTGACGATCCAGCGCATCGGCGACGAGTTTCCCAAGAGCAAGTCGCTCATCTACCAGCACTACGACGGCAAGGACGACTTGCTCGTCGCCTTTCTCGAGTTTCTCCTCGAGCGATTCAAGGCGGACGTGCCAACCGACGACGACTTCGAGGACGCCCGCGACCAGTTACTGACGCTCGTCGACCATCCCCTGACGGACTCGAGTGACGACGAACACGCGGCCTTCATCGGCGCGATGACCGCGCTCCGCGGGCAGGCACCGTACGATAAGGCCTATCGCAAGCAGTTCGCGGACACCGACGCGTTCTTTCGCGAGCACATCGCCAATGTCGTCCGCGACGGGATCGAGCAGGGCGTCTTTCGGGAGGTCGATCCGGAGCGAACGGCCGCGTTCATTACGGCGACGATTGATGGGGCACAGTCACAGTGCGTGACGACGGGGAACGACGAGCCGATTGACGCCGTGCGCCGCGAACTCACCGAATACGTCCGGATGCGGCTGGTCGTCGACGACGAGGATAGACGATAACGGGAGCCCACACTGCAGTCAATTTTTATCGTCCCTCTTGAGCCCGTAACCATCCGTAGCAATTATTGCCGAAAGCGATGGGTTCCGAGGTATGGTATCAAGCCACAATATGCCCGACTACGAACAGGAACGGGACGGCTTCAAGTGGGAGGACATCGACGAGGCAGCCGGCTGGGACGCGCCAGCGGAACTGAACATCGCCCACGAGGTCTGCGACCGCCACGCCAAGAACAAGGAAAAAGTTGCGCTCTATCAGGTGAGCAAGGACGGCGAACTGACCACAACGACCTTCTGGGAACTCGCCGAAGCGACGAATCGGTTCGCGAACGTCCTCGAGGACCTCAGCATCGAGCAGGGTGACCGCGTCTTCTCGTACATGCCGCGGATCCCCGAACACTACGTCGCACTGATCGGGACGCTCAAGCGCGGCGCTGTCTTCGGCGGCATCAACGAACGGTTCGGTCCCGACGGCATCTCGTATCGGCTCTCCGACTGCGACGCGAAGGCAATCATCACCACCGCTTCGAATCGCAACACTGTCACCGACGCGCTCGAGGACGCGCCCTCCGTCGAACACGTCATTGTCGTCAGCGACGACGGAACCGGAATCCAGCGCGGCGACGTCAGCTACCGCAGCGAAATGGCGACCGCGAGTCGTGAGTACGAGTCGGCCGATACTGGCGGTGAGGACGATGCACTGCTGTACTACACCAGCGGGACGACCGGACCGGCGAAGGGTGTCCTGCACAAACACCGGTGGGTCCTTGGCGTCGCGGCCACCCAGAAGTACGCCGTCGACCTTCAGAAGGGCGATCTGTACTGGTCGACGGCAGATCTGGGCTGGCTGACCGGACCGATCAACACGCTCGGTGCCTGGTTCTGGGGAACCGCGCTGTTCACCTATGAGGGCGAGTTCGACCCCGAGGCGTGGGCCGACCTCCTCGATACCTATCCGATCACCGTCCTGTTCTCCGTGCCGACGGCCTACCGCATGCTCCGGGAACACGAGGACGTCCTCGATGACGTCTCCTTGGACCTACGCCACGCCCTCTCGATCGGCGAACCGCTCTCGGCTGGCGTCGTCGAGTGGGGCGAGGAGACACTCGGCGTCACCGTCCACGATACCTACGGCCAGACGGAGACGGGGAACATGATCATCAACAACTACCCGACGATGGCGGTTCGACCGGGTTCGATGGGCAAGCCACTTCCCGGGATCGAAGCCGCCGTCGTCGACCCCGAGACCGGCGAGGTGCTCGAGCCCGGCGAGACGGGGGAGATCGCCCAGCGCGGGGATTACCCCTGCTTCTTCGCCGAATACTGGGAGAAACCCGAGCAGACCGCGGACTGCTTCGTCGACGGTCCCGAAGGTGAATGGTATCTCTCGGGCGATCTGGCTCACATGGACGAGGACAGCTACTTCTGGTTCGAGGGCCGCGCCGACGACGTCATCCTCTCCTCGGGCTATCGGATCGGTCCCTTCGAGGTCGAGAGTTCGCTGGGCGAACACGAGGCCGTCGCCGAGGCCGCCGTCGTCCCAAAACCCCACCGGGAGCGAGGCAACATCGTGAAGGCCTATATCGTCCCTAGCGAGGGGGTAACGCCGTCCGAGGGGCTCGAGGAAGAGATCAGCGATCACGTGCGAGACGAACTCTCGGCCCACGAGTACCCACGCGAGATCGAGTTCCGGGAGGAACTCCCGAAAACGGTCACCGGGAAAATTCGACGGACAGAACTCCAAGACGACGCCGCGGCGGACGGTGAGGCATCGTAACGACCGCCGTCACACCTGTTGGTTATAGTAGTCACTGAAAGTCACTGCACATCCGATCGCACGACGGTAGCGCGGTTCGGAGCGAGCTACGTGAGCGAGAACCGCGGACTATGCGATCGGCGTGTAAATCGTTTCAGTTGGTACTAGAGGAGAGAACCATCCCGGTCATCGATCGCCGACGCGACCGCGGTCACTGGCAGTAGCGCTGTCAGCGATCGATGCGGCGTTCAACTGAACTTCTGGACCGTTACATCGAGCGTATCCAGATCGACGATGGGGGCGAAACCGGCGTCGGGATCGATGTTGACGCTCTTTTGGAAGTCCGTCTGGGCCTGCCAGCAGCCGGAGTTGATCGCGAGCACGTCGTGGTACTTGCCGAAGCCGAGCTTGTGGACGTGACCGGTATGGAAGATGTCAGGCACCTCGTCGATGATGAGGTAGTCCTTCTCCTCGGGAGCCAGTCGAGTATGGCCGCCGAACTGCGGCGCGACGTGGCGCTTCTTGAGAAGGTGGTACATCGCCTTGTGGGGATCGTCGTAATTGGCCTTCGCCTCGGGGAGTTCCGCGATGACCTCGTCCAGTGAGACGCCGTGATACATCAGGACGGAGACACCCTCGAGAGTCACCATCGACGGGTTGCTCACGATCTGTGGGTCATGTGCGGACATGATCTCCCGGAGTTCCTCGTCGAATCCGGGCTGGGGCTCGGCGAGGCGGACCGCGTCGTGGTTCCCCGGAATCATGACGATCTCGATGTCTCCGGGGATCTTCTTCAGGTGCTCGCTGAACGCCTCGTACTGCTCGTAGATGTCGACGATGTCGAGTTCATCGTCCTGATCGGGGTAGACGCCGACGCCTTCGACCATGTCGCCCGCGAGCAGCAGGTACTCGACGTGTTGGGCCTCCGGGGTGTGCAGCCAGTCGGCGAAGGCGTTCCACGCGTCGGCCATGAACTCCTGACTGCCGACGTGGACGTCGCTGATCAGCGCCGCCTGCACGTGGCGATCCGCCGTTGACGGCTCGTGGGTGCGGGGAACGTCCGGAAAATGCATCGAATCGACGAATGCGATCCCCGAATCGTCCGCCAGCGTCCCCTCCATCGCCAGCACCTCGTCGCAGAGCAGTTCCTCGACCAGGTCGGCATAGTCCCTGTCTTTCATCACCAGCCAGGGGAAGGTTCCAGTCGCGTCCTCGAGTTCGATCAGCCAGTGACCACTGGCGGTCGATCGGATATCGTTGACCAGTCCGACCATCGCCACCTCGCTGCCGCCCGGCATGTCTTGGATAGCCGTCGCCGGGCGGTGATTGATCCGGCTCCGCAGTTTCGCTCCCAGTCGATCGAGCCGATCGCGGAAGACGGAGACGAAATCGCTGTACTCGCCCGTCCCCGTACTCTGGCCCGTCATATCCCCGACGATCTCGAGCGATCGCTGGGCGGGATCAGCGGACCGGTCGGCTGATGAAGACCCCCCCGCTTCAACTGGAGATCGGCCAGCCGGTTTGCCTTCCTGTGACATCTCGGCTCCAGTCGAAACAGAGGAGGTTGAGTCGGCCGGCGAGGGCTCGTCCCCAGTGGCAGCGACAGGGACAGTCCCGGCCCCCGTCGAACCCGTATCGGCCATCGGTAAAGCCGTCTCCACGTGTTCGGTACGGACGACCAGCGTGTCGTCGGAAATTTTCTCGAGGACGCGCTCGAGCGCCGCAGTCGGGTCCTCGGCCGCGGCGAGCCGCGTCACCGCCTCGCGTTCAGCGTTGTACCCGCGGCTCGTGAGTTCGCCGACGATCCGAGCGGAGGCCTCGAGTGGCACACCTCTCGCATTCGTGAGCGAGGGCAAAAGGGTAGCGGATCCCCCGTTCGCGACGGGCGGTTCCACGGTGGTGGAATCGACAGGGATCGCGAACTCCCTGTCACAAACTCAAGGTGCGCCGGAAAGTTGATACCGAGGACGGAGAAACCGATCCCCAATGGACGGTCCTGACGGCGGCGAGCAGGACGACAACCGATCTGGAACCCGCGACGAACGCTCGGGGCCGGAGCCGTCTCGGCGAGACGAACCCGGGAGCCGCGCGCCCGAATCGCGTGACCGCGTGCCCGAACGTGACGACCGGGCATCTAACCCCGGAACGCGAGACCGAGTGAGCGGTGACGATCACAAGCGCGCAACCCGCAACGACGGTGAGCCGGCGATCGAGGACGGCGTCGGCCGCTGGCTGCTCGAGACCGACGACTGGCGAGTCACTGCGTGTCGAGATACCGTGATGTGTCTCGGAGTCATCACAGTCGTCGGACTCCTCCTATTCGGCGTCAGCGGGACGTGGCCGCCGTTCGTCGCCGTCGAGAGCGGTAGCATGGAGCCGAACATCCGGGAGGGGGACCTCGTCTTCGTCGTCGATGACGATCGGTTCGCCGGCGAGAATGCCGTCGCCGAAACCGGCATCGCCACCCTCGAAAGCGGGCGAGCAAGCGGCCACGAGAAATTCGCCAGTTCCGGCGACGTCATCGTCTTCGTGCCGAACGGCGATCCGACGAAGACGCCGACGATTCATCGGGCCCACTTCTGGGTCGAAAAAGGCGAACGATGGGTCGAGACCAAAGCCGATCCCGGTTCGCTGAATGGCGCGACCTGCAACGATATTGTCACCTGCCCGGCACCCCACGACGGATTCGTCACGAAAGGCGACGCCAATTCCGGCTACGACCAACTGCCGCGTTCGGGGGCGGACACGACGATCGTCAGCCCCAACTGGGTTACCGGGAAAGCGATGATTCGGGCTCCGATGGTCGGAGGGGTTCGACTGGCGGTCGGTTCGGCGGGCGCAGCGACTGGGGTGGGACCGACAGTTACCTTCGTCGCGACAGGCGTAATCGCGCTCGTGCTGTTCGGAATGGCCGCCGGGGAACGCGGCCCGTGAGACGATCGGAGAGAACGCTCCCCAGCGAACAGAAAGTTGATTGCGCGGCCCGGCAAAATGAGTGACGATGAGCGGTTCTAGCGCCGGGAAACCCCCGGACGATTCCGGCGACGACGATCGTACGCAGGATCGAAGCGCCGGCAGTTCACGAACGCCGCCTGCATCCGAGACACCATCCCGGGACGCCCCCGATTCCGACGCCGACGGCGTGACGATCGACGACGACGGGGTCCTCCGCTGGTTCCTCAGAACCGACGACGAGACCGTCATGGTGGCGCGGGATATCCTGAGTAGCGTCGCCATCGTCGCCGTCGTTGGCCTCCTCCTGTTCGGCGTCAGCGGTATCTGGCCCCCACTCGTCGCCGTCGAGAGCGGCAGCATGGAACCGAACATGCACAAAGGAGATCTGATCTTCGTCGCAGACGAGGGCCGATTCGCCGGTGACAACGCCGTCGCCGGAACCGGTGTCGTCACTCTCGAGAACGGCCAGGAGAGCAGCTACGAGAAGTTCGGCAATCCCGGCGACGTGATAATCTACCGACCAAACGGCAATCCAGCGGAAACACCGGTGATCCATCGCGCCCACTTCTGGGTCGAAGAAGGTGAACACTGGGTCGATACCAAAGCCAGCGAGGAAATCGTCGGCGACGCGACCTGCAACGAGGTCGCGACCTGTCCCGCAGAGCACGCCGGGTTCGTTACGAAGGGAGACGCCAACGGCGGATACGATCAGTACGGAAACGGCATTAGCGACATCGTCAAACCCGAGTGGGTCACGGGCAAAGCCATGTTCCGGATCCCGTGGCTCGGCCACGTGCGCCTGACATTCGACAAGATCCTCGGCGGGATGCTCGCTCCGACGTCACCCTCGAGCGCGTCGCTGCAGGGACCGACACCGGCAACGACACCGACGCCCGCCGGTCCAGACACCGCTGGTCCCGGACTGGACGGTGAGCTCGCCGGCATCGTCGGTATCGCCAGTGCCGGAGCCGGGGCCACGGTCGCGATTGGCCGGTATCGAAACTGAATCCTGAATCAACCGCTGCATTCCTCTCTCCTCGGATATCCGTCGCGACTCGAGACGCAGAGTGTTCGCATCTCGTAGCTCTTTCGCGATCTGCAAGCGGACTCGAGTCGAAACAAGGGGGTCCGAACGCGACGCTGGGAAGCCGACAAGCCGAATCGGACGAACGGTCCCGACGAATCGTTCCGAAAAGCGAGGCTGAGGTGTGTGCAGCCAAAACGCAGAGAAGTCGAAGGAGCGGACGTGAGCCGCCGGTCAGTTCTCGAACCGCGCCTGGACGAACGGCTGGACGTCGTCGATGTCGCTCAGTCTGGAGTCGCTCAGTAAGACCGCTTCCGTCTCTTCGAGTGGAACGGAAAGGCTGATTTCCTTGGTCCGGCCGTACCGTCCCTTCGAGACGACGACGGCGTTGACGATCCCGAGCATATCGAGTTCGCTGATCAGATCGGTCACGCGCCGCTGGGTCAGCACGTCCGCGTCGATCTCCTCGCAGAGGCGCTTGTAGATGTTGAACACCTCGCCCGTGTTGATGCTGTGGACGCCGTTTTTCTCGAGGAGGATGATCGCGAAGAGGACGAGTTTGCTCTGGGTAGGCAGTGTGCGGACGACCTCGACGACGCGATCGAGTTCAATTTTGTCCTGGGCCTGACGCACGTGTTCCTCGACGATCGTTTCGGCCTGGGACCGTTCGGCCAGTTCGCCTGCGGTCCGCAGGAGATCCAGCGCACGTCGCGCGTCGCCGTGTTCCTGTGCGGCGAAGGCCGCACACAACGGGATCACGTCATCGGAGAGCGCGTTGCCCTTGAACGCAACCTCCGAGCGGTGTTTGAGGATGTCCCGCAGCTGATTCGCGTCGTAGGGCGGGAAGACGATTTCCTCTTCACCCAGCGAGGACTTGACCCGCGGATCGAGGAAATCGGTGAACTTCAGATCGTTCGAAATACCGATGATTGACACCCGCGAGTTCTCCAGCTCGGAGTTCATCCGCGAGAGGTTATAGAGCGTGTCGTCGCCGCTCTTCTCGACGAGTTTGTCGATCTCGTCCAACATGATGACGACGACACGCTCGTCGTAATCGACGGCGTCGAAGAAGACGCTGTAGACCCGATCCGTCGGCCACCCGGTCATTGGTACCTCTTCGAACGAGTCCTTGTCGTCCTCGAGTTCGGTGATTCGGTCGTCGACCTCGGCACGGGTCTCGAACGCCGTCGACTCGAGAGGATGGTCCGGTGGGGGCGCAGTCGGATCGGTCGTCGCATCGTCGTGATCGGTGCCGTTAACGTCCGCCAGTCCAGTCTCCTCGGCGGACGGCGATGGGTCGGCGGAATCCGCTGGCCCGCCAGAAGACCCCCCTTCTTCGAGTGGAGAACCGCCCGACATAGCACCGGTATCGGTTCCAGTCGAAATATCTGTGTCCGGCTCCGTCTCCTCGCTCGAGGCGAAATCGAAGGGGTCCGACGCCGTTTGGTCGTCCGCTTCAGTACTGGACTCGATTACGTCGGTACTGCGACGCGCCGCGTCGGCGTCGTACTCGTCGAGATCGTCCAGCAGCGACTCGAGTTCCGCGACGCGGTCGTCGATCCGTGCTTTGTTCTTCTCGATGAACTTGTTCGCGAGTTGTGCGAGTACGCGGTACTGGGTATCAGTGACCTCACAGTTGATGTACTCGACGTCACACGGAACGGAGTACTTCTGGGAGGTGCTCTCGAGTTCCTTACTGACGAACTTGGCGCTCGCAGTCTTGCCGGTCCCGGTTTTCCCGTAGATGAGAATGTTTGACGGCGTTTCACCGCGGAGCGCAGCGACGAGGATCGTCGCCATCTTGTTGATCTGATCGCTCCGGTGGGGGAGTTCGTGTGGCGTATAGGACGGGCGGAGGACTTCCTTGTTCTCGAAGATCGGTTCGCCGCTGAGCAGGTCGTCGAACAGTCCCTGATTCGACTCTTCGTCGCCGAGATCGGCGTTCTCGAAGTTCGTCGAGAATCCGCTCGTTCCATCGACCTCGTCCGAACCAGTGATCTCTGAGTTATCGTCTGACATCCGTCGTACAGCACCCCCTTATTTCGAGTGGAACGCCGAACCAGGGAGCGGGAATATAGCGGTGTGATCGCCTCCGTGGAGGGATCCACCATTCCAGATACCCGATTCGGGTCCAGTTGATGCAAACGAAACAGAGGAAAACCACGGTAATAAAGCCTTCCCTTCCCCCTCGTTTTAGAACGGAAACGGCGTTCAGTGTGGAGCCAATTGTCTTCTCACGATCGGGTTCTACTCTCTCTTTCTCCCGGTGAATCGTTGTCAGCTGATTGGATCCGCTCGAGAAAAAGCCGACACTCGAACTAATGGGGTAGTTGCAGCGTCGTAGCGTAGACTAGTATCGATTGGGTCCACGCGTTGCACAAAACAATACTAGTTAGTAACATAGTAGTAGATTGTCAGCGAGTGTTATACCAGCAAAGAGACCGTGACATCTGATGATCGGCTATCGCGGGATGAACGATTGAGATGCTCAATCGAAAGATAACGATAGGCTGACAAAACAGTATCTCATGACGTAGTCTCGAGTTCGTCCCGTTCTATTACTGACGTCTTTCTGATGGTTTTGCGGGGACATGGTAATAGATTGGAAAATTGAATAAATAGGGACGAATCTCCCCTACGTATTTCCGTGATATTACGTCTCTCCATGGTGTCTCCGTGATGCGTGACCGGGATGGGTCATCGGGACGCGTGTCGTCTCAGTTCCGAGACGATGAGAAGACCGGCTCGAGGATTGATTATGGAAATGTGGTATGGGATACCATCTGACGGATCGTCGAATCCCCCCACCCCTTCGTTTCGGGTGGAACGAGTCAAAAGGGTGGGTGGGGGGTTCGACAGCAATTTATCACGGGAAGATTTATTTGGGTAGACTAGAAACAGTAACCGTAGCACTAGCAAAACAGCTAGTCTTACTAGAGCTGAGATTGTATTTACTAGTTCCTGCTAGAATCATCACTTGGAGACGTCTATCTTGCTAGATAGCCTTCTGAGTTACTAGAAACGTCTCTATCGACGAATTCAGCCTCACAGTTGGCCTGAGAACCGTCTCGAGTCGAAATACGGGGCAAACTTCCTCCCGACATCGGTCCGCCAGTTCGTGTTCCCACCCGTGCCCTCGACAATCTCCACTCGAAACGAAGGGGTGGGGGTCTCCAGACCTCTCGATTTGTCCCTCATGTGTCCATATGGTATATATTATCATACCATTGGATACAAACAAGTATCACTGGTTACAGTTCACGTTGCCCATTGTGCTCAGCTCTCCCTATTCGTCTGACCCGGACTCACAATTGCTCTTTCGGCCGGGTTTTCCCTCAGTATTCGTTGCAAACGCGTATCGGTCTCGATTACAATCTCGGCTCGCACTAACTCAATTTCATCGAATTGTCTACACGTCTGACGTAGGCTTAAGTGAGTTCAGTTTGTAGTACGCGCAGATGCACCCCGCGGTGCTGGAGGCCTCTACAGATGGGACTGTTCACAGAACTCAAAGATAGTATTTCCCGGGCTACGGACCGCCTGTTTTCGGAACAGGAGCCCAAACGAATCGGTATTTACGGTCCGCCGAATGCTGGCAAGACGACGCTCGCGAACCGTATCGCGCGTGACTGGACTGGTGACGCGGTCGGGGCGGAGAGTCACGTCCCGCACGAGACACGTCGCGCACGCAGAAAAGAAAATGTCGAGATCGAACGGGACGGCAAGACGGTGACCATCGACATCGTCGACACACCGGGTGTGACGACGAAGGTCGACTACGAAGAGTTCACCGACGAAATGGACGAAGATGACGCCATTCGCCGCTCCCGTGAAGCTACCGAGGGCGTCGCCGAAGCGATGCACTGGCTGCGAGAGGATGTCGACGGCGTCATCTACGTTCTGGATAGCGCAGAGGATCCGATCACGCAGGTCAACACGATGCTGATCGGTATCGTCGAGTCTCGCGATCTTCCCGTTCTGATCTTCGCGAACAAGACCGACCTCGAGGAATCAAGCGTCAAGCGGATCGAGGACGCCTTCCCACAGCACAAGACCGTTCCGCTGTCCGCAAAGGAGGGCGACAACATGGACGAAGTGTACGACAACATCGCCGAATACTTCGGGTGATTACGATGCCAAAAGCAACTAACGCTGACGATTCGGACGCACCCGACGGTGTACAGATCGATCTGATCAGCGGCGAGCGCATGGACGGTATGGCGACGATGGAGAAGATCAGGATGATCTTGGACGGCGTCCACGACGGCAACATCGTCATCCTGGAGGAGGGGCTGACGCCCGACGAGGAGAGCCGACTCATCGAGGTGACGATGGCCGAGATCAGCCCCGACGAGTTCAATGGGATCGAGATTGAGACCTATCCCAAGTCCGAGACCCGCGACTCGTCGCTGCTCGGTCGTATCATGGGGGTGACGAGACAGAAGCAAAGCTGACGGTAATCGGACCGGCAAACCAGATCGAGACGCTCCACAAGGACGAAACGCTCATCAGCGCGCTCGTGTCCCGTAACTAATGCCACACCAGTGTACGAACTGCGGCCGGACGTTCGCCGACGGCTCCAAGGAGATGCTGTCGGGGTGTCCAGACTGCGGCGGGAACAAGTTTCAGTTTGCGCCGACCACGACGGCCACAGCCCAATCGTCCGGTGGAACTGATGCCGACGGTTCGGGGTCGGTCGATGCTGCGAGTGCTTCCGCGGACGCTCAGTCGCCCGAATCGGACAGCGTCGCGACACGCGCCGCGGAAACCGTTCGCGGCTGGGTATCCGCTGGGTCCGCCGACGAACCGGATGCGGAGTCCGCCGAGCAGTCGGAGCCGAACGGATCGACGGCAGCTACGGGGTCGGACGGCTCCTGGCCCTCGAGCGATGACTCCGACAGTAGTGATTCGAGCTCGCCGTCGGACGGTGAGTTCGAAGAGTGGCCCGAGACGGCGCGACGGCCCGAGGATCGGTCCGGATCGCCGGCCGAGGCGGCTGCCGAGTCGTCAACTGAGACGGGCTCCGACGAGCGGGCTCCATCTCAGGACCTGTCGGACCGACAATCGAGCGGCCCGACTGCGACGATGGCGGACGACGAGAATTCGGCACAGGCCGACGCCCGCAGCGAAGTCGTTCCCTCGGACGATCTCCCGCCTCACTCCGGAAATCCGGATGGAGACGGATCGGGACCTGACAGCGACGCGGGCGGTGTCGTCGGTCCGCAGAGCGAAGCCAAAACCGGGACCGGATTAGAGACTGGGGCTGGGGTCGGCCCCGATGCCGATGACCAGCCCCCGGAACACGGTCGCGTCGTCAGCGAACCGAGCGGGCAGCGCCCGTCGATCGAGGAGCTCCGGGCGGAGCTCAATGACCAGTTCGAGAGCATCAAGATCGTCCGGCCGGGACAGTACGAACTCAACCTGATGGAGCTCTACAACCGGGACGAATACATAATCTCCCTGCAGGAAGACGGGCGGTACGTCATTGACGTGCCGGATTCGTGGCACGACGACGACGAGGACGACGACTGAGGTTCGTCCGTCGATATCTCACTTTCCGCCTCCCAGCACAGCGTTGTTTCGACTGCAGCCTGCCGGTTCTCGAGGAATGACGCCTCCCACTATCTGGTCCGTGTTCCATACGAAATCGTCGGTTGTATTGAAATGCATACTGTGATGAAGACGGTCGTCTGCGTTCCGATCGTTCAGGTCGTCGGTGCCTCCTATTCTGGGCGTGGCTACGGTGTCCTTCAGGTGCGAAGGGACGGAGCCGAGACGGTCGCGAGAACGTGAACGGAAACCGGCGCTGACGGACGACTGAAACCGGCGCTGACGGACGATTGAAACGGACGTTGACAGACGGAAATCGAACCGGTGACGGAGAGAACACGAATGGAGACAGATGGATTTAAGCGACGCGGATACGACGCTACGGACATGAGCACTGCCACCAAGGTCGTTCTTGCCACGGTCGCCGCATCGGCGCTGCTGTCGATCCTGCTCGTCTTCCAGAACGCGTTCGCCTGATGTTCGAGGCTCGTACACTCTCGGATCGAGTCGAGGCTGTCCACGAGGCCCACGCATCCCACGTGCAGGTCCTCGACTGCGAACGCGACTTCGAGACGCTGAATCCAGCGGTCGCCGAGGACCTCGGCTTGATCGTCGATGCGCTCGAGCCCGCAAGCTATCCCACAGCCTGGCTACCGGAGGATGCGCCGGCTTTGCTTGCCCGCTACGTGAGTTCGGATCTCACCATCGGGATGCCCGGCGATGGCAGCGTCGTCTGGACTCGCCAGACCGAACCGCCGATCGTTCTCGTCAAGCCGCGTGTCGAGGGCTCGCCAGAGGCGTTCGTCGACTTCTTGATCGCCGAGGCGCTCGTTCAGGTTGACCTCGAGGTGCCCGAGCACTTCATTGGCTTCTTCGAGGAGACGTATCCCGACCTCGATCAGGCGGTCGCGCTCGATCCGAACGACACCTATCAGGTCGCTGCAGCGCTGTACGACGGCTGGGTCGGCCTGCAGACCCGTGACGTCTTCGCTGACTGGCACGACGATCATCCGGAACTCGCCGACGCTTGGCAGGACGCCGGGACACGACTCGAGGACCGCGTCGCCGGGCTCCCGCGTGCGGTCGCACGCGGTGAGACCGATTTCGCTGATGCGACGGAACTGGCATGTGCCGCGATCAAACACGCGATTGAACTGCCTGCTCCCTTCGCCGCGCTCGATACCGAGGCGTATCTGGATCACGGGCCGGAGTATGCGATCCAGTGGGCCGAGAAAACGTTCGATTCCCTCGAGGACTAAGCGACGTCGCCCCATTGTTTCGGCTGGCGTTACGTAGTCCCGTGACAGTGTTCGGGACGACACGAGTGACTTTGGCTCGAGTCGCCGTGACTTTGAATTTCAGTGGCCTCGAATCTCCGTCACTTGACTCGGTGTTCGTGCGTCGTAGATTGCATGAAGAAAAACGGTAAGCGTCCTGCTCGGGCTGTCACTGGGGGATTTCCACGTCTACCCAGCCGATTCGTTCGCTACTCGAGGGGGTCACGTTGTTCACCCCTCTCGGCGCTCACTTATCCACTGGAAGACGCTTTGCGCCTTCCAAACCTTCGCTCACCGAGTTCGCGAAGACCTCGCGTGTGTTCGAACGATAGTTCGCCATCGGCTCGCAGTTCCCTGCGGTCACCGCTCGTTTCCGTCGGCCTTCACTTCGTTCGTGCCTCCTTGTGGCTCACTGTCGATCAGCACGTTCCATCGCATCGGTAGCATGCGCCACCGCATACGGTCGATCAGCACGTTCCATCGCATCGGTAGCATGCGCCACCGCATACGGTCGATCAGCACGCGCCATCGCATCGGTCGATCAGCACGCGCTACTGTCGGTAGTTCCCGTTAGCGGTGCTCTGTAGAATATCCCCTAGCGTTCTCCGTGGCAAAACCGAAAATCGTGCTGCTGGCTGCCGCTCAGAACTCGGCGTCGACGCTGCCGTCCTCGTCGAGGTCGATGATCCCATCAAATAGCCCGCGGAACTCTTCGACGAGCGCCTCGTCGTGGGGCTCCTCCGAGAGGTGGAAGAGACCAACTGCGTCGTGGTCCTCGAGCAGTTCGAGGATTCGTTTGACCGCCTCGAGGGCCTGGTCGTCGCCAGCGTAGTAAGCGAGCTCGGTTACGGAGTCGAAGCTGATGCGGAGTTTGCCGTCGTGGTCGTCGAGGAAGCCGTCGATGTGATCGACGATGCCATCGACATCGTCGGGGGCGGCGACGTAGTGGACGGTATCCGAAGAGCGCCGCGAGTAGCCGCGTTCGATGCTTAGCGTATCCAGAATCTCAGCACACTCCTCGTCGACGTCGTAGTGCTCGAGTTTCTGTCTAACTTCGCGAGCGGTGGTTCGCGTGGAGATGACGAGGAAGTTATCGGTGTCGGTTTTAAGGAAATCGGTGTCGATGCGGTCGGTTTCGCCGGTGCTCGGATGCAAGAGGAGTACACCGGTTCCGCCCGGTACCGTCTCCGGCGTCCCGTCTATCTCAAGCGTATACTCCATAGTGGCGTGAACAACTTTGGGAACGCCCTTAAGCGTGCGGATGTATCTCTCGTCGGGGAGTCAGCGTCGGAAACGGAGGAAGGGCCTGAAAAACTGGCGAGGTTTGGGACAGTGCAACTCACCGAGCGTCGAAACGAAATCCGGATGCCCACGGATTTCGGTCACCGACGACCCTTCACTTCCTATGTTTTAGGCCAGCCTAAAGAATCTATCGGTGGTTTTCATCGCAGTGAGAACGGTAGGGGGAGTCGTTTATGGGACAGCCCGTTCCTCTGCCGATGCGAACGCGTTTAGGCCCACGGCACCCAAACTTGCGCATATGAGCGTTCGCGAGGAGTTCGACGATTGGGCGGCGAGCGGTCGGGACAAGGGGATGGAGGAGCGCCACTGGCACACTGCAAAGCATGCGCTCGCACGGATACCGATCGAAGCCGGCGACACCGTCCTCGATCTCGGCTGTGGGAGCGGCTACGCCGGACGCGCGCTCCGCGATACCAAGGGTGCCGGCCGGGTCTACGGACTCGACGGCTCGCCCGAAATGGCACGCAACGCAGCGGGGTACACCGATGACCCGGCCGTCGGCTATCTCGTCGGTGACTTCGACGCCCTCCCTTTCGCCGATGACTCGATCGACCACATCTGGAGTATGGAAGCCTTCTATTACGCGGCAGATCCCCATCACACGCTCGAGGAGGTCGCCCGCGTCCTCCGTCCCGGTGGCACCTTCTACTGTGCGGTGAACTACTACGAGGAAAACGTCCACTCCCACGAGTGGCAGGAGTTCATCGCTATCGAGATGACCCGTTGGGACCGCGAGCAGTACCGCGAGGCCTTCCGCGACGCGGGACTCGCCGTCGCCGAGCAAGACACCATTCCCGATCGCGAGATCACGATTCCCGACGCGGCCGAGTTCCCCACGGAAGACTGGGACACTCGCGAGAACATGGTCGAACGCTACCGCGAGTTCGGGACGCTGCTCACCGTCGGCGTCGCTCCCTGACTTTCCCCTATTCGTTCACCCTCTCCTCCGTAGTCATCCACTGATAGCAACCTGTCAGCGAAAACCCCCTGGTTTCCACTCGAGATCGAAATATCTGGGATACAGGCCGTCAGACCGCCGACATCTCGAGTCGAAACACACCTCTTTCATCGGTGACCGATTGTCGCTCGACTATCGTATCGACTCAAGTGTAAGTACGATCATCAGGATAGTCACGCTTTCTCTCCTAATCGCTTCAACGGACGCGACTACTCTATGGTATATACTGACTGCGTCGGAAAATGTGAGAGGCCGACTATTCGTAGCGCTCACCGGCCGGAATCGTCACCTCGAGCCAGTTCTCTTCCGGGGGTAGCGGACAGTCGAAGGTCTCGCTGTAGGCACAGAACGGCGAGTACGCGAGGTTGAAGTCCACGACGAGTTCGTCGCCGTCCTCGAGATCTCGATCCGGCTCGAGTTCCATGTACCGACCGCCTTGGTAGGTCTGCTGGCCTGTCGTCTTGTCACGGAACGGCACGAACAGCGGCTGCTCGTTCGGGCTCTCCTGTTTGTAGGCCGCGAGTTCGAACGTCCCGTCCTGCAGGTCCTCGTCCTCACGGTTGAGTTCGAACTCAAGGGTTACGACGCGGAGATAGCGCATCTCCTGGCCCGCGGTGGTGTCCATCAGGACGACCTCGGGGTCGTCGTGGACCGCCGCGGTCGCAGTCACGCGGTAGGTCGGGTCCGGTTCGAAATAGTCGAGTCCCTCGAAGTCGTCCCGTTCCTCGGGCGGGATCGGTGACTGGGGATGGTCGGCGAAGAACTCGTCTTTCTCGGCGCGTTTCGACTCGAGTTCGTCGCGCCAGCGCTCGACGTCGATGGAATCGCTCATAGCCGGAGTAGTCGGCGGACCGGGGAAGGCGTTGCGCTTCCGGTCAGTCTCCGACCGGTCCGGACCGGTCTCACCCGCGTCGTAAACGCACTCGAAACCGCCAAAACAGGGGTTGAACCGGTCCGATCGTTCGTCGCCGCGGTTGCTGCTTCGAGTCCGGCGCTACTCTTTGATCGTGAGCACGCCGTGGCGCGCGGAGACGTCGCTCGCCTCGGGCGGCAGTTCGAACTCGAACTGCTCGCTGTCCGCGAGGATGATCGCAGTCGAGCCGACGACATCGACCGAAATGTCAGCGGCCGAAGTGCCGAAATCAACCGCAATAACGCTGCTGTCGTCGTATTCGAACGTGCGGACGACTGCATCTCGGTCGACGTCTTTCAGAGATTGGGGGACCTTCACACGCGACTGTAGGGACTCGGGTAATTAAAGGGTCACGCTGGCAGCAACCGGGTAGACGACGATCCGAATGCACGAACACGGATTGCTATCCACACTGAACCGGACTGTCTGGGAACAGTAATCAGTAAACCAGACTGTGTAGAAAAATATAGTTTCTGTAAGCGCACTTCGGCTCGAGTCACTCGATTGGTCCCGCAACCGTTCCCGACATTTATCCCACATGACGCGGCCAATCCAGTCCGTCAACGCTATGGACGACCGACGATGAGTACGGAGAGAATGACGAATTGGCGGACGGTGTTCGGCCACACCCAGCCCTACGAGCCGCAAGTCGACGGTATCGAGACAGCCATCGACACCGGGCAGGAAGGCGGGTATACCGTCATCGAAGGGGCCTGTGGCACCGGAAAGACGATGATTGCGCTCACCGCGGGGATCGACCTTGTGCGCGATCCGGACACCGACTACGACCGCGTGCTCGTGCTCACGAGCGTCAAACAGCAACTGCGCCAGTTCGAGGCCGACCTCGAGACGATCAACGAGAACCTGCCGACCGACTGGGACCCGATTTCGGGGCTCACACTCGTCGGGAAGGCCGATGTCTGTCCGTATAACCGCGAGAACGCGGCGGGGATTGACGACGGCAACGTCTACGATCGGTGCGAGACCTTGCGGGATCGCACTCGCGACCTCACCGGTGAGGGCGGCGACGCGACGGCCAAAAACCTGGCCGCCCGCGCCCGAAGCCAGCAGATCGGGCTGGCCGACAGCGGCAGCCAGTCGAAGAATACGTTTCTCGGGACTGCAGGCGAACCGACGCCCTATCCGCCTGATCTCCCCGAGTACGGCGATGGCGGTCCCGTGGGGGCCGAGACCGAGTACTGTCCGTTCTACGCGCAGTACTTAGAGGACCTGCCGGACGACGAGGAGGACGGATCGGCCGCGGAAGCGGTTCCCTACGACTTTACCGACGCCGGAATGGTCACGCCAGAAGAACTGGTCGCCCGCTCGGTGAAACACGGCACCTGTCCCCACTCCGTAATGGGGGCCGCCCTCGGCGAGGTCGAGGTCGTGATGGGAAACTACTACCACGCCTTCGACCCCCAGACGGTCGGCTCCTTCACCGGCGCGCTACTCGACGAGTCAACGTTCGTCGTCTGCGACGAGGCCCACATGCTCGAGCCACGCGTTCGCGATCTGGTCAGCGAGGGCGTCGCTGACTCCACGCTCCGGGACGCCGAAACCGAACTCTCTCGGGTCGTCCAGCCGATCAAGTTCGAGCGCGAGGGCCGGCAGGCCGAGGGCGGTTCCAAGACCGCCGATGCCGACCTCGTCCGCGGGGAACTCGCGGACAGCGACATCTCCTACGAGGAACTCAATCGGACCCTCGAGTTCGTCCGGGACCTCCGAGAGGAACTCGATCGCCGGGTCACGGCCCATCTCGACCGGAACTATCGCGGCTGGCAGTCGAACCTGAACGATCTCCATGATGAGGAGATCCCGCTCCGCAATCCGGGCGAGCCCGCCGAGGACGAACTCAGTGAGTGGGCGAGCGAGGCGGGCTACGGCGATGCTGACTGGGTCCGCGCCGAAGCCGTCGGTGCGATTGTCGAGCGAGTACTGAACGAAGCAGAGGACGAGGATCGGACCCGCGCCGCGCCCGCCGTCGGCCGCGTCCTCGGCGAGTGGTACCGCCGCGGCCACACCGACTACTTCCGGGAGATCGAACTCGAGCGCACCTGGGACGATACCGAACCCGCGGACTCGTGGCGACGGGCATACAACGCCCGGCTGTCCCTGCACAACTGTGTCCCCAGTGACGCCATCGGCGACCGGCTCGGCAACTTCGGCGGCGGGATTCTGATGAGCGCGACGCTCGAGCCGATGGAGGCGTTCACCGAGGTGACGGGACTCCAGTACCTCGCGCGCGAGGAAGACCGACCAGTCGTCGAGCGCCGGTACGGGCTCCACTTCCCCGCGGAGAACCGGGAGAGTTTCGCCGTCGCCGCACCGAAGTACACCTACGATAATCGCGGCAGCCCGGGAGCAGACAATCCGACGCGGCGGTCCTACACCAACGCCATCGCGAAAGTCGCTTGCCTCTCCGGTAACGTCCTCGTCGGGATGCCCAGTTACGCCGAAGCCGAGTGGGTCGCCGGGCAGCTCGAGGACCGGGTCGACAAGCCAGTCCTGCTCGACGCCGCGAGCGACGACGAGACGACCCAGTCGCTCAAAGACGAGTTCTTCGCGGGCGAGGGGAAGGTGCTCGTTACGAGTCTTCGGGGTACGCTGACCGAGGGCGTCGACTACAGCGGCGATCGCCTCGCCGCGGCCGTCGTCTGTGGCGTTCCGATCGTCAACACTTCGAGCCCCCGAACGAAGGCCGTGCGCCGGGCCTACGACGACGAGTTCGGTGACGGATTCACCTACGCGCTGACCATTCCCGCAGTCCGGAAGGCCCGGCAGGCAATCGGCCGTGTCATCCGCAGTCCCGAGGACGTCGGCGTTCGGGTCCTGCTCGACGAGCGCTACGCCCGCGATAGTTGGGACTCGGTCAGATCATACCTGCCCGATGACGGCGAGTTCCAACCCGTCAGTCCCGACATGCTCGATGTCGGTCTCGAGCGGTTCGGATCCCGGCTGTCCTCGGAGTAGCAGCCGACCGTCTTCCTTAGTCGTCGGCAGTGGCCGCTATAGTAGCCACTGACAGTCACTGCACACCTGCTCGCATGACAGCTGTGCAATCAGCGTATCACTCGTTTTAGTGGCTACGATAGCTCGACGGCCGATCGGCGACGCGGCGCTGTGCTGGGTCGCGGACTCGTATCGAACCGGGGCCTTCAAGCGGGACGGTCCGAATATTCGTACTGTTAACTGTGTCTGGATGTTTCCTCTCAGACATTGGGGCTACGCCGCTGGCCGCCGACTCCGGTAGCCTTGCCGTGACTCCGCAGATGCTGGTCGTGTTCGGAATCATCGCCATTGCGCTGGTGCTTTTCATCACCGAACTGCTGCCCATCGACGTCACTGCCATCTTGATTATGGTGTTGTTGATGGTGTTGGGTGCCGACGGCGTGGCGAACTTCACCGAAATATCGACTGCGGAGGGGACATCCGGCTTCTCCAATTCGGCGACGATCACTGTGCTGGCAATGCTGATTCTCAGTTCGGGGATCAGCCAGACGGGAGTCGTTCAGATCATCGGTCGCAAGATGTCCGCGTTCGCCGGCGACGACCTCGACAAACAGCTGCTCGCGACGATCGGTGTCAGCGGTCCGATCTCCGGCTTTATCAACAACACGCCGGTCGTCGCCATCCTCGTTCCCGTCATCTCGGACATCGCCCACAAGGGGAAGACCTCCCCGTCGAAGCTCCTGATCCCGCTGTCCTACGCTTCGATGTTCGGCGGGATGCTCACGCTCATCGGCACCTCGACGAACATCCTCGCGAGCGACGTCTCCGCGCGCCTGCTCGGCCAGCCGTTCTCGATGTTCGAGTTCACCAAGCTTGGAATCATCGTCCTCCTCGTCGGCAGCCTCTATCTCATGACCATCGGCCACCGACTGCTGCCCGAGCGTGTCCCCGTCGACGAGGACTACGTCCAGGAGTACGCGATCGAGGAGTATCTGACCGAAGCCGTCGTTAACGAAGACTCGCCGATCGTCGGCGCGACCGTCGCCGAGGCCATCGACCACGTCGAGTTCGACGCCGACATCCTCCAGGTCGTCCGCGACGACGAGGAGTTCATCGAACCGATCAGTCAGAAAACGATTCGAGAGGGAGACCTGCTGCGGCTGCGCGCCGATCGCGACACCGTCCAGCAATTCGTCGATCGAGGAACGCTCACGCTCGCGGGCAACCCGCAGACGGTCGAGGACTTAGAGCCCGACGAGGTACCCGACCGAACGCTGGTCGAGGTCGTCGTCCCACGGGGCTCCTTTCTCGTCGGCGAATCGCTCGAGAGCTCGACCTTTCGCCAGCGCTACGACGCGACCGTGCTGGCGTTCCGCAGCCGCGGGGAGACGGTCCGCGATCACATGGACGAGCGCCGAATCCGCGTCGGTGACACGCTGTTGGTCCAGGCGGCTCCGGACAGCATCGACCGGCTCTCGCAGAACGACGACTTCATCGTCGCACACGAGCCCGAGGAGCCGGACTACCGGACCGAGAAGATTCCCCACGCGGCGGCGATCATGGCGGGTGTCGTCGGCTTCGTCGCCGTGCCGTGGGGGGCGGTCGGCTCCGCCCTCGCCGGTATGACGGGCGTTGGCGCGTTCGAAGCAATGTCCGCGCTCTCCCTACCGATTCTCGTGACTGCGCTCGCTGGCGTCGTCGCGATGGTCGCGACGGGCGTCCTCAAGCCGACGGAGATCTATGACGCCGTCGAGTGGGACGTGATCTTCTTGCTCGCCGGCATCATCCCGCTGGGAATCGCCTTAGAGCAGACTGGCGGGGCGGATCTGCTGGGCTCACTCGTCGCCTCGACCGGTGCCTATCTCCCCATCATCGGCGTATTGTGGGTGTTCTATCTCGCGACAGGGCTCATCACGGGCGTGATTTCGAACAACGCGAGCGTCGTGTTGATGCTCCCAGTGGCCGTCGAGACCGCGGCGCAGATCAACGCGAACCCCTTCGCGTTCGTGCTCGCGGTGACGTTCGCGGCCTCGACCGCGTTCCTGACGCCCGTCGGCTACCAGACGAACCTATTCGTCTACGGCCCCGGCGGCTACAAGTTCATGGACTTCGTCCGGGTCGGCGCACCGCTCCAGTTGCTGCTCTCCGTCGTGACCGTCTTCGGCATCGCGTTCTTCTGGGGCGTTACGTAACGACTCCTACTCCTCCGTTTTCGGGCTCTCTTCGTCCCGATCGTCCCCGTCAGAGTCGGATTCTGCCTCACTCGTCTCCTCGTCGAGCGGCGGTTCGTCCTCATCATCTCGCTCGAGCGCCTCCGAAACCTCTCGTTCTCGTTGGCGCTCCTCCGCGTCGTCGGCCTGCTTGTCTCGACTGTCTTTGGAGTCTGCCATGCTATTAGAGATGGGAGCAGGCGGGATAACGCTGTGGTAGGCGATCACTCCCATAGCCTCGAGAGTGACCCCATCCGTCAACGTGGCGCTATCGCGATCTCATGGGGCGATACGGACGGAGCGCGGCCGCGTTCGGGACGACTCGAACGAGCGCCGACGCTGGCTTGTACGCAACGCGCTCGCTCGGGGATTTTGCCGCCGTGAGCTTCCAGAATCCGGGCGAATCGAACCGCAGTCGACACAGGCCACGCTCGTCCGTCCGAGCCGATTTCGCTTCGGTCGTAACGATGGCTCCCTCGATGGCTTGCCGTCGATTGTCGCGGACGCGAACGGTAATCGTTGTCCCGGCCGCTAGCTCCCTGCGTTCGACATCGATCCGGAGCTGCCGAGTAACTCTCATGACAGCTATTATCACACTGGCGGTGAAAGAAGGCCACTTGCAGGTTCCGGGCCTCTCGAGATGACCGGCGATATCTCACTCCTGGGCGACGATGTGTGCGTCGTCGGGCGCGAACCCGACCGTCAGTTCATCGCTCTCGGGAACGTTCGGCAGGCGGAGGACGATTCTGCTGTCGTTCCACCGGCCGTTGATGCGGACGGTCTCGCCGAGGAATTCGCTGGTCTCGACGGTCACCGTTAGCCGGTTTTCAGCGGCCGATCGCTCGTCCGCGACCGATTGCGAGAGCGCGCCCGGTCGCACGCAGAAGCTGACTCGATCGCTTCCGTCGGGGAGCGCCAGCGTGAACGTCTCACCGTCGACCGCGACCGTCGCGTAGTCGCCCTCGCGGCTGCGAACCTCACCGTCGAAGACGTTGTTGTCCCCGACGAACTCCGCGACGAACCGCGTCGCGGGCTCGCGATAGATCTTCTGTGGCCGGCCGACCTGTTCGACCTGTCCCCCGTTCATGACCGCGAGCCGATCCGAGATCGCCAGCGCCTCCGCCTGATCGTGGGTGACGTAGACGGTCGTGATCTCGAGTTCTGACTGAATTCGCTTGACCTGTCGACGCAGCGACTCCCGAAGCTGCGCGTCGAGCGCGCTCATCGGCTCATCGAGCAAGAGCAGGTCCGGAGCCGGCGCGAGTGCGCGAGCCAGCGCTACCCGCTGTCGCTGGCCACCCGACAACTGTTCCGGATCGCGGTCACCCATCCCCTCGAGATCGACTAGTTCGAGCAATTCTGCGACGCGTTCGTCGACCGTCCCTCCGTCGGGTGGTTCTCGAAACTGGAGGCCATAGCCGACGTTTTCGGCGACGCTCATGTGGGGAAACAGCGCGTAGCTCTGGAAGACGACGCCGACATCCCGCCGTTCGGGCGGTACGCCGGTCATCTTTCGGCCGTCGAAGCGGACGTCACCCTCGGTTGGCTCCTCGAACCCGGCGATCGCTCGCAAGGTGGTTGTCTTCCCGCAGCCGGAGGGGCCGACCAGGGTGAAGAACTCCCCGTCGCGCACGGTGAGATCGACGCTCTCGAGCGCGACGGTCCCGGTTTCGTCCGCACCGTAGACTTTCGAGACGTCCTCAAGACACAGTTCGGTCATCGCTCGAACCTCCCGCCGACGCGGTCGACGACGACGAAACTCGCGGCCGTGACGACCAATAGTACGGTTCCCATGGCGATCGCGGGCCCGGAGCGACGGCCGAGATAGCGCTCGACGGCGACGGGCATGGTGTACGTCTGGCTTCCGCTGGCCAAAATCACCGTCGAAGAGAACTCGCCGATCGAGATGGCGAAGGCAAAAGCGGCTCCGGCGACGATACCGCTGGCCACGAGCGGTAGTTCCACGTCCCGGAGCGCGCGGTACCGGGAGGCCCCGAGCGCTCGAGCGGACTCGACCATCGCCGGATCGAGATTCGCGAGCAACGGGGAGACGTTGCGCGTGACGAAGGGGTAGGCCGCGACAGCGTGGGCGGCGACGATTGCGACCGCGCCGGTCACCTGGAACCGCCAGCCGCCGGGTAGCGAAATCCCGAAGACGAGCCCCTGCAGCAAGCCGATCCCGAACACGACGCCACTGACCGCCAGCGGGAGCATCGCCAGCGTGTCGACGATTGTCCCGCCGCGACCGGCTCGGACCGTCACAACCGAGACGATCACGCCCATCGGGACAGCGACGGCCAGCGTCGCGACGCCGAACAGTAGCGAGTTTCGAATCGCGATCCACGGCAGGGTCTGATACGATGCCCCCTCGAGCTGGCGCTCGAGTAAGAACGCGTAGTGGCGCGTCGTCAATCCGCTCCCGTCCGTTACGCTCCCGACGACGAGACTCGCCATCGGACCGACGAAGACGACGACGGTGATGAGTCCGTAGCCGATGATCGCCAGCCGGCGCGGTGACAGCGCCGTCCGGAGGTCGGGAAAGAGCGGTTTTCGGGACGGCGCGGTGGCCGATCGAGCCAGCCCGGACTGGGCGGACTCGTACCGGAGGTAGGCGTAGGTCAGGGCGAGCGAGAGGAACGTCTCGAGGATGGCGAGCGTCGCGGCCTCGGCGTAGGCAAGCTGGCGGACGCGATCGTAGATCCAGACCTCAACGGTCGCGAGCTGGAGCCCGCCCAGCGCGAGCACGATGGGGAACGTCATGAACGTGAAGATGAAGGTCAGCAACGCGCCGGTTAGGACAGCCGGCATGAGCTGCGGGACGACCACATCGCGAAATGCGCGACGGGGGCTCGCCCCGAGACTGCGCGCGGTTTCGACGCTCCGGGCGTCGACGGACTCCCAAGCGGCGACGGTGACGCGAGCGACCAGCGGCGCGTTGTAGAACGCGTGAGCGACGATCACGATCGCGAGCGGGTTCCACTCGATGAACGGGAACGGTCCCAGTCCGGCGATTCCGAGTAACTGGTTGAGCGTCCCAGTCCGACCGAACATTGCGTAGAAGCCCACGGCGACCATGATCCCCGGCAGTACGAAGGGGAGGATCGTCAGCGAGCGTAGCGTTCGCCGGCCCCGGAACTCGTAGTTCGCGAGCACGTACGCCGCGGGCAGCCCCAGCACGACGCTCGCGAACGTCGACAGCGCGGCCTGGTAGGCCGTAAAGCCGAACAGCCCCTTGCGAATCGCCGGCATCTCGAGGCCCAACCATGGGATCGGCAGCGCAATGCCGGGGATCGGGTACTCGAGTGATACCGAAATCGAGATCGCTGTGAGCCAGCCGATGAACGACTCGAGGTGGCTCCGAACCGCCAGCGGCTCCGCGAAGACGTCCGCGAGGACACCGAAATAGAACGGATCGGTGAGGGCCTCGCGAAAGAACGCGAGCGTCGCTACGCCGTCGTCGACCACGGCGTTGACGAAGACGATGCCGACCGGCAGGTAGAGCATGACGGCGAGGACGACGGCCGTCGCCAGCGCTGTCAGAGCGAGCGCGTGGCGCTCGAGCCAGCGGCGAGCGGTGGCGGATCGCTGTCGAAGGCCGGCTCCCTGCTCGGCCCATTCCGGTCGAGACACGGGCCTACTGGCTGGCGAACTCGCGCGCCCAGTCCTCAACCCAGCCGTCGAGGTTGCCCCGAAGGTCGTCGTAGCCGATCGTCACCGCCTCCGGCGGAACGTGTGCGTACTGGTCGAACTCCTCGTCGAGGTCAACGTACTCCGAATCGACGGCCGGGAACTGGACGTTGCGCTGGGCGATGACGGCCTGGGCCTCACTCGAGAGGGCGAAATCGAGGAACTCATAGGCGAGATCGAGTTCGGACGCTTTCTCGAAGATTCCCATTCCCTCGGGGTTCGCGTAGCCCTGATCGTTCGGGAACGCGATCTGGTGACGGCTCATATCGTAGTCGTACTGGTTGGCGAACACCTGATCGGTCGAATAGGAGACGACCATTGGCCGTTCTCCGTTCATGTACGCCCCGGAATAGGATTCGCTCCAGTCCTTGAGCGTGCGAACCCCGTTGTCGTCGAGGGAGCGCCAGTAGTCGAGATACCCGTCCTCGCCGGAGGCGTCGATCGTCCATAACAGGAATGCCTGCCCTGGATCCGAACTCTGGGCGCTCTGGGCGAGCAGCGCGTCTTCGTAGGCCGGTTCGGTCAGGTCCTCGAGCGTCTCGGGTTCGTCGACGACGGTTTCGTCGTAGACGAGACAGATGTAGCCCGTATCGTAGGCGAGGACGCGCCCGTGGGGATCTCCCATGTCGAGCCCGTCGCGGATCCGTTCGGCGTTGTCGATCCGGTCGACGTTGAGCGCTCGGAGGAGGCCGCCGTCGTCGAGGGTGTCGTCGATTCGGACGAGGTCGTCGATGTTCGCTCCGAGATAGATGTCGGCATCGATCTCGGCGTTTTGCTGTTTGCGATCGATGTAGTCCTTGATCGCGTTGTTCGGAACGGTCCATGTCAGCTCGGCGTCAGGGTACTCCGCTTCGAATTGCTCCTTGAGCCACGGACCGGCCGGATTCTCGCCGTCGACCATCGATTCGTACGTCGCGACCCGAAGCTCGCCCTTGAGGTCGGGGTTCTCCGGTTCGGGATCGTTCTCGTTAGTCCCATTGCCCTGGCCGTTGTCCCCCTCTTGAGTCAAACAACCAGCGACGCCAGCGACCGCGCTCCCACCGACCGCGCCGACGAACGTCCGTCGTTTCATTACCCGGTGGTTGCACTGGGTGATCTTAAGACTCTTGATCGGCGTCGTTTCGTTCCAGCACTGCTGTCAGAGCCGAAAGGCTTTATTCCCCAGGTAAGACTCACCGCTGTGACAGGGCCCTCGAGTAGAACGGCGAGTTCGAATGGACGGCGACGATACGTCCTCGCGGGGATCGTCGTCGCGCTCGGCGTTCTCACGGCCGGCATCCTGCTCGAGGTTCTCGAAACGATCCTCTTCGCGCTCACCGTCGCCTACGTCCTCATGCCCGTTCAGGGCTGGCTCGTCAGGCGCGGCCTCTCCGAGTGGACGGTGCACTCGCCGCGACCGTCATCGGCTTCGTGACCGCGCTCGCGGTCTTCATTCCCATCATCGTCGCGCTTTACTTCCGTATCGAGCAGGTGCTCGACGCCGTCGAGGGCCTTCCGCGGGAGCTCTCCATGACGGTGCTCGAGGCGACGTACACCGTCGAAGCCGGGGAAGTACAGGCGCTCGCGGTCGGCTATCTCAGCGATGCCGCGACCTCGTTCGCGCTGGCGCTGCCGGTGCTCGCGATCAAGTTCGCATTGTTTATCGTCCTCATGTTCGGCCTCCTGCTCAAGGGCGAGGAAGCGGGCCGGGCTGCCGTCGCACCGATTCCACACGGGTATCGGGACATCGTCTACGCGCTCGCCCAGCGGGCCCGTGAGACGTTGTATGCGATCTACGTCTTGCAGGTCGCGACCTCGATCGCGACGCTCGCCATCGCGTACCCGCTGTTCCGGATTCTCGGCTACGAGGCCGCGCTGACGCTTTCGATCGTCGCCGCCGTCCTGCAGTTCGTCCCCATTATCGGACCGAGCATGCTCATCGCTCCGATCTCGCTCTATCACGTCGCCGCCGGGGACCTCGTCGCGGCGGCCCTGATCGGCGTCCTCGGACTCGTCCTCGTGGCCTGGCTCCCCGATATCGCCGTCCGACCGCGGCTCTCCCGCCGGTCGGCCGGCCTGCCCGGTAGCCTCTACTTCGTCGGCTTTACCGGCGGGCTCTTCACGCTCGGCCCGATCGGCGTCGTCGTCGGCCCGCTGATCGTCGCGGTCTTCGTCGAAGCCGTCGACCTGCTCGCCGACGAGGTCAACGGCGATGCCTCGTTTAGTGAACTCGTCGAGGCGGACCCCGAGGACCCATCGAACGGGGCCGCCGACACGGAGACGACCTTCGAGGAGTCGAGTTCGCAGACCGCCGATGACTGACCGCGCTGGTGTCTCTCCCGCGAAACGGCGCGCAGTCAGACACCACGAACCACCGACACTTTTCACCTCGCACGCCGTTCGTCAAGTATGGTCCGGACCCGAACGCTCATCAACGCGGTCATCGGCGCCGTCATCGGCGTCGCCCTCTCGTTTATCCCCGGTTCACCCGTTCTCGGGGAGCCGTCGCGGGCTTTCTCGAGGGGCCCGACGAACGGACGGGGACGATCGCGGGCACGATCGCCGGGCTCATTACGTTCCTCCCGATCGCGGCCGGCGGGCTCCTCATCTTCGGCTTCCTCGGACTGGGGCTCATCGGCGGCGTCCCAGGCGGTGGCATCGCTTTCCTCTCGATTTTCATCGCCGGTGCTCTCTTGCTCGTTCTCGTCTACACCGTCGGGCTGTCGGCGCTCGGCGGCTATTTAGGGTCCTCCCTCGCCCACGAATATCCCGACAAACAACGACAGACGCGGGAGACGATCGGATTCTCGACGGCGGCGGATCGCCCGTCGCGCACCGCCGACGTGACATCATCCCGGGATCGCGACGTCGATTCAATGTCGACTCGAGACCATGATACCGATACGATGCCGAGCCGAGACCGTGACGGTCAGTCGGATCGATCCCCGTCGGACGGGCTCGAGGGGGATCGCTACTCGGATCGGGACCGAGATCGCGAGTCTGATCACTGATCGCGACTGCGAACGACACCGGCCGATCCGGCGGTCGAGTCACTCGTATCTGAGCGCGTCGATCGGATCCGTTCGCGCGGCCCGCCAGGCCGGATACAGCCCGGCGAGGATCCCGACGAGAATTCCGACGCCGATCGCGAGCGCGACATACTCGAAGGGGTAGACCAGCGGCAGGTCGACGTATTGTGCACCGAGATAGCCGCCGAGGAGTCCCAGCCCCGTTCCCAGGATCGCGCCGATGACGCCGAGGATCACCGCCTCGGTCAGGAAGAGGCTGAGCACGTCGCGGTTCTGCGCGCCGACGGCTTTCATGATGCCGATCTCGCGGGTCCGCTCGGTGACGCTGACGAGCATGATGTTCGCGATGCCGATCGAGCCGACCAGCAGGGAAATGGCCGCGATGCCCACGATGAAGTTCCGAAGGAGATCCAGCACGTCCTGGAGCTGCTGGAGCAGTTCCGTGCTCGTCTGGAACGTGACCTCGAGATTGTCGTCCAGCAGGTCGCTCGCGTCGGACTGGTTGCTCTCGAGGTAGGCGGTCGCGCTCTCGCGGGCGGCATCGATATCGGACTGGTCGGTCGATTCGGCTTCGATGATGATCGCCAGGAAGCGAGCGTCACCGCCGCCATCGTTTCCGTTTCCACCGCCGCTCTCGCCACCGCTCTCGGTACCGTTCTCGCCACCGCTCTCGGTACCACCACCGATTCCCAACCCGGCCGCTTGCTCCGCGTAGTAGGGATCCGTCGGCACGTAGACCCGCGGCGAGGATTCGAAGCCTTCGAACGGGCTCTGTCCCTCGCTGGTGTCGGTGATGCCGACCACCTCGAGGGTCGTGCGCTCGCCGCCGAGGATCGTCACCGCGAGTTCGTCGCCGACGGTGACGTTCTCCTCGAACTGGTTCGCCGCCGCCGGGTTTACCACTGCCTCGCGTTCGCCCATCTCGAACTGTCTCCCCTCAGCCAGCCTGTCCTCGCGGATGTACGACGGCCCCGAAGCGATCAGTCCGTTCCCCTGTGCGACCGTCTCGTTCCCATTCGAAATCGCCTGCGTCTGAATCGTCGCGTAGCCGTAGGCCGCCTCGACGTCCTCAAGGTTCTCAACCGCCTCGAGATCGTCCGGCGTGAAGACGGGCTGGGCACCCGCTAACGGGCCGCCCTCGGTATCGGGGTTGGCGGCCCAGCCGTAGACGTTGCGCTGGTCGTCCGGGCTGATGTCGCCGATGATCCCCGCTTGCAGACTGGCACCCAGCGTGACGAACGCGATCACTGCTGCGATTCCGATCACGATCCCCAGCGTCGTCAGCGCCGACCGGAGCTTATGACCGCGAATGGAACGCCAGGAGAGGCGCAGGCTCTCGAGGGGGTTCATTCGGGATCGGCCTCCCGACGTCCCGACGGTGACTCCTCCTTTGATGCCGAATCTGCATTCGGTGTTGTATCCGTCTCCCGTGTCGATCCCACTGTCGACCCACTGCCACCGTCGCCGTCGAGTTCCTCGATCCGCTCAATCTTCCCGTCGAGCAGGTGGACAATTCGGTCGGCGCGTTCAGCGACGTGGCGCTCGTGAGTCACGACGAGCATAGTCGTCCCGGCCGCGTGAAACTCGTCAAAGAGGTCCAGAATGTCAGCCTCAGTGTCAGTATCGAGATTCCCCGACGGCTCGTCGGCTAGCACGATCGCGGGATCGTTGACCAGCGCCCGCGCGAGCGCCACCCGTTGGCGCTGGCCGCCCGACAGCTCGTTCGGCAGGTGATCCGTGCGGTCGGCGAGGCCGACCCGCTCGAGCAGATCCCGGGCCCGCTCGCGGCGCTCTGTCCGACCGATACCCTGGAACAACTGCGGCAGGGCTACGTTCTCGAGGGCCTTCAGCCGCGGCATCAGGTTAAAGGTCTGGAAAACGAACCCGACCTCCGTCCCCCGGAGCCGGGTCCGTTCGCGGTCCCCGAGGTCGCCGACCGTCCGACCGCCGACGACGACCTCGCCCGCCGTCGGCGTGTCCAGACAACCGACGAGGTTCATCAAGGTTGACTTGCCGGAGCCACTCGGTCCCATGATCGCGGTGTAGGATCCCCGCGGTACCGCGAGGGAGACGCCGTCGAGCGCGTGGACGAGTTCGCCGATCCGATAGGTTTTGCGGACGTTCGAAAGAGATACCGCCGTCTCCCGTGCCATGAGTGGTCGTCCACGGACGGTTCAAAAAAAGTTCGGCGCAACAGTGTGGTCCGCGAGTGAAACGGGCTCGAAGCCGTCCGGCCCTCGTCGCGGCCGGATCGGCGTCGATCCGATCGGCGGCTACCAGTCGCCGCCGGCGGTTCCCTCCTGCATCGGTTCCGCTGCCGTCTCGTCGCCGCGAATGATGATATACGCGATCAGGATGATGATTCCGATCGGGAACAAGAGGAACAGCGATGCTGCGACGCCGAGTCCCCACAGGAGTTCGTTGTTCTCGCGTTTCGAGGCGTCCTTGTACACCCAGTAGCCGGCACCGGCAGCGATCACCAGTCCGATGATGAACCCGATCACCATCCCGATGAGGAACGTCGTGGAGTCGACCCCGGCCGTGTCGCCGCCGGCCTGCAGCGGAAGGAGGGCGAGTTGCAGCATTACACTACCTCACTCGAGTCGCCACTCGATCGAACGCTGGACCGTCGGTGTCGATCAGTATCGCTTCGATCGATGGGTTGCGATGTGAGTTCGCTCATATTTCCGTTCACAAGTGATGTTTCACGAACAGGTATTATATTACTTTCGAACGAATTCTATCAGTGATATTCAAGAAATCTCGACGGAGAAACGAAGAAACGGCGGTAGACGCACGGAAACGTCGCTATCGATGTTCGACGATCGACCGGGGTACTGTCGACGAATTGCTGACTGCGTCGACCGTTTCCCGTGACTGTCTCCCAAACAAGATATTTATATGCTAACCGTAAACACTTAGATAATTAACATGGTAGCCATCACTATCTCTAACGTGACGAAGCGGTATGGCAACGAACTGGCACTCGACGGACTGGACCTCACGGTCGAGAGCGGGGAAATATACGGCTTCCTTGGCCCCAACGGCGCAGGCAAGTCCACGACGATCAACCTCGTGCTCGATTTCATCCGACCGTCCCGAGGCGAAGTCCGCGTCTTCGATCTGGACGCCCGGTCGGACAGCATCGAGATCCGCAATCGGACCGGCATCCTTCCGGAAGGTGCCGAACTGTATGACCGCCTGACCGGTCGTCAGCACGTCGAGTTCGCGATCGAGTCGAAGGAGGCCGACGACGATCCCGACGATCTCCTCGAGCGGGTCGGGATCAGTGACGCCGCCGAGAAGAAAGCCGGCGGCTACTCGAAGGGGATGGCCCAGCGGCTCATGCTCGCGACGGCGCTGGTCGGCAAGCCCGATCTGCTGATCCTCGACGAACCGTCGACAGGGCTCGATCCCAACGGGGCCCGTGAGATGCGGGAAATCATCCGCGAGGAGAAGGCACGCGGCGCGACGATCTTCTTCTCCTCGCACGTTCTCGGCCAAGTTGAGGCGGTCTGTGATCGAGTCGGCATTCTACGTGACGGCCACCTGATCGCGGAGGACACCGTCGACGGCCTCCGCGACTCCATGCCCACCCAGACCCGGCTCCGCATAACGCTCGATCACATCCCCGACAACTCCTCGGCCGCGCTCGAGGCGATCGAATCGGTCGACGGCGTCTCGTCAGTGACGCCAGAGGGCAGGACCCTCGTCGTCGCCTGCGAGGACCGCGCGAAGACGGCCGTGCTGCGGCGGATCGAGGACCACGACGCGTCCGTCGAGGACTTCAAAACCGACGAATCCTCGCTCGAGGACCTGTTCGTGGCCTACACCTCGGACTCGGCCGGCAGTACGGGGGTGATACAATGAGTGCGATCACCGTCGCGAAGAAGGACTTCCGGGATGCCATTCGTTCGCGCGTGCTGATCGGGCTAACCGTGGTGTTCGCCCTGTTTACCGTCGGCGGCGCGGCCCTCGCGTCGTGGATATCGGAGCTGTTCGAGGATGGCGGCGCGGGGTCGACGATTGATCTGATCTTCGCGCTTCAAGCCCCCGCGAGCTTTCTCGTGCCCGTTATCGCGCTGGTCGTCGGCTATGGCGCGATCGCCGGCGAGCGAGAGAGCGGGAGTCTGAAGTTCCTGCTCGGACTGCCTCACAGCCGTCAGGACGTCGTCCTTGGCAAGGTACTCGGCCGGACGGGCGTTGTGGCCGTTTCGATCCTTGTCGGTTTTGCTGTCGGCCTGTTGGGCCTCATCGCGTTCGTCGGTTCGGTCTCGATCGGCCACTACATCGCCTTTACCCTGGTAACGATCCTGTTCGGGTTCGTCTACGTCTGTATCGGCGTCGGTCTCTCCTCGATGACGCGCTCAACGACCAGAGCGGCGATCGGTGCATTCGGCCTGATTATCTTCTTCTGGATCGTCTGGGGAATCATCGGACAGGCCCTACTCTTTGTGACCACAGATTCTCTCGCCGTCGAATCGATCCCCGACTGGTATTTCGTCTACAGTTCCTTGCCGCCGGACAACGCCTACGGCTCCACGATCGAGGTCGTTCTCGGCCAGACGCAGTCGACGATGAGCTCCGACGTGGCGGACCTGCCGTTCGTCGCCAAGCCGTGGTTCGGGCCCGTCATCCTCGCCATCTGGGCGCTCGTCCCGCTCTCGATCGGTCGCTGGCGGTTCAAAAACGTCGACCTCTGATCGCGCCACAAGATGTAACGTTTTTCCCGCCGCCGCTCGCTTGACGAACCATGAAGACGGAGGGCGGCTCCACCGCAGCGAAGCGCCGCGCCGGTGAACGCGCGGCCGAGGACGTCGAGGATGGATTCGTCGTCGGACTCGGCACCGGGTCGACGACCGCTCACGCGATCCGGGCGATCGGCCGGGTTATTGATGACGGCCACGAGGTCCGCGGGATTCCGACCTCGTTTCAGTCCCGCCAGTTAGCACTCGAGGTCGGGATTCCTCTGACCGATCTCGACGCCGTCGACAGCGTCGATCTCGCGATCGACGGTGCCGATCAGGTCGTCGACGATCCGGACGCCCCTTCTCACGGCGCACTCATCAAGGGCGGCGGCGCGGCCCACGCACGCGAGAAACTCGTCGATACGGCGGCGGATCGCTTCGTCGTCGTTACCGACCCCTCGAAGCTGACCGACCGACTCGAGCGCTCGGTTCCAGTGGCAGTGCTCCCCGACGCACATACCGTCGTGGCGGATCGGATCGCGGAACTGGGCGGCGAGCCGACGCTCAGAGACGCCGAGCGAAAGGACGGGCCGGTCGTGACCGACAACGGCAATCTAGTGCTCGACTGTGAGTTCGGGCCGATCGATGACCCTGACGGGCTGGCGACGCGGCTCTCTACAATTCCGGGCGTGGTGGAACACGGCCTGTTCGTCGGGGTAGCCGACGCGACCTACGTCGGCACCGATGACGGCATCGATGTCCGCCGGTACTGAGCCGCCTGCACGTCCTGCTCTCTATTGCGCCCGGCCAGTCTCCTCCGCTCCGTCGCGTCGGGCCGCCTCCGAGTCCGTCGGCGCATCGACCGGCGTCGCGAACAGTCCGGCGATCAGGTAGACCGCCCCCAGCAGGCGGGTCAGTGGGACTACCCACCGTTTCACCTCGAGTTCGTCTGCGTTCTCGTATGCCAGGTGACAGGCCGTCTCGACGACTGTCCGCGGGACCAGCGCCAGAACGAATCCGGCGGTCGCGAGGACGGTCTTACTGCCGGCCGGTGGGCCCGCTTTACGACTGACCAGCCAGACGAACGCGATTCCCTCGAGTCGAGCGATCGGGACCGTCCAGGATCGAAGCCGTCCGGCGTCGGGGTTCGCGAACGCAAGCCGCTCACCGAACCGGATGACCCGTCTCGGGGCGAGTAGCTCGAGCAATCCGATGCCGACCACCAGCACTCGTCGCATCTTGGGGCTCGTCACCGCGAACGGAGCTGGAGTCGGCTCGACGACTGCCCCGAGTCGTCCGTGCTCTCGGCCGCTTTCCTGCCGCCCGCCGACTCGTCGCCCGCACTCCGCGAGAGCAGCGTCACGGTCAGGTAGAGCACGCCCAGCAGCCGTGCTGCGGGCACCACCCACGGCTGTAACTCGAGCCTGTCGGTGTCGACGTAGACCAAGTGCTGGCTGAGTTCGATGATCGGCTGGGGAATGAGGACGAGCGTCAGGCCGGCGAGGCCGAGCAGCGCGGAGATGAGGGTCGATCCCTGTCGGCCGCGGACGAGCAGCCACCCGAAGACGAGTCCCTCGAGCCGGGCACCTGTCAGCGCCAACGGCCGCCGCTCGGTCTCGCCGGGGTTTCGCAGCCCGATCCGTTCGCACAGTCCGATGATCGGCTCCGGTTTGAGTATCTCGACGATCCCGAAGCCGATCAGGAGCTTGCGCAACATGTGTCCCACTCCTCCCACGGCGAGGGGCAAAAACTCGAGCCGGCAATCAGCCGGTCAGCGGGCTGCCGGCAGGTAGCAAGCGAGAGCCGCGTCGCTACCAAGGGTCGACACCGGGTCGCCACAGCTAGCTAGACGCGCCGCTGATCACCGTAGCGTCCGAAAAAATCGCGAACGATCGTCCCTTATAGGTCGCGGGGCTGGACCGTCTTCCGGTCGTTAGCCTCTGCACGTCGGGCGGCGTCTTCGAGGAGCTCGTCGACTTCCTTGTCGAGCGCGTCGTAGAAGTCCGAGGCGACGTTTTTGTCATCGAGCGCTTCCTTGACGGCTGCTTTGACGATAAGATCTGCCATACGATCTACTCGTTTCGCGTTACCTCATATAACGGTTTTGGTTGGTCGTGGAAATACGGGGGTTGCAGCGGTTCATTCGCCCGTTTCGATGACTAGGACCACCGGAAAATATATGTTTGATGAGTGCCCATCCGGAATTTCGTGGCTTTCAAAGCCCGGCATTCGGCTCGCGCGCGGTCCTCCGGGGCTCGCGCGCACGTTCAGCGATACCGAATCACTGAGGATCCGTCTCACATCCGCCGAACCGGGTCGACGGATTCGAGTGTCTCGGTCGTCGATGATCTGTATGCGCGAACTCCTCGAGGCCGTCGCTGACGGCTCGCTGTCGCCGGTGCAGGCCGAAGCCGAACTTAGGGGGTATGTGACCGGTGAAGCGGGCCGGTTCGATGCGGTCCGCGACCAGCGTCGTGGGATTCCGGAAGCGATTCTCGCAGCGGGGAAGTCGGCCGAACAGGTCGTCGCACTCGCCGAAACCGCTCTCGAGACGACGGGGCGAGCACTACTGACCCGCGTCTCCGACTCGCAGTTCGTGGCGCTCGAGACCCATCTCGAGGCGACGGCTCCCGACGCCGTGATCGACCGCTGGAGTACGACGGTCCGCGTGACGACGGCAGAATACGAGCAGCCGTCGCTCGACGCGACGGTGGGTATCGCCACCGGTGGGACTGTCGACGGACCGGTCGCCGACGAAGCGGCGGCCGTCTGTCTAGACGCGGGTGCGACGGTCGATCGGGTCGACGACATCGGTGTCGCGGCGCTGGACCGAACCCTCGATCAGCTCGACCGCCTCCGCGAGGCTGACGTATTGATCGTCGTCGCCGGCCGCGAGGGTGCCCTGCCGACTGTCGTCGCGGGCCTCGTCGACACGCCGGTCATCGGCGTCCCAGTCTCGAGCGGCTACGGGCACGGCGGCGATGGCGAGGCGGCACTGGCCGGAATGCTCCAGTCCTGTACCGTCCTGTCGGTCGTCAACGTCGATGCAGGGTTCGTCGCCGGGGGACAGGCGACGTTGATCGGGCGTGCGATCGACGCCGCTCGAGACTGACGGTCATGCGCCTTTTCGGAAAAATACTTTCCACAACCGGAAAGCCAAACAGTGTATGGAGAAGGCTATTTATCCTTTCGCCCAGTAGATTGTAGTACCGGCTTCGGCCGGTGTGACCAATGCCCAAGTGTGACCACTGCGGTGCGCACGTCTCCGAACGGTTCGCACGCGTCTTCGCCGACGAACACGGTGAGATCCACGCGTGTATCAGCTGTTCAGCCAACGCCGGAATCGCTGAAGCCGCGAAAGAGCGCGCTCGCGGCACCTGACATCGGACCGACACGGGCCGACAACCACGCGCCCCCACGACGAGACGCTTTTTACGCTCCCACACCTGGCCACGAGCGATGGCCGATCACGTCGTCTACGTCCTCGAGTGTGCCGACGGCTCGCTGTACACCGGCTACACGACCGACCTCGAGCGACGCGTCGCCGAACACGACGCCGGCGAGGGGGCGAAGTACACGCGCGGACGAACGCCGGTCGAACTCCGCTATCACGAGGCGTTCGACTCGAAATCAGCTGCCATGTCCCGCGAGTACGAGATCAAGCAACTGCGTCGCACCGAGAAGGAGCGACTCGTCGGGCTCGAATGAGAGCTCGGTTGTGCGATAAACTTTCACCCACCCTGTCTACTATTATCCCGTTACTGTTATTCGAAAAATAGATGCATATTGAGTGTGACAGTAGGCCTGAGATGCAACTCGACGTCGTTGACGATCTGAAGCAACCCAAATACACCGGTGAGAACCGGTGTGAGCCCTGTACCGTGTTGAACCTCCTCATCGCGGCGGTGGTCGGCTCCGTCATCGCGCGGAAGTCCCGCCTCGGCGGCGTGCTCGCCGTGGGGGTATCGATCGCGCTGATCTATCTCCGGGGGTATCTCGTCCCCGGCACGCCGACGCTGACCAAGCGATATCTCCCGCCCGAAATCCTCCGCTGGTTCGGCAAGGAACCCGACCAGGCGATAGCGAGCGGGCTCGGTGCTGTTGACTCGACCGACCGCCCGGCGTCCGGTCACGAGACCACCTTCGACGAGGCCGATACCGTCGAGAGCGATGCCGTCGCTGCAACCGACGCCGACGACGAGAGCGCCGGCGACGAGTCGACCGCCACCGGCGACGAGCCCGCGGCCGTCGACCTCGAGGCCTTCTTCCTCGAGCACGACGTCCTCGAGCCCTGCGCGGATCGGGACGATCTCTGTCTCACCGATGCGTTCGAGGCCGCCTGGTTCGACGAGATCGACCCGCTCTCCGAGTCAGGCGTCGACGTCGCAGCGGCCGTCGACGCCTTCGGGTTCGAGGCCGATCCCGACGAGTTCGAACTCGAGACACAGGGTGAGGGTCGCGCCCTGCTGTCCCGCGCCGGCGGAGCCGGTCGCTGGCCCTCTCGAGCCGCACTGATCGCGGACGTCGCCGCCAGCCGCGCCCTCGAGGCGTGGGTCGACGACTGGGATGCCTTCGACCCCGAGACGAAAGGCGAGGTACTCAACGGGCTCCGGATGTTCCTCGAGACGTGTCCGTCCGGCGGCGACGTTCAGATGGGCGAGGAGGTCGTCGAATCCTGCTGTACCTCCCACGAGGTCGTCGCCGTCACCTGCGAGGAGACGGGCGAACGGCTCTTCGAACAGCGTCTCACTGACGTCGACGCCTGAGCCGCGGTGGCCGCGAGCGCCGACGGTTGACTCGAGGCGACTCAGTCATCGGCCGCCGCGGATCGCGACGACGTGACGCTGGGGTCGATGAACGCGTACTCGGTGATCATCCGGCCGAGCTTCTCGACGCGCTCTTGGAGGGCAGGATCGCGGAACCGACGGCCGTCGATCGCGTCGGGATCGGCTTCGAACTTCTCGGACGCATTTCGGAGCCCGACCTGATGGGGGAGCACCCAGCCGTGGACGCCGCGAACGGTGATTCGCAGGTGATCGAGCGTCGAACCGTAGCTCCCGCCGCCGGCGGTCGCCAGCAGGCCGACGGTCGTCTCTTCGTATTCGTCAAAACCGCAGTAGTCGTGGAAGTTTTTGAGCGCACCTGAGTACGAGCCGTGATAGACCGGCGTCCCGAGGACGACGGCGTCGGCCTCGCGAACGAGACGCGTCACGGTCTCGGCGTCGCCCTGATCGCCGGCGTCGGGATCGTACACAGGGAGGTCGTACTCGCGGAGGTCGAGCAGCGTCGTCTCGGCACCGGCCTCGTCGGCCGCTTGGAGGACGTACCGCAGCGCCGTCCGCGTGTAGCTCGCCTCGCGGAGGCTGCCACTGACGGCGACGACGGTGGGAGCGGGTGTCATACCCGCACTACGCGGCCGATTCGGAAAACGCCATTGCTCGCGCAAGGTACATTGCATCGGCGGCCCCCTCGCGTCGCCGCCCCTTCGTCTGCCGTCGACCAGCGTCGCTTTTTTCGCGGCCGGCGATGACCACCATGTATGGAGACGATCAGCTTCGGTACCGACGGCTGGCGGGCGACGCTTGAGGAATTTACGGCCCCCGCGTTCGGATGGTGGGGCAGGCGGTCGCGACGTATCTTGTGGACGAAGGACTCGAGGGGCCGGTCGCGGTGGGGTACGACGCCCGCGAGAGTTCGCGCGGGTTCGCCGAGGAACTGGCGCGAGTGCTGTGTTCGAACGGCATCGACGTGTTGCTCTCCGATCGGGACCGGCCGACGCCGCTGGTCGCCTACGCGATTGCCGACCGAGATCTCGCGGGCGGGCTCGTGATCACTGCCTCCCACAACCCGCCGGAGTACAACGGCGTGAAGTTCATCCCCGAGGACGGCGCGCCGGCCCTGCCGGCCGTCACCGACGCCATCGCAGATCGGCTCGCCGAACCCGACCCGCTTCCCGAGAGCGAGCACGGGACCGCTCGCGAAGTCGATTTCGCCGACTCGCATGCCGACGCCGCCCTCGAACTGGCCGAGTCGATCACCGGCAACACAGACCTTTCCGAACTCAGCGTCGCCTACGACGCCATGCACGGCAGCGGTCGCGACACGACCGACGCCCTGCTCGAGCGTGCCGGTGCCACCCTCGAGCGCTATCGTTGCGAGCGGGACCCCGAGTTCGGCGGCGGCTCGCCCGAACCCGCCGCCGAGAACCTCGAGACCCTGATCGAGACGGTCACGGACGACGAGAGCGACGTCGATCTGGGGATCGCAAACGACGGCGATGCCGACCGACTCGCCGTCGTGACACCTGACCGGGGCTACCTCGACGAGAACCTGTTTTTCGCCGCGCTGTACGACTTCCTGCTCGAGGACGCATCGGGTGCGGCGGTTCGGACCGTCTCCACAACGTATCTGATCGACCGGGTTGCCGAGGCCCACGGCGAGACCGTCCACGAGGTTCCGGTCGGCTTCAAGTGGGTCGCCGAGGCGATGGCCGAGGGCGACGCGCTGGTCGGCGGCGAGGAGTCGGGCGGCTTCACCGTCCGGGGCCACGTCCGAGAGAAAGACGGCGTCCTGATGGCGCTGCTCGCGGCCCTGATGCACGCCGCGGAACCGCTCGACGAGCGGGTCGATCGACTGCTCGACGAACACGGCACCGTCGTCCAGGACAAGATCAGCGTCGACTGCCCCGACAGCGAGAAATCGCGGGTGCTCGCGGACCTCGAGGACGTGATCCCCGACACCGTCGCCGGAACGGCGGTCGAGGACATCAACACCGCCGACGGGTTCAAGCTGCTGCTGGCCGACGGCTCGTGGCTGCTGGTTCGACCGAGCGGAACCGAGCCCGTGTTGCGGGTCTACGCGGAGGCAGCGGACGACGAGCGGGTTGTGAAGTTGCTCGAGGCGGGGCGGGAACTGGTCGAACCGCTGGTGTGAAGGTACGGCCGGCCGTCGAGGCTGTACTAGTCCGTTGACAGTGTTCTCTGGTGAGTCGATAGGTCGGCGGTGTGGGGTCACTTCTGCCAGATAGAGGTTAGTAGTTCTCCCGTCTTCGGATCAAATTGATACTCGTAGCCGTCAGTTATGTATCCGGAGAATTAGCCGGTCTCCCGGGTGATCTATGCAGGTCGATGCTACGAAATCCTCGACCGTCAGTCCACGGTCTTCACGCACGTTTCGTACAACCGTTTTATTGGGTTCGGCAGCGTCACTACCATATGGCAGATTTTGTCCCTCTGAATACGTCTGGATCTGGTACGTGAGTTCGATCGGCGATAGAAAATCCCCGAACGAGTCGAACGACTGCGTACCGAGCGTCGTCATTTCGGTCAACTGTTCGGAACACGTAGCTGCGTCTGATGGGATAATAAAGTCCCAATTGACCCCGCTATCGGTGGAAACAGCCACGTGATCGTGGTTCTTGCTGGTCATGATTCGAGCGTGATCGTTTCTTTTGTTCCGTCTGTTGCTCGGAGACGAATTCCGTCTGCCTCTATTTGTAGTTGATTGCCTCCGGGCCGAGGCGATGAAATCGGACCCAGTGACCCCGGACTCAGTAATTCCGCTTCATTCTACAGATCGTGCTTAGATCGAAGTGTATTATTCCTCTGTCTCCTCAATGTTTGCTGATTGTTTCCGACCCTCTAGGAGCTCAAGTACTTTTTGCAAATCTGAAACTGTCTCCGAATCCGTTAGCTGCGGATTGTGCTCGAGTATATATGCAAGCAGCCGCTGACCAACCTGATCGACAGCAGAAACGAATGTATCGGACGTTGTGATTGTTGTCTCTATCAATTCTGGATACTCGTCTGGATCTTCGACTGCTTCCCAGATTAGCCGATGGGACACTTCTACTTCCTCCTCATCAGAGGGTTTGATAACCAAATACGATGGTCCATTATGGTTCACGATTGTTCTCTGTTCCCCATCGAGAACATCGATTCCGCTATCAACTAATCTGATTACAAAATCTGTGACCCATGTTGGCAAGTATTCGTTTTTGCCACCCACGAGATACTCGTCACCAGTGCTGATCCGGATACCACCGATCGGATCAGGATTACCGTTTATTAGGGATTCTCGAAACGCACTGTCGTCCCGAAAATCGATCCACAGTTTGTCTCTACTAGTCATTTTACCCATCCATCGTTCCATTTTGCAATATCATTTCCAGCTTCAGGAAACGCTGTTTCTACCGATCCATCGCGTCGAATGACAACACGCATCCGTTTAATTCCTTCTTGAGGAACTGGCCGAAGCATATATTCGGTCTTTCCAATCGCTCTTCCGCCTGAAGTCTCCCCATCTTTAATTGTCTTGTAGATCAGATCGTTAATTTCATTCGGATTCATTTTATTTGGAAGTGAACGAGTCTCAATCCGTTGACCGATTGGCCAGAAGCTTGTGACTCCATCCTCAGAAACTGCATCTTTTCCAACCCCTTGGATATGCCGTTGTTCGATATGTCTCCAACCAAAGTCGCTATTTCCCTGTTCTATCCATCTCAGCTCCCCATCTCTTTTCACGATTAGGTTTGTTCCGTGAATATCCGCTTTTTCGCCGACTTGGAGTATGTCGTTGGAGCTTAGATCAGGGTCAATGTTCCTATATTGACCAGAGTTTGCGCCACGATGCGCGTAAAACTTTGCCATCCGATCGACCGCCGCAGTATCTTCGTCCAGCAAATGCCGCACATCCTCAGGACTATCGAGATCATCGACGAACGCCCGCACCGCACTCGAGTCGGAACTCCGCGAGAGCCGGGCCGCCAGCGCCGCCTGCTCGCTCGAGGAGAGTTCGTCGGCGTGGCGTATTCCGTCGAGTTGCGTAAGCGCATGGTCGAGTCCACCGGCGGTTTCGATTCCGTGATCGTCGCGGAGGTATCGCTGGACAGTCGGCGCGTCCACGTCTGGGTTACAACCGTTGGCGACGACCCGATGTGTGATCTTTCCGGCCCGCGTACCCGGCGCATCGATCTTCCCCAGACCACGGGCGGAGTCGAGGTTCTTTCCGACGTCATCGACCAGCGTACCCATGCTCGAGGATTTGGAAATGCCCTTAGTACCGATGGCGGCTTCAGCGATAAGGTAGGCGGCGTATCCCTCGTATTAGCCCGAAGCGTACTTGCAGTCCCTCGACGTCAACTGATCAGTCGACTCGCTCTGCGGGAACGCCGACAACGGTCGCGCCGGGTTCGACGTCGCTCGTGACGACCGAGCCGGCACCGACGGCCGCGTCCTCGCCGATCGTGATGTCGCCCAGCAGCGTGGCGTTCGCGCCGAGTTGTGCGCCCTCCTCGACCGTCGGATGGCGCTTGACCGGTTCGTTCGTATCGCCGCCGAGCGTGACGCCATGGTACATATGTACGTCGTCGCTGATTTCGGCCGTCTCGCCGATGACAACGCCCATTCCGTGATCGATCGTCACGCGGCGGCCGATCTCGGCGGCTGGATGGATCTCGACGCCGGTCAGCCAGCGGACGAGGTGGGAAAACAGCCGCGCGAGCAGGCGACAGCCGGCTCCGCGGGACCAGCAGCGGTGGGCGAGCCGATGTGCCCAGACCGCGTGGAGGCCCGGATAGCACAGCAGGACCTCGAGCCACCCCGTCGCGGCGGGGTCACGCTCGCACATTGCCCGAACGTCCTCACGCACGCGTCTGAACATCGCTCTCCGTCGTGATCCTCGCGTGAACGGTCGCGGAGCGACGCTGGCCTCGAGTCGACGGACGAGTCGCCGAGCGACAACACCGATCCACGGCGTGCCGAATATAGTTCCGGACGGTACACGCGGTGGAGCCGGTGGATACCATGTCCGAACGTAGCAGTGGGGTGAGTGTAAAAAGATTCGTTTCCGGCGTCGACGTCACTTCCCGCGAGCGAGCCGCGTGCCGATGCGTTTCGGGAGTCTCGCGTCCTCGACTGCGTCTTGGACGGCGTCGATATCGTATTCGACACGGTGGGTGTCGACCGTCAGTGCGTCGAGATCGAGGACCGCATAGCCCGCCCGCGGATCACCATCGCGTGGCTGGCCGACGCTTCCGGGGTTGACGACGATGCCCTCTGCGAACTGCCGCACGCCCTGATCGTGGGTGTGGCCGAGTACCAGTACGTCCTCGTTGCCCAGCAGCCGCGGCGAGAACTCCTCGGGATACGTGTACCGGGTGTATCGGTCGGGATCGTCCGGATGCCCGTGGACTAGCTTGACGCGGCCGTCGCACTCGAGCCGTTCCACCGGGAGGCCGGCGAGCCACTCGAGTTGCGCATCCGAGAGCTGCCGTTTGGCGTATTCGACGCCTGCTTTGGCCATCCCGTTGAACCGGAAAGGGGTGTCCCCGACGACGGCGGCGTCGTGGTTTCCCATCACCGTCGGCACGTCCCGCGTTCGCAACTCGTCGACGCAGTCGCCGGGCCAGGGGTTGTAGCCGGCGACGTCGCCCGCACAGAGGATCTCGTCGGCTGGCGGCATGTCCTCGAGGACGGCCTCGAGGGCGACCCGGTTGCTGTGGACGTCCGAGATGAGTCCGACCTTCATGCTCGGGGATAACAGCCCGAGAGGTTTGTAGGTTATCCGGCGGCAACTGCTTCAACGGTACTATCGGGAGAGCCAGCGGACGTTCACTACTGGACAACGATGTACTGCGCCAGTTACCGATATGTTCCTTGTCTGCTAAATATGGATTGCTAAATACAGAGAACAATTCCAGCAAAAGAGTGGACATACTACTCGTTCCGCCTAAAAGATTTATTGCGTTACATGTTGGCACACCACACGGTGGTTTCGAAATGGCCGAACAATGGCAACTCGAGGGGACTACGTCGAAGCCTGCAACTGCGACGTCACGTGCCAGTGCATCTGGCTGGAACCCCCCGATGACGACGTCTGTACGGTGTCGCTAGCGTGGCATATACGGGATGGGCGGTACGGGGACATCGACCTGAGCGATTTGTCCGTCGGTATGCTCATCTCCACTGAAGCGGGTGTCATGTTCGCTCCCGATACTGGGTGGAATGTCGTGCTCCTCATCGACGAGGCGGCCGACGACGACCAGCGGGCCGCACTCGAAGACATTTATTTCGGACGAGCCGGGGGTATCTTCGCTCCCGTCGCCGACACTCACGTCGAAACCGTCGAGGCCGCAACCGTGCCCGTCACGTTCGACCGGAACGGTGCGGACTTCTCCGTGGAGATGGGAGACGTCGTCTCCATGACGGTTGTCGGGAAGAGGGGCTTCAATGAGGACCTCGGTACCATCTCTCCCCATCCGCTCACGAAGAGTCGGGAGATGCAGACCGGAAAGTCAACGACAGCCACTGTCACCTACAACGACGAGTTCTCGTGGGACGTCTCGGAGAACAATTCGTACTTCGGTGACTTCGAGCTGGCGAACGCCTAACGAATACATTTATAAAACCGTCATTTTTCCATGCGGACACGTGAATCGTTCCGGAAGCGATTCACTCGCCGACGTATTCCAGCTGTCGCGCTTGTCACATACGTGATCGCACTGCTCGCGTGGGCGGCGATCATCGGGCGCTGGTTCCCGATGCCGGAATCGGCACACGGATCGCAGCTGTCCGACCCCGGAGCACCGGAGACGATGGCGCTTTCGAACGGTCTCACCGGTGTCGGTCTCTATCTATTCATGTGGGGTGTAATGATGATCGCGATGATGTACCCGTCGTCAGTACCTCTCTTCCGGCTGTACTACGGGACACTCGAGGGGACGACGAAAGCGGGAAGATGGGCGCGGGTAGCGGCGTTCATGGGGACATATGCGCTGATGTGGATGCTAACGGGGGTCATTCCACTTGTCGTCAACGTCGTGGTTCCGATTACCATCATCGCGCACGAGCACGGCGGCCTTTTAGTGGGCAGTGCACTCTTGCTGCTGGCGGTGTATCAGCTCTCCCCCTACAAGTACCGGTGCCTTCGGTACTGCCGATCTCCGCTCGGTTTCCTCATGGGACACCACCAACGAGGGATTCGTGGTGCCGTGCGAATGAGTTGGCAATTCAGCGTCTTCTGCATCGGGTGCTGTTGGGCCCTGTTCGCGTTCGTGGTGGTCGTGGGCTCAATGAATATCGTGTGGATGGCGCTGATCGCGGTCGTGCTCTCGCTCGAACGGACAGTTGCATGGGGCGAGCGACTGGCATACGCAGTCGGCATACTCGCTGGCGCTACCGGAATCGCTCTCATCGTGATCACCATCCCGTAGAACCATCCCGTCGCGGTCGGTGACTACCCGCGTCGCACTCAGCATGACTCGGTGACGGTTATCTGCAACTGATAAAATCCGTTCCGACCGGTGCGTCCGCCTATCGAGCAACACATCTATAGTAGCTACTGAAAGTCACTGCACACCCGATCGCACGACGACTGTATGATCGATGTGTAACTTGTTTCAGTTGTCACTATAGCTAAAATACCGGCCCTGTCTCGATCAGTCGCCGTTCTCGATCGCCGTCTCGAACCCGTCTTCGGTTCGAGCCACACCGGCCGCACAGACCGCGTGCTCGAACTCGAGGTCATAGACCTCGCTCGCGGCCGCCTCGGCACTCCCCGCCTCGAGGTCGATCGATTCGGGGGAATTCTTCTCGTAGGTCGCGACCAGTGTCGGCTCGTCGACGGTCTCGACGAGCAGGGCGTCCTTGCGCACCGTGCCGATCAGGGCCTCGCCGTCCCCACCGATCGTCGCCGCGATCCGGGGCGTGTCGTAGTCATCTTTCTCGTAGTCAAGCGCCAGCAGACTCTCCGCCAGTGCGTCGCGGGCCGGATAGCCGAGTTCGAGTTTCTCCGCGATCGGATCGACGTGCGAGCCGTTACCGAAGGCGGCCGTCTCGCCCGTCGGCGTCTCGACGACCCGCAGGCAGTTATAGGAGACGTAGGGGTTGTCTGTTGCCGGGGCATCGTCGGTGGGACCGACGGTGAGTGCCTCGTCTCGAGCGGTGATCTCCCGGTTCGGGAATGATCGCGAGGAGACGCGGTATGCTCCGACTTCGGGGCCGACAACGACGAATCGTCCGACGTACATACTCAGGGGTGCGCGAGAGAACGGAAAAGGGGTATCGGTTCGCACTCGAGCGGCCGTAGTCGCTACATCGTCCGAGTGTTTATATGAGATCGCGCGGCGAACGGCGGTGTGGCTACGGAGGACGACTGTCTCAAGGCGTTACGAGAGGCCGCCGAGCGACTGGGCGAGTCGCCGACGAAAGCACAGTACGAGGAGCTGGGGCTGACGCCCGCCTCTGCGACGATCATTCGAACGTGTGGGGGCTGGAACGACGCGAAAACAGAGGCGGGACTAGAAACAGCGTACTCGAGAGGGTCTCGAGTTGGGCCGAAACCGGACGATGTCGAGCTTCCCGAGGATACGTCTTGGGAAGAGCTTTCCGTCGACCAGCGGTGGCACTATCGAAATACTAAGTGGAACACGGAACGGACGTTACACCGCCGCTCTCACCTTCGATCCTGGGTTAACGATCGAAAGCGCGAACAAGGGTGCTCACAATGTGGTGTCGATACTGCTGCATGTTTAGATTTTCACCACACTGATGAAACGACGAAGCGAATGGCAGTTGGACGAATGGTGACCTTCGGCTACGGGAAAGAGACACTTCGTGAAGAGATTGAGAAGTGTGACGTCTTGTGTGCTAACTGTCACCGGGTACTTCATTACTCCAAACCGGAGCAAGAACGCAGGCAATGGACTCACAATCTAAAGCGTGACGCAGGGTGTGATCGATGTGAAGAGTCAGATCCTGCCTGTTTGGATTTCCATCACTTCGGTGATAAAAAGGAAGCAACTGTCGCAAAACTCGTCTCGAATGGGCAACCGAAAGATCGTATTCGTACCGAAATTAATCGCTGTCGCGTTCTCTGTGCAAACTGCCATCGAACGGAACACTACGTCCCACCGATGCCGTAATCTCCATCAGGGTCGGTGCCTATACAGAGTTCCCCGACGTTCTGATTCGCGACTGAGTTCGTAACACTCTAATACGAACACCAACTACGAAGGGATACGTCGTCGGCAATCGGAGCCGGCGAGCACATGTCAAGTCCATTAGGGTAGTGGCCAATCCTCCGAGCTTCTGGGGCTCGGGACGCTGGTTCGAATCCAGCATGGACTACTTCTCTGCCGTTTCGACTCGAGCACTTCACCAACCTTGTCCCTCGGTTTCCAGTTGAAACGAAGGGGTCACTGTGGCGAATACTCCATTACCAGAACCCATATTGGGATGACGCGCATAGCTAGCGGCAATGAACCGACGGCAGTTTCTCGCAGTAGGCTCGACGGCGGCCGTGACGAGCGTCGCGGGGTGCCTCAGCGGTGACGGCGGACAGGGTGACGGATACGGCCCGAAACCGGAATCGGAACCCGAAGAGCGGTCGATCGACACGAGTACCTATCAGACGAAAGCATACGACGGTATCGAGGTGCCACTGGCTCCCATCGAGGACGTCTTCTACTGGTATCAGCGACAGGAAGCACGGGTGGCTGATGCACGTAAATCAAACCAGTACGAGAACGCGCATATCGCCGGGGCACCGCTGAGCCCTGCCCCGGACGGCGGTTCGGACGATCCGATCGCAGACTGGTCCACGGATGATCGCATCGTCACCTACTGTGGCTGTCCCCACCACCTCTCCGGACTGCGTGCCGCATCGCTGATCGACAACGGTTACGAGGAGGTATACGCGCTCGACGACGGATTTCAGGCGTGGATCAATTCCGGCTATCCGCTCGAGGGCTCTGAGGTCTCGGAGGATCGGGCGACCTACCACATTCAGGGACAGTCCGACGCTGCCTACGCCGGTGAGATGGTCATGCTCGAACAACTCGATGCAGAGCGCGCCGAAGCCGCACCGATCGCCGAGGACGGCTCGTACACGCTACAACTCCACTACGCGGGCTCGACAGACTCCCGGTTCAGGGTCGAGGCCCCCGATTACACGACCGAAGGGACGCTCGCGGAACTGACGAGCAACACTCTCACGGCCTAAATTACTCGCTCTCGGGCCGTCCGTAGGCACCCTCCCGCTCGAGTTCGCCTCGCTTTCGAAGCACGGCCGGCGTCCGGCAGATCCCCGGTGCACCGGTCACCTGCGGCACCGTACAGTTGTTGCAGCTCTCACAGAGCGCGCGCGGATTTTCGTCTCTCGATTCGGTCTCGAGCAGCCGCGCCCCTAACCGCGGTTCGGCGTAGAAGGGCGGGCCATGCCGACCATGTCGCAGGCCGGCTCCGCGTCGCTCGAATCGCCGCCAACCCCACTCTCCGTCCTCGAATCGAGCAGCCGGTCCATCTCCGCTCGCCCGCGGATCCCGCCCTCCCCGAGGACGGGAATCGACACCTGCTCGCGCACGCGGCGGCAGAAGTCCTCGTTCCATGCCGGTTCGAAGTCGTACTGCAGCGACTGGATTCGGTTCGCCGCGGCGACGAGTCGCCTGCGCGTCGCGCCGCCGAACGCCGCGTCGTACTCATCCTGAAGTGCCTCGTTGTCCCACGCCCGCTCGGGGTACTCCCCGCGGACGATGCTCATGTCCCAGACGACCGACGTCTGGACGGGGACCACCGCGTCGTAGCCGATCTCCTCCAGCCGGCGGGCGATCTCAACCCCATCCTCGAGTGAAAGCTTCCGACGAACGATCGGCGCGGGCGGCGCTGGCGTTTCGGCGGGGACTTTGGTCAGCAGGGGCACGTCGCCCGCCCGCTCGCGGATCTCGTCGTGGACGACCGCGAGAAAGTTCAGACGGGCCTCGGGCGAGCCGCCGAACTCGTCGGTCCGCCGGTTGTAGAACGGGGACAGGAACTGCTGGACGATCCCCATGTTCGCGCCGGCGAGGTGGATCCCGTCGTAGCCCGCCTCGACGGCCCGAGCCGCCGTGCGACCGAAATCGGCTGCGAGGTCGTACACCTCCGCCGTCGTGAGGACGTGCGGATCGTACTCGAGGAATCCTAGCCGATCGAGCAGTCGCAACTGCCAGGGCGGCTCCGAGACGGCGAGTTGCTCGAGGTCCGGATGCTCCGCGCTGTATTCGGCGTGCCAGGTCTCCATGCTTCGGAGCCCGCCGTGCTCGAGTTGGACAACGATCCGGCTCCCGTGGTCGTGGATGCGGTCGGTGAGTCGTGACAGTCGTGAGACGAAGTCGGGGTCGTGGACCCGGGTCATCCCTGGGGCGGCACAGCCACCCTCGCCGCGGACGATCGTCGCGCCCTGACAGAGGAGGCCGACGCCCGATTCGGCGGCGGGCTCTAAGTCGTCGATCAGCGTGTCGACCGCGTCGGGGCCGTTGCCCGCACACTCGAGCAGCGGCGCGCGGTAGAGCCGGTTGGGGATCGTGACGCCGCCGATATCGATGGGCTCCTCGAGGGTGGCCATGCAGGGCGTATCAGGCGGCCGTACAAGAGGGTAGTGCCAGTCCGGAGTCGGTGGGATCGTCTCCCTCGAGACGGATGCTACGACGTATACCTATCTCGAGTTGGATTGTAACGGTGACGTGTGAACTGAGCGTCCTGCGTCCGTGGCAACGAGGGACTCCACGCCCTCCCAGCCGATTCGTTCACTCGCAGGCTCGCTCACTTCTCACTTATCCCTCGCGTGCGTTCGAGCGACAGTTCGTCATCGGCTCGCGGTTCCCGACGGTCACCGCTCACTTCCGAACCCCTCACTCCGTTCGGGCCTCGCATGACTCACTGACGCTCAGCACGCGCCACCGCACGGCGGTTGGCCAGTTCCGGAGTGAGACGAAGAGCGATAGCAGACGGTTGTTAGGGCGGCAGGACGACCGCCCGGCCCTCGATTTCGTTGTGCTCGAGCCGTTCGGCGACCGTGTTGATCTCGTCGAGGTCGTGGCGCTCGGTGCGCAGTTCGACATCGCCGCGGTCGACGAGTGCGACGAGTTCCTGGAGTTCGGCGTACTTGCCGACCAACGTACCGCGGAACGAGAACTCGCCGTTGACCAGCGCCTGACTGGGTTCGTGGACGTGGCCGCCGTAGCCGACGATATGGTGGTCGCCGCCAGCGGCGACGATTTCAGGTGCCAATCCGGTCGTCTCGTCGGCCCCAACGAAGTCGACGACCTGCTGGGCTCCCTCGTCGTCGGTCAGGTCTCCGATCACGTCGGGGAGGTCCTCCTCTGTGGAGTTGACGGTGTGGCGAGCGCCTAACTCTTCGGCCAGCTCGAGCGCTTCGTCTTTGATGTCGACGGCGACGATGTCGGCGGCGCTCATCGCCTCGAGGCACTGGAGCCCGATGTGGCCGAGCCCGCCGACGCCGATGATAACGGTGGTGTCGCCGGGGTTCAGTTCGTCGACTGCTTTCTTGACGGCATGGTAGGCCGTGATCCCCGCGTCGGCGTGGGGCGCGATCTCAGTCGGATCAACGCCATCGGGCAACGGGATCACCGCGCGCTCGTTGGTCTGGAGGTACTCCGCGAAGCCGCCGTCGATGGTGAGGCCGTTGAACGCGCTGTTCTCACAGTACATGTCCTCGCCGAGTCTGCAGGGCCGACAGATGCCACAGGTCTGGACGGGATGGCAGATCACCGGATCGCCCTCCTCGACCAGCGTCACCTCCTCGCCGGTCTCGGCAACGATCCCGGCGTTCTCATGGCCCAGCGTCATCGGCAGGTCCTGTGGCGCATAGTCGGCCCACATCCCCTCGATGATGTGGTTGTCAGTCTGACACCATCCTGCCCCCTCGACCTCGACCAGTACCTGATCGGACCGCTCGAGGGCCGGCCGGTCGACGTCGTCGATCGAGAGTGCGTCGCTCATTTCCTCGGTGTACTCGTGGAGTCTAGCTGCTTGCATGGTACTGAGTCACAGTTCACCGCCATTCGTGATAACATTCCCCTCGCGTATCGCCGACCGTGAATATTTATTTCTTGATACTAGTTCGAAGAACCACTAATTTTGACCGGAGAAGATGATGCGAGAGGTAGAATTCAGATATGTCTGAAAAAGAGTAATGTGGTGTGGTATCGATATACACTGTGCGATGTATCAGCATAACGGAGAGGAAATCTTCGTCATCGACGGCCACGTGCACCTGTGGGACGCCACGGAGGAAAATATCAAACATGAGGGCGGGGAGGAGTTCATCCAGTGCTTCTACGACTATCACACGACGTTTACGCCCGAGGAGCGCCAATGGGACATGTCCGAATACCGGCAGTACGGTGCCGAACGGATGGTTGAAGACCTGTTTTCGAATGCTGCTGTCGACATGGGAATCTTCCAGCCCACCTATCTCACCGACTTTTACGAAGAGGGATTCAACACGACCGAGCAAAACGCCGAACTCGCGACCGAGTACCCAGAACGGTTTGTGCTCAACGGCTCGTTCGATCCGCGTGACGCGGACCCGGGTCTCGAGTACCTCGAGGAACTCCACGAGAAATACGAGATTCCCGGCGTCAAACTCTACACCGCGGAGTGGCGCGGCGACTCGAAGGGTTGGCGACTCGACGACGAGGAGGCCTTCGAGTTCCTCGAGAAGTGCTCCGAACTCGGCATCGAGAACATTCACGCACATAAGGGGCCAACGATCCGCCCACTGAACCGCGACGCCTTCGATGTGGCGGACGTCGACGACGCGGCCTCATCGTTCCCGGAACTCAACTTCGTCGTTGAGCACGTCGGGCTCCCTCGCCTCGACGACTTCTGCTGGATCGCCGCCCAGGAGAACAACGTCTACGGCGGGCTCGCGGTCGCCGCGCCGTTCGCTCAGAACCGGCCAGGAAAGTTCTCAGAGATCATGTCCGAACTCCTCTGGTGGCTCGGCGAGGACCGGGTCATCTTCGGTTCGGACTACGCCATCTGGAACCCCGACTGGCTCGTCGAGGAAGTCCTCGAGGCCGAACTTACACAGGACGACCGCATGGAGTACGGCGTCGAGTGGGACCTCGAGACGAAACAGAAGGTCATGGGAGAGAACATCGCTGACCTCTACGACATCGATATCGAGGAAAAGAGACAGGCCTTCCAGAACGACGAGATCAGCCAACAGTTCGACCTCGAGGACCACTACGCCAGCGGGGAACCCGCGCCGGCGGACGACTGATGAGTACGCTGCCTTCCGACGGCTCCGCTCCCACGCGGGCGGCCGTCCGTGACCGATTGGACCGAGTCACCGATCCGGAACTCGATCGCTCGATCGTCGAACTCGACTACGTCGATCGGATCGAGATCGACGGCGGCCGCGTCGGCGTCGACCTCACGCTCCCGACGGCGTGGTGCTCGCCGGCCTTCGCTTGGATGATGGCCGTCGACGCCTGTGACGAGGTCGAGTCCCTACCCGCCGTCGAGAACGCTCGCATCACGCTCCACGAGCATATGCACGAGGCGGAGATCAATCGCGGCGTGAACGAGGGGCTCTCCTTCGCCGACGCGTTTCCGGACGCCGACGGCGACGTCGACGCAGTCCGTGCGGAACTCGACGACAAAGCTCGAGTCGCCCGACAGTACGACGCGGTCGAAACGCTGCTGGACGCGGGTCTCGATGCCGAGGCAATCGTCGGACTCCGACGGCGGGACCTCGAGCACGACGCTTCCAAATCCGACGGGGGGCCTCCTGAGACCGTCGCCGTCTACGTCCGTGACCATTCCTTCGCCGTCAGCGTTCCGGCGGAGCCGATCGAACGATACCTCGAGAAAGCCCGCGAAACGAACCTCGTCTCTGATCCGGCTGACGTCCTGTTTCGAACGCCAGAGGGCGAGCCGATCGACGCCGACTCGTTCGACCTTGTTCATCGACGAGGACGGCTCGCCCAGGTCAATATGTCGAGTCAGGGCGGTATCTGCGACGGGCTTCGAGACGCGAGAGAGGGTCGTCTCGAGGGGTCTGCGGACGACTGAGGCACAGGATCGATCCGCGCGGTTCTTCTCTTCTGCTCCGCGCCGCTCAGCCGGCAAGCGCTCGCAGCAGGTCGTCGTCGGACTCGTTCGTGTCGGCATCCGTGTCGTCCGCCCACTGCTCGGTTTCGGTGCGCTCGAGCGTCCCATTGCGGTCCTCGACGGTCGCGTCGTCGGGCGCGGCCCACGGGGCGAGCGTACAGTCTCGTCGTTCCATCCCCGCGTCCTGCTCGACGAAGATGTCGGTTCGCAGCTCGTATTCGCAGTGGACCGCGTCCTCGTCGTCGGGGATCGTTCGCGTCTCACCGTTAATCTGCATCGCCAGTTGGGCGCGCATCTCGGCGTCGGTGACCTCCTCGTTATCCGCGTGCGTCGCGAACCAGGTGGCGACATCGTCGTTGTCCATTTCGGCGACGAAGGTGATCTCCCGGCTTTCCTGCGGTGGGATCGTCGCGTTGGACGCCCCGTTTCGAACGTCGACCTCGTTGGCCTCCCAGTGAGCGACGGTCACATTGTTGAATACCATCTCACCGGTGAAGGCCGGGGTCGGTAGCGAGTAGGCATTCGGGTTGTACACGTCGAACGTGAGGAAGAGCTCGGTCCGATTTTCCGTTACGTTCCCCCACTCCGCACTCGTGTCTCGAACCTCGACGGTCGGCTCGACCGTCCGACTCGCGGGATCTGACTCCCCGCCGATCGGCGAGAGCGAGTGTTCGCCCTCGCTCTCCGCGAGGGTCCCCTCGATCATCATCTCGAGGTCGGTTGCCTTCTCGTCCGTGTAGGTTCCTGACGGCGAGCCAGAGAGCGGGCCGACGTCGACGTTGGCGGTCGTCTCGACCGCGAGCTTGCTCACTTCGCCGTTCCGAACGTGCGAGGCCCACCACGCCGGCAGCTGCTGGTATCGCAGATCCGTTCGGAGCTCTGTCGTCGTGTTGCCCGCCGGGACGCTCACGTCGTCAGCTGATCCCGTCGCAAGTTCGACGTCGTTCATCGCCAGCGTCTACTCGACGCTCGTCCCGCCGAGCGAGATCGCCGGATTAGGGTTGTCGATCCAGACCGCGGTGATGACTTCGATCTTGTCGTCGGAAACGTCGCCCCACGCGTTGTCCTCGAGGCCGGCGTCGGGGACCCCGATCACACCGACGGCGAAGAGCCCGCCGAGTGTCGCAGCGATGCCGACACAGCAGACGAGGAAAATCTGCGCTACCTTCTTTCGCATATGTAGAGGGCCACGAATGGGATCGAAATATAAGGATGCCGTTTAGAACGGCCCGATTAAAATACCGGGGTCGGTCTTCGTGACAGGCCGCCGGAGCGACGGTCTCGAGCAGCGCGACCTGAATACGATCACGGAACCCGCTACTTCTCGACCTCGAGCAGCGCGACCCGCTCGCGAACCAGCGCCGATAGCGGCGCGTCGGTAGCCGCCCGCTCGGCGTCGGTAATCTCGAAGAACTCACAGAGCGTCTCGGCGTCCTGCGCTTCGAGCGTCGGCTCCCGTTCGACGAATGCGCCCAGCGATTCGACCGCCTCGAGCGCGGCCGCTTCATCGCCGTCACTCCCGCCGTCGACGAGCACTACTGCTCGGTTCTCGCCCTCGCCGACGCCCATTTCGAGCGCGCGGTCGATCTGCCGCCGGCCGGCGGCGTACAGGAGGATCTCGACGGCGCGGTCTCGGGCAACGTTCTCGCCGCGGTCGATCGCCCGATCGGTGAACTCGACGGCCCGCTCGAGGTGGCGACGGTCGGCGACGTACCGCGAATCGAACGCCTGGATCGTCACGTCGTGGCGGTCCCCGACCTCACCGAGGTCGGCCACGAACGAGTCCAAATCATCAATCTCGAGGCGGCATTTCAGAACCTTCATCAGAAGTCACCCAGACTCGCCTGACTGTCGTCGGCGTCCGCCGTCTCTGTCGCTTCTGTTGTCGTCCCGTCACCGTCTGTGTCGTCGCTCGAGTTCGCTGTTGCTTTTCCATCCCCATCGCTCGACCCCGTCGATTTCGGCTCGACACCGTCCATCGAGGGGTCCTCGCGGCCCGCGTTCTCGAGGATGTTCGCTGCCGTCTTCTCCCCTTTGAGCACGTCGAGGATCACTCCCTTGTCCGCAGTCCGCAGGTCGGCGGGCTCCTCGATTCCCGCGTCGTAGAGTCGGCGGGCGCGCTTGCGGCCCACACCGCCGACGGAGACGAGTTCGAGCAGTTCATCGCCGACGCCGTGTTCGACGCGGGCGCGGGCTTCTCGGACGGCGACGGTCCACTCGCTGTCGATCTCCGCGGCCAGCGACTCGGCCGCCCCGAGCAGCCACTCCGCGGTGTCGACCTTCCCGCGGAGGTCGCCCGGTCCGATCTTGTACCGATCGGTCAACTGCTCCTCGTCGGTCTCCGTCGCCCAGTCCTCGAGCAGTTTGCCCGTTTTGAGTGAGGAGAGCCAGTCCTCAAAGCGCTCCTCCTCGAACTCGCTGGGGGCGTTACCCAATAGTTCGGCCTCGCGTTTGTAGAAGAGTTCGCCAAATTTCTCGTCCTCCCCGGAGCGCAGATAGAGCTCGTACATGTCCGGCGTCCGTGAGACGAGCTGGTAGAGACCCAGTGCGGTCGGGCGCTCGTCGGCGTCCTCAAGGCCGTGGACGATCTCCGCAGCGCTCATCGGATCCAATAGAGCCGCGAGACGGTGTGACCGAGGCTGGTCGCCTCGAGTTCCTCGTCACGGCCGCTCTCCTCGGCGAGGTCGGCTGCGGAGGTGAACGCGCCGTCGGCGTCCTCGTCAGCACTGTCGCTTTCACCAGTGTGACGCTCTATGAAATCGTTCGACTCGAGGTACTCCAGAACCGTGTCGGTCACCGTCTCGAGCCGACCGGCCTCGCTCGACTGGCTGGCGTAGAGGGTGGCCTCGAGGAACTCGAGGAGTCCGTCGCGGGTGCGAGCGAAGCCGGAGGCGATGGTCGCGAGCACGTGGGTCCGGAGGGCGGGTTCGGCCGCCAATTTCGAGCGAACCGGCTCGGGATCGGCCCAGATATAGCGGTCGAACAGCTCCTCGCTCTCGTCGTGGCTCTTGGCGAGCAACACGGCCTCGCCGTAGGGGTCGAGCCCGGGTCGGCCCGCTCGGCCCATCATCTGATGGACCTCGAGGACGTCTAAGGGTGCCATGCCGCCGGCGCTCGGATCGAAGCGCCGCCAGTCGCGGACGATCACCCGTCGAGCCGGAGTGTTGACCCCTGCCGCGAGCGTCGGCGTCGCCGAGATGACTTTCAAAAGGCGGTCACGGAAGGCATCCTCGACGATCGAGCGCTGGGTACTTGAGAGGCCGGCATGGTGGAAGGCCGAGCCATGCTCGACGGCCTCAGCGAGGTCTTTACTCGTTTCGGTGTCGCTGTCGTTCCGAATCTCGTCGGCCAGTTCGGCCAGCTCGTACTGCTCCTCGGCGGTCAGTTCGTTCTTCGAGACGCCGCCTAACCGCCTCGCGGCGGCCTCGGCGTTCCGCCGGGAGTTGACGAACACGAGCGAGGAGCCGTCCTCCTGGAGAATGTCGCGGACGAGCGCGGCCTCCTGCTTTTCGCTCCCTTCAACGGGCACCTCTCTGGTCGAGCCGTCGTCGAAATTCAGTGCGTTCCCGTAGTGGACCCCCATCTGGAGGTCGATCGGCCGCCAGTCGGTATCCACGAGCGCGGCGTCGAGCCAGTCGGCGATCTCGTCTGCGTTGCCGACCGTCGCCGAGAGCGCAACGACCTGCATGCGGGGGTTGAGCTTCCGGAGTTTGGCGAGGGTTACCTCGAGCGTCGGGCCCCGGTTCCGGTCGTCGATCAGGTGGACCTCGTCCGAGACGACGCAGGTCAGATCGGAAAGCCAGTCGGCCCCGTTGCGGACGAGCGAGTCGACCTTTTCGCTGGTGGCGACGACGATGTCCTTCGTCGCGAGCCAGTCGCTGGTGCTCTCGTAGTTGCCGGTCGTCACGCCGACCGTGACGCCGAACCGCTCGTAGGCCTCGAACTCCTCTTTTTTCTCGCTGGCGAGCGCTCGTAGGGGGACGATGTACAGCGCCGTTCCGCCGCGCTCGATCGCCGACAGCATCGAGAGGGCAGCGATCATCGTCTTCCCGCTCGCGGTCGGGACGGCGGCCACGAGGTTCTCGCCCTCGGTCGCGCCGGCCTCGACCGCTTCGGCTTGGGGCGGGTAGAGCTCCTCGATGCCCTCGCCCCGGAAGTGGTCGAGGGCACCGGCCGGGAGCCCCGACAGCTCCTCGATATTCATTATCCACCCTTGGCGCGTCCCGCGGTTTAAAGTATCGTCTCGCGAGCCCTGGGATCTCCTCCTCGAGCGACGCTGCGCTCGCCCGCCGCTCGATCAGTGGCGATCTGTCAGGGTCTGCGCGCGCTCGAGCGTTCGATACAGGTGGACTACACATCTCCCGGTATTGATGAACTGGCATGCGGTGGCGCGCGCTGGAACGCGGTGAACGCCAGTGAGCTGCGGCCCAAAGCCGTGCGAGGTCTTTGCGAGCCTGCGAGCAAAGGCTTGTCAGAGCTTGCTCTGACAGTGGATAAGCGAACGAACGGCGTGAGTGAGTGTTAGCGCGGAACCAAAGGTTCCGAGACCCATGCGAACGGGCGCTACGCGCCCGTGAGCAGAAATCGGTTGGGGAGGGCGTGGCGATCCCTCGTTGCCACGATAGCAGGACGCTTTGATTTGCTTCTACTCGAGGGAATCAACGGCTCTACTCACAGAACGGAGAGAGTAATTGGCCGACGGCGATAGACCGATGGGACCGGCTCCCGAACAACACTGTATGGCCGACTCCGACCCCGACCGCGTCCTCGTCCCTACGCTCGGCCGACCGCGGGAAGACGAGGCACTTGCCTACGCCCTCGAGACGTTCCCCGACGCCGATATCACCCTGCTCGCGGTTGTAACGCCACTGGACGCACCGCTCAGTGAGGGCGGAATCCTCGAGCGAAGTGAGGAACGGACGGACCAGGCGCGGGCCAGCGCGACCGAGTTGCTCGAGTCGGTCGCCGATTCGACGGCGACGAGCCGTGTCCGGATCGAGACGATCGAAGGGCGACCCGGAACCGTCGTCCCCAAATATGCCTCCGAGGAAGGATTCGATCACGTCGTCATGTACGGCTCCGAAATGGGGTCGACGGGGTTCCTCAGGCGGTTTCTCGGTCGCGGTATTGCCGCCACGGTGGTCGAACGCACCGCTAAGCCGGTGACGGTGCTCGACTGAGGCCGCACTCGAGTTAGAACGAACCGATTTCAGCCGCCAATGGCCGTCGCGAACAGCTGGTACAGGCCGTAGCTGACGACGACCGAACTCGAGAGCGTCACCAGCCAGAAGGTGATTGTGACGCCGATCTTGCGCCGGGAGACGCCCGCCGAGCCGCCGGCCAGCCCGCCGCCGATGACCCCCGAGAGGATGATGTTGTTCAGCGAAATGGGAATCCCGAGCGCGATCGCCAGCTGCGCGATGATAAAGCCCGGGACCAGCGCCGCGATCGACCGCCGGACGCCGAGCTGGGCGTACTCCCGGGAGGTCGCCTGCAACAGCCGCGGCGCTCCCATCCAGGCACCCGCGAGGATGCCGGTCGCACCGATCGCGAGCAGGAGGATTCCCGGGAGGCCGAGTTCGACGCGAAAGAGGTTCTCGAGCGGGCCGGTCGCGAGGCCGACCTGCGAGCCGCCAGAGGAGAAGGCGACGATGCCGCCGAGGACGAGCAGGAACGAGCGGATGCCGCTCTCGACGGAGACACGGACGCGCTCGCGGACCCAGTAGAACGCGAGGAGTCCGACCCCGATCGTCACGATGACGGTTCCGAGATCGACGCCGGAAGCGAGCGTCGGACCACCGCCGAACTGCCGGGAGACGAATCCGGCGAGGGTGCCCTGATCGGCAGCCGGATCGGGAATCACGCCGAGACGGATGTTGGCGACGATCGCGCCGACGATGCCGGCCAGTAGCGGGACGCCGACCGTCTCCGGGACGTCGTCGCGTCGCAGGACCGTCGCCGTCGCGTACGCCAGTCCGCCGGACATGATCGGGACCAGCAGCCAGAAGATCCCGAGCCGTCGGTAGGTGGCCATCGCCGGATCGCCGCCCAGTGAGAGGCCGACGCCGACCATCGAGCCCGTCGTCGCGAACGCCGCCGGAATCGGGTATCGCGTGTAGATCCCGATCGCCATGAACCCCGCCGCAGTCAGCAGGCCCGCGGTGGCGGCCAGCGGCGTGATCGTGACCCCGTTTATCAGATCCGTACCGACAGTCTTGGAGATGCTGCCGCCCTGCATGAGCGCGCCTGCGGCCGCGAGCAGCCCGATGACGAACGCCGCCTGCATCGTCGAGATGGCGTTCGCGCCGATTGCGGGGGCGAACGGCGGCGAGTTGCTGTTCGCCCCGAGTACCCACGCCATGAACAGACAGGTCAGGATGGCGGTCCCGACGAGGACCGCAAAGGAGAGTGCGACCATTCGCCTCTCGTACCCCTCTGTTCCACGACCCCGCGGAAAAGCGTTGGCTCAGCAGTCGATCCGCGGATCGGGAAGCCGTCGCTATCCGGGTTCAGCGCCCGATATGCCCTGCTTTTCCAGAATTGCTCTGTAATGGGCCGTCCCGTCGGTTCGGCGGACGTCGCAGACGAACCACGGCGTCGCACTCGTCGCCTCGCGGAGCCGTGCGGGGGAGCACAGCAGGAACTGTAGCGTTCGACCGACCTCGCGGTATCGCTCACCCTTCTCTGTCTCGTGTTCGAACTCGAGGTGGAAACACCGGTGGGCGACTCCCTCGCGCGGATCGGGTCGGTAGCCGAAGAACTCGTCGTCCAGTCGCGCCGGGTCGTTGTTGTCGACGACGGCGACGCCCCCGTCGGCGGTGACGCGAGCGAATTCGACGAGCAGTTCGCGAATCCCAGCGAGCGAGCGGCCGAGCCCTATCTGCGTCCCGACGGCGTGGACAGCACCGACCGACCCCGTTTCGATCGGTAGGTCGAACATGTCGCCGACGAGGACGTCCTCGAGGCCGCGCTCCGCGGCTTTGCCGTCTTCTCGCGGGCTGGGGGACGGCTTTGCCGTCCCGTTCGAGGCGGCTTCGCCGCCTCGCAGCCCGCTCGAAGGGTACGTGGAGCATTGCTCCACGCAACTCCGCCTTGAGGTCCTGCGGACCTCGCACCGCTCGCGGGCCGTTAAGACGGCGTTCGGACTTACGTCGACGCCGACGGCTTCGACCCCGCGCTCGGCCCACCACAGGAGGTGTTTCCCCGCGCCACACCCCACGTCGAGGATTGGTTCGTGGTCGGCCACTCGCTCGAGTACCTCGATCGTTTCCGACTCCCATGACTCGGGACTCGAGAAATAGAATTCGGCGACGTTACCGTCTTGCACGTCCGCGCCGTCGCGATAGGCCAACTGACCCGGGCCGTCGCGGTAGTGAGCGAGCATCGCTCGTCCCAGCGGGTCCGCCGCCGTTCGCGACTGTGGCGGCTCAGAACGGGTTCGTCCCATGCTCGAGTCGACAAGAGCGCAGATAGTAAAATTCTGGTGACATATGGTTCCGAGTAACATCTCACGTGGGAAGCGATCGCTAACGATTTACCGCGATCGGCCGAACCCTCAGCCATGAAAGTCGAATTCGACGAGGACACCTGTATCGGGATGTTCCAGTGCGTCGCGGAGTGGGACGCGTTCAAAAAGGACAAGTCGGCCGGGAAGGCGATCCTTGAGGACAGCGACGAGGTCGAAGACGAGATCTTCGTCCGCGAAGTGCCCGACGACGCGGAACTCGACGCGAAGTTCGCCGCTCGCTCCTGTCCCGTTGATGCGATCACGATTTACGACGACGACGGCGAGCAGTTGATTCCCTGAGACGGTTCCGTCGCTTGATTCTCCGTCATTCTCTCTCTTAGCGGCCCAGCGCCGCGTCGACTAATACCGACTCAGCCGTCCGGAGAAGCGTCGATGACGCACTTTCCGAACACTCGAGTGCCACCGCGACTTCGGCCAGCGACCCTGTCCGCGGCACGTCGTAGTAGCCGACCGCTCGAGCCGTCTCCATCGCCTCGAACTGGCGGGCGGTCAGCCTGCCAGCCAGCGTCTCGACCCTGTGGCGGTGGTCACTGACTCGTTCCACGTCGATCTCGACGCCGTCGGGAAACGCCTCGAGCAGGCCCGCCAGCGCGTCGGGCTCGCCGAGGACGGTCACGTGGACCGTCTCCGAACTGGTGTAGACGATCGGCGGGACGATCACCAGCCCCGGCTCGTCGAACGCTCCCATCAGGCTCGCGTCGGCAGCGCGGACGTCCATCACGGCATAGGCGTAGAAGGTGTCCTCGTCGATCGGCGTGATATCGAATCGGTGGACCACGTCCAGGTCCGTCGCGACCGCTCGAGCGGCCTCGCGGTCGCCGGCGATCACCGAGAGGAATCGCACGCGCTCCGTCTCGGGGTCGACGTGCCACGAAAGCAGTTCCTCGCGATGTACCTCGAGGTCGTTCCGGAGCTGCGGGACGGGTAGCTCCATCCACTCCGGAAGGCGAAGCGTCAGATCCGTCGACTGCACGCCGGAGACATCGGCATCCTATTATAAAGAAGTTCACAGCTTCGGGCGAACGCCGACTTCCGTTCCCCCGCTACAGTCGTGTATGTCCGAGATTCACTCACGACGGTCCGACGACTCGACCCCGGCGACTGACGGATCGACCGGCGACCGGCCGCCAGGTCCGCGGGGGCTCCCGCTCCTCGGAAGCACGCTATCGGTCGCCCGCGACCCGCTCGGGTTCGTCGACTCGGCTCGAGAGTACGGCGACGTCGTCGCCTACGAGGCGTTCGGCACCGAATTCGCAGCCGTCTTCGATCCCGAGATCGTCGAAACGGTCCTCGTCTCGAGCGCCGACGAGTTTCGAAAGGGGGAGTTCGAGACCGGCTTCGGCGAACTCATCGCCCCCGACGGCGTGGCGTTCACTGAGGGCGAGTGCTGGCGTCGCCAGCGGCAGTTGCTGCAGTCGTCGTTCACGCCTGACCGCATCCGATCGTACGCCGATGGCATGGTCGCGGAGGCGTCGGCGCTCGCCGATCGGTGGGACGATGGCGAGACGGTCGCCCTCGGAGACGCGCTGTCGGGGTACACACTCCGCGTACTCACGCGGACGCTATTCGATCTCGCGCTCGACGACGACCGGGCGGCGATCGTCAGGCGAGCGACCGAGGCGCTGTCTTCGTATGCGTCTCCCCAGCAGTTCGCTGTCCAGTCCATGCTTCCCTCGCGGCTCTCGACGCCGACCGAACGCGAGTACGAGGCCGCGATGGCCGATCTCGAGTCCCTCGTTGCCGAACTGGTCGCAGATCGCCGCGAGGGAGACGAGGAGGCGGACGCGACAGGCGGTGATCTCCTCTCCGTGTTGGCTCGCACGGAGTATCCGGACGGTTCCCGGCTCTCCCCGAGGAAGTCCGGGACCAGCTTGTCACGTTCCTGTTCGCCGGCCACGAGACGACCGCGACGGCGCTGACGTTCGTCTGCTGGCTGCTCGCGGGCGAACCCGCCGTTCGGAACGATCTCGAGCACGAACTCACGACTATCCTCGGGGACCGGGACCCGAAGTTTGCCGACCTCCCTGCCCTCGCGTACACTGAGGCCGTCATCAGGGAGGCGATGCGCCTCTATCCGCCGGTGGTAGCCCTCTACCGCGAACCGCTCGAGGCGACGACGCTGGGCGGCTATCGCGTGCCAGCCGGGACGACGCTACAGCTCTCGATCTATGGGATTCATCGCGACGACCGGTGGTGGGCCGACCCGGAGGCGTTCCGACCCGAGCGCTGGCTCACGGACGGGGACGAGAACGGGGATGGCCGGACGCTCGCGTCCGATACCGGTCGACCCGAGTACGCCTATTTCCCGTTTGGCGGCGGGCCGCGACACTGTCTGGGCATGCGCTTTGCAATGACCGAACTCAAACTCGCGCTCGCGACGATCGTTCGCCGGATCGAATTCGATCGCGTCACCGAGTCGCTCGAGCCGTCCGTCGAGATCACGCTCGATCCCGGTGATGTCGAGGCCCGAGTTCGGAAACTGCCGATCGACGACTGAAGCGCCGTCCGCAGCCGGGTGACTGCCGGCTCATCGGTGGCTGCGAAAAAACCCGGACGGGTGAGCATCGCCTACGAAATCTCGTCGTACTGCTCCGAGAGCTTCTCGGCGGCCTCGCCGAGTTGGTTGCGCTCGTACTCGGTGAGGTCCCACCCGACGACCTCCTCGACGCCGTCGGAGCCGAGCTTCGCCGGCACGCCGAAGGCGGTGTCCTCGTGGCCGAACTCGCCCTCGAGTTTCACGCTCGCCGGGAGCACCTCGCCGGTGTCACGCAGAATGGCCTCGACCATGTGGCCGACGCCAGTCGCCGGCCCCCACTGAGTCGCGCCTTTCTTTTCGATGACATTCATCGCCGAGGCCTGGAGTTCCTCTAAGAGTTCCTCCTTTTCGTCCTCGTCGAACTCGGGGTCCCGGCCGTTGACCCGCACCTTGGAGAAGACAGGGACCTGTGCATCGCCGTGTTCGCCGAGGATGGTCGCCTCGACGTTCTGGACCGGTGCATCAAAGCGCTGGGAGATGACGTACCGGAACCGAGCGGAGTCGAGCCGCCCACCGAAGCCGATCACTTTCTCCCGGGCGCGGTCGCCCGTCTCGTAGAGGTGGCGGTTCAGCAGGTCGACGGGGTTCGACGTGGTGACAGTGATGAAGTCGTCGTTGTGCTCGGCCAGCGAGGAGCCGATGTCCTCCATGATCGGCGCGTTGTCGCCCGCCAGATCGATCCGGGTCTGGCCCGGCTGGCGCGGAATGCCCGCCGTGATGACGACGACGTCCGATCCCGCCGTGTCCTCGTAGCCGCCCTGTCGGATCGTCGTGTTCGAGTCGTAGGCCGCGCCGTGGTTGGTATCGGCGGCCTGGCCGATCGTGTCGTCTTCTTTGTCCGGAATGTCAACGAATACGAGCTCGTCTGCGATGTCTCGAAGCGCGATGTTGTAGCCCGCAGCGGCCCCGACGGTCCCGGCCGCGCCGACCACGCTCACTTTCGTCATACCACGTAATGCTTCCCCATCACACACGTTAAATCCGTCGAAACCTCTGACTTCGAACCATTTCGACGGTACATATTTCGACGACTGTCGTATCACGTACCGATCTCGGCGGAACGCGGTAGTGACTGAACAGTTCAGTTCGCCGTCCATCACTTCCCGAAATTAGGGATCGGTCCCTCCCTCGAACCGCCCGCAACTCGAGACCGAACCGGTCATAGTCCACGCCTGCGGCTATGCTCGTATGCGCGTCAGCGTCATCGGCGGCGGTGCGATCACGGACGAACAAGCGACCCGCGCGGAAGCGGTCGGACGCGAACTCGCCGCACGCGGCCACGCGGTCGTCTGCGGTGGTCGCGGCGGCACGATGGAAGCGGTCTGTCGCGGCGCGAAATCCGAGGGCGGAACGACCATCGGCATCCTTCCCGGCGAGCGCCGCGAGGCCGCGAACGACTCCGTCGACATCCCTATCGCGACCGGTCTCGGCCACGCCCGGAACGCGCTCGTCCCGCTGAACGGCGACGCGGTCATCGCGCTGGCCGGCGGCGTCGGTACCCTCTCCGAAATCGGCTTCGCTGGGATCTACGACCGACCCGTTGTCGGCCTCGAGACCCATGCCGTCTCCGGCCTCGAGATCGATCTCGTGACTGTCGACACCCCATCTGGGGCCGTTGACGCCGTCGAAACCGCGCTCGAGCACACGCCGTAACTCGAGAATTTCGATCCCGGAAGACCGATGCGAGACGATGGGATCGCTCTCGAGGAGATCCCCTCCAGCAACGGGTAGCAGTCGAGAGACGGTATCTCGGTCCGACAGCGCTCGAGGAGATGGTTCCGCCCGGCACGGGCCGTCGTTTCGGTCGTCCGTCCCTTCGCAGCTTTTTCGACGGTCCGTCGCCTCTAGACGAATATGAGCGACTTCGACAAGGAAGCCGAGCGTGAGAAACTTCGAGAGAAGTACGAGCAGGACAAAGAAGAGCGCGAGGCGACCCAGCGGATGAGCGACCTGCTGCTCAAGGGCGCGACGATGACTAACGCCCACTGCGGGACCTGTGGTGACCCCCTCTTTCAGGAGAACGGCACGACCTTCTGTCCCAGCTGTCACGGGAACCCCGATGCCGTTCAAGGGACCGAACTCGAGGCCCAATCGGCTGCAGAGGGGTCGACAGACGGTGAGACCGCTACCGGCGAGAACACCGACCGAACCGACGGCGCGGACACCGCGACGCCCGACACCGACGACGCCGCCGCGACAGCGGCTGAGACGGCATCTGATCAAGATGCAACGCCGGCGACCGACCAGCGCGGTACTGAACGCGGACAGGAGACGAACGCGCCGACCGCGGACCGGCAACCGCAGCCGTCAGCATCGGCGGCCCGAGACGATCACCCGTCGCCGTCCCAACCCGACACCCCCTCGGCCGATCGAACCCCCTCGAGTTCGCGCACCGACGACCGTCCGTCCGGATCCGACCACAATCGACCGCTCCCCGCGACGGGTTCATCCGCAGCCGACGGCGACCTCGAGGCCGCCCGCGACGCGCTCGCTCGGACCCTCGAGAAGTTCGCCGAAGAAGCCGCCGCGACGGACGATCCCCGGTACGCCAAGGACTGCCTCGAGGCGGCTCGCGAGGCCGGTGAGGCGTTGGCGACGCTGCGCTGACGGGATCCATCGCGGCGGGATACCCGGCCCGTCGTTGTCCAGATCCGTCTCCCGAACGGAACGCCGAACACCCTACCGACTCCAATCACCGGGACGGGTACGTCCCCACGCGCCGCGCGGAGAACGGTGGCTCTGCCGTCGCCGTCATTCCTTCCCGCGGCGTGCTATCCGGCTCGAGTCGCATTGCATATCAGTAGATATAAATTAAGTAGGATTTACCTACTAATAGGAATCCGCTGCGCTGGGCCGTTACAGAACGAGTATTCAGCGATCGGGCGCGTTCGACCACGCTCGGACCGAAGCCAGCCCGATCCATCCCGGCACGATTCATCACCCTCCCCTCGTGCCAGCCACTCGTCGGCTCGCAGCTCACAATCGCTTGCCACCCCTACGACGGAGGAGAACTACTAATGGCATTAGGATACGTCACATTCATCACGACAGCAATCGTCTGTATCGGCGTTACAGCCACCTGTGCATGCTGTGTCCGCTCCTCGACGCTCCCGCGAACGGTCGCCGAACTCGAGCGCCGGGGCCGAGCTATCGCGCCGTATCTCGGCGTCACACTGCTGGTTTTGCTGGCAAAACGATGGACACATAACCGCAGCTTGGAACTCTCGCACGCGCTCGACTGGGACATCACCGCGGAGATCTACGCTGTCGAAGGGTCGTTCGTCGCCTCTCTGCAAGCTATCGTTCCCGATGCACTGATCGGGTTCTTCTCCGCGATGTATATGTTCGGGTTCCCGTATCTGCTAGTGACGGCCCTCGCCCTCTATTTCCTGTTGCCGACCCAGCGCCGCTTCAAGGAACTGCTCGTCGCGTATGCACTCAATACCTTGATCGGGTCGGTATTCTATACGCTGTTTATTGCCTACGGACCGCGAAATCACCTGCCGACCGTTAACGGGCTAATGTACGAGTTCTATCCGCAGACACAGGAACTCACGGCAGAGGTTTCGGCGAACACGAACGTCTTTCCGTCGCTTCACACGTCACTGGCGGTTATTGTCACGTTGTTCGCCTGGCGGTCGCGTCGAGAGTATCCCAGATGGTTCTCGCTCGCGTCGGCCGTCGCCACCTTCGTCGTCTTCTCGACGATGTATCTGGGGATTCACTGGCTGATCGACGTCGTCGCAGGCATCGTACTCGGGATCTGGTGTGTCCTCACCGCCGAGCGACTCGTCGCCCGCGCGGAGGGTGATAGCGATCGCGTTTCGGTTTCGGACGACCGCGAGACGGGCATCGCCTCCGAGACGAACGACTGAGCGACTCGTCCGTTCTTATCGGGCCGCTCGATGATATCTGGCTCGCGATACTAGTTGGCTCAGAAACAGATTTACCATTCAAGACGATATTTTCACGGGAAGTGATAGATGTGAAGAAACGCCGCTCACTCGTACTGGTCCTCGTATCGCTCGTTACAATCGCGGGAATTGCTCCCATGGCTGTGGTCGGATCGAACGGAAGCGCCCCATTCGACGAATCGACGGTGGCAGTCGAGCAGGGCGAATCAGTAACAGTCGACATCTCGTTCAATAATTCCGACCGAATGACGCTAGCCATCGGGCCCAAAGAAGCAGTTAATTACCGTGCGGCCGTCACCGCCGAAGACATAACCGACGACGGGACCGCAACCGTGACCTTCGATACTGGTTCCCTCGCCGTCGATCCCGTCGACGACGCTATCGAACCGGGCGACGGAACGCGACTGACGAATCGGTCCCAGTCCAGACTCGACGACACGCTCGATCCGGGCGAGTACACCATCGGAGCGTTCGTCGACGGCGACGTGATCGATACCGCCACCGTCGTGATCACGGCGGACGACGCGGACGGCTCGGCGACCCTCGCTATCGCGGAAGGGAATCCGGACGCCGACCGTGATATCGACGGTCCCGTCCCGGATCCTGATCCGGATCTCAGTATCGGGTCAAGTGAATACGCTACGTTCGACGGGTACCCGTCAACCGAGCGAGGAGAGACGGCCCCAGTCGCTATGCACTTTAACGATACTGATCAGGCAACGCTGAATATCAGCCACTTCGACGAATCCGGTTTCGAAGCGAATGTTACCGTCGAAGATGAGAACGACAACGGGAACGCGACCGTCGTATTCGACACGGCCGCTCTCGGCGTTGGCTCCGTCGACGATGCCATCGAAGCAGGCGACGGAACGACGGTGACGAATAGATCTCAGGTCGAACTCGAACAGTCGCTCCAACCGGGCGAATACCTCCTCATGGTGACCGTCGACGGCGAAGCGACGGACTCGTCGTATCTATCCATCCAGGAGCGTTCGGCCGAATCTGACTCATCGAACGAGTCGGAAGCCGGCGATAAGAACGAAACCGAAGTCGCCAGTGAGTCGAACGATAACGGCGACTCGGCCGGCGATGGGCTGCCGGGATTCGGCGTGAGTACAGCACTGGTCGGAATTGCGCTCTTCGGAGTCGGGTTCGCCCTGCGAGCCTCCACGGGACGAGACTAACCCGTACCGGTCGCGAGGCTACCCCGCCGACGATAGACGCCCTATTCCGTGCAGTCGCGGACGGCCGGCGATGATGGAATCGATCGGTCAGCGGCTTAACCCGTGTAGTCGCTCCCGATGACCTCCCGAATCCGCTCGGCGGTCACTGTCCCAACGCCGTCCGCTTCCTGTAACTCGTCTTCCGTCGCGATCATCACCGCCTCGACGGTACCGAACTCCTCGAGCAGCGACCGGGCCGTGACGGGGCCAATTTCGGCGATCGAGGAGACTACGTACTCTTGTTGTTCGCTCAGAGTCTTGGCCCCTTTTTCGCCGTGGACCGACACCTCGCGATCGGCGGTTTCCTGCTCTCGGCCGGCGATCACCGCCAGCAGTTCAGTCGTGTCGTCTTCGCCGTCCGTGCGCAGAACGCTCGCCCCGAAGTCGACGGCGAGACTCGAGAGCGCACCCCGGACCGCGTTCGGATGGACGTCACGCTGTTCGTAGAGTCCCTCGCCTTCGACGATCACGATCGGCCGCGAGTAGTGGCGGGCCATCGCGCCGACCTGCTCGAAGACCGATCGGTCACCGCCGACCAGCGAGTCGACGAAGTCTGCGACAGACTTTCGTTCGACGACGACCCGATCCGACAGGACGTAGTCGCCGACATCGAGCGTCTCGAGAGTAATCTCATAGGCCTCGCGTCGCGAGAGCTCGCGGGCGATGTTGGCGTCCATCTCCCGCTGGTCGGCGACGACCGCGACGGTGTCGCCCTCGGCGTGGGGCTCGTGGGTTTCGACTGCCTCGTCGGTTTCCTTGGCCTCAACTGCATCGTCGTCTGTCTCAGTACTCGAGTCCGAGTTGTCGGTTTCGAACTCCCGCAGTCCGGGCTGTCCCGCGACCCCCTCGCTTCCGCTGGAAGAACCGCCGACGGCGTCGGCTTCACTGCCGTTTTCGTCTACTTTCACTCCACTCCTGTCGCTTCCCTCGAAATCGGCCAGTGATTGCTGTGAATCGTCGAGTTCGTCCGCGAGTTCGTCGGCCATGCCCTTCAGTTCGCGCAGTTCCGACTCCATCTCCTTCTCGCGCCGTCGCGAAATCCAGAAGTAGGCCTCGTCGCGGGTGTCCTCGGCCATGAGGACGACGACGCGTCCCTCGGACTGGCGACCGGTTCGGCCCTTCCGCTGGATCGAACGGATCGCCGTCGGGACCGGCTCGTAGAAGAGCACGAGGTCGACCTCGGGTACGTCTAAGCCCTCCTCAGCGACTGATGTCGAGACCAGCACCTCGAACTCACCCGCCCGGAACTCGTCGAGCACTTCCTGTTGTTGCTTCTGGGTCATCCCGTCGGACCCCTCGCGATCGCCCTGCCCGACGAACCGCTTCGCGTCGAAACTCTCCGAGAGGAACTCGGTCAGCGCCTCCGCCGTGTCACGGGACTCGGTGAAGACGATCACCCGATCGCCGCCCTCGAGACCCAGCGTCTCGGCGAGCAGCATGCGGGCTTTGCTGTATTTGGGGTGGATCTCGTCGAAGCTCTCGGCTTTCCGCATGGCCTCGCGTACGCGGGGATCCGAGACCATCCGCTGGCTCGCCTTCGACGCACCCGACGAGCGGGCCTGATTGCGCTGGCGCTCGAAATAGCGACGGAGGGCCTCGACGCTCTGGGTCTCGACCAGCGTGACGGCCTGCCGGAGCTTCATCACTTCGGCGTGGATTGACATCCCTTCGAACCCCTCCGACTGGTCGTTGTTGATCAGCTCCTGGAGCTCGGCCCGCATTCGATTGAGATCCTTCTGGGACTGGTCGGGCTGGGTCGAACTCGCGATACCGAGTTCCTTGAGCTTCTCGAGGCGTTCTTTGATCACCTCGTTCAGCGCGTCCCGGATCTCGATGACTTCATCGGGAAGGTCGATGCGCTCCCACTCGACCTCGGTGTCGTGGGTGAACTCCTCGACGTCGGCGTCCTCCTCGGTCATTACCTCGACTTCGTCTATCCCGAGGTTCTCACAGACCTCGAGGATGGCTTCCTCGTCGCCGCCGGGGGAGGCCGACATCCCAGTGACGAGCGGCCGCTTCGCGTCGGGGTGGTAGCGCTCGGCGATGTAGTTGTAGGCGTAGTCGCCCGTCGCGCGGTGGCACTCGTCGAAGGTGATGTGGGTCACGTCGGACAGCGAGATCCGACTCCCGACGAGGTCGTTCTCGATCACCTGCGGCGTCGCCATCACGACCGTCGCGTCCTCCCACATTGCGGTGCGGTCCTCGGGACTCACGTCGCCGGTGAAGACGACGATTTCCTCGTCGGGGATCTGCAGGGCTTCCCGGTAGAAGTCCGCGTGCTGCTGGACGAGGGGTTTCGTCGGTGCGAGCATCAGTGACTTACCGCCGACCTCATCGAGTCGTCGGGCTGTCACGAGCAGGCTCACTGTTGTTTTTCCCAGTCCGGTCGGGAGACAGACGAGCGTGTGGTGGTTCGCGGCCGTACCCGCAAGTTTCAGTTGGTAGAGTCGCCGCTCTAAGAAGTCGGGCTCGAGGAGCGGATGCTCGATAGAAGCGATTTCCTCGTCCGTCGTAGCCATTACCTGCCGTTCATCGCCGCCGCGAATAAGGGTTCCCGTACCGCGGTGAAAGTGAAGTAGTGATCCTCGAGCGCGCTGACCGGCGGAGACGCCTCGAAGAGCGCCGTCGGCATCACCGCTTTCCACGGTCGTCCCGTAGACACCGCTATGACTGCCGGCGCGACTCAGTCCCACCGCGGACTACCCGATCGGAGTTCGCTCGTCAGGGCCGCCGCGTTCGTCGTGGCTATCAACCTGATCGGCGGCCTTCCCGGCATCTTCTCGTCGCCGGATACACCTTGGTTCCGCGCGCTCGAGAAACCCTGGTTCTACCCGCCGGGGATCGCGTTTCCGGTCGTCTGGACGCTCCTCTTTACCCTGCTTGGCATCGCGCTGTGGCTCGTCTGGCGCAGCGACGCCGACGGCCGGCGGCTCGCACTCGGAGCGTTCGCCGTCCAGATGCTGTTCAACGTCGCCTGGACGCCCGCCTTTTTCACGCTCGAGGCACCGCTCGTCGCGCTCGGCATCATCGTCACGCTCTGGGTGCTCGTCGCCGGGACAATCCTCGCGTTCCGGCGGGTCGACCGCCGCGCCGCGGCGTTGCTAGTGCCGTATCTCGTCTGGGTGACCGTCGCAGCCCTCCTCAATTTCGAACTCTGGCGGCTGAACGCCTGAGAAACGCCGATTGGATGCCGGCGTTCAGTTACTGATCGGATAGTTCGGGCAGCCACCACGTCAACACGATCGCAACGGCCACGAACCCGGCGAGCACGACGTATGCCTCGTCGAAGTAGCCCCGATCGGCGAACGCGCCGAATAGGACCGGACTGATCGCGCCGATGGTCATATAAACGGTCCGCAGGAAGCCCAGGCCGGTCCCCTGCATGTCCGCCGGAAACGCCGCGGTCATGTACGGCAGCGTGATCGTGCCGTAGCCGAGGATGCTCGAGAGGAAGAGGGTCCCGACGACGACGGGCCAGAACCCCTCGAGGAACGGGAGCGCGACCAACGAGAGGACGACGACGCCGAGGACGGGCGGCAGCGATGTCCGGATCCCGAACCGGTCATACAGCCGCCCGGTCAGGGGCTGGACGACGATTCCGGCCGCGAAGAAGGCGCTGAATAGGCCGGTCGCGATCCCTTGGGAGAAGCCCTTGCTCTCGATCAGATAGGTCGGGTAGAAGCCGGTAAACGCCTGCCAGACGCAGTACGTGAGGATCTGGATCGCGGTCACGGTGACGATCTCGGGTCGGCGAAGCTCCGACAGGACGTAGCGAGCCGTCTCGAGGGAGACGCTGTCGACGGCGCTCTCCGCGCTCGAGGTGCGCGCGGGGACGACGAGCCGGAGCCCGATCGCGACGAGGGCGAACGCGGGGACCGCGAGGCCGAAGCCGTACTGCCAGGCGAACGCCGACGCGATCCCGCCGGCCGCGAGCGGCAGGAGGGTGTTGCCGGCCTGGCCGGCGGCCATCGTCACGCCGATCGCGGTGCCGTCGTTGTCGGGATAGATATCGGACAACGTCGTAAAGCGGGCGACGCCGTACAGCGCCGTCCCGAAGCCGAACGCGGCCGTGGCGAGATAGACCACCGGCGCGGAGCCGGCGACGGCGACGAGCCCGAGCGTTACCGTAGAGATCACCGTACTCACGACGAGGACGTTCCCCTCGCCGAACCGGTCGGCAAGCAGTCCGCCCGGGAGCTGTCCCAGCGCGTAACAGAGCCAGAGGGCAGTCAACAGGAAGCCGGCCGTCGTCAGGTCGAGGCCGTAGGCTCGTCGGAGGTACGGCAGCAAGACGGGATAGGCGAGCCGGACGCCGATTGAGAGAAACCAGCCGGCGGCGACTGCGATCAGGATTTCGCCGCGGCCGTCCGTCAGGAAGGCCCGCACAGTCGCCAGTCGACGCCTCGTTCCGAACAGAGACACGGGTGGCTGCTCACTTCGTCGGCGACGGTCTTTAGCGGTCCAGAACGGTATGGCCTTGCCGATATCGGAACCCGTCGACGCGTCGATGCGTCACCGGCCCGGCCGAGCGAACGGTCACGGACTGTTCCCTGTCCCTACAGCGATACCGGCGTGAACTTGAGGACCAGATAGGCCAAACAGGCGGCGTAGATCGGGATCGTCAGGTTGTCATCGACGATGTAGGTGCGGATCTCGAGGGTCACGCCGTCGGCGAGCGTCGCGCCTAGAGCGGCGACGAGCGCCACTGCAACCGGCAGAAACGGCACTGCGACGACCGTCGAGACGAGAAACATCGTGATGAGGACTTTCGGCGGTTTGACCCGCTGGAGGCTGTTGTCCGAGACGGCCCCGCTGATCGGGTCGCCCAGTGCGAGCATCAACATCGCGGGCAGTGCGATATCCGGCTCGAAGACCACCACGACGGCGGCCATACTGATGAGATACAGCGCGTAGGCGGCGGGGTTATCCTGTTCGTACTCGCGGGTGAGCACGTCATAGAGCCGCCAGTCAAGCCCGATCTGGAGCCGCAGGAACTCGAGGACGAGCGCGCCGGTCGCGAGGGCGACCATGAGAACCTGAAACCGGGTCCAGGTGAGTCCGAGCCCGAGATAGGTAGCGAGCAGATAGAGGGCGACCAGCCCTGAGCCGCTGGCATGGACGAGTCGCCGCTTCAATTCGTCGGCCATCATCTCCAGTCTCGGGAGAGGTGACCTTCAGTCCGTCGGTTAGTTCTCCCTAGTCCTATATACTATATAAAGGACTCCCGCGCTCGAACGACGGCAACCGATAGTGCCTGGTGCCGTCACCCGCCCGGTATCGCTTACTCCTCGAGCTCGTCGAACGCGAGGTCGCCGGCCCGGATCGCAGACAGCGTTTCGGGCAGGTCATCGATCGGGAGTCGCTTTTGCGCCGTCGAGTCGCGCTCGCGGACCGTGACGCCGCCCTCCTCCTGTTCGATGCTCTCGTAGTCGACCGTCACGCAAAACGGCGTGCCGACCTCGTCCTGCCGGCGGTAGCGCCGGCCGATGTTGCCCGAATCGTCGTACGTGACCGACAGCCCGCCTCGCGCAGGGCGTCGACGATGGCGTTTGCTTCGGACTCGAGTTCGTCGTCGTTTTGCAGCGGGAAGACACCGACGAAGGTTGGCGCGACCTCGGGATCGAGGTCGAGGAAGGTCCGTTCCTCGCCGGCGACCTCGTCCTCGCGGTAGGCGTGGTGGAGAACGGTGTAGACTGTCCGGTCTACGCCGAAGGAGGGTTCGACGACGTGGGGCGTGACGTGCTCACCGGCCTCCGTCTGTTTCTCGACCGCGAAGCCGGTCTTTTCGACGGGGATCTCGTGGGTCTCGCCCTCGAGGTCGATCTTGACGGTGTCACCGTCAAATGCGGAGCGATCGCGAGCCGCAAGGTCCTCGAGCTTCTGGACCACTGCTTGTGCGTCGCCACCGAACTCGGGGCCGAGGTAGCTCATGTCTGGGTCGACGGCGGCGCGCTCGATGGTCTTCGGTTCGTCGTACTGCTTGAAGATCGTAAAGCGGTCGCCGGAGTGCTCGGCGTGTTTCGAGAGGTCGTAGTTGCCCCGGTGGGCGAAGCCGGCCATCTCGATCCAGTTACCGTCGATCTCGCTCTCAGCGTCCCAACAGTCGCTGGCGTAGTGGGCCCGCTCGCCCGAGAGGTGCTGGCGGTAGCGAAAGCGATCCATGTCGACGCCGACCGATTCGTACCACGGCTTCGCAACGCCGAGGAAGTAGGCGACCCACGGGTCCGTGATGATGCCCTCCTCGACCGCCTCGCCGATTGTCGTCTGGAATTCCTCGCCGTCCTCGGCGTTCTGCTCGCTCGCCGGGTAGAGGGTTACTTCGACGTCCTCGACGCTGGAGAGATCCGGCTTGTCGGCCTCGGGATCGATGAAGTACTCGAGTTCGGCTTGGGTAAACTCCCGCGTACGGATGATCGAGCGCCGGGGGCTGATCTCGTTGCGGTAGGCGCGGCCGATCTGGGTGACACCGAAGGGAAGCTGGTTGCGCGCGTACTCCTTCAGGCGCGGGAACTCGACGAAGATGCCCTGTGCGGTTTCGGGGCGCAGGTAGCCGGGGTCGGAGTCGCCGGGGCCGATGTTCGTCGCGAACATGAGGTTGAACGAGTCGACGGCCTGGCCCGCGAGTCCCGCGCCGCAGTTCGGGCAGACGAGTTCGTACTCGGCGATGACGTCCTCGACTTCGGGAATGGGAAGGCTCTCGGCGTCCTCGTATTCGGTGTTGTCCTCGACGACGTGGTCCGCGCGGTGACTCTCGCCGCACTCCGGACACTCGACGAGCATGTCGTCGAAGCCGTCCAGATGGCCCGACGCCTCGAAGACGGGCTCGGGCATGATCGTTGGCGCGTCGATCTCCATGTTGCCCTCGGCGACCGCGAAGCGATCCCGCCAAGCGTCCTCGACGTTCCCCTTCAGCGCCGCACCCTGCGGGCCAAAGGTGTAGAAACCACCGACGCCGCCGTAGGCCTCGCTGGACTGGAAGAAGTAGCCCCGCCGCTTGGCCAGTTCGACCAGTTTCTCGCTCGTCGGTTCGTCGGCGCTTGCCGCCGCGTGTTCTTGCTCACTCATAGAGTGCCTCCAGTAGATCGACGTCACAGACGATACCGACGAGGTCCTCGCCCGTGACCATCGGAATCTGCTCGATGTCGTTGGTGATCATCCGCTGTGCGGCCTCCTGGACTGACGTCCCGGCCGAGACCGTCACCACGTCGTCGCTCATGAGCTCCCGGATCGGTCCCGCCGGAATCTCGATGTCCCGCGTGGGGAGATAGCGGCTGCCGACCGCCTTGATCCCTTCCCAGGACCAGTCGTCATCCTGATCGCCGAAGTTGTCACCGGTCTCCTCCTCGCCCTCGACGATCCGGGCAACCTCGAGGATGTCGACCTCCGTGAGGACGCCGCTCATCCGACCGTCGTCGTCCAGCGCGACGGTGTAGGGGACGTTCGCGTAGGACAGTTCCCGCTCGGCGACTGGCAGTGGCGCACCCTCGTAGGTCGTGTTCACGTCCGTGCTCGCGTAGGACTCGACAGTTCCCTCGGTCTCCTGATCGCCCGTCGCGATCGCGTGAATGACGTCCGTGACGGTGACGATCCCTTCGAACTCGCCGTCGACGACCGGAACGCGACGTGCGCTCTCCTCGACCATCGTCCGCGCGACATCCTCGAGACTCGTTTCAGCGGTCGTCGTCGGCAGGTCTTCTTCCATCAACATCACGAGTTGGTCCTCATCCGGCTCCTCGATGAGCGTCTCTCGCGAGATGAGACCGCGGTACTCCGGGCCGTTGTCGGTCGGTTTGACGACCGGGACGGACGAGAACGATCGTTCTTGCAGGTATTCGAGTACGTCCGAACGGGTACCTGGCAGGTCGGCGGTGACCACGTCCTCACGGGGCGTCATCGCGTCGGCTACGTTCATATCCCCACGGTACGCCGAAAATGAGTATAACCCAGTGTTTCATACCCGATATCGGTTCGATTTCCGATCAGTATTGCGAACGGACAGTCCAATTCGATGACTTTATATGTATCTGGGTGTCACTCTCTCACATGGCGACGAACCCCCACGCCATGGCGTCCGATGATACGATCGTCGGTTCGATCGACTCGACGGCTGCAAGCGACGAGTATGTCATCGCGGACATCTCCGCGGACGGTGCCTGGTTGTCGATGCAGGCAGACGACGCACCGACGCTTCCGGCCTGGCGATAACCGGGGTGGGAAACGGGATTATTCTGTACCGAGTCCGGTCGCGACCCCCGTCGCGGCCGACAACGGCATGCCGATAGTTGCTACTGCGGTCCGCGCTGCCCACTGTTCGTACGCGCTCCGCGTCGGAAAGGCCTTCACTGATGGACAGATCGCGGCATAGGCGTCCTCGAGCGTTGGTTCTCCGTCCGATGGTATTTCATCAGTGACGACACCGAACGAAACGGCCGCTGTCGACGGCGTCACGTTCAGGTCACCGTCGCCCGTCGCTCGAGCCTCGATGACCGCCCCGCCCGGGCTTGTGGTGTGAATCTCGACGGGGGCCGACGCCAGTTCAGCGAGCGCGACAGCATCGTAGAAACACTGGAAGTCGTAACGGGTGCCGTCGAGTTCGCCCCAGTGGGCCGTTTCCCCGTCCGCGTGACAGAGATCGTCCATCTTGATCGGCCCCCCGCCGCCGATCCGCTGCCGAAGTTCGGCGACCCAGTCCTCGAGCGTGGTGATCGAGGCGTCGCCGACGAACTGTTCCATCGCCGTCCGGACGTCGTCGGGGAGGGGTGTCTCCATGACGGCCGGTCCGTCTATCCAGCGGTCGACCGCCGGTTCGGTCTCATCCGTCGCTGTTGCAGGGTGGGTTTCGACTGTGCGACAACACTCGCAGGTTTGTTCCGTCATATACCATTACTTCGACCCACGAAGTACTTGTACTGTCGAGTCCGAAGTAATGGAGTAACTGCGGTGAACCAAAGCGATGACAGAAACCACCGACGACCGACCCGAACCGTCCGATTCGCCCTGTGACATCGACTGCTACTGTCGGTAGTTCCCATCGAATCAGAAGTTAGTCGAGACTGATGAGGTTAGATTCTCAGGAAGCGTCTGAATGGGTGTATGAAGTGCCTCTACCATCCAGACACCGTTCTTACGGCCTCTGACCTTGAAACCTTAGCGCTTGATCTCCTCTCTGAGATCCCGATCCCCGGAGTCGAAGGCTGCGGCTTCGACTCCGGGATTATCCGACAGACGCTCCTCCAGGCCGCTGTCGATCAGAAATCCATCAAGGCTGTCACTGACACCACTCGTGGAACGTACTCCGATGACTACACGCTTGCCCAACTTCACACGGTCCCGCCTGCTGAACTCGAAGCAATCGCTAACCGCCTTCTCTGTCAGCAGGCGGCGATGATCCTCGGCGCTGGGCCGAGGATCATCTGCCTCGACTTCGTCGATATCCATTATCATGGCTGTCCACACGCTGAACCTGGTGTAATCTGTCACACGAAGCCTCGCGATGGCACCTCCCAGTGCCATCGCTACCTTGCTGGATTTGTTCTTTGTCGGGCCAAACCACTGGTCGTCGCAGTCACACCCGTTCGTGGTGATGAACCGAAGAGCGACGCGGTCGAGCGAGTGCTCGACCACGTCGCGGCCCTCCCCTTTGATGTCGCTGGCGTTCTTGCCGACCGTGGGTTCTACGACGGAACGTCGATCGAGCGACTGAATGCAGTCGCATCAGTCGCTCTTCCAGTCGTGCGGCGCGGAAAACAGATGGCAGAGAAACTCGACACGACGGTGTCCTACTGGACGGAGTACGTGATGTACGAGGGGAGCGAGCGGGAACTACGCTTCCCGCTCGCGGTCTGTGTCTCCTACCAGCAGGGCAATCGAGGTAAACACGGCTTGCTCGTTCGGGCGTACGTGGCGTGCGATCTGACCGATCGCACGCCGAAAGATGTCGAAGCACTCTACCAGAAGCGCTCAGCGATCGAGACAGCTTTCCGAACGATACGTGAAGCGCGTGCACGAACCAGCACGACTGATCCAGTCGTGCGGCTGTTGTTCGTTCTGGTGAGCTTCCTGTTGCGGAATCTCTGGGTGATCGTTCGGTGGGGCGTGCTCGCCACGCCGCAGCGCGGCGGGCGAGCACTGCCTGTCTGGTTCCGGTTCGAGGTCTTCCGCGAGTGGATTGATCACGCACTCGACGACACGTTACGGCGGAAATGGGAAGCACCGACGAACTGTACCGGGATTCCGGCGACCTATAGCCAGCTGGACGCGGGCTGAGATCGCCCGCGTCCAGCGGCAACCCTATACCGGAGCGACGGCCTCGCATCGTGTCTGGCGCGACGGCTCTCTCACTGTCGTGAGATCGCCGTCTGAGCGTGCCGCAGGGAATCACTCGGTCTGATCTCTTTCAGTCCTTCTAAAAATCGAGTCAGCAATCAGGATCGATGGGAACTACCGACTGTCGGCTTGACGGGCTGATGGAGCTGCTCAGTCGCCGGTACGCGATGCAACTGATCTGCGTCGTCGGCGCGATCGGCCCCGCGCGCTACGGCGAGATCGAGGACGCCTTCGAGGACGTGAGTAGTTCGACGCTCTCGACGCGCCTCGACGACCTCGTTGAGGCCGGCTACCTCTCCCGCGAGCAGTACGCGGAGATTCCCCCGCGTGTCGAGTACGATCTCACCGATGACGGCGACGAACTCTGCCGCCGACTGCAACCGCTACTCGAGTGGGCCGCCGATCGAGAGGCGTAATTCCGGAGTCGTCTCGAGACGCAGATTCTCACGAGCGACCGGCCGCCCGTACCGTTTAGTGCACTGCGCTGGTCGCTGCCCCTATGGGGCGCTCTCGACCGCGACGCGATGCGGGACTGGACTCGAGCGACGAGCCTGGACTCCAACGCGACGACTCCCGTCCGTCCGTCGGTACCGTCCTCTCGACGCTGATCCCGCAAGCCGTTGCCCGGCGTGCGATTTCCGTTTCCGTCACGACTGACCAGGACGTCTACGAGCGCGACGCTCCCGTCGATATCACTGTCAATTTCAAAAATCTGCTCCCGGTCCCAGTCGAACTCCCGACGCCCAGCCAGCGCCGCTGGGGCTGGACCGTCGACGGCCATCTCGAGGCCAGCGATGAACGGCTCTATACCCGAGAGCAGCCCGCCACCTTCGATTTCCGCGGCGGCGAGCGAAAGCGAGTCTCAGTGACGTGGCACGGCCGCCTCGAGCGAGCACGGAACGGAAATCGTCGCGAATCCGTGATTCCGGAGCCCGGTGAGTACGAGATTCGGGCGTTCGTCGCGACGGATGAAACCGGTAGCTGCCCGAGCGATTCGACGACGATTGCCCTGCGATAGCGAGGGGTCCATCCGTCACCGATATCCATCACCGGTAACAGTTTGACCGTCTGTGCCGTGGTACCACATATGTCCCTCGAGCAGGTGTTCACGCAGCTCCCGGCACCCAGTTCGCATACGTTTCCCGACTACTCGCTCCCGCAGGGCGATCCGGTCTCGCCGATCGCGGTCACTCGAGCGGAACTCTCGCAGCTACTCGACCTGTACGAGACGTTCCGGGCCGTCGATCCGACCGGGTGGGACTCGAACTCGGTTCTCGGGGCGGCGACGACGTACATGCAACGAACGTTCGGACTGCCGCAGTATCGGCCGGACGAGCAGTTACACGACGATATCGCGGCGATGCTCAACGACTTCTCTGACGATCTCGGCGGCCGATCGATCGGCGTCGTCGACGCGACGCCCGACCATCATTGGACGCTGTACTTCTTCCTTGTCAGTTGCCGCGGCTATCACACCGCGCCCCACATTCGATTCGACCCCGACGAGGCGGCGGTAGAGACGCTCTACGACATCTACCAGCGGGTGACCGACCAGGACCTGTACGTCAAGCACCCGTCGTCGGCGCTCGATTGAATCGGGAGAGCGCGTCAGCGCCGTCGGGTTCGAACCCGAAAACGCGGCCGTTCCGGTGGCGAATACGTGCTAACTTCGGACTACGCCATCGCTACCGGGATATCGTGGATTGATTATGAGTGGGAAAAAAGGGGCCGCGTCCGCGGCTTCCGTTCATCGGATCGTTCCTCACCCAGTGAGGAAGCCACCGGGTAGAATGCGCGTCGCGGGACGGCCGTCCTCGTCCGTTGTCTGCCCCTCACCGAGCGCCGGGGAGTAAGCGATGGTTCGTCGAGCCTTCGCGATTCGCTGCGTGCCTGCCGTGACGGTGGTGAAAATCTTACTCATACATGAGTAACAAAGCGCGGCATGCGTATAAGTATTTTTGAGATGAAAGATCGTGGCAGTGCGATGGCGACGGCTGAATTTTCCCGACTCGTTTGAACGTGGGCATTGAATCTTCTCGAGCCGAAATTTGACTACGTATCCGACGGGAAATGTGGGGATCCGAGGGTGTATATCAAATATACGCAATCGGATACTACTGGTCCGATGGGTCACCGATGCGGGTGGCAGGTAGCGGTAGGCTCGCCGTGATTCGCTCTCTCTCGGTCGCAGCCGCTATCGGAATGCGGAGAGCATCGAGAGCGGCGGTGACCCGCTCTCGGAGTGCAAAAGTCATAGATCGTCCGCAACTCGCCGTATCGTCCGGGCCCCGTTCGACGGGAACCGAACCGTCGGTGCATTCGCGGCGGGTCTCGGTCTGCTTACCCGGTCAGAAACCCGCCCGGCGAAACCTGCGTCTCGGGGTGGCCGTTATCGCTCGTCTGGACGCCCGAGAACGACGGCGAGTGTTCAATCGTTCGCTGTACCTTCGCGCCGGTTTCCGTGTGTGCTGCCAGGATGGCGAGTATCTTACTCATACACGAGTTAATAATTGCGGCAGCCGTTTAAGCATTATTACGATTATCGATCGTGTTAGATAATCCTGACTCGAACTATGAGTGAACCATTCTCACGATCCCGTCGCGTCCCATTAGTCTCCCCCTGAACGGTCGGCAGAACCGCTCGGTGAGGTCCACTCGAGCGCGCGCCTCGATCATCACCGGTGCAGGTGACAGGCCGCGAAGTGTTCGCTGTCGCCGTCTCCGGACTCAAGTTCGTACGCCGGTCGCTCCTGCGCGCAGATACTCCGCTCGGCGAAGGACTTGAGCAATAGGTCGGTCGCCTCGGTCCAGCGCTCGGGTTTATCGTCGTCATCGCCGCCCGCGTTCCGGTCGCTGGCGATGAGTTCGATCGCTTCCTCAATGATTGACCCTGCCTCGCCCCGCGGCGGGTCGCCGTCGAAGAACTCGGTCTCGATCCGGGCGGCCGGCATCGGTTCGAATGTCCGTCGCTTGACCGCTCGCATGAACGCCCGTGTCTGTGCCCACTCCTCGTCGGTCCAGTTGTACGCGTCCGGGGCGATCAGGCGCGGGCACCGCGTCCGGAACCGACAGCCCGAGGGTGGATCGACCGGACTCGGAACCTCTCCCTCGAGCACGCCGCGCGAGCCGCCCTCCCGCGGGTCGGGGACGGGAATCGACTCGAGCAGGGCGCGCGTGTATGGGTGCTGTGGGTTCTCGAACAGTTCCTCTTTCTCCGCTAACTCGACGATGTGACCGAGGTACATCACCGCCACGCGATCGCTGATGTGACGGATCACCGAGAGGTCGTGAGCGATGAAGAGATAGGTGAGGCCGAACTCGTCTTGGAGTCGTTCCATCGTGTTCAGCACCTGCGCCTGAATGGAGACGTCGAGCGCGGAGACTGGTTCGTCACAGACGACGAAATCAGGATCGACCGACAACGCCCGCGCGAGGTTGATCCGCTGGCGCTGCCCGCCGGAGAAGGCGTGGGGATGGCGGTTGTAGTGGCGCGGATCGAGCCCTACCTTCTCGAGGAGGTCCTTCGCCCGCGCTTCTCGACCCTCGTCGTCGAGTATCCCATGGGCCTGCATCGGCTCCTCGATGATCTGGCCGACCTTCATCCGCGGATCGAGCGACGACTGAGGGTCCTGAAAGATCATCTGCATGTCCGAACGCGTCTGTCGCAGGGCCTCGCCGCCGAGATCAGCCAGGTTCTCCCCTTTGAAGTAGATATCACCCTCCGTCGGCTCGAGCAGGCGCAGGACCGTCCGCCCGAGCGTACTCTTGCCGCAGCCGGACTCGCCGACGAGCCCGAGCGTCTCGCCGGGCTGAATCTCGAGGGAAACGTCGTCGACCGCCTTCACGGTCTCCCGGTCGACGCTGATCGGCGGAAACTGGCTCGAATCGAACTGTACACTCGCCAGTAGTCCCGACTCCTGATCGAAGTACTTCGTGACGCCCTCGAGCTCGAGCAGCGGTCCCGCTCGGTCGTATTCGCTGTCCTCGTCCAGTCGAATGCCGCTACTCATGGCCCTCACCTCCACTCTCGTCGCCGGTCGGATTCGGTACGAGTCCGGAATCGGGGCCATCAATCCGCTGGCTGCGTTCGTCTCCTACCGCTCCCTCGAGCGGCGGGCTGTCCTCGTAGCCGACGTCGAAGACGTCGTGTTTCACGCAGGCCGCCCGATGGGGCTCGCCGTCGGCGTTGGCGACCACCTTCGCTTCGGGATGGACCCGCTTACACACCTCCCGCGCGTCGGGACAGCGCGGATGGAACCGGCAGCCCGGCGGCGGATCGATCGCTTCGGGCATCACGCCCTCGATCGCCTCGAGGTCGGTGACGGTCCGGTCGGGACGGGGAATCGAGTTCAGCAGGGCATTCGTGTAGGGGTGCTTGGTGTCGTAGAACAACTCGTCCACCGGCGCTTGTTCGACGATCTCGCCGAGGTACATAACGTTCACCCGGTCGCAAATCTCGGCGACGACGCCGAGGTCATGGGTGACCCAGATAAAGCTCGTCCCGTACTTCGCCTGCAGCTCGTCGACGAGATCGAGGATCTGCCCCTCGACGGTGACGTCCAGGGCCGTCGTCGGCTCGTCGGCGATAATGAGGCTCGGCTCGCAGGCGAGCGCCATTGCGATGAGCACGCGCTGGCGCATCCCGCCGGAGAACTGGTGGGGGTACTCCTCGTAGCGCTCCTCAGGGTCGGGAATGCCCACCTCTCGGAGCATGTCGATCGCTTCCGCTTTGGCCTCGTCTTCGGACAGCCCGCGGTTGAGTTCAATGAACTCCCGCAGTTGGCCGCCGACCGTGAAGACAGGGTTGAGCGACTCCATCGGATCCTGAAAGATCACCGCGATCTCGTTGCCCCGGATCCGGGTCCGTATCTCCTCGTTCGAGAGCATGTCGTCGCGCTCCCGGAGCTGGCCGTCGGGCCCCTCCTCGAGGCCGAAGATCGTCTCGCCCTTGTAGGTAATCTCGCCGCCGACGATCTCGCCAGGGCTCTCGACGAGCCGCAATAGGCTCATCGAGGCGACCGATTTGCCGGCACCGCTCTCGCCGACGAGGCCGACGATCTCGCCCTCGCGGACCTCGAAGGAGATGCCGTCGACTGCGCGCACTGTGCCTGCCTCGGTGAAGAACTGCGTCTTGAGGTTCTCGACGCGGAGTAGTGGTTCGGAGTTCATGGTTAGTCGTCGATTCGTGGGTCGAGGGCGTCCTGCAGGCCGTCGCCGAACAGGTTGAAGCCCATGATGGTGATCATGATCGCGATGCCCGGCCAGATCGAGAGCCAGACGTTCGAGTGCATGTAGCCGTGGGCGATGTTGAGCATCTGGCCCCAGTCGGGAGTCGGCGGCTGTGCGCCATAGCCTAAAAAGGAGAGCCCGGCGACGATGAGGATCGTCACACCGATCTGGAGCGTCGCGTACACCAGCACCGGCGCGAAGCTGTTGGGCACGACGTGTCGCATGATGATGTTCCGATCCTTGACGCCGGCCGCTCGCGCCGCTTCGATGTAGTCCATTTCGCGGACACTTAGGACCCGACTCCGGATGATGCGGGCGAAGACAGGGACGAACGCGATGCCGACGCCGAGTACCGCGTACCAGATGTTTGCCCCGCCGACGAAGACGGTGAAGACGATGATGAGGATCAGTGGCGGGATCGCGTACACCGTCTCGACCATCCGCATCAGGATGTCGTCCACCCGACCGCCGTAGTAGCCGGCGACGGCACCGACGATCGTTCCGCCGGCGAGCCCGATGAACGTCGAGACGATCCCGACGAACACCGACACCTGCGTCCCGTAGACGATCCTCGTGAAGTAGTCCCGCCCCGTGTGGTCAGTCCCCAGCGGATGCTCGAGCGTGCCGCCCGCCGGCAGCGGGTTCCACGACTGCTCGGCCAGCGGGAAGTACGGCGGCATGTGCTGTGTGCCTTCGCCCGGCGGGGGAATGTGCGTGGGATGATCGAATATCGGCAACAGCCTCGCGAACGTGTAATCCGACGCGCGGCCGAACGTGAGCGTCGAGAGATTGCTGTCCACGACGGCATAGATCGCGACGAACAGCACGACGGTCACGACGTACAGCCCCCAGCGGGCCGTCGTATCGCGTTTGATTCGCGCGACGGTGTATCGCCAGCCGACGCGGGCCTCGACCTCTTCCTCTTCGGCCGCCGATTCCGTCCCGCTCTCGAGTTGTGATTCGCCAACTGCCATGATTACTCCCTCTCACCGTAGGTGACTCGCGGGTCGACGTACGCGTATGAAATGTCGGTAATGACGACGCCCACGACGAACAACGCACCGAGAATCATCGTGACGCCCATGACCAGTTGGTAGTCGTTCTGCTGGATCGCCTCGACGAACAACTGCCCCATCCCGTTGATGTTGAACACCGTCTCGACCAGCACCGCGCCGCCAATCGCCGTCGACAGGTTGAGGCCGACGATCGTGATGATCGGCAGCTGAGCCACCTGGAAGGCGTGCTTTCGCAGGATCGTCCGCTCTGGCACGCCGTACGCGCGGGCCAGTTTGACGTACTCGCCCTGCAGCGACTCTATCATCTGCGTGCGCTCGACGCGCATAATCGTCGCCATCTGTAAGGTCCCCAGCGCAATCATCGGCAACAGCAGGTGTCTGGCTGACTCGTAGTAGAGCTCGAGGTGACTGTCGATCCCCGGATAGGACTCGGGCGGTCGCCACGGGTAGTAGAGCCCGCTCGAGGGCAACCAGCCGAGCTTGACGGCGAAGATCAGGATCAGGACGATCCCGATCCAGAACGATGGGGTACTGACGCCGACGAGTGCCGCGATCCGCGAGGCGTGATCGGTCGGTTCGTTGCGTCGGTCGGCAGCCACGATGCCGAGCGGAATCGCCGTCACCAGCGCGAACGCGTATGCTGACAGGACTAGCAGGAGCGTCGGCCCAATCCGGTCCATCATCAGGGCGGTGACCGGCCGCTGATAGTGGATACTCCGGCCGAGATCTCCCTGTAGCAGACCTGCCATGTAGGTCACGTATCGCTCGTGGAGCGGTCTATCGAGGCCGTATCGCCGTTCGATCGCTCTGACCAGTTCCTCGCTGTGTTCCTGTCCCTGGAGCATGAGGCTGACCGGATCGCCCGGGCCCAGATTGGCGAGCAGGAACGTGATGACGGAGATCCCGATCAGGACGGGGATCGCCTGCAAGAGCCGGTATATGGTGTATTTGAGCAGTTTCATTGGTTCGCAAATCGGTCCGTTCGCTCGTCGGTATCGGACTGCGTCGGCGTCGCGACGACCGGATCGACGGGCGATCTCCGCTCCCGCCGACCGCGGTCAGGCACCGTCGGTTCCGCCGACTTACTCCATCGATACGTTCGTGTGGTCCGCGATGAGGTCCGGGTTCCTCGTGACCTCCGGGTGGGCCTGGAGGTCCTGGACGTAGTCCCGCGAGGCCATCGTGTTGTCCTGCGTGAACGCGGGCAGCGCGGGCAGCTGGTTGACGATTTCCCGGATGACAGGTTCGTAGAGGTCGTATCGCTCCTGCTGGTCTGCCGAGTTACGCCCGTCGGCGATCGCCTGATGGAAGCCGTCGCTGCCGCCGTAGTAGTGGCCCTGGTTCGTCCCCGCCTGGCTCTCGTGGAACAGCGAGTAGAGGTAGAAATCGGGATCGGGGCCGCCGGTCCAGCCCAGCAGGTACATCTGGTAGTCGTCGGCGCTCCCGCTGGTATAGGTATCGACCAGCGTCGCGAAGTCGAGCACCTGCACGTCGGCTCCGTAGCCGATCTCGTCGAGCCGGGTCGCGATCCGTTCTGCCAGTTGCGCGCGGATCCCCTCCGGCGTGATAATCGTCGGCGTAAAGCCGTCCGGCGCGTGTTCGTCGAGCAGCGACTGGGCCTGGTCGGGATCGTACGACGGCAACATTTCCTGATACTCGTCTTGGGGAAACTCCCAGACCTCATTGACGACCGGCGGAATCGGGCTGTACATCGGCGAGGTCACGTTCGCCGCGTTGGACTCGATGAAGTCCTGCATCGAGAACGAGTGGGCGATGGCCCGTCGCACCTCGGGGTTCGTCGTCGGCCCCTCGTTACAGTTGAAGGCCATGTACATGAACGTCGGACTCTCCGCCGAGTGGAGAGTCACACCGCCCTCGTTCTCGAGGACGTCCCAGTCGTCGTTCGGAATGCCCGCGATGGCGTCGGTGTTCTCCGCTCGGATGTCCGAGACCCGCCCCGCCTCGTCGTCGTGGGCGACGAAGCGGACCTGCTCGAGGTTCGGCTCGAGGTCATCCCAGTAGTCGTCCCACCGTTCGATCTCGACGTACTCGTTCTCCTGGAGGCCGGCAAATGTGAACGGCCCGGAGCCGATCGGATCCCTGTTAAACGCCTCGCGGTCCTCGGTCCGAACCGACTCGGGGACAACCGTCACGCCCATCGTCTGGAGTTCGAACGGGCCGTAGGGATCTTCTCCGAGGTCGACCTGCAACTGGTAGTCGTCGATGACCTCGGTGCTCTCGATCATATTGTACTCCGAGGCGTTCTCCGTCTCCTCCTCGACGGGTGCGGTAAACGAGTGGGCGACGTCCGAGGCGGTCACATCGTCGCCGTTGTGGAACTCCGCGGCCTCCTCGATTTCGAAGATGTACCGGGTGCCGTCGCGCTCGACGGTCGGCTCGCCCGTCGCGAGATTCGGCTGGAGCTCGAGGCCCTCGTCGAACTCGTAGAGCCCGTCGAAGACGTGTTGAATGATCTGGAAACTGTACGCGTCGTTCGAGACGACGGGGTCGAACTGCTCTTCGCGCGACTGTTCCTGCGTGAAGTGAAACTGCTCCCCGTTACCGCCACCACCACCACCGATGCACCCTGCGATAACTGCCGCCGAGACGGCGGCCCCCGAACCGAGAAGTCGCCGTCGCGTCGTTGACTGATTCGGCACCATCTTGGTAGGTGATATCAACCCACCTATTTTGGTATCTACAGGGTAAGATATGCAAATCAGCCGTTACTGACGGATAATACACTAGTACCGGATCGAATGGGTCCAATTCTTGTACACTGATGCGGTTCATTGCACATCGCTGCCGACTTTTTCCACGTGCGAAACGTATATCATATATTTCACGATAGAATACAGGTTTCTCTACATATACGTTACTGCGGCTCCCGGCCGTTGGATAGTTGCGAGCGGGGAGTCCACGCCCACGTTCGAGGCCGGTCGCCGTCCGTGCGACGCGACCGGTGGGCTTTTTCTGCCGGCCAACACAGTAGACCAGTATGAACTATCGAGCCGTCGAAACCACGGGTGAGTACGTCGCCCGCCTCGAGACCGGTGCCGACTGGCGGGCCGAGATCGAGTCGCTCGCGGACGACGTCGAGGCCGACGCCGCTTGGTTCACCGCGCTCGGCGCGGTCCAGGACGCCGAACTGTGGTTCTACGATCAGGATGAGTGTGAATACTACCCAATCGAGTTCGATGAACCGCTCGAGGTCGCCGGCTGTACCGGGAATGTCTCCTGGCTAGACGACGAACGGTTCGCCCACACGCACGCGGTCCTCTCGGACGACGAGGGAACCACCTACGCCGGCCACCTGAACGAGGCGACGGTCTGGGCCGGTGAGGTCCATATGCGCGTCTTCGAGGAGCCCCTCGAGCGCGAGTACGACGAGACCACCGAGCTGGACCTCTGGCTCTGACATGCGCACGGAAGACGAAGCATATTTTCAGGGGCTCGAGGACCAGCTCGACGAGGCCCTCGCGGTCGCCGAGCGGGCCAAACAACGGGGCGGTGACCCCGAGCCCGAGGTCGAGATTCCGGTCGCCAAGGACATGGCCGACCGCGTCGAGAACATCCTCGGGATCGACGGCGTCGCCGAACGGGTCCGCGAACTCGAGGGCCAGATGTCCCGCGAGGAGGCGGCCCTCGAGCTCGCGGAAGACTTCGCGGAGGGACGCGTCGGCGACTACGAGACGAAAGCGGGCAAGGTTGAGGGGGCAGTCCGTACCGCGGTCGCCCTACTGACCGAAGGCGTCGTCGCCGCCCCCATCGAGGGGATCGACAAAGTCGAAATCCTCGAGAACGATGACGGCACGGAGTTCGTCAACGTCTACTACGCAGGCCCGATTCGCTCCGCGGGCGGGACGGCACAGGCGCTCTCGGTGCTCGTCGCCGACTACACACGCGCACTCGTGGGCATCGAACAGTTCACTGCCCGCGAGGAGGAGGTCGAACGCTACGCCGAGGAGATCGCCCTCTACGACAAGGAAACCGGACTGCAGTATACCCCGAAGGCAAAGGAGGCAAAATTCATCGCCAAACACCTCCCGATCATGTTAGACGGGGAGGCCACCGGTGACGAGGAGGTCTCCGGATTCCGGGATCTCGAGCGAGTCGACACGAACAGCGCCCGGGGTGGGATGTGTCTCGTCCTCGGCGAGGGAATCGCGCTGAAGGCCCCGAAGATCCAGCGGTACACCCGCAACTTGGACGAGGTCGACTGGCCGTGGCTGCAGGACCTCATCGACGGCAACTACTACGATGACGACGGAGACGCTGCCGGCGATGACGATTCCGACGGCGAGGCTGACGACGATGCGACTGCCGAGGCCGATGCAGACGAAACGGCGGCAGACGACGAACCCGACGGCGACGAAGCGGACGGCCCGCCCCGCGTCGAGACCTCCGAGAAGTACCTCCGGGACCTGATCGCCGGCCGGCCGGTCTTCTCTCACCCCTGTTCGAAGGGGGGCTTCCGACTGCGCTACGGCCGCGCGCGCAACCACGGCTTCGCGACCGCCGGCGTCCACCCCGCCGCGATGCACCTCGTCGACGACTTCCTCGCGACGGGTACCCAGATCAAGACCGAACGCCCCGGAAAGGCCGCCGGCGTCGTCCCCGTCGACTCCCTCGAGGGGCCGACGGTCAAACTCGCGAATGGCGACGTCCGCCGGATCGACGACCCCGAGGACGCCCTCGAGATCAGAAACGGCGTCGAGGCCATCCTCGATCTCGGTGAATACCTGGTCAACTACGGCGAGTTCGTCGAGAACAACCACCCGCTCGCGCCAGCTTCCTACACCTACGAGTGGTGGGTCCAGGATCTCGAGGCTGCGGGCGTAGACGTCCAGGCGCTCGAGGACGACCCCCGTATCGATCTCGAGTTTCCCGACACCGAGGAAGCCCTGGAGTGGGCCATGGAGTACGACGCGCCGCTCCATCCCGAGTACACCTATCTCTGGCACGACATCGCCGTCGACCAGTTCCGGACGCTGGCCGCGGCAGTCGCGGACGGCCACGTCGACGGCGACGTCGAGAGCGACGACAGCGTGCTCGTCCTCGAGTACGACGAACCGGTCCGTGACGCCCTCGAGACGATCGTCCTCGAGCACCGCCAGCGCGCGGACGAGGACCACATCGAGATTGACGACTGGCGACCGCTCGTCCGGACGCTCGGCTGTGAGCCCCGACGAACCGCCGCCGACGGGGCCGCGCTCAAGCCCGAGGCACGGGACGGGGAGCAGGCGACGACCGTCGAACTCGAGCGCACGTGGTCCGACGACGATCTCACCGAACGCGCCCGGACATGGGGCCATGAGGTCGATGGCGACAACGCCATCGAGGCGGTCAACGAGGTCGCGCCGTTTCAGGTGCGCGAGCGAGCGCCGACCCGGATCGGTAACCGAATGGGCCGTCCCGAAAAATCGGAGAGCCGCGACCTGAGCCCGTCCGTTCACACGCTGTTCCCGATCGGCGAAGCCGGCGGCGCACAGCGCAACGTCGCCGACGCCGCCAAACACGCCGAGACGATGTCGGACACGCCCGGCGTCGTCGAACTGCAGGTCGGTCGCCAGCGCTGTGAGTCCTGTGGCACGGAGACGTTCAAGAACCGCTGCCCCGACTGTAACACCCGCACGATACCGGACTACCGCTGTCCCGACTGTGACGAGCGTCTCGAGCCCGACGAGGCCGGCCGCGTCGAGTGCGATCACTGCGAGCGCGAGGGCACCTGCGTCGAGCCCCGCGAAATCGACGTCAACGAGGAGTTTCGGAACGCCCTCGAGTCGGTCGGCGAACGCGAGAACGCCTTCGAGATCCTGAAAGGCGTCAAGGGACTCTCCTCGCAGAACAAGGTCCCCGAACCGATCGAGAAAGGAATCCTGCGCGCGAAACACGATGTCTCCTCGTTCAAGGACGGCACCGTCCGCTACGACATGACCGACCTGCCGGTCACGTCCGTCCGCGCGACCGAACTCGATATCGACGTCGGTCAGCTCCAGGCGCTGGGCTACGAGGAGGACATTCACGGCGAACCGCTCACCCACGAGGACCAACTGGTCGAGCTCCGCGTCCAGGATATCGTTCTCTCGAACGGCGCGGCCGAGCACATGCTCCAGACCGCCGACTTCATCGATGACCTCTTGGAGCAGTACTACGGCCTCGAGCCCTACTACGAGTTCGAGGACCGCCAGGAACTTGTCGGCGAACTCGTCTTCGGGATGGCGCCCCACACCTCCGCAGCAACTGTCGGCAGAGTGATTGGTTTCACGAGCGCGGCGGTCGGATACGCTCATCCGTACTTTCACGCCGCGAAACGCCGAAATTGCGATGGCGACGAAGACTGCGTAATGCTCCTTCTTGACGGATTGCTTAACTTTAGTAAATCGTTCTTGCCGGATCAACGAGGCGGGAAGATGGACGCCCCGCTCGTCATGTCCTCCCGCATCGATCCCTCCGAGATCGACGACGAGGCCCACAACATGGACGTCGTCACGCAGTATCCCCGCGACTTCTATCTCGCGACCCGCGAGCAGGCCGACCCCGGTGAGGTCGACGTCGAGATCGCCGAGGACACGCTGGGTACCGATACGGAGTACACCGGCTTCGAACACACGCACGACACCACCGACATCGCCATGGGTCCCGATCTCTCCGCCTACAAGACGCTCGGCTCGATGATGGACAAGATGGACGCCCAACTCGAGCTCTCGCGCAAACTCGCGGCCGTCGACGAGACGGACGTGGCCGAGCGGGTCATCGAGTACCACTTCCTGCCGGACCTGATCGGGAACCTCCGAGCGTTTTCGCGGCAGGAGACTCGTTGTCTCGACTGCGGCGAGAAGTTCCGACGAATGCCCCTGACCGGCGATTGCCGAGAATGCGGCGGCCGCGTCAACCTCACCGTCCACAAGGGGTCGGTCAACAAGTACATGCAGACCGCGATCCAGGTCGCCGACGAGTACGACTGTCGAGACTACACGAAACAGCGCTTAGAAGTACTCGAGCGGTCGCTCGAGAGCGTTTTCGAAAATGACAAGAACAAGCAAAGTGGGATTGAAGACTTCATGTAAGCCGAAATTTTGCTCTGTCGTTCGAGAGAGCTTCGCTCTCTCGTGATGACGAGACGCCGAAGGCGTCTCGAACCACGGTCTATCGCGCTGGCGGCATCGCCGCCAGCGCGATGTCCCTCGGCAAAATCTTCAAAAGAGCGCGCAGCGCTCTTTTGGACTGGGCGATTCCGGAGGAATCGCTTGCAGTCGGGCGGCAGCGCCGCCCGACGACCTCGCGGAGCTTCGCTCCGCTCAGTTACGATCAAAAGCACTCCTCCTTCCGTTCCGGGACGCAGAACGCCCCCTCCACGTCAGTCGTCGGCCCGCTCGCGGTCGGAATTGGGTAGCGGCCTGCCCTCCCCCGGGTCGCACGGCTCTTGCGTTGCTCGAGCCGTGCTCCCGGCCGAATACAGAATGAGACGAACGAAACGGAACTAGTCGCCGCTGACGCGAGTCACGCCGGGCATTCCTTCCTTGGTGTACTGCGGTGTCGGTGAATACCGGGGGTCCGGGAGCCAGTTTCGGAGGCTTTCGTTGAACCGCTCGGGGCGCTCTCGAGGCGTCCAGTGGCCGCAGTCGTCGACGAGGTCTAGTTCGGCATCCGGAATCAGATCCGCCGCTCGCTTTGACCACTCGACGGGGACGAGGGGGTCTTCCCGGCCGTGGATCAGCAGCGTCGGTACGGACAGGGACTCGAGATCGTCGACGAAGTTCGTCGCGACGCGGCCGTTGAAGGAGAGTTCGTTGTTCTGGAACTCCTCGAATGCCTGTATCGACCCGGGTTCCATCAGTTTCCGTCTGATGTCGTCGACGAAGCGATCGGGCAACCCACCGGCGTCCGCGACGAGACCATCGAGGACCATGCGGACGCTCTGGGTGGAGGTACTGGCCGCGATTTTTCCGAACTCGGTTGCGCCGGGAACCTGTGACAGGACCTTCCACTGGAGTGCATTCGGCAGTTTATTGCCGAGTCCGTAACTGTCGACGAGCGCCAGTTGCTCGACGCGGTCGGGATTGTCCAGTGCGTAGCCGAGCGCGACGCCACCGCCCATCGAGATGCCGGCCAGCGAGACGCGCTCGAAGGGAAGCGTCTCGAGGAACCCTTCGAGGACGTCGACGTAGGTCTCGATAGTGTGATCGACATCGCCCGTACTGTTCCCGTATCCGGGCCAGTCGAGCGCGTAGACGCGATAGTCGTCCGCGAGGGCGTTGATCGCGTGTCGCCACGAGACGGTCGCGTCGTCGAGCCCCGCGCCGTGACAGAGGACGATCGGTGGCCCGCTCGTTCCAGCACGCCGGTAGGCGATTCGACAGTCGCTGATGGTAGCGACACCGGTCCCGCTCATGATCGAATCACGTCACAGAGAGGAGTGGCCGAAGCCGTATTAGCAGTCGGGTTTCGTCCGATGGCCACGTCGGTCGGACGCAATGATGGGCTTCTGCCCGTCGATCGTACCGGTTTCCCATTTCCTGCCACCGTGACACTGACCGATGGCTTCCCCGGTCCGCATGGCTCGAGCAACCCTATCTCGGCCGGAAAGACACCATCAGGAGAATCAGATATGAGAAAAGATATCATATCACACGCCTCTATCCTAGGAGCGTATATTGGTTTCTATTACCGTATTGTATTCTGGCATGGCGTGTCTCATCGTGTACCCACGACGCTCCCATGTCATATCGGACGCCTCACGGTCTCGAGGGGCCACTCGCACAATGCGCGCTGTGACTTTATCGCCGTCGCCGGTGTGAATACGGCTATGGTCGAAACTGGCGAAACACCGGCGAAGGAAGGCGAAGAAGAGGCCATTGAGGCGGTGGAGAACCTCCATTTCGGGCAGACGGTCTACGACGAAGACGGCAACCAACTCGGTCGCATTCGGGGCTTCGAGCAGAGCGGGTTCTTCGTCACTACCCGTGAGGGAGCCGAGGGGATGAGCGTCGAACACGCCCGTTCGGGCCACGAGTTCGGTGAGGCACACCTGATGTGGCGGTGCATGGAGTGTGGCGAGATGGGTGAGATTAACGAAGGACTTCCCGACGAGTGTCCGAACTGCAACACCGAACGGGAGGACCTGATGTACTGGACCGAGGATTGATCCATCGCCGATGCCGCTCGAGAAATCGCCGGCGATCTCCTGTTTCTATATAGCACGTGAGGATTTATCCCGATTCGCGGCGTAGGTCCATGTTGGTGTCTACCATGGAAAAAGAACGACCGCGACTGGGGTTCGGGACAACGGTTTACACCGAGGACGGGACGAAAATCGGCCGAGTTCGCGGGGTCGACGAGAACGGGCTCTACATCACGCTTCGGGACGGAATCGAGGGGATGAGCGTTGAACACGTCCGCTCGGGGCAGGCGTTCGGCGAGGCTGAACTGATGTGGCGCTGCTGGGAGTGTGGCGAGTTGGGGCGACTCGATCGCGACATCCCCGACGCCTGCCCCGCCTGCGGTGCTGATCGAGAAGACCTGTATTACTGGACGGAAGACTGAACCCGACCGTCCAAACGACGGGGTAAGCGTCGCCGGACGAAAACCGTTTTCACCCCGCTCGTTTCACCTCGAGCCATGGATATCGTCGTCTTCGGTGCCGGCAGCCTCGGCAGTCTCGTCGGCGGGTTGCTCGCCCGCGAGCACGACGTCACGCTCGTCGCTCGCGAGGCCCATGCCCGCGCCGTCCGCGAGTCGGGGCTGCGTCTCGAGGGGGCGGTAACGGGCTCTCCCACCCGCGTGTTTCCGGCGGCGACGACCGACGGAACCGGACTCAAGGCCGATCTGGCCGTCGTGACGGTCAAATCCTTCGACACCGCGTCGGCGGCCGACCGGCTCACGACGGGATCGTTTGACGGCGTTCTCTCGCTCCAGAACGGCATGGGAAATGAAGCGACGCTCGCGGCACGACTCGAGGCCCCGGTGCTCGCCGGGACGGCGACCTATGGGGCAATCTTGCAGGATTCAGGCGTCGTCGAATGCACCGGCATCGGCGAGGTCGTCCTGGGGGCTCGAGGGGGCGGACCGTCGGAGCTTGCAGCCCGGATCGGCAAGGCATTCGCGACTGCCGGTCTCGAGATCACCGTCGTCGAGGACATGCCTCGTCGCCTGTGGGAGAAGCTCGCGGTCAACGCCGGCATCAACCCGGTCACGGCCCTGTCCGCGACGGAAAACGGGGCTGTGTTCGAGGAACCGGCCGACGCCCTTTCGCGCGCGGCCGTCCGGGAGACTGCCCGCGTCGCTCGGGCCTGCGACGTCTCCCTCTCGAACCGCGAGGCGTTAGCCGCGATGGCGGCGGTTGCCGAGGCGACGGCCGCGAATACGTCTTCGATGCGCCAGGATATCCTGGCCGAACGCCGCACCGAGATCGACGCGATCAATGGCTACGTCGTCGATCGAGCGGCCGAAACTGGACTCGAGGTGCCGATAAACCGGACGCTGACCGCGCTGATCAGAACGTGGGAACGCGGCCAGGGCCTGCGGTGAGTCGCGGCCGTCTCACTTCGGTTTCGATCGTTCTCGTCCGCCCGTCTGACCCAATTCCACCGAGAACAGCGCGGCCGCTATGCGATCGAAAATAGCAAAAACATCGAGTCGGATCCGTGTGGGACGACCGACGGATTAGAACGGTGCTTCCGGTCCTTCGTCGACTTCGCCGCCGTCGTCATCGTCGACGGTCTCGCCGGGGAAGGACGGACTCATGCCGTCTACCTCCTCTTCACCGCCGTCCATGCCGGTGGAGGCGTTGACTTTCTCGATTTCGGGAATCTCCTTGACCATCCGGCTCTTGATCGCCTGGATCGTCATCGGCGAGATCCCACAGCCACTGCACGCGCCACCGAGGGCGATACTGACTTCGCCGCTCTCGCGATCGATGTCCTGAATTGCTGCGCTGCCACCGTGCATCTGAATCTGCGGGAAGTTCCGTCGCAGGAAGTTCGTCACGCGGTCCTCGAGGTCGTCCCCGTCATTCTGGGTCTCGGTGCTCATAGAAATCCATTGGGTATCAGCCCCCCTAAACCTTCCGTCCTCCATGTTCGCCTGCCGGCGTCGGTGGCGGTTAGACGCGCTAGTTGAACCCGAAGACCCGCTGCAGCTCGGTCTCGATTTCCTCGACGTGAGCCGCTAAGATTTCCTCGAATCGCTCTTCCTCGACGAGCACACCCGAAAGTCGGCCGTACGGATCGTCGGGGAGTTCGATACGGAACTCGCCGTCGCCCTCGTAGAAGGGCTCGCTCTCGTTGAGTACCTGCTGGTCGATCGCGTGGACGAGTTCGGAGTCGTAGCGGTCGTTCATCCGGTTGAACGCGTTCTTGTACGCCTGCTGGAGTTCGGGGAAGTAGTTAGCGTACTTGTCCTCGAACTTCTCGGAATCGAAGTCGGCCATATCCTAGTCCAGCGCTACCGGAGACAAAAGTCGGACGATCGACCTCGCGTCGCGGGCACGCTCCGTTCTCGGTCGATCGGACCGGCTCATACTGATACCGATGATCGACCACTGACCGGAAAACAAACCAGTTCGTTGACGTAGTAGGGGCTTCCTATATAGGAGCACGCGCTCGCAAGCGGAACGGACACTCCCGTTCTCGGCGATACCGATGTACATGGCTGTTGATCAGGTCCCCATCCCCCGGGAGGCGCTCCCCCCGAGATGGGGGCTCGCCGAACTCTGTGACGATCGGTTCACCTATCGGCACAGCTGTCCCCCGATCGAACTGATCGCGGAGACCACCATCGCCGATCGATCACATCCCGGCCTGGGAATTTGTCGGTGCTGGGAGCTTCGCTACCGGTACTTCCTCAACGACCGGGCGATCACCGAGTCGATCGGCCGCGTCTCGACCCAGCGAGCTGCTGTCGACGGGTTGCTCGAGTGTATGCATCGCATTCACGACACCGTCTCGGCGGCCGACGACGCGCTCGCGGTCGGCGAGGTCCTCGATAGCGTCTCACTCTCTGATCTCGTGCCCAATGGCCTGCCCGCGTCCTCGGAGTAGCGCTGTCCGAGCTCCGAGACCGGTCCGGCCGGCTCACACGCGCCGTGACAGGTGTGTTCGAACCGTCCGCTGACAGTCACCGCAGATCCCGTACAGTCGCGTCGCACTCGAGAGGAGCGGGTACCGGACCGAACAGTCCGAATAGACGGATTCGACTAGCGTTCGATACCGAGTCCCGCCCGGTCCGTAGCGATTCGTTGAATGGGTAAACTGTGCCTGTCGGTCCGTCGTGAGCGTCTCGAGTCGATCCCGATAGATCGCGAGTCGCTCGTGTTTTCCTCGGAGCGTCTCGAAGTTACACTGCAGGAGCGACTCGTCGGCCGTCGTCTGGAGCCACGCGAGGATTTTACCAATCTCCTCGATCGCGTCCTCGACCGCTTCCCGTTCGTTCCGAAGGATTTCCTGAACCATCTCTACTTCTCGCTGTCTGGTCTCGATTTCCTCGCAGACGGCCGCTTTGAGCACCGGCGTCCAGCCGGTTTCCGACGCGAGCGCAACGGCGATGTCTTCGCTCAACTCTGCCGCCATCGTCTCGATGAGCGGTTCATCTGCCTCGCGGTCAGCGATGCTGTGGGGACGGACGATTTCGGCGAACGCCTCTCGAGCGGTGACACACCGGGTGCCCCTCGCCGACGGGGCCGGTTGCTGTGACTGAATCGCCGTCGCCATCGCCGTTGGCGTCGCTGCGGTCGCTTGCCGGGTCCATCCCGCCGAGGGACTCTCTGTTGGGATATCGCGAACGCGCCGTGCGAACGTCTCGAACGCCGCTCCTCGCTCTGCGACGGCCTCCTGTTCCTCGTCGAGACACTCGAGCGCGCGATGGACGGCCGTCGATCCGGTCATCGGCCGTCACCCCGCGTACAGACGAGTCCGCTCGACGCGGCGTCGCTTCGCAGGACGAACTGCCAGTCGCCGTCGCCGAGCGCGGTGACGTCGGTCACGCCCAGCGGCTCGCTCGACGCGGCCGACCGGCGCAGAATGTCGATTCCGATCGGCAGCGTGGGGAACCGGGACTCGCCACACTCGATGGCGTACCCCCGCAGGGAGACGGTCCAGACGTCGCCGTCGGTCCCGTCGATTCCATCGCGCGTCACGCCGTACTCCCGGACTAACGACAGCGAGTCGAGGAAGGAGAGGCTCGCTTCGACCGGATCGTCCGCCGGTTCGACCGGTGTGAGGTTCGTCGCCGCGGCCCGCAGTACCTGCATCCGTTCGGTCGCCTCGAGATGGTCTTCGAGTTCCGACGCCATGGTCTCGAGCAACACCAGACAGAGCGTGTTTCGGTCGGTCGTCGCTTCGGCCGCGGTCAGGTACGTCTCCATGATCGCTCGCTCGGCGGCCTCGTGGTTGCGGGCCGAGAGCGACTCGAAGACGGCCCCCGAAACGTCGTGGCAGAAACTGATCAGCGGGCTGTCGTCCCAGGGTCCCCGGTTGCAGTCGGCCGACGGTCGGTCCTCCTCGTCCGCGATTGCTCGCGTGACGTCGCGTCGATCCTCGTCCGTCTTCGCCTCTGTGCCCGCGTCCGCGTTCACCAGTCGTTCTTGGCAGACGACCGGATCGTAAAACGGCAACTGCGGATCGTATCGCCTGAGTGCGGCGCGGTACTGTTCGGTCGCTTGTGCGGCGTCTGCCGCGTCCGTCCGGGTCGCGAACCGCTGTCCGGCGACCGGGACGGGCCGTTCGCCGGAGCGCGCACAGACAACGTAGTATTCCCCATCGTTGCTGGCCAGTCGTTCGATGTGTTGGCGAATTTCTCGGAGTGTCGTTCCGACCATGTATGTTCCTCCAGTCGTATTCGGGTTCTGTCGTGGACCGCGGACGCTCCTGACCGCTCACGCGGACGATCGAACCGCGCTACGGCCGGTTTGTCACCGTCCCGTCCCCATCGGGTTGTCGGGGACCGCTCTTATCGTTTAGGCTAACCTAAACTGTAATAAGTTCACCGGATGTTAGGTCTCCCTACTTATGGCTCGAAGCAGCTCCCGTTTCACCGGCTGGCGGAATTTGGTATCTCGGTATGAGATTTATTATTTACATGGTCGCCCGATACGATCCGTTCTCTCGTTCGCATGCCGCGAGTCGACGGAGTGGTTCGATACAGCGGCCGCTCTCGAATGACTTGCTACCGTCCGTGCAACTGGGTAACATGATCGTTCGCGAGCGCCTAAGGCCCCTCCGAATTCGCGTCCGAACCCCCTTCTCTTCGATGCGAGCGGACGACGAATTACAGCGGAATTACTCGAGCGCGGCCGCGCCATCACGGTGGCTCGCGCAACCGACGGTATCAATCACCCGACTTCGAGGCCATCGCCGACGACGTAACCAATCCGGACGAGGTAGCGATACTCACACCGAGTCACGATGCCGTCGCCTCGGCGCTCGGCCCGGGTGAAGACGACGAGGTTGACGTACTCACGGACCTGACCGCCGATCTCATCGAGGAACTCCGGCGGACGGACGTCGACCGCGTGCTCCGGGTCGGCAGCGCGGGCCGGTTCTCGGTCAGGCCTGACACGACACTGATCGAGACCGATGAGTACCCGGACGAACTCGTGGCCCTCGCACGGACCCACATTGACGCGCTCGAACTCATTTGGGAGGCCGACGTCCTCGAGTGGTCCGCTCTCGTGCCCGCGATCATCGAGTCCGGAAAAGAGCGGGCGAGTACCGAACCGCCGCGGGTAGACTCGTCGCCAACGAGGACGAGAGCTACATTGCAATGAACGATTGATCGCGTTCGTTGATGAACTCGAAAACGGAGACGTCGTCCACACGCAGTTCGATATCGGCTACTGAGTGCCAGGTACTGCCATCGATGCGTCCCGCCATTCTCGTCCATCGGTAACTATTGACGTGGCTTTTCGATCGGCTTCGACCGCGTGGCCGCGTCTCGCGCCCTTGAGCGTCGAATCACAGAAGCGGGGAATATCCACCAATATATTCTATAATGCTATATTGAATTCTGGTCGGCCTATTATTGCCGGGCGGCAGCACAGTGTTTATACTGGATAACAAGCTATTGGTGGTACGACCCCGCAGTACCCGCTCTTGGACCCCATGACCACTCAGATTCCGTTCGCGATCGACTTTCACGTCCACTCCGACGACTCCTACGACGGGCACGAACCAATCGAACTCATCCTCGAGCACGCCGCCGATATCGGACTCGACGGCGTGGTCATCACCGATCACGACGAGATCGAGGAATCGCGGCGCGCCGCCGATCTCGCGCCCGAATACGGACTAATCGGCATTCCCGGCGTTGAGGTCTCGACGCAGCACGGTCACCTGCTGGCGATCGGTGTCGAGACGCGGCCCGATCCCGGCCAACCGTTCATGGACACTGTCGAGACCGTCCGCGAACTCGGCGGTGTGGCGATCGTTCCCCATCCCTTCCAGCGCAGCCGTCACGGCGTCCGGAAAGGCACCATCGACGACGCCGATGCGATCGAGACCTACAACTCGATGGTCTTTACCGGCTACCGTAATCGCCGCGCCCGGACGTTCGCCGAGCGCCGCAACTATCCACAGATCGGTGCCAGCGACGCCCACTACCTGCCGAACGTCGGCAAAGCCTTCACTGAGGTCGTCGTGACGCCCGACACGACGAACCCGACGAAGGCCGACATCGACGGGGAGCACCTCGTCGAGGCCATCCTCGAGGGCCGGACCCAAATCCGCGGGAAGCGGACGCCAATCCGCAAAAGCGCCGTCCAGTACGGGAAGGGTGCGGTGCGGAAAACGGCCTACCTGTTCACCTCGCGCGCGCCGCTCCTCCCGACGGTGCCGGCCTCGATGGACAGATCGACCTGACGACGAGAAGACATAGATAAGCAAGCACGCGTTCTGCTGATGCTGGCAACAAGGGGGGACCACTCTCTCCCAGCCGATTTCTCCTCACGGGTGCGAAGCACCCGTTTGGATGGTTCGCGGGACCGTCGGTCCCGCGCTACCGCTCAGTCATTCTTCCCTCGCTCATCCACTGTCAGAGCGGGCTCTGACAAGCTGCTGAAAAATTGAATATGTTTCGCATCACGAGATGGCTTCGCCGTCTCGAACGACTTCGCTCGCAAACTCGCGAGGACCTCACGCAGTATCAGTGGCCGTCCTCACTGTCGTTCGACCGACTCACAGCGCGCGCCACTGCATGCTAGATATCGACCGGAGTAACACGTAGATGACCCGTTCGCTGACTCCGCTAGGAGAGCTGTTTGCCGACAATCTCGTCTGCACGTTCGATGAACGACTCTTCTTCTCCCTTCGGAACCGTCGCCCCTGCAGCGACGTCGTGACCGCCACCGTCGCCGCCGACAGCGCGGGAGGCCTCGCCCATTACGACCGAGAGGTCTAGTCCCTGCCGGACGAGCGAGTGGGTGCCCCGCGAGGAGACCTTGACTTCGTCCTCGTTCTTGTCTGCAAAGGCTATAATCGGCTTCGAGCGGCTGATCCCCTGGTTCCCCATCGCCATTCCGGCGACGATGCCGACGATGGTCTCGCGGATCTCGTCGCTTGCGTGGAACCACTGGATGTGCTCCTCTTGGGTCGTACCCTCGCTCGTGACGAGATCGATACCCTCCGAGAGGTTTCGCCGGTGTTCCCGCAAAAGTTGGCGCGCACGCTCGAGCGCGCTGTCCCGGTCACCGAGACAGACCCCAAGGCCGACGTCGGCCCGCTCGTAGCGGGCGGTCGCGTTCAGCAGGGTCGAGAACTCGCTGGCGTCCCGGAGTTCAGTCCCGACGGGCTCCTCGCTGAGGACGTAGGCCGTGCTCACGAGCCCGTCGATCTTTGTTGCGGGGACGCCACTCGAGACGGCCCGCCGGACGAGCGCGCTGGCGACGGTCTGTTTCTCCTCGTTCGTCAATCCGGCCCAGCGCCGCCACTCTCCGTCGCGTTTCAACTCGAGGTCGAGGCCGTCGAGGAACCGCAACGCGCCGTTCTCGTCGTTCGAGATGCCGGGGATGTGGACGTCCGTGGCGTACTCGAGCAGTTTGGGGAGCGGCCGGGTCTGTTTGCCGTAGAGTGCGAGGTCCTTGCCCGTCTCGAGGACGCCGGCCGAGACGCCCTCTTCGACGATGCCCTCGTTCGCGCCGTGGAGTTCGCCCCCGGAGGCTTGCATATCGCCGACGGCGCCGACCACGGCGAGGGCTGCGAGGTCGCAGTTGTCGGCGCGGGCGTTCGCGGCTCCCGACGCGGTAACGGTGCCACCGTCAGAGCTTTGCTCTGACGAGGTCCGCCTCGTTTGACTCGGCTCACCACCGTCGGAGCGCGGCTCCGACGGATCCGGGCCGCTGTCGGAAACGTCCGCCAACGCTCGCGCGAGGACGTAACTCGCGCCGGCCCCCGAAAGCTCGGAGGCCCCGTTGATACCGAATAGAAGGGGATTGAGGTGGTACTCGGTATCTCGGTCGGCGGGTTGGTGATGATCCGCGATGATCGGCGTGAAATCGCCAGCATCCTCGTGGTCGCCGATACGATCGAGTTGGCCGCTCCCGAAGTCGGTAAACAGGACGGTCTCGTAGTCGGTCGCTGCGATCGCGGCGAGCACGTCCTCGTCGAGTTGCTTCTCGAAGACCGTCTCGAACGGAACCCCCGCCCGCTCGAGCGCTTGCGAGGCGATCGCGGCGCTGGTGAGTCCGTCGGCGTCGATATGCGAAGCGAGCAGTACACCATCGGCCTTGCACAGCCGCTTGGCGCACGCTATCGCGCGATCCTCGAGTTCGGGAACCGGCCCTGCCATCGAGGGATTGTGGGGCGGCTTCGTTCATAAACCCGCGGATCGTCCCGGTCGACCGTGCGGTCGGGATCGGGGGCTCACAGCGAGAGGACGAGATCGTCGCCATCCCGCTCGTAGGTCGTCTCGAACGGGTTCGATCGGTCCCGCATCGTCTCTCGAAGCCAGGCTGCCGCGTTCTCGTCGGCTCGAGAGACGGCTCGGTCGTCGATTGCAACCGGAACGAGCCGAAGCTCCTCGAGGCTCCCGCTCTCGAGTCCGACTTCAAAGAGGAAGCTGCGGTCGTTGCGCAGCTTTTCCTTTGTTATGTAGTCGTCGACGATGTCGCCGGTATCGTGGAGAATGAGGCCATCGCCGTAGCGTTCGACGCCTTGGACGACGTGGGCGCTGTGGCCGTGGACGAGGTCAACGCCCTGATCGACGAGCCAGTGACTGAATGTGACGTAGTCCTCGTCGGGGTACTCGACCCAGTTCGGTCCCCAGTGGACCGAGGCGACGAGCAGATCCGGCTCGCTCGCGTTCGCCCGGTCGATCGCCTCGCCGACGATCCGGCGGCTATCGGACGACTCCGGATCGAATTCGACGTAGGCCGTCCCAGGTCGATCATTGGTCGCGCCGTACTCCGAGTAATGGTCCGCAAAGGAGACGACCGCGACATCGATATCGCCAACGGAGACAGTCGCGGGTTCGCGGGCTGTCGCTGGGCTCTCGCCAGCACCTGCGTATCCGATGCCCCCATCCTCGAGGGCGTCGACGGTGTCCCGAAGCGCTGCCGGCCCGTAATCCAGCATGTGGTTGTTCGCCAGTGACGCGAACTTGACGTTCCCGGCCTCGAGAGCGGGGACGGCCCACTCGGGATCGGCTCGGAAGTAGTACGTTCGGTCGGGGAACCGGTCGCCCCGCCTCGACAGACAACACTCGAGATTACAGCAGACGCCGTCCAGCGACTGCAGTCGGGGCTGGAGGTCGCCCCAGACGGTCGCCGGGTCGACGCCGGCCCGCCCGTAACGGCCGTCGACGTTTCGGCCGAGCATCGTATCGCCCGCGAATCCGATCGTCGTGTCGTAGCGCTCGTGGTCCTCGAACGCGGTCGGTTCGGCTGCGGGCGCGGTACAGCCGCCGAGCACTGCCGTCCCCGCCGCTGCCAGAAACCGTCGCCGGCCCCCGCTCATCGGTCGGATAGGTGTGCCCGCGTGTCTCCGCGAGTATCTTGGTTCGCGATCGCTCGAGTCCGTTCGGGTCGGCTCATCGATCCCTCGTTTGAATTCTAGGTTCAAATAGCCCGTCGGGCTGTCATCTCCCATCTTGTCCTACCAGCCATCGTCTCTGTTCAATGAACAGTACAGTTAAGATTCCACGATAGAAGGGACCGGTATGGATGTCCTGGTCGCTGGCGGCTCGGGATTCATTGGGCAGTCCCTGTGTCGCGTCCTGCTCGAGCGCGGGCACGCGGTGACGGTCGCCTCGCGGACACCCGACGCGGCCGGGTTGCCAGCGGCCGTCGACACGGTCGCTGTCGACGTGACCGTCCCGGGACTCGACGACGTCATCGACGGCCACGATGCCGTCGTCAATCTCATTGCGCTCCCGTCGCACGTCCAGCCGCGAGGGCAACGCCACGAGGCAGTCCACTTCGACGGGACCCGCCATCTCGTGGCGGCGAGCGAGCGAGCCGGGATCGACCGATTCGTCCAACTGAGCGGACTGGGCGTCGAATCGGGCGTCGAGACGGCCTACTTCCGGGCGAAGCGGCGGGCCGAACGCGTCGTCCGCGAGTCCGAGCTGGCGTGGGTGATCTACCGCCCGTCGGTCGTTTTCGGCGACGGCTGTGCATTTATCCCGTTCGTCGAGCAGCTGGCACTGCCGCTGGTCACGCCGCTTCCGGGTGGTGACCAAACGTGGCTCCAGCCGATCTGGGTCGAGGATCTCGCACCGTTGCTCGCGGACGGACTCGAGGACGACCGTCACGTCGGCCAGTGCTACGAGATCGGCGGACCTGAACGACTCACGCTCGCCGAAACGGTCCAGCGGATTCGCGGCGGGGGTGTCGTCGTGGCGATCCCGATGGGCCTTGCCGCGGTCGCGGCGATGGTCGTTGATCCCCTCCCCTGGATTCCGTTCGGCCGCGACCAGTACCGCGTGCTGGGGCTGGACAATACGACCGCGGACAACGACGTCACGGCGTTCGGAGTGTCGCCGGACTCGCTCCGGACGCTGTCGGCGTCCCTCGCCGACGATCATCGATAGCGATACGGAACTGATCGAACTATGAGACCGATACGAACCCGGACCCGCCGATTCGCGTCGTTTGTCCACCGACCAGAGGGACCGCCGTGACCGGCCTGTTCGAGCGCGAGGTCGGCGACGCGTGGGAGACGCTCCACCCTTGCGTTCGCGACCGGTACGGCCTCGAATCGGACGAGGGCCGCGAGGCGGTTGGCGCCGGTCAAATGTACGACCTCGACCGGACCCCCCTCGCAGTGCCGGTGCTCTGGCTCGGCACGCTAGATGACTTCCTCTTTCCGGAGCGGGGCACTAACATTCCGTTCACGATTATCACGGAGCCGTTCGTCGATGACGAAGGCAACGAGGCGCTCGTCCTCCGCCGGCGCTTCGATACCTCGCCGCCGCGGACGTTCGTGGACACGCTGCGATGGAACCCCGCTCGAGGCTGTCTCACCGACCTCTTCGGCAGACACGGATACGTCGCCGCCGACGTCCACATCGACGCCGAGGATGGCGCGCTGGCGCTCTCGATTGGCACACAGTGGCTCCGGGTCGGCGGTCGGTACCTCGAGCTTCCGTCTCCGCTCTCGGCCGGCGGACACCTTCGCGACTGGTACGACGACGATGACGGCCGGTTTCGGGTCTCGGCCGCGATCACTAACTCGGTCCTCGGGACCGTCTTCGAGTACGAGGGAGCGTTCGAAAACGAGCTTCGACCGCGCGAGGCCGTCGCCGACGCCGCGCCGCCGTCGGCCCTCGGCGGAATCGATCTGCCGGGTGAGAACGCGTGAGCGATTGCGAGACGACCGCCGATCGAGCACAGGGTCCGTCGACGACTGCACACCCTCGTCCCCGAGTCGCCGGTCGACGCGTCACCGATCTGAGTGTGGCAGCCGGTGGGATTGTCTGGCTGGGTCTCGCCGTCGGGACGATCAGCGGTGTGATCCCGATCATCCCCGTGGCGCTGTACGTGGCACTCGCCGCACTCGTCCTCGTGCCGCTCGGTCTCAGTGTGGTCGACATTCCTCGAGACGCGATGACTGCGACGGTCGCCTATCGGGCCGCCGTCGTTGGACAGGCCCCGGCCGCGCTGGCGCTCGTCGCCGCACTCGCCGCGCCACAGGGATCACCGGCTGCAATTGCGCTCACCCTCCCGTGGCTCGGGGTCACCGGTGCGATCGCGCTTTGTGGGCTCGGACGGCTCGCGGCCCGCGGCGGCGGACCGCTGCCGGAACTCGCCATCGACGCCGGGCTGCTGTACGTACCGATCGCCGCCGCGTTTCTCTGCCTGCACGCGGCCGGAATCAGTCTCCGATTCGCACCGATAATCGTCCTGCTGACGGGTGTCCACTTCCACTACGCCGGGTTCGCGTTGCCGCTCGTCGTCGGCCTGACCGGTCGAATCCTAACGGGCGCAGACGGGACGTTCCCAACGACGATCGCGGGACGCGCGACGGCCGCGACGACGGTCGTCATCGTCGTCGGTATCCTCTTGATCGCGATCGGAATCACGTTCTCACCGATAGTCGAGGTCGTCGCCGCCGTCGCCTTTACCGCCGCTGTCGTCGGATTCGCAATCCAGACGCTCTATAATGCCGTTCCCGCCGCGCCGCGATTGCCGGGACTCTTGCTCGCCGTCGCCGCGCTGTCGGTCTGCTGGACCATGGCACTGGCGCTCGCCTTCGCGTTCTCTTCGCTCCCCGGGACGCCATCGCTCGTTACGATTCCCGAGATGATCCGCTGGCACGGGAGCGGCAATGCGTTCGGATTCGCGCTGCCAGCCCTAGTCGCGTTCCGTCTGCTCGAGGCGTGATACGCGCCGAAAAGAGCGGTCTTCGGAGTACGCTACGGCTCGCGTGCCGCCGTCGCTGCCATCGTCTCCCGAGCGAGCGCGTCGAACGTCGCTTCGTCTGGGACGACGTCGACGTCGATTCCGAGCGACGCGGCGGTCTCGGCCGTCGGCTCGCCGATGACGCCGACGACGGCATCCGCGAGCCCTTCGAGTGCGTCCTCCCGAATCCCTCCCTCTGTTGCGGCCTCGAGGAAGTGTTCGACGGTCAGCGACGAGGTGAAACAGGCGGCGTCGAGCCCGCCCTCGGCTGCCAGCACCGCCGACTCGCCGCTGCCGTCGGGCCGAACCAGCCGGTAGAGAATCGTTTCGTGGACATACGCGCCTGCGTCCTCGAGTCCCTCGAGCAACACTGGACTGCCGTGATCGCTGCGGGCAACCTCGACGCGCGCGCCGTCGACCCGGCTCTTCAGGGCTGCGACCAGCCCGCTTGAGGTAAACTCCTCGGGAACGAGGTCGACCGTGTACCCTTCTGCGCGGAGCGCATCGGCCGTTGCGGGGCCGATCGCACAGACGGTCTCGCCGCTCGGTTCCCAGCCCGCGTTGGAGACGAGTTCCGCGCCGGTCTTGCTCGTGAAGACGACGTAGTCGGCGTCGGTTCGCGGCGTCGCGTCGGTGGCTTCGACGGACAGCATCGGATCCGGAACCGGCTCGGCACCGAGTTCCGAGAGCAACTCCTGAGCTCGCTCGAGGCGGTCGTCGTCGGGCCGGAAGACGGCGACCGTGGGCGTGGCACTCATCTATTGTTCCTCGTCCTCGGCAGTCCCGTCGTCGTTTTGCAAAAAGTCGACAACCGACTCGCGCGTGCCGGCGACGTCACCGATCACCGTCACCGCGGGCGGCGAGATCTCCGCCTCGTCGCGGGCGTCGACGATCGTCTCGAGAGTGCCCGTCGCGACCTGCTGGCCGGGCCAGGTGCCGCGTTCGACGAGTGCGACCGGCGTTTCGGGAGCCATGCCGGCCTCGAGCAGCGCTTTCGTGTAGTCCGGGAGCCGGCCGACGCCCATCAGGACGACGATAGTGCCGCCGGTTGCGGCCAGAGCCTCCCAGTCGACCGCCGACTCCGCCTTGGTCGGGTCCTCGTGGCCCGTGACGAAGCTCACCGAGGAGGCGTGATCGCGGTGCGTGACCGGGATGCCGGCAACCGCGGGCGCGGCGATCGCCGACGTGATCGCGGGCACGACCTCGAAAGGAACCTCGTGGGCCGCGAGATACTCGGCCTCCTCGCCGCCGCGGCCGAAGACGAACGAGTCGCCGCCCTTGAGCCGGACGACGGATTTCCCCTCGCGGGCGAGTTCGACCAGTCGCTCGTTGATCTCCGACTGGGGCGTGCGCTCGCCGCCGGCGCGCTTGCCGACGTCCTCGCGGCGGTCCTCGGGGAGGGTCTCGATGATCTCCGGGCCGGGAAGTTTGTCGTGGAGGACGACGTCCGCGGCCTCGAGCAGGCGCTTTGCCTTGACGGTCAGGAGATCGGGATCGCCGGGACCGCTGCCGACGAGGTAGACGGTGCCCGGGTCGGCGTCGATAGCGTTGTCTGACATTCGCTACTTGCTAGCTATTTCCCCTCGGGCTTATCTTCCTCGGAGACGCCCTTGTCGTCACCCTCGTCACCGTCGGCCTCCTTGCGTGCCTGCTCGATTAGCTCCGCTGCACCGCGATCCGCGAGGTCCCGCGCAAACTCGCGGGCGGCGTCGGCGTGGGTCTCGACCGGCAGATCCCGACTGGCAGTCACCGATTCCTCGCCGTCGCGGTCGAAGACGCTGACGGTCGCGCGGACGTACTCGCCCTGGACGATCGCGTAGATGCCGACCGGTGCGATACAGCCGCCGCCCAGTTCCGCCAGAATCGTCCGCTCGACGGTCGTCTCGACGCGACTCCGCGGGTGATCGATGTGCGTCTGAATGTCGCGGGCCGTCTCCCCGTCGGGTGTGGTCACCGCGAGCGCTCCCTGTCCCGGTGCGGGAACGAACGTCGACGTCGGTAATTCTTGGTAGTCGACGTAGTGGGCGAGCCCGCTGCGCTCGAGGCCAGCCTGCGCGAGGACGATCGCGTCGTACTCGGTCTCAATCTCGCGGCCAAGCGCGCCCTTCTCGAGTTCCGAGAGGTCGTCAAACCACTCGTCAGTGGTGCAGTCGTACTCGGGCTCGAAGTCCTCGTCCCCGGTGTTGCCCTTGCGTTCCTTGTCCGCTTCCGTTCTCTCGTGATGTTCGTCCTGCAGCGCGGGCGCGAGCAACTTCTCGATGCGCGTATCGACGTTTCCGCGCAGCGGCTCGACCGAGAGATCGTCCCGGTTCGAGAGGAGTTGTGCGCGCCGGCGCAGACTCGAGGTGCCGACGGTCGCGCCATCGGGCAGTTCCTCGAGCGTCGCGCCGTCGGGCGTGATGAGGGCGTCGCCCGGCTGTCCCCGTTCGGGAACCGCGGCGGTCACGAGTTCCTCGGGTTGTTCGGTCGGCATGTCCTTCATCGAGTGGATCGCGGCATCGAGGTCACCCTCGAGAACGCGCTCGTCAAGTTCGCGGACGAACGCGCCGGTCTTCCCGAGTTGATGGATCAACTCGTCTCTGATCTGGTCCCCCGTCGTCTCGACGGTGACGAGTTCGACCTCGTACCGGCGTTCCTCTAAGGCCTCCTGTACTAGGGCGGCCTGTCGCCGGGCGAGTGCGGACCCCCTCGTCGCCAATCGCAGCGTCCCGCGCGTTCTCATAGCAACCAGTCGGGTCCTCGAGTATGAAAAGCGCACGCTTGTCCGACGCGGCAGTTACGGATCGACTTCCGATGCAACGAAGACACGACGCGGTGGATATCCGTTCTGTATCGTATAAAGGGCCGATTTCGAACGAATCTGTTCGGCCCGAATCTTATCAGTATCAGTTCAGTATACACTCCCGATGAGCGAAACGCTCTATGAACGACTCGGTGGCGAAGACGCGATTACGGCCGTCGTCGACGAATTCTACGACCGCGTCATGGCGGACGAACAGGTTGCAGGCTACTTCGACGACGTCGATATGCAGAAACAGCGCGCACATCAGGCCCAGTTCATCAGTTCGGTCACTGGCGGGCCGGTCGAGTACGCCGGCGGGGAGATGGAAGCCGTTCACGCGGACATGGGCATCACGCCGGCGGATTTCCAAGCGATCGCGACCCACCTCGACAACGCACTCGCGGCATTCGACGTCGACGAGGGCGACCGCGAGGTGGTCCGCGAGGAAATCGCGAGCTATCAGACTGCAATCGTCACGGCCGCGGACTGACTTGTTCGCAACGGGGCCGGCTGGTGGGAGGTGGTCGGAAACGCTAACCGCGTCGACCGTCGTTTGCAGGATATGCAATGGCCGTCGGATGTCAGTGTCCTCCCGAAAGACCAGATTCCGACGTATTTGATCGGGTTTGGAATGGGACTGTCGTTCGTGGTGCTCGCTGAAATCGGTCTCCTCTTTTCGTTCGATCCGGCACTCATCTTCAACGGCGAGTTTCTTGTCGGGGTCGTCACGACGATTCCGTTTCTAATCGGGATCACGTACGCCGGTTATTGGCTCCGCTCGTCCCCGCTCTCATCAGCCCGGTACCCGCGCATCGCGTGGTGGTGGCTCGGTGGCCTGCTCACCTTTCTCTCCGTCAATATCGCCCTTATGGCGGTCATTCCGACCGAATCGTGGGCCGTTATCGTTTCGTGGGGTCGGTGGGCCACGGCCTTCGGTGCCGGGACCGGGCTGCTCATCGGGTGTATCGAAGGCCGTACCATCGAACGAACCCTGACCGCCGAACGCGCCGCGCTCCGGGCGGAACATCTTGAGGAGCAACGTGATTACCTCGATTACCTCAACAGCATCCTCCGTCACGAGGTGTTGAACACCGCAACGATCATTGACGGCTACGCGTCGCGGGTCCTCGATGAGGAGTCAGCGTTGGACGACCGCAGCCGGCAGTGGCTCGAGATCGTTATCGACCAATCCGAGGAAATGTCGACGGTGATCGACGACGTCCGCGTGTTGCTCCAGACGACCGAGGGGAGCTACCAGCCTAAGCCCGTCGACGCCGCCCAATTGCTGGCCGACGAAGTTCGAAAACTCGAAACCGAGTGGGAGACGGTCGACGTGGAGACGTCGGTCCCGGACCACGTCTTCGTCCGTGCCGACGACTTGCTCGCCCGGATCTTCGGCAATCTCCTCTCGAACGCGGTCGAACACAATGACGCTGCGACACCCCGCGTCTCGATCACGGTCGAACCCGGCCCCGAAACCGTCCGGTTCGAAATCTCGGATAACGGACCCGGGATCCCCGAATCGGAGCGCGACTCCCTCTTCAATCGGGTCGAGAGCCGCGGGAGCACGCACGGACTAGGCCTCTATCTGGTCGACCAATTGGTCGCCCGCTACGACGGGACCGTCGAACTCACCGAAACCGGTCCCGAGGGAAGCCGCTTCGCGGTCGAACTCCCCATGGCCTCGAGCGAACGGGATGACGAATCGATCGCCGACGCAACGAAGGCAGCGCTCGTACTGGAGTGAGATGGTCCTGCTCGTCGTCACCCTGTTCGAGCCAACTCATCCACTGTCCGATCGGCTACAGCGCTTCCTTGTACGCCTCGAGCGTCTCCTCGACGTCATCCTCGGTATGGCCGTAACTGACGAACTGGCACTCGAACTGGTTCTGCGAGAGGAAGACGTTCTGCTCTTTCATCTTCCCCCAGAAGATGCGCCGCCAGCGTTCGGTCTCGGCATTCTTCACGTCGGCAGCGTTCTTCGGTGAGTAGTCATAGCGGGGACAGGTCGGGTCCTGTTGGCAGCCGGCTTTGCACTGCTCCTCGAGCGAGTTCGGGCCCGGCCCTTCCCGCGTGAAGATCACTTTGAACATGCTGTCGGTGCCGGTAACGGTGTAGCTGGGTGCCTGATCGGCGACGATGTCGGTTAGCCCGCTTCGGAGCCGATCGCCCAGCCCGTTGACGTGGTCATAGACGTCGTTTTCCGCGGCGAATTTCAGGGTCTCGAGGCCGGCGGCCATTGTGACGGGGTGGCCGGAGAAGGTGCCGGCCTGGAAGACATCGCCGGTCGGCGCAAAGTGCTCGATGATTTCGGCACGACCGCCGATTGCGCCGACGGGGAAGCCGCCACCGATGATCTTGCCGAACGTGGTCAGGTCCGGCGTGACGCCGAACTCGCTCTGGGCGCAGCCGAGGCCGCCGACGCGGAAGCCGGTGATCACTTCGTCGAAAATCAGCAGCGAGCCGTGCTCGTCGGTGATCTCCCGGAGGAACTCGTGGTAGCCCTCTTCGGGGTAGACGATGCCGTAGTTTCCCAGAATGGGTTCGGTGAGGACGGCCGCGATGTCGTCCCCGTGTTCCTCGAAGACCTCTCGTATGGCGTCCTCGTCGTTGAACGGGACGGGGAGCGTGTGCTCGGAGAACGACTGCGGAATTCCCGCGGAGGACGGTCTCGGATCGTCGGCGTCGCCCTCGACCAGTGTCGACTCCTGGGCACCGTGGTAGCCGCCCTGCATGACGACGATCTTGTTTCGGCCAGTGTACCCCCGCGCGAGTCGCACGGCGGAGGTGGTGGCTTCGGTCCCGGAGTTGACGAAGCGGATCTTCTCAACACTGGGGACATGGCGGACGACGAACTCCGCGAGGTCGACCTCGACCGGCGTGGGCGTCCCGTACATCGGTCCCTCGCTGGCCTTCTGCTGGATGCCGGCCCGGACCGGTTCGGGCAGGTCGTGACCCAACAGCAGCGGGCCGAGTCCCATGACCCAGTCGATATAGCGGTTGCCGTCAGCGTCGATGACGTGGCCTCCCTCGCCCTTCCGGACGAAGAACGGATACGGTTCGATCGCTGCCCGGACCGCGGAGTTGACGCCGCCAGGCATCACCGACAGCGCCCGGTCATAGAGCTCACGTGAGTTGTCTTCGTTCATGCCCGGCCCTTTGCATCCGGACGGCAAAGTAGTACCGAGGTTCGGCTCCGAACCGCCGACCGAACGGCCGAACGTGTACGCGTCGGGCTCGAGTTCCGCCGGTCACCCACCGGAGTCCTGTCGCTCGAGGAGCCGTGACGGACCGCGAGAAAAGCGACGAAATCGCATCAAATCCAGTACAGCGTCACACCATCGAAACCACGGGGGACTGCACTGGGTGTCGGCCGCGGGCCGGTCGGGCCCGGCCGACGTGACGCCCCGTTCGGGGAGGCGTCGAGTCGCCGAAGAGCGGTTGTCAGAGGCCTCGAGAACGCGGGTCGCGTGAGTCACCTCACGTCGCGGTCCGTCGGCGGGCGGACTGCGATCGGTCGACCGCGTGTCCCGAGCTTAGACGGCGTCAGGGCCGGTCTTGCCGGTCCGGATCTGTGTCGCGCCCTCGACGGGCATGACGAAGATCTTGCCGTCGCCGGGCTCGCCGGTTTCGGCGCCCTCGCGGATGGCATCGACGACCTCCTGGGCCGGGATGTCCGCGACGACACATTCGATCTTCACCTTCTGGTGGAGATCGACCGTGTACTCCTCGCCGCGCCACTGCCCCTTCTTCGCGGGCTGGGAGCCGCGGCCGGAGACGTTGGTGACGGTCAGCGATGGCGCGCCGGCTTCGGCGAGCGACTGCTTGATCGCGCCGAGACGGTCGGGGCGGACAATCGCCATGACCATCTTGATCTGGCCGTCGTTCGGCTCGCCGCCGTCGGAACGGAGTTCCGACGAGGATCGCGATTCATCGAATCGCTCACCGCCGTCGGCGCGGATGACCTCGTCGCCCCCGTCGGTGGCGACATCGGGCTGGCCGAACTCGGGGTAGGTGTCGACGCCGTGTTCGGAGACGTCGAGTCCGTCGCGCTCGTGTTCCGGCGAGACGCGGGCCTGTCCGGCGGCTTTGAACGCGTACCAGATGACGGCGGTCGCGACGACCGTCCAGACGGTGATAACGGCGACGCCGATGAGCTGGGTGATGAAGGCGTTCGCGATGTTATCGACGACGCCGGGCGCGGCCACGAAGGGGAACAACAGCGTTCCGAGGACCCCGGCCGAGCCGTGGACGGGGAACACCGCACACACGTCGTCGATCTTCAGGTACTGCTCGACGAACTCGAAGACGATTGGCAGCTGTGCGCCGGCGAGGCCGCCGACGACGAACGCTCCCCACCACGCGGTCGTTTCGGGAATCGCGGTGATGCCAACCAGGCCGGCCAGCAGGCCGTTCGCGACGTATAGCGTGTCAACCTTGCCGGTCTTGAGCCACGCGATGAGTCCGGCCCCCATCGCACCGCAGGCCATCGAGACCGTCGTGGTCATGGCGACGCGACCGAGCTGGTCGCCGAGGAACGCGCCCTCGCCGATGATCGCCGAGGTACCGACGTTGAAGCCGTACCAGCCGAAGGCGAGGATCAGCGTTCCGAGCACGGCAAAGGTCAGCGAGTGACCGGGGATAACGTTCGCGGTCCCGTCGCTGTTGTACCGGTCCATGCGCGGACCGAGGACCCACGCTGCTGTGAGGCCGGCGATGCCGCCCATTCCGTGGACGATCATCCCGCCCGCGAAGTCCTGGAACAGGACGTCACTGTATGCGATATGTTCGCCGGCCCACGTCAGCCCGGTGACGACCGGGTAGATGACCGCGGCCAGCAGGAACGTGTAGGTGACGTACGCACGGAGCTTCGCCCGACCGGCGACGGCTCCGGAAACGATGGTCGCCGCAGTCATGGCGAAGACCGCACCGTAGAGCCAGTCCATCCAGCCTGTCGCGTCACCTTGGAAGCCGGGCGCGAAGCCGTTGCCGGCGACGACGCTTTCAACGCCAGCCCCGATGAGGAAGAATACCGTCACACCGACCGACCAGGTCAGCAAGTTCTTCGTCAGCTGGTTCGCGACGTTCTTTGAGCGGACCTGCCCCGCCTCGAGCATGGCGAAGCCGGCGTGCATAAAGAAGATCAGGAACGTGGCGATCAGGATCCACGTATAGTTGATCGACTCGATCAGCATCTCGGTGTCGGCCTGTAGGAGCGTCGGCTCCATCAGCCACCCACCTCGAGTTCCCATCCACCGTTGCTCCCATCGTCCGTACAATCGTCTTCTTCTAGTGCACTCTCGTTCATGTTCGTCCTCCTAATCACGTTCGAGTCCGTTGTACTTGTATTATTTAAGGGTTAGCCTTTACAAACACACAAAATTGCGGGCATAATAGGGCCATCCGTTCAAAGCTAAATCAGATATAATGTGTATAAGGGTATCAGAAATCACGTCTTTTTCGAGCAACGGTTATATTCTACGCGTTTGTCAACCCCTACTGAACGACGGACCCGTTCGGAATCGAGATAGTTACCGCGATAGTGGCCCCTGTACGGGGCCTATCGGCCCATCTTTGCTCGCGCGCGGCAGATATTGCCGGCCTGCCACTCGGGGGCGAACTGATATTGACATTCGTCTAATCGCCTGTCCAAAGCGAGAGAAAGTGGTCGATTTGGACCGAGTCGATTGCCTGACGAAACGATCTCGAACGCCGTCGATTCTACAGTTGCTCCGCGACGTCTTCGGCGAAGTAGGTTAGAATTAGGTCCGCGCCCGCACGTTTGATCGACAGCAGCGATTCCGTGGCGACCGCCTCGAGATCAAGCCATCCCTTCTCGGCGGCGGCGTGGAGCATGGCGTACTCGCCGGAGACGTTGTAGGCAGCGACGGGATGGTCGAACTCGCGGCGGACGTTGGCGATGATGTCGAGATACGGGAGCGCGGGTTTGATCATCATCACGTCCGCGCCCTGCTCGGCGTCGAGGCGAACCTCCCGCATGGCTTCGCGCGAATTTGCGGGATCCATCTGGTAATGACGCCGGTTGCCGAACGATGGCGCGCCGTCAGCGGCGTCCCGGAAGGGGCCGTAGAACGCGCTTTCGTACTTCGCTGCGTAGCTCATGATCGGGACGTGTTCGAACCCCTCTTGATCGAGCGCCTCGCGGATGACCTCGACCATGCCGTCCATCATCCCGCTTGGCGCGACCATGTCCGCTCCCGCACGGGCGTGTGAGGTGACAATCCGCTCGAGGGCTGCGAGCGTGGCGTCGTTGTCGACGGTCATCGTCGGCTCGCAGGCGGGGCCGTCCGCCTCGACGACGTCCTCGCTCCGGAGTTCCTCCTCAAGCGGCCCGCAGTGGCCGTGATCGGTGTACTCGCAGAGACAGACGTCGGTGATGACGTAGGCGTCCGTCTCGCTCGTGATCCGGCGGAGCGCCTCCTGAATGACGCCGTCTTCGGCCCAGGCTCGGCGTCCCTCGGGATCCTTCGACTCCGGAATGCCAAAGAGCATGATCGCCTCGACGCCCGTCTCGAGGACTTCCTCGACACGGGCAACGATTCCGTCGATTGGCACTCGGTCGTGGCCGGGCATCGACTCGATCGGAATTCGTTCGTCGGTCGTTGCGTCGACGAACACCGGCGCGATGAGGTCCGCTGACTCGAGGCTCGTCTCGCTGACGAGGCCGCGAACGCGGTCCTGTCGGAGCCGCCGGGGGCGATGGGTGAGATCCATACCCGTGTATTCGCCGGGAGTCGCAAAAGCGCCTCGCTCGCGGATCGCAGTATCGAGCCGTTGATCCGGCTGTTCGAGCCTGTCACTTCGGCTCTTCAGTGCTCGAGCCGCGCCCGGTTCCCGGCTGTTACCTCGTCACACCTTCGCTTTCGATCGGAGCGGCGGCTGCCGGTAGCAGTGTCCTCATCTGTTGGAGTCGATGACTGTCGAGTGGACTTTCGTCCCGATCACCGAGCAACGATGCTGACAATGGAACTCGACTAATGCGCTGGCGATACGAGGAGACGGTGCTGACGATGTGTACGCTCGCCTTTCTGGCGACGATGGCCGGCAGGCTGGTGATCAGCCCGGTCGTGCCGCGAATTACAGCCGAGTTCGGCGTCTCGAACTCGGTGATCGGGCTCGCGCTGACGGGGATGTGGATGGCATATTTCCTTTCGCAGTTCCCCAGCGGCGTCTTCGCCGACAGGTACGGCGAGCGCCGCGTGATTCTGGTCGCCGTGGGCGGGACAGCCGTCGCGAGTGCCTTCCTCGCGATCGCGCCGCTATTCCCCGTCTTCGTGGTTGGGACCATCGCGCTCGGGGCCGTCGCGGGCCTCCACTACAGCGTCGCGACGTCGCTGCTGACCCGAACGTATGACGAGATCGGGGTCGCGATCGGTGTCCACAACAGCGGCGGTCCGATCGCGGGGCTCGTCGCGCCGCCCGTCGCCGCCTTGGTCGCCGTCCGGTACGGCTGGCGGGCCGCCATCGCCGTCGGGACCGTCGTCGCCGTCCCACTATTCGTGCTGTTCGCCTGGTCGGTTCGGCCGACCGAACCCCAGCGGCCCAATCAGCCGATGGCCGAGCGCTTCGAACTCGAGCCGCTGGTTGAACTACTCTCGCGGCCGAAAATCGCCTTCACGTCCGCTATTGCGGTTCTGGGAGACTTCGTCTGGCAGGCGACGTCCTCGTTCCTGCCGGCCTTCCTCGTCGCCTACCGCGGCCAGCCCGAGACGACGGCGAGTCTCGTCTTCGGGGGCTACTTCGTCGTCCAGGGGATCACGCAGGTCGGCGTCGGCGCGGCCTCCGATCGCTACGGTCGCGAGGTCACGACTGCGGCCTGTATGGCATTTTCCGTCGCCGGCTTCGTACTGTTCATTGCCGTTCCAGGAATCGCCGCCGTCGTGGCCGGCGTCGTGCTCCTCGGGATCGGTCTCGGCTGGGGTGCGGCGCTCCTGCCGCGGTTCATGGACGAACTTTCCGCCGCTGAACGCAGCGCCGGATTCGGGCTCGTTCGCACCGTCTATGGCTTCGTCGGTGCGCTGGGTTCGGTCGTCACCGGGCTCTTAGCGGATCACTTCGGCTGGGGCGTCTCCTTTGGCTTCCTCGCCGCATTGCTCGTCATCGTCTTCGTTGCACTGGTTGTCAACCGGGCGTTCTCGCTCGGCTACTGACTCGAACCCCCGCTCTCTCTTCTCGCGAGGCGATACCCGATGGCCGATCCGGCCGTTGTCACAACCGGAGTACACGGCCGTGGACTCCTCGGAAACTCACGGTCTGCTTATATATCGAACGAGAGAAAAATGTCCATGGAAGCGCAATCACGACAGAAGGGTGCGGCACGGTGTACGGACTGTGGCAGAGCGCTGGCAGTCTGGGTCATGGGGAACGAGGTTCGTCCGATCGGAAGCACCGACGGCTGTCCCTGTGGCGGGACCTCCTTTCGGGTCTTCTCCTAGTCAGCATATAACGGCGTGGCGCGAGAAAGCCGCGTTCTTTCCCAATTTCGGCGTGTGGATCAACCGTGTCAGACGCTGAGGAAGCAGTCAAAACCCTCGAAGAACTGGGCCTAACCGAGTACGAGGCTCGGTGTTTCGTGGCGCTCGTCCGCATCTCGAAGGGGACCGCCAAGGAGATCAGTCAGGTCGCGGATATCCCCCGATCACGGGTGTACGACACGATCGAGCGACTCGACCGAAAGGGACTCGTCAGCGTCCAGCAGACCGAACCTCGCCAGTACAAGGCCGTCCCGGTCGACACGGCGTGTCGGCGAATCCGCGAAGACTACGACTCGCGGATCAACGCCGCCGAGAACGCCCTCGGCCAGCTCGAGGAGCCCGAATCGATGGACGACGAGGGAATGTGGGCGATCACGCAGAAGGAACACGTCACCGAACGCGTCGCCCTCTTCCTCGAGGAAGCCGAGGATACCGTCCATTACCTCGTCCCGGCGATCGAGGTCGCCGAGCAGCGGATTCTTGACGGCCTCCAGTCAGCCGCCGACCGCGGCGTCAGGGTGTACGTCGAAGTCCCCACCGAGGACGCCCACGAGATGTTCACGGAGGCGGCTCCGGACGCGGATATCGTCGTCGCGCCCGACCTTGAGACGACCAACAACGTCCAGCAAGAGTGGCCAGCGCAGTTGCTCATGGCCGACCAGGAAGCGATCGTCGCGGCCGGGATCAAGGAGAGCGATCTCCCCAACGTGGTTAACGAGATGGCGGTCTGGACCTATGGCCGCGACCACGGCTTCGCCGTCTGGACCCGCGAACTGCTTGACGACCGCCTCGAGGACCGTGATGAGGTGCCCGACTCGATGGACGAGTGAAACGACCGCACAGGACATGCGGCTGACTGGATTCGACATCGTTCAGGGCAGCAGACCCCGAATCGAGAGAAACAGGCCGATGAGATCACAGCCGATCCCGACGCCTCGGGTCGCTCGGCGACGGTCACGACGCTCGTCCCTCGGTAGCCGACTCGAGTCGTTCGTCTACACGCCCTGTGGCGAACTCACTACCATTTTCTGGCGATCTCGTTCGATATCAGTTGTAGCGAGTACGCACTTTTAAGTGCGCGTCTCTCATTTAATCTGCTAGCAATGGCCATAGACCCACAGTTCCACGAGAACCGCGATCAGGTCGACGAACACGAGGGACACTCGGTCTGGGGTCCCGTCGACGAACCCGAAGAACTCGGCATCCACGGCACGCACGTCGCCGTCGACTTCGACATCTGCATCGCCGACGGTGCCTGCGTTGAGGACTGTCCGGTCGACGTCTTCGAGTGGATCGACACGCCGGACCACCCCGAGAGCGAAGAGAAGGCCGATCCCGCGAACGAAGCGCAGTGTATCGATTGCATGCTCTGTGTCGACGTCTGTCCGGTCGACGCCATCGACGTCGACGCCGGACGAACGGCCTGAAAAGACGCGGCTAGCCTTATTCAGCGCGATCGACGTCGACTTTCTCCTTCAGGCTCTCGAGCCCGTCAGCTTCGGCGAGCTCCTGTAATCGCTCGCGGAAGTGTTCCTCGCAGAGGCCCACTTTGAGTCCATCGGACTCAGCTGCGAAGGCGGCCTCGTGGTCACAATAGTGGCAGTTCATATCCGCCCGTTAGCACCACGATGCATTGAACCCTCCGCTAGCGGCCAGCATTTGGATCAGTTACCTGTCAGCTCGAGTCGCTCGTAGGCCCGCCGAGAGAGCCCGTCGATGCCGAGGCGTTCGTCATGGGCGTCGCTGCCGCCGGTCACGAGCAGGTCGTGGCGCTCGATCGCTCGTTCGACGGGCTCGCGGTCGACGTCGCGGCCGTAAGGATACTGGAGTTCGACGGCGTCAAGGTCGGCCGCCAGCGCGAGCGCGCGCTCCGGATCGCGGTATCGAAGCGGATGTGCGAGCGAAACGAGCCGGCACGATTCGGCCAGTGCCGCTCGTCCCGTCTCGAATGACGGCACGTCTCGGGGCACGTAACACGGACAATCGGAGCCGATGACGTGGTCAAACGCGCCCTGATAATCGTACTCAGTCTCGGGATGGGCCTCGATCGCTCGCGCGATGTGTGGCCGCCCGAACCCGCCGTCGATGGTCACATCGAGGTCGATCCCCAGTCGCGACTCCACGCAGTCGACGATCGCCTGCCCGCGCTCGATCCGGTTTTCCTGAATGTTCGCGAGAATGGCCTCGAGGGCCGTGCTCGGCTCGAGTCCGTAGCCCAGCAGGTCGATCCGCTGTCTCCCCGGCGTCTCGACCCGTAACTCGATTCCGTGGACGAGCGTCACGCCGTCGCGCTCAACGATCGGTCCGTCGAACGGCTGGACCCGATCGTGGTCCGTTACCGCGACGACCTCAACCCCGCCGCGGCGAGCGGCCTCGGGAACCGCCTCGAGCGTGAGGCTGCCGTCCGAGCGCGTCGTGTGGACGTGTAAGTCCGCATATGGCATACGATATCCGAACCGGGCCGCTCATAAAGACGTTTCTCCGAGCCCGCGTCCGGTTTTCCGTAGTCTCTAGGGTAATACTAGGTATATTAGGTCTACAGTGCTACTAGGAAACATGGATGGACAATGTTTATAATTATCTATCACAGAGGATAGGGCGTAATGCTGCTCAATGGCACCGGCGAGGTCATCGACGACCACGAGTACCCCGCGACGACCGAGGAACTGATCGAGGAGTACGGCGACCGTACCCTCGAACTCCCGAACGGTAGCGAGACGGTCGGCGATGTACTCGCCCGCCTCGAGTCCGAAACCTTCGAAAATCCGGAGGAGGCGCGCTTCGCCGTCTACTCCGCCGTCAGCGACAAGGCTGTCGGCCGCGTCGGCTACAGCGATCGCGACCCAACCCCGGTCGGCAGTCCGTACGCGCCCGACGCGGTTTCGTTCTAAGGAACGAAGTTATTTACTCTCGGGTCGGCCGGAGGCCGACCGCTCGAGCAAAAAAAAATTCGATTAAAAAAGGCCGAGCGCGCCAGAGGCGCGCTCGGTACAACTGCTTGCACTCGGTAGAGGCGAAGAGCGTACCGCCGCAGTCCGGTCAAGCACTGCACCCGCGAACGAGCGAAGCGAGTGAGCGGGCCAAGGTACCCTCGAAGTCGCGGCAACGCCGCGGCTGAATGGGTGACGCCGTGATTTTCATCAACGTTTTGCCGAGTGCGGTCGCTTCGCGACCGCACATGGTTCGAGACGCCTTCAGCGTCTCGTCATCACGAGAGAGCAAAAGGTTGGTTCTAGAACGTGTCGATGACCGGAATGCCGACCGTCTCGAAGTCGGTCATCGCGTCGAGTTTGTCGCTGACGTCCTCAAGGCCAATGGTTTCGGAGACGACCGTCTCGGGCTCGAGTTTCCCCGTCGCGACCATCCGGAAGATCTCGTCGTAGCGGGTCGGGGGCATGCCCAGCGAGCCGATGAACTCGATTTCCTGCATGACCATCGCGTCCGTCGGCAGGTGGACCATGCCCTGTTCCTCTTGCGTCGTGAGCCCGACCTGGATGTGTTGGCCGCGGGTGCCGAGGCTCAGCACGGAGTTCTGACTGGTCGTTTCGATTCCCAGCGCGTCCATCGCGATGCCAGCCCCGCCGTCGGTGATCGCCTGTACTTCACCGGGAACGTCGTCGACGTCCTCAGCGTTGACCGTCTCGACCGCCCCGAGTTCGCGAGCCTTCTCGAGTTTCTCGTCTTTCAGATCGACTGCGACGACGTTGCCACCCAGCGCGTCGGCGATGTGGACCGCCGAGAGGCCGACACCACCGCAGCCGTGGATCGCCACCCAGTCGCCTGCACCGATGTCAGCGCGATGGGCGAGCGCATGGAACGAGGTCATGAAGCGACAGCCAAGGCCGGCCATGTCGACCGAGGAGACGCCGTCGGGGAGTTTTACGAGGTTGTGATCGGCGACGGGGACGTGGAGTTGTTCGGCGAAGGCACCCTGTGCCTCCTCGATGAATCCTAGCGGCATGACGTTCTCGCAGGTATTAGAGTGACCCCGCTGACACTGCGGACAGACCCCGTCGCCGAGGTTGAACGGTACTGCGACGTGGTCGCCCTCGGCGACCCCCTCGACGTCCTCACCGACGGCGACGACCCGACCGGCTGGCTCGTGGCCCAGAATCTGGCCTGGCTGGGTCTCGAGGCCGAGCCACCCCCAGTCGCCCTGCCAGCCGTGCCAGTCGCTCCGACAGACACCGCAGGCTTCGACCTCGACGATCGCGCCGTCCGGCGTCGGATCGGGCGCGTCGACGTCTTCGATCGACAGCGGTTCGCCGTGTTCCTCGAGGACTGCTGCACGCATGGGTATGACTGTCAATGTGATGCTACAAATAGGTCACACTCCGTTGCAGTGTCTGACGGAGACGAACGAGCGGAGACGAACCGAGCAGCATCGACCGTTCTGTATCGTCCGGCTCAGTCAAGAAAGGTCATCGCGTCGCCTAATTCGATGGGCACTGCGCCCTTCTGGTAGCCTTCGACGTGGCCGTTCGGCCGGACGCGATAGACGACGGTGGGGCGGTGGCGAACGTCGGGCTGTTCGCCCCGAACCGCAGCCCAGGTGTCGTCTCGGAAACTCGAGCAGTCGACGAAGAGGACGGCACCGCCGCCGTGTTCGGCCAGTTGGCCGTTGGTCTTGGTCTCGGCGGTGTCGCGGACGGCGGCGACGGGACCGGACGCGGCGCGGTTCCCCGGCGGTTGCGGGCGCGTGACCTCGACGAGGACGTTGGTGTCGTCGTTTTCGGCCCGGAAGTCCAGCGAGTGTCCGGTCGTGACCTCGATCTCCGGGACGACGTCGTAGCCCGCGTCGGTGAGGATTTCGCGGCGATGAATTCGGCCATCGCGGCACTCATTCGGACGCGGTCGACGTGGTCGCTGGTGCCGAGTTTACCGGACATGACGTGTCGGTACTCGTCTAAGACGCCGGTCTGTAGGAAGTCCTCGAAGAAGCGGGTCGTCTCTCGGCGGCCGGCGTCAGGAAAGCCGCCGGCGTGCTCGCGGAAGAACGAGCGGGTCGAGCCCCGACCGTCTTTGGACATGAACACCGGCAGGAAGAACCACGAGAGGTGCGGATAGTCGGCGAGCCAGGGGTCTTCCTCATGCAGCGTTGCGATCAGCTCCCGCTGGGCCCACCGCGAGACGTGATAGGGGACCTCCCGCCAGCCGAACTTGTCGGTCTTCCACAGTGCGGAGGGCGTCTCCGTGTTGCCCATCCAGTAGGCGTCCGAATCAGTACGTGCGAAGAGCGCGATATCACCGTTTTGCATCTCGAAGCGGTGTGTTTGCCAATCGCCACCGCTCTTGAACCACGGCGAAACTTCCTGTGCGCCGATATTAGATTGGAGCGGCTGGAGAATATCGTGTTTGACTCGCCTGTCGCTCCAGGACTGAGGCGAGTATCGAAAGCGAAGCGGCCGTGCCACGACCCGTTCTACGCCATGGGGGTGCATATATCGTTCGTTGTCAGCCAGCGGACGAATTACTCCATCTGATCGGTGTCGTCGGTAAATCGTTCCACAGGCTGGACTACGTTTCACGCGATTGGCGGGTGTGATGGACCGTTACATTAATAGTCGCCAGCGCCCTACTGTGTTCATACTTACCATGTCAATGGGTGCCTATGACGAAGACGAACACGAGCGCCGCGAACAACAGGCCTCGAGGGTCGACGCCGATTTCGACGACGAACGGACGATCTACCACGGTAAGGTCGAGTATGACTCCGGCGACTCCGCCGAGGAGCTCTTAGACAAGTTCGAACAGATCAAGTCGGACTAGCGACGACCGACTCGCGTTCTCCTCCTCCCTGCCGGTGGTCTCGTCCGCGAGTCCATCATCCCTTCCGACTGCCTCCGGAGCCGCGCCGCCGTGTCACTCGAGGGCGTCCCAGCCCGGCGTTTCAGGTGCGCCGCGGTCCGTTTCGACGGCGTCGGCGACGACCGGTGACGGGACCGTCTCACCGGTCTCCCGGTAGCGCCAGTACCAGTCGCGGATCGCCGGGCCAACCCACGACTTTTCGTCCCCGGGATCCGATTCGATATCCGCTCCCTCGAGAACCCGTGTTTTCGCCCATTCGTAGTGGTGATCGGAGATCGCCAGCGTCCCGGGACTCGAGGCGGCAGCGACCGCGATAGGCTCGGCGCGCTCCTGTCGGGTGAGCTCGCCCGCCGCGGCCCGGTCGACGATCCCCTCGAGATCGGCCGGCCGGGGATGGCAGAAGAGCTTCGCGCCGATCGCCTCCGTACCGAGCAGCAGTCCATCCGGATCGTCGTGATCGGCCTCGAGCAGGCGCTCGCCGCCGAACGCCGCTTCGACGCGCTCGCACTCGGTTTCCTGCTCGAGCGCGAGGTTGTGTTCCGGATACGCACTACACTCGTCTGGGTAGAGTTCACTCTCGTGGATCCGACACTGCAGCGTCCTCGGGTCGAGAAAGACGCAGGTCGGCAGCCACATCGGGTCCTCGCGACCGAACGGGGCCACCGGTTTCGGCGGCTTCCGCAGTCCCACGAAAAAGACGGGGCGACCCGCGACGGCCGCGACGGTGTGGCCGTCGATTTCGATGCCCTCACCCTCTCGCGAAGCGTCTCCGCTTGCCGGTCGTTCCTCTCCACTCGCAGCAGCGGAGCACTCGTCTCGTTCGCGCTCCGCACCGCTCGAGGACTCCGTAGTGTGTGACTCCTCGTCGTCGCGGGCGTACCAGAACCGCGGCGTCAGGGCATCGGCCATTCCCGCCTCGAGGAACGCTCGCACCTCATCGCGGGTCAGCGGGACGAAGGTAGTATCGTCGTCGAGCGGCGCTCGAGTGGCTTCCTGTTTGGTTCCGCCCCCGTCGAACGTATCGCGCGGTCGCTGGCGTCGACGGTCAGTGTCGTGCTCGGTTTCGCCCCCGTCGCCGCCGTCTCGGGCAGCGGTTGCCGCCGTGCCGTCCTCGAGGAGTGGTCGCCAATCCATACAACAGCCGGCACAGCCCTCACAGTTCACCTCCATGTGTGGCGGTACGGCGCTGTCCCCTATAACCGCTATGCGGGGTATCGCCACCCGGCTGCCGCGAGCAGCGCGAAATCATACCGGGCGAACGATTTTCACCATCGGGTACCCATTCTCGCGTATGTCGAAGGATTCCTGTGACGGCTGCGGCCGAACGGTCACCGTTTCGGGCGGGATCGCCAACCTCTGGTCGTTCGGTACCGACGCCGGCACCGTCGGGACCGCGATGACGCTTGAACTCGAGGATGGGACCTCCCACCTGCTGTGTTACCCGTGTATCGAGGCCGTTCCCGATCATCCGACCGCCGAGGACATCGAGCGGTTAGAGCAGGTCGACGACGAGACCTCTGGGCTCAGTGCGCTGTAAATCGAATCCAGGTTGCACACGTTCCAGTGACTGTCCCGGATCAATCACCGCAAAAATGGCCGAGTGGGGAATGGAGGCGAAAGTGACGGTACCGGTGTACCGCCCCATGACAAGCACAATCACAACCGCGGTCCGCAGCCGCGAGCGGAAGGGGTGGGATTTGAACGCCACGAGGCGAAATGCCGCCGCGGAACCAGGTGGCACCACGGTGCTCTACCGCTGAGCGACCCTTCCGCAGGTCAACCCGACGGCGGATTTCGTATTTGTAATCGGCCGGCTACCCGCCGGGCTGCCGGTCGCTGTCGATCCGTAGGTGGTTGATACCGGCCGGTAGCCGCCGGTTTCGGTCTCGTTTGACTGGCCCATATCGGCCCATCGGTATCCGGCCGCTCTTCATCGCGAGCGACGGTCCGTAGCCTTTAGGACGCGGCCGCGCCCTGAGTCGAACGGTGAATACCGAGCGGATCTTCGAGGAGTTCCCCGCACCGAGCTATCGCGGAACCCAGGAGCAGGCCCTCCGCGACGTTCGCGACGCCTTCGCGGCCGGCAACGACGTCGTGCTCGTGCGCGCGCCGACGGGCAGTGGCAAGTCCCTGCTGGCCCGCGCCGTCGCCGGCTGTGCTCGGCGTGCGGACGAGGGCAACCCCAGCGATGCCACGGGAGCCTACTACACGACGCCACAGGTCTCCCAGTTAGACGACGTGGCCGCTGACGACCTGCTGGCCGATCTCAACGTCATCCGCGGGAAGTCGAACTACACCTGCATCCTGCCGGAGGAACGCGATACGCCTGTCAACCAGGCACCGTGCGTCCGCGAACGGGGATACGACTGCTCCGTCAAACACCGATGTCCGTACTTTTCGGACCGAGCGATCGCCTCGAACCGGGAAATCGCGGCGATGACGCTCGCCTATTTCATGCAGACCGCCGGCAGCGAGGTCTTCCGCCAACGCGACGTCGTGGTCGTCGATGAGGCCCACGGTCTCGCCGAGTGGGCCGAGATGTACGCGACCATCCAGCTCGGCCCCCGAACCGTGCCGTTCTGGGATGACCTTCGCGTTCCCGAGGTCGAGAACGTAGAGCGGGCCGTGCGCTACGCCGAGAGCCTCGCACAGACGTGTACACGCCGCAAGGATGACCTGCTCGCACAGGACTCGCTCACTCCCGCCGACGTGCGCGAACGCGACCGTTTACAGGAACTCATCGGCGAACTCGAGTGGTTCGTCTCGGACTACCGCGACCCGCAGAGCCCGACGACGTGGCTGGTCGATCAGTCCGAACTGCGGTCCCGCGACGATGGCGGTACCGGAGACGACGGCGATGACGAACCGCAGGGCGGTCCGCTGACGATCAAGCCGATGAACCCCGAGAAGTACCTCCAGCACACCGTCTGGGACCGGGGCAACAAGTTCGCGCTCCTCTCGGCGACGATCCTCAACAAGGACGCCTTCTGCCGGCAGGTCGGACTCAATCCCGACGACGTCGCCCTGGTCGACGTCGAGCACACGTTCCCCGTCGAGAATCGGCCGCTGTACGATGTGACCCAGGGGAAGATGACCTACGACGAGCGCGACGAGACGACGCCGAAGATCGCCCGGACGATCGTCCGGCTCATGCAACACCATCCCGAGGAGAAGGGGCTGATCCACGCCCACTCCTACGACATTCAGGAACGGCTGGCCGATCTCCTCGAGGACTTCGGCGTCGGCAACCGGGTTCGAACCCACGACCGCGACGGTCGCGACGCCGCCCTCGAGGCGTGGAAGGCCAGTGACGATCCCGGCGTCTTCCTCTCGGTGAAGATGGAGGAGGCGCTGGATCTCAAGGGCGATCTCTGCCGCTGGCAGGTCATCTGTAAAGCCCCGTTCCTCAACACGAGCGACTCGCGAGTGGCCCACCGACTCGAGGAGGGACAGTGGGCGTGGTACTACCGGACGACGCTCCGGACCGTCATTCAGGCCTGTGGCCGGGTCGTCCGCGCCCCTGACGACTACGGCGCGACGTACCTTGCGGACTCGAGTCTGGTGGATTGCTTCGATCGCGCCCGGACGGACATGCCGGACTGGTTCGAGGCACAGGTCGATCGCATGTCGCGACCGGACCTCCCGGCCTTCGAACCGCGGGCCGCACTCGGCGAGACACCATCGAATTCGGGCGGCAGATCCAGTGTTGGGTCGAAAAGCGGATCGTCACGGCAGGGCCGAGCCAGCGGGGCGGACTCGGATACTGGCGGCCACAGCGATCGTTCGTCGTCGCGCTCGCGCCGATCCGGACGATCCTCCCGCTCGAGCCCGCTGGCGGACGTCTGGGACACGGACGAATAGCGGCGGCCGACGACCACTCACCGGCGTCCAGTTCGGAACGAGGGGCGTCGTCGCTCGCGTCACGGCGTCGCGTTAGAACATCGCGATCGCGCTCCCGGCGACCATCGAGGTCATCATGAGGACTGCAAAGACGAGAGCGATGAGCTGACTCTTATTCATACGCCAAGGGATTCGCTCCGCAAGTATCAATGTCACGACCGCTCCGCGTCGCCGTGAGCCATCTCGGCCGACGCGAGCGCCGGGTCCGAGTGCTCTGCATCGGGCTCATCCGATCTCGCGGCTCGTGATGATTCGGGAGATCGTTACTCGAATCGCGCGTCGACGACGACGTGTGCGACGCCCGCGCTATGGCTCTTCACCCGTCGCTTCTCGAGGACCTCGAGCTCTCGGTCTGCCGCGGCGGCGGCTGTCTCGAGGCGCTCGAGCGGCCGCTCCCACAGCCGCGCTTCGGGGGTCGCCTCGTGGTAGTGGACGACACCGCCGGGGACGAGCGCCGCGAGGGCATCCTCGAGGAAGTCATGTGCCTCGTCGGTTCGGGTTCCGTGTGCTGTCTCCTCGTCGCTCTCGCTGGTACCGTCCGCGCTCCCGTAGTAGCCCATGACGACCCGATCGGCCTCGATCTCGCTCGCGAGGTCGCGGCAGTCGGTCATGTACGCGTCGACCCGATCATCGACGTCGTTGAGCATCGCGTTCTCGAGCAGGTACCGAAAGGCGGTCGGGTTGATCTCGGTCGCCGTCACCTGCGCGCCGGCCCGGGCCATCGGGAGGGTGAAGTAGCCGATACCGGCGAACATGTCAAACACGCGTTCGTCGGCGTCTCGCGGCGATCCGTCCGCAGATCTATGATCCGCGGACACGACCTCGCCCATTCGGGCGCGCTCAGCCTGATTCCCGGGCGAGAACATTACCGTCGCGGGATCCAGCCCGTATCGGGTTCCGTGCTCGGTATGAACCGTCTCCGTGTCGTCGTCCCCGGCGATCAGGCGAGTGCGTGGTTCGCGATAGGTGCCGGACGCGCCGTCGTTCGCGATTCCCTCGTCGGCCAGCACGCTGTCAGCTTCGCCGTGGAGTTCGAGCAGGGCCTCGCCCAACTCGCCCTCGTCGGGACAGCCCTCGGGGACCGTCACGAGGATCACCGAGCCGATCACCGCCCACGAGCCCGGAACCGACTCGAGAGCATCGTCGTGCCAGCCCCGGTCGGCCAGTAGCGCCTCGAGATCCGGGGTTCGGGGCTCGGGCTCGAGTTGCTTGACGACCTCGAGCACCGCGGTCTCGGTCGGCGGTTCCGTGATCGGCAGCGCGACCCCGTCGGGTCCGTCCTCACGGGTCGAAGACCCGTTCGCATGGTCTGAGGGCTTTGCTCCGCTTCGCCCTCGCGCCTCGCGCACGCGCCGCGAATCATCGTAGACTCCCTCGGCGCGCAGCGACTCGATGGCCGTCTCTGCGCGCGGCTTCTCAACGATCGCTGCGAGGGGCGCGTCCGCTACCGCGGGTTCGAGGACCTCGTCGACCGTCCGTTCGAGGGTGTCGTCGGACGCCGACTGGTCCGTTGCGTCCTCGTCAGCCGCGTCTCCACCGGTCGCGTCCTCGTCAGTCATCACTCTCGTCGGGCAGAATATGCAGTCCGGCGCGGCTCTTCAGGACGGGCACGGTCTCGGCGTCAGGATCGAAGTAGTCCGGCCGCGAGACGGTCTTCGCCTGAAAGGTCTCGGGATCGAGTACCTGTACGGCGTTCTCGTCTTCGACGGTGACCACCGTGGCTTCGGCGGCGTCCTCGAGGTCGCCCAGCCTCCGCGCGTCGGGCGAGTTCCCCTCCTCGTAGCTCGCCTCGTAGCGCTCGCCGGTCGTCACGCGGATGCCCTTGAGGTTGCCGCGGGCGCTGCGGACGAGGACAGGGCCGCCGTCGTCATCGGCGAGGGCGATGACGTTGCCGGGGGTATAGGGTGGCAGACGAACGGCGAAGGTAACCCGATAGACCTCGTTGCCGTCCTCGTCCTCGGTGACGAGGGTCTCGGCGTCGTTAACGGTGCCGCCGAACTCCTCGAGCATCTTGTTCGAGATCTTCTTGCCGATCTTGTTAGTCGAGACCCTGATGTTCAGTCCGTCGTCGGTCTCGCTCGTCTCCGTGACGAAGGCGTTGCGGTCGCCCGTGGCCTCCATGTCAGCGACGATCTGGGTCGAGATTTCCTTCGCTCGCTCGATCTCCTCGGTCGTCGGGGTGCGGTCCTCGGCGCGGATCTGGACGATGCTGGCGTAGTAGTCGCCAGCGATCCGCCCACAGCGGGTGCAGGTCTGCCGGGCGATCCTAACCGGGACTGTCACCTGCTCTTCGACTGGAGTCCCGCGGACGACGCCCGTGAAGAAACAGTGCATCCGGATCGTGTTCTGGTCGACCTGTTCGGGATCGATCTGCCAGGCGACGTCTTCGACGTCGACGTGGACGGCCAGCGCCTTACTGACCTCCTCGATGGCGATGTCCGTGTAGTCTTCCGCACCGACATCGACCCATCGATTCCCCCGGTAGACTGCACCACAGCGGGCGCAGACGCGAACGTCGATCCGGTCCGGTGCGTCCACGAAGTCGAAGTCCTCGAAGTAACAGGAATCGCAGAGTTCGACCTCGGCACCGGGCCGCAACGGATTGTTCGCGTCGCTCGCCGATCGTTCGGGGACGGGGTCCCCACACCGGGGACAGAACGCACGCGACTCACTCATTGGCCCCGTTTGGGGTCTCGCGGAGTTAAGGGACGCGTTCCATCGCTCGAGTCGATCGTCTCGCTCGAGGCGACCGAATTCTCTCATTCGCGAGTCACGACCGGTTCTGTTCCGTGACGCTCGGGTCGCTCTATACGAAACGAAGGGGGATCGGGTGAATAAAAAGTCAGACATCAGTTACATTACTACCGACTCGATTGCGTCAGACGTGACTCCGTCACACGGTCTCCATGCGAAACGAAGGGGTTCGATCGACCGGTGACCAAAATGTATGATATACGTACAATACTGACTGTAGTTACTGCGGAGAGGTTTCGAGACGAACTGCAGTGTCACTGCCGCTCGTCTCACACGACATTGCGCTCGGCTTCGATCCGTTCGACGTACGCGTCGGTGACGGTGTCGAAAATCTCCGCACCAGCGTCGGCGATGGCTTCGCCGGGGTCTCCGAGAACGCCGTTCTCGGTGATCGATTCGAACCCCTCGCTGAGTAGTCGCGCGGTGGAAATCGACCCTTCCGGTCCTGCCTCGAGCCGATCCGTGCGGACGAGCCCCTCCTCGATTGCGAGGATCATGGCCGTTTCGGCGGCCCCAGCGTGGATAACGTCCTGCTGGTACTCGATGCCGGCCTCGCGAAGCCCCTCATTCAGCAGTTCCATGTGGTCGTCGAGGTCCGCGAGGGTGATCACGGATGCGTCGATCTCGCGGGCAATTTCGGGCGCGACGGTCGAGACCGGCGCGAAGTTCCCGCCGTGTGTCGGGACGAGGACGACGTGCTCGAACCCGTGATCATCCAGTGAGCGGCAGTAGGCGCGGATCACGTCCATCAGCGTCTCCGGCGGCATCGTGATCGTTCCCGGGAACGCCATATGATGGCCCGAGCAGCCGGGCCGAATCGTCGGCGCTGCCAGTGCGTCACCGAACTCTTCGACGATGCGTCGCGAGAGTTCGTCGCCGTCCAGCGTATCCATATTCAGCGGCAGGTGCGGCCCGTGTTGCTCGATCGAGCCGACCGCCACGATCACCGTCCGCGTTCCGTTTTCGAGCGCCGTTTCGACTTCCGGCCACGTGCACTCCTCGAGGAGTACCGAATCAGGGGAGGGCATTCGCTGTTTCGACGGAACGAGTCGATCCAAATACATCTTCGGAATGACTCGTCGGGTCGGTTGGGTCTGCCCCGTGTTAGGACGGTTCACGGGCAGACGTATCGTCAGGGTACTTATTTCTCCGGAGCCCGTTGCTCTAGGTATGAAATGGCAGGCGGACTGGGGATTGCGGTTCCGAATGTTTGTAACGATGTTTCTGCTGTTCGCGTTGTACATCGTCTTCGCGGGCGTGATCACGCTCTACGTTGGCGGTGGACTGTTGCTCTTCGGGCTCATGTTCGGCGGGTTCTCGCTCGTGCAGTACTACTTCAGCGACACGCTCACGCTACGGAGCATGGGCGCGAAGACGGTCTCGGCCGATGAGTACCCGCAACTGCACGCCTCGATTGAACGACTCTCACAGCAGGCCGACCTCCCGAAACCGAAGGTGGCGGTCGTCGACTCGAAGGTCCCGAACGCCTTCGCGACCGGACGCAACCAGAAAAATGCGGCCGTCTGTGTGACGACGGGGATCATGCGGACGCTCGATGCCGACGAACTCGACGGCGTCCTCGCCCACGAACTCTCTCACGTCAAAAACCGCGACATGATGGTGATGACGATCGCCTCGTTCCTCTCGACCATTGCGTTCATGATGGTCCGCTGGGGCGCGTTCTTCGGCGGCGGCCACGGCCGCGGCCGTCAGGGCGGTGGCGGCGGCATCATTGTCGCGATCCTCGTCTCGCTGGTCGTCTGGATCATCAGCTACCTGCTCATTCGGGCGCTCTCGCGATACCGCGAGTACGCTGCCGATCGCGGGGCCGCTGCCATCACCGGCAACCCGTCGGCGCTCGCCTCCGCCCTCCTGAAGATCTCGGGCGAGATGGATAAGGTTCCGAAAGACGACATGCGCGAGGAAGCCGAGATGAACGCCTTCTTCATCATCCCGATCAAGTCCGGCGTCGTCGGTCGGCTCTTCTCGACACATCCGCCGACCGAGCGCCGCGTCGAACAGCTTCGGGACCTCGAGCGCGAAATGCAATCTTTCTAAGGAACTGCGCCCCTCACTCAAGATATGGGACTGCTGGACGGACTCCGCGCCATCCTCGGATCGCGCGCCGAGGCCGACGCCGGACGCGACGCCGACCCCGACGACCTCTTCGGGATGAGCACCGCCTACCTCACGATGCAGGCCGATCTGGGCTATGAGTCGCTGGACGTCGGCGCGCTCTGCTTTTCCGGCGTCGACTCGAGCGACTTCCGTGACGCCGTCGACGAGGTCGAAGCGATCCTCGAGGCCGGCCAGGAAGAGACCGGCACCGGATTTTCGGTCACATCGGACGATCATGGCTATCACTGGGTCATCCTCGAGGACGACGACCCCGAGGATCTGATCACGAGCATGCACTTCGCCGCGGACACCTTCATCGAGCACGGCTACGGCTCGCGCCTGCTCGCGGCGGTCTTCGCCTACGAGGACAGCGATGCCGCTTCGCGGCATCGGAACGGAGGCGGTGGAACCGCCGACATGGACGAAACGGCCTACTGGATCTACTCCTTCCGTCGCGGCCGGTTCTACCCGTTCGTTCCCCGGTCCGGTCGGGAACGCGACTCGAGCGCGGAGTTCACCCTCGAGTCGGCGCTGGACGGCGAACTCGAGATCGAGCGCGAGAAGGAGTACTGGTATCCGCTCTGGCCCAGCGAGCGCGGGACCCACCCCTGGGAGTGAGCGTGCTGTCCGACCGGGAGACGAGGGCGTTGCCCTCTCGACCGGTGGGTTCCCAAACTATGTAGGAGTCACCCGTATACAGGTCCCCCGACTATGTAGAAGTACGCGGCAGGAAGCCACATCATCACAACTGCGCCATACACCAGTTGCTCCCTTTTCCTGCCGCTCTCCGTTCCTTGGTGACGAGCCCCCGGCTCGTCATCTCTGTTTCAGTAACCGGAACTCCGGCTATTGCGTACGTTGGTCAGGAGCGGATCACAAAACCGCTATACTGGGACCGAACCCTTTCAATGAAATTCCGGGGGTGCGGTGAGTTCAACCACGTACTCGCTGCCGTCGTACTGGACGAACCATTCCCCTGCTCCATCTTCCCGCTCGAGCGCGGGTTGCGAGAGAACCCGTTCGGACAGTGACGAAAAGGCGTCTTCTCCGTCTCCACCGGTGTACCTGCCGTCTTCGATCGCTTCGGTGACGATTTTTGCTCACCCTCCGAGAGCCCCGTCAGCTCGTATCGATATCGAGAGCGGAGCCAGGACAGGAAGTCGTCGTCCGTCGTTGCGACCCGTTCGGCCGTATAGTGATAGTTGTACCCCGATTTTTTCTCTGTGTGGGCTAACTCGAGCGAATAGCGTTGCCCGTCCCGGACGACCGCGTCGTACTCGGTCTCCGGGACGAGTTCCGACGTGTCCACCTCCTGTTCGTCGTAGAACGTCTGAACCGATTCATAGTCGCGTTCCCCGGTCTCCGGTGGGAGCGCACCCTCGAGCGACTCTCTGTCTCGCTCCGGGAGGGCATCGTACTCGATCGGCTTCGCAGTGTCCTCGGGCGGCGTCCCCGCCGTTCCGATATGGAACTCGGCTTCTATCAGCGTCCGTTCGACCGTTTTCGACAGTGAAAGCGTGTAGTACGCGCCGTCGTATTTGATCGGCCGTTGCACTGCCGATGCGACCACCGGCTGTGCAGGTTCCACGCGGGGACGCGGGGAGGGACTACTGAGTTTGGTGGTGCCAGTTTCGATCGTCTCGACGATCGGTCGGAGTCTGTCGGACGTGGTGTCGACGGGAATCGTACTGGCTGCGCTCGAAAGGAGATCCGAATCGGATGTCTCTCGCATCGTCAGGGATGGACCGTGACCCCAGCATCCGGCGACCACTGCGGGAACGACCGCGGCAACGGCCCCGAGTAGCTGTCTTCGCCGTAGTGATAGCGGCATGTCGTGTACCTAACACCACTGTCGCACTACAAGTGTTTTCTGTGTGTGTAATGAGGGAGAAAAGAGAGAGCCAGTGTGTCCCTACTCGGGAGACTCTGTCGAACTACTTTATCGAGTGACTGGCTCCGACCCGTCGCATGCCACTGCAGGGCGGTGACACGCCTACTGTTATGACCGTTCGGTCGGTAGCCGCGAACAGTGACTGAGTGGAACCAGTTCAAAGGCGATCCGCACAATTCGGGACTCCGGCGCGATCTCGAGGGCCCGGTCCGTATTAGCGAGGCGTGGACAGCCGACCTCGTCGGCCCGCCGGGGTCGCCGGTGCTCGACCGCGACACCGTCTACGTCGGCACGGCTCGGGGGAACTGCTACGCGCTCGAGCGGGAGACGGGTCGCCGGCGGTGGTTGTTCGAGACGACGGCGGCAACCGATGCGACGCCGGTTGTCACCCGCGAGTACCTGTATCTGGGCACGGGCGAGGGAACCGTCTCCGCCCTCGACCCTGCCACCGGCGAGGAACGATGGCAGGCCGAACTGCCGGGCTCGCTCGAGGGCGCGCTCGCGCTCTCGGACGGCCGACTCTACGCCGGCCACGCAGATGGACTCTCCGCGCTCGAGGCCGAAACGGGGACGGAAATCTGGACCCACGAGACCGAATCGACCGTGGTCGGCGCTCCGGCGATCACCGACGGGCGGGAGGGAGAGCAGCGCCGATCCGCGCTGGACGAGGACCGGGGCGACGAGCCCCTCGAGTCGGGAGCGCTGTCGCTGCTCGACGCGGAGCGAGTGCAGGAGCCGGATCGACAGTGGGGAGCGACCGAGGAACGGCTGTTCGTCGGGACCACGGCCGGGACGGTGCTGGCGCTCGAGGCCGAGACGGGCGAGGAGGTCTGGACCGCACCGGCTAACGGAGCGATTGCGGCGGGGCCGACGGTCGCCGACGGGCGGGTCTACGTCGGCGACGACGGGGGAACGATGCTCGCGCTGGACGCAGGGACCGGCCAGACGTGGTTCACCTATGAAATCGGCGACGGCTTTACCACGTCCGCGACCGTGCTCGCGGCCGCCGAGACGACATTTATCGGTGCCGATGACGGCTATCTGCACGTCACCGACACGACCGTCGGCCGGCGCAAACTGCGCGGCTGGCTGTTCTCGCAGAAGGGGGTCGAACTCGATGGCCCGATCCGTTCCTGCCCCGTCGTCGCCGGTGACGTGCTCTGCGTCGGCGACGCGACCGGCTCGCTCTACGGCGTCACCGTCGACGACCCCGAACCGCTGTGGCGATTCGCGGCTGACGACGCCATCAGCGGGACGCCCGCGATCGCGGCCGAACGGCTCTACGTCGGCAGCGACGACGAGCACCTCTACTGCCTCGAGTGGGACGCCGACGAGCAACTGCACTGAGACCGGTCTCTGATTCATCCCCTCGATGCGCCTTCGCTCTTCAACCCACTGTCACTCCCTCGAGCAACCCCGCTTCCTGCTGGCACTTTCACTTTCACTCTCCTGTAAACGAGGGTTTATGGGGGGTCCGGCACAACGAGAGAGTATGCCCGAATCAGATCTCGAGGAACTCCCTGGTGTCGGACCGGCGACCGCAGACAAACTTCACGATGCAGGCTTTGACTCCTATCAGAGTCTCGCCGTCGCCGCGCCGGCGGAGCTGTCGAACACGGCCGACGTCGGCGAGTCCACAGCCGCGGACATCGTTCGCGCTGCCCGTGGTGCCGCCGACATCGGTGGCTTCGAGACCGGCTCGACGGTACTCGAGCGACGAAACGAGATCGGCAAGCTGAGCTGGCACAACGACGAAGTCGACGACCTGCTCGGTGGCGGAATCGAAACGCAGTCGATCACCGAGGTCTACGGTGAGTTCGGTGCCGGTAAGTCCCAGGTCACCCACCAGATGGCTGTTAACGTCCAACTCCCACAGGAGGTCGGCGGCCTCCACGGCAGCGCCATCTTCGTGGACAGCGAGGACACCTTCCGGCCCGAGCGAATCGACGACATGGTCCGCGGGCTGCCGGACGAAGCAATCAACGCGACGCTCGAGGACCGCGAAATCGAGGGCTCGGCCGACAACGAGGCGGCGGTCGACGCACTCGTCGAGGACGTCCTCGAGAAGATTCACGTCGCGAAGGCGTTCAACTCCAACCACCAGATGTTGCTCGCCGAGAAGGCGAAGGAACTCGCGGGCGAACACGAGGACTCGGAGTATCCCGTTCGACTGCTCTGTGTCGACTCGCTGACCGCCCACTTCCGTGCGGAGTACGTCGGCCGTGGCGAACTCGCGGACCGACAGCAGAAGCTCAACAAGCACCTCCACGACCTCGATAAGGTCGGCAACCTCTACAACGCCGCCGTCATCGTCACCAACCAGGTCGCCTCGAACCCCGACTCCTACTTCGGCGACCCGACGCAGCCGATCGGTGGCAACATTCTGGGTCACAAGTCGACGTTCCGGATTTACCTCCGCAAGTCCAAGGGCGACAAGCGAATCGTCCGACTGGTCGACGCGCCGAACCTGGCCGACGGCGAGGCCGTCATGCGCGTCCAGGACGCAGGCCTAAAGCCGGAATAGCGACACTGACACATCGGTTCGATTCGTTTCGTGGCTACTCGACGACACGGTCTACACCGTCATTTCAGCGGTTCGAGCCTGCCGAGCACACCGAAATTGTTGGATAGCGATCCGATACTGGTCCGCTACTTTTCGAACTGAGCGGTCGCGGTCGCGTTCGCGATTACGATGGTGGCTAATCATTGCTGCACCCTCGAATCCCCGGTCCGTCGGGCGACCGGCCTCGGTCGTCCCTGTTACTTCTCGTTCCCATCGTTCGATTCCCGATCACCTTTCAGCCCTGCTACTCCGCAATTACGCGTTGTTCAGGATCTCCGGTATATGCTTTAGGTTACCCTAAAAACCGACACGCTTTTATTTGTTTAGGTTAGCCTAAAACTCGCATGACGCAGGGACAATTACCATTGAGACGATTCGGCGAACGGTCGCCGAAGAGAGGTGAGCGGTCGTGACTGACGGCAGATCGTCGGCCGAGCACCTTCTCGCACAGCAGGCGCGTCGCGAGTCGAACGCACGAACTTATCCTCGCTCGCTGCCGCTCGCGATCGAGCGCGCCGAGGGCACGATCCTCGAGGATGTCGACGGCAACGAGTACGTCGACTGTCTGGCGGGTGCGGGGACGCTCGCGCTCGGTCACAACCACCCCGCGGTCGTCGAGCGAATGGAGGAGTTGCTCGAGCGCGGGCAAGCGATTCACACGCTCGATCTGACGAGTCCGGTCAAGGAGCGGTTCGTCGACCGATTGCTCGAAAGCCTCCCCGAGGAGTTCGCTGAGAACGCGACGGTCCAGTTCTGTAGCCCCGCTGGCACGGACGCCGTCGAGGCCGCGCTGAAACTCGTCAAGACAGCCACTGGAAACCGATCGATGCTGGCCTTCCAGGGCGGGTATCACGGGATGACCAACGGCGCGCTCAGCCTGATGGGCGATACGGCGGCGAAGGAACCGATTCCGGGGCTGATGCCGGACGTTCATCACCTCCCCTTCCCCTACGAGTTCCGCTGTCCGTTCGGTCTCGGCGGTACGGACTGCTGGCAGACGAGCGCCGAGTACGTTGAGCGCACCCTTTCGAACCCCGATAGCGGGATCGTCGACCCGGCGGGGATGATCCTCGAGCCGGTTCAAGGCGAGGGTGGCGCGGTCCCAGCGCCCGCCGAGTGGCTCCAGGAGATGCGCCGAGTCACTCGCGAACACGACGTCCCGTTGATCGTCGACGAGATCCAGACCGGCCTCGGGCGCACCGGCGAGCTGTACGGGATCGAGCACGCCGATATCGTCCCGGACGTGATGACGCTCTCGAAAGCCGTCGGCGGCGGACTCCCCCTGTCGGTCGTCGTCTACGACGAGTCGCTCGACGTCTGGGACCCCGGCGCACACGCCGGTACGTTCCGTGGCAACCAACTGGGGATGGCCGCCGGGACGGCAACCATCGAGTACGTCCTCGAGCACGACCTCGAGGAGCACGCCGCGGCGATGGGCGACCGGCTGCAGGACCACCTCGAGGAGACGGCCGCGACGTTCGAGGCGGTCGGCGACGTCCGCGGGCGTGGCCTGTTGCTCGGGATGGAACTCGTCGATCCTGACGGGGAGCCCGACTCGCTCGGCCGCTTCCCCGCGGACGGCGACCTCGCGTCGGCCGTCCAGTCGGCGGCGTTCGACCGCGGGCTGATCGTCGAGACCGGCGGCCGCGACGGCAGCGTCGTCCGGTTCCTCCCGCCACTGACGATTTCGCCGTCGCGGATCGACGACGTCGGCGACATCATCCACGAGAGCGTTCGTGCGGCGACCGCGGACGATCGAGCTCGGACGGAGGCTCCGGCATGACGAACGACGGGCTCGCCGGGCAGCGCCGTTCGATCCCCGACGAGCCGACGCCGCCGGCCGCCGCGAGTGCGTTCCTCGGCGATTCCGACGGAAACGCTGCCTACGATGACGCGATCGACCGGGCACGCGAGTGTCTCCACGAGTCGTTTGCAACGGCCGAGGGGCCGTACGCGGGGACCGATCATGAGACGCTTCGCGAGCGGATCGACGAACTATCAGTCTTCCCCGACGAGGGCGAACCGCTCGCAGCCGTCCTCGAGACGGTCGGCGAGGACGTGCTCGCGGACTCGGTCCGGGTCCACGATCCCGGCTGCGTCGCCCACCTCCACTGCCCGCCGGCCATCCCGGCGCTCGCCGCGGAGCTGTTGCTCTCCGGGACGAACCAGTCGATGGACTCGTTCGATCAGGCCCCCGCGGCGTCCGTGCTGGAGGAACGCGTCGTCGACGCGTGCTGTGATCTGTTCGACTATCCGTCCGGCGCGGACGGCGTCTTCACTGGCGGCGGCACGGAGTCGAATTTCCTCGGCTTACTGCTGGCTCGCGACTGGTACTGCCAGACGCGGTTCGATCGAGACGTTCAGACCGCGGGAGTACCACCCGAGGCGACGGACCTCCGCCTGTGCTGTTCGGAGGCCGCCCACTTCACAGCGAAGCAGGCGGCTCACCACCTCGGGCTCGGCGAGGACGCGGTCGTCACGGTGGCGACCGACGACGATCAACGGATCGACCTCGCAGCACTGGACGAGACGCTCGAGCGACTCAAGGCCGACGGTCGCCATCCGTTCGCGATCGTCGGCACCGCTGGCACGACGGACTTCGGCAGTATCGACCCGCTTGCGGCACTGGCGGATCGGGCCGCCGAGCGCGACCTCTGGTTCCACGTCGACGCCGCCTACGGCGGCGCGTGTGCGATCAGCGACCGCCTCCGCCCGAAGCTCGCGGGGATCGACCGCGCCGATTCGATCGCCGTCGACTTCCACAAGCTGTTCTACCAGCCGATCAGCTGCGGGGCCTTCCTGTTGCGTGACGGCGACCGCTATCGGTTCCTCGAGCGCAACGCGACCTACCTCAATCCCGAGCGCGACGATGCAGCGGGGGTCCCGAACCTCGTCTCGAAGTCGACTCGGACGACCCGTCGGTTCGACGCGCTGAAGCCGTTCGTGACGTTCAACACCCTGGGTCGGACGGGCGTGGCCGACTGCGTCGAGTATGTCTGCGACCTGGCCGACGCTGTCGCCGCCGAGATCCGGGCCGAGCCAGCGCTGGAACTGTGCTGTGAGCCCGAACTGAGCGCGGTGATCTTCCGGTATCGGCCGGACCGATCGAGCGAGCACATCGAGGAGAATGAGCGGGGCAACGGAACTACCGCGGCCGCCGTCGACCGCGTGAACCGTGCCGTCCGCGATGAACTGCTGGCCGACGGCGAGGTCGTGCTCGCTCGCACCGAAGTCGACGGCACTGCCGCACTGAAGTTCACCCTTTTGAACCCGAAAACGACGCTCTCGGACCTTCGAGACGCCCTTGAAGCGATCGTCGACCGCGGTGAGGCGCTCGAATGCGACCGAAAGGTAACCGATTCCGCATGACTCCACGACCACCGACACGGACGACGCCGACTGACGAACAACGCGTCGATGCGACGCGAGTCGCACGCGATGCGACAGTGCACAGCTTCCTGAACTGCTACTGCCACGAGACTGGTGCCGGCGAGTTCGTCGCCGCTGCGGACGTGCCGATCGACCGCTCATCGGCGAGCGGGCTGGTCCTGCAGTTCCCGCTGGCGAACCAGGGGATCGACTGCTTCGTTCCCGTCGAGTATCGGTCCCCGACGGGTCGCCACCGATTCGATCTACCCGCCTACTACCGTGCCAGAGCCAGCGGGGCCGACGGAACCGGCGGCGACAGCGATCCGATCGAACTGGACTACGCGACGCTCGCGACGCTCGTGACGAAGGAACTCGAGCTCGCACGCGGCGCGGACCCGAACCGCGATGACCTCCTCGAGCGGGTCGTCCGTTCCTGCCGGAACGTCGAGCGATACGTCGACGCCCGCGCTGGCGACGGCGAGACCCTGTACGGAACGGACTTTACCTTCCGCGAGGCCGAACAATCGCTCGTCTTCGGCCACCTCCGCCATCCGACGCCGAAGAGCCGCCGGGGAATGGAGCGCGACGCAGAGCGCTATGCCCCGGAACTCGAGGGCTCGTTCCGACTCCACTACGTTCGCGCGGACGCCGACATCGTCGAGAGCGAGTCCGCGCGCGACGACTCCGCTGCCGCGTGGGTCCGTGAGGCCCTCCAGGAGGATCCGGCCGTCGACGAGTCGGTCCTCGAGGGTTCCCTCACCGACAACGACGTTCTTCTGCCGGTTCACCCGTGGCAGGCCGACCGTCTGCTCGAGCGATCCGATGTCCAGGACCTCGTCGCTGCGGGGAAACTCGAGTCGCTCGGTCCACTGGGTCGCGAGTTCTATCCGACGACGTCCGTGCGGACGCTGTACGCGCCGGATTCCCCGTTCATGGTCAAGGGATCGCTCGCGGTCGAGATCACGAACTCGCTGCGGACGAACAAGCGGCCGGAACTCGAGCGCGGCGTCGCGGTTTCGGACCTGCTGGCGACCGAACTCGGCGACGACCTGCGTGACCGATACCCCGACTTCGACGTGGTTCGGGATCCGGCCTACCTGACGATCGATCCGGACGCGCTGGATGCCGACGGCGACGAGTCCGGCTTCGAGGTCGTCCTCCGGGAGAATCCATTCCGGGGCGAGGACGCTCGGCGGGCGACGCCCGTCGTCGCGCTCTGTCAGGACGCGATCGGGGACGAGATCTCTCGTCTCGGCCGCATCGTCGCCTCGATCGCCGAGCGCGAGGGTCGTGACACCGCCGCCGTCAGCGAGGAGTGGTTCCGCCGTTATCTCTCGATCTCGGTCCGGCCGTTGCTGTGGCTCTACCTCGAGCGGGGGATCGGCCTCGAAGCCCACCAACAGAACAGCGTCCTCACACTGGACGAAGCGGGCTACCCCGACGAGTTCCGCTATCGAGACAATCAGGGCTACTACTTCCCTGAGGACGCCTACGACCGGATCGAGGCCGTCTGTCCCGGCATCGGCGAGCGGGCAGACTCGATCTGTTCCGACGCGGTCGCCGATGAGCGGATCCGCTACTACGTCCTGCTCAACAACGCCCTCGGCGTGATCAACGCCTTCGGGACCGCGGGGCTCATTGCGGAAGGTCGGCTGCTCGACGTCCTCCGCGAGGAACTCGAGTCGCTCCAGGAGTTCGACCGGCCCGGCACGTCGATTCTGGACCCGCTGCTCGAGTCGGATACCGTGCCCTGCAAGGCGAATCTGCTGACTCGCTTCCGCGGACTGGACGAACTCGACGCGCCATCGCTCGACGAGCAGTCGGTCTATGCCGACGTGCGGAACCCGCTGGTCGATCGACCGGCAGCGGACGATTCCGCGGACTCGACTGACGCGCCGGAAGCGGCGGAGCCGGAGGCGAACCGATGACGGCACAAGACTCGAATCGGGGCCCCCACGCGACGGTCATCTCGGACTACGACTTCGAGTACTACGACGAGACGATCGACCGGCACGTTGGCTTCCGGCCGGTCTCGCTCGAGCACGACCTCGGCCGCCTGCACGCGTGGCTGGGGTCGGACCACGTCACGCCCTACTGGGACCTCGACGAGCCGCTGCCCGAGTTCCGGGAGACGCTCCGGGAGAAGCTCGCGGACGACCACCAGACGCTGTACGTCGGCTGTCTGGACCACGTTCCGATGAGTTACTGGGAGCGCTACTGGGCCGCCGAGGACGATCTGGCGGTGTACTACGACGCCGAGCCGGCCGATCAGGGGATTCACCTCCTGATCGGTCCCGAGGAGTACCTCGGCGAAGGGTACGCGGTCCCCCTGCTCCGCGCGATGCTCGCGTTCCAGTTCAGCCATCCCGAGACCGACCGAGTCGTCGCCGAACCTGACGCCCGCAACGAGGCGGCTCTCGCGACCATGGAACGGTGTGGCCTCGAGTCTCATCGTGAATTCGATTTCCCGGAAGAAGAAAAGACCGCGGCCCTTACCGTCTGTACGCGCGAGCGGTTCGAACGCGAGATCTGGCCGCCGACCGCCGACGAAGCGGACGCGCGACCGCCTGAGGTGACCGACGATGACTGAGGGGGGTGACCCCGTCGCTGTCGTCGATGACAGCGACGACGCCGACCCCGTCATCGACCGCGGTCACTACGACGTGCTCGGCGTCGGCCTCGGGCCGTTCAACCTCGGGCTCGCGGCGCTGCTCGACGGCGCGGACTCCGACCTCGAGCTCGATGCGATCTTCCTCGAGCGCGAGCCCGAATTCGCCTGGCACGAGGGATGCTGATCGAGGGGGCCACCCTCGAGGTGCCGTTCCTCGCGGATCTGGTGACGATGGCCGATCCAACCAGCCCCTACAGCTTCCTCAACTACGTCCGCGAACAGGACCGCATCTACGAGTTTTACTTCTATGAGACGTTCCAGATTCCCCGCCGCGAGTACGACGCGTACCTGCGCTGGGTCGCCGAGCGCGTGCCGACGACTCGGTTCGAGCGGGAAGTGACGAGCGTCGCGTACGAGGCCGCGGACGGCGACTCGAGCGAATCGGAACCGACGTCGAGCGGACCGAAACCCGATGATGGCGGAACCTTCGTCGTCGAGGCCGTCGTCCCCGAGACGGGCCAGCGCTACCGCTACCGGGCCGACGACCTCGTCATGGGTGTCGGTTCCCGGCCGGCGCTGCCGACGTTTGCCCGTGACCACGCCGACGGGGACGATCCCTTGTTTCACACCGCTGACTACCTCGAGCGCCGCACGGACGTCCTCGAGACCGACGCGATCACCGTCGTCGGCTCCGGGCAGAGCGCCGCCGAGGTCGTGCTGGATCTGCTCGAGCGCCAACCGAATCACGAGTACCGGCTCGATTGGCTCACCCGCTCGGACGGGTTCTTCCCGATGGAGTACTCGAAACTCGGGCTCCAGCACTTCACGCCCGAGTACACGCAGTACTTCTACGACCTGCCACAGTCGCGAAAGGACGACCTGCTGGCCGATCAGGACCTGCTGTACAAGGGAATCGATCCCGAGACCAGCGAGCGGCTCTACGACACGCTCTACGAGCGCTCGATCGGCGACCGCGAGCCTGACTTCGGCATGCTCGCGACGACCGAAGTCCGCGACATCGAGCGCCTCGCGGATAGCTACTGGCTCGAGTGCGAACAGCGCCAACAGGCGGCGGCGTTCGCCCTCGAGACCGACGCTGTGATCTTCGGCACGGGCTATCAGCGTCCGATGCCGACGTTCCTCGAGCCGATCGCGGACCGGATTGCGTTCGGTGACCAGGGCCGGTTCCGCGTGAGCGAGGAGTACCGCCTCGAGGGGGATCTCGGTGGTGCGGACGACCCTAGCGGCCGCGTGTTCGTCCAAAACGCCGAGATGCACACGCACGGCGTCGGCACACCGGATCTCGGACTGGGCTGTTACCGGAACGCGGTCATCATCGATCAGCTTGCCGGCCGCGAGGTGTACCCGATCGACGGGGACACCGTCTTCCAGAATTTCGACGTCGAACAGTTCGCCGACCACGCGCCGGTGCACACCGATGCGCCGCAATCGCTGTCGCTCAACACGGAGTAATTCATGCAAAACACACGACGTGATACCGATCAGGAGTACGGACTCGACGGAATAGCGACGCTGGACAACGTGCTGACCGAAGACCGCTGGAACGATGCTGGGCGGGAACTCCTCGCGAAGATCCTCCGGGAGTTCACCTACGAGGATATCCTCGAGCCGGAGCCGGTCGATGACGACCCATCCGACGATGGGCCGGACGATGACGCCCCGTCTGGCGACGGGCAGGACGACGGGTGGACTACCTACGAAATCGATCTCGAGGGGACCAGATATCGCTTCGACGCCGTCGAGCGGTCCTGGGACAGCATCGGCGTTCGCGTCGACTCGATCGAACGCGATGCCGGCGATGGATTCGAGTCTGCCGACGACCCCCTCCAGTTCGTCGTCGATCTCGAGCCGACAGTGGAGATGGACTCGATCACGGCCAGTCATCTCGTCCGCGAGTACACGAACACGCTTCTCGCGGATGCTCACATCGACGCCGACGGTGCCGATGGTGGCGATGCCGACGAGGCCAGCGATATCACCGGCGACGTCGGCACCACCGGTACTGAGACATCGGTTCTCGACATGTCCTACGCCGAGATTGAGGGCGAGATGACCGGCCACCCGTGGCTCACGTTCAACAAGGGCCGGGTCGGCTGGGGGTACGATGACTACCGCGACTACGCGCCCGAACGCGCCGAGCAGATCCGACTCTCGTGGTGTGCCGTCTCCCGCGAGGCAGCCGAGTTCGTGAGCGTCGCGGGCCTCGAGCACGAGGCGCTGCTCGAGTCGGAACTCGGGGACTACTACGCGGAGTTCCGCGCGGAACTCGAGGGTCGCGGGCTCGAGCCTGACAACTACCTCTTCGTGCCGGTCCACGACTGGCAGTGGGAGAACGCCATCGTTCCCCTGTTCGGCAAACAGCTCGCGACGGACGACATCGTACCGCTGGGGGCGGGTCCGGACGAGTACCTGCCGATGCAGTCGGTCCGGACGTTCGTTAACGCCGACGAGCCGACGAAGCACAACGTGAAGCTCCCGATGCAGATCATCAACACGCTCGTCTGGCGCGGCCTTCCCGGCGAACGCACCGAAGCCGCGCCGCTCGTCACCGAATACGTGAAAGACGTTCGGGACTCGGACCCGTTCCTGCGCGACGAGTGCGAGGTCGTCCTGCCCGGCGAAATCGCGGGCGTAAACTTCGATCACCCGACGTTCGACTCGCTCGAGGCCCCGGCCTACCAGTACAACGAATTACTGGGCTGTGTCTGGCGCGAGAGCGTCACGGACCTCATCGACGACGGCGAGCGGGCGATGACCCTCTCATCGCTGCTGCACGTTGAGGACGGCGAACCGGTGATCTCGAAACTGGTCGAGCGCTCCGACCTGTCGCTGTCGGCCTGGCTGGACGAGCTGTTCGAAACGATGCTCCCGCCGCTGCTGCACTACCTCTACCGGTATGGGACCGCGTTCTCGCCCCACGGCGAGAACACGATCCTCGTCCTCGAGGACGATCGGCCGTCCCGGCTCGCCGTCAAGGACTTCGTCGACGACGTCAACGTCGCCGAGGCACCGCTCGAGGAGCTCCAGGGGCTTCCCGAGGAGCTCGAGGATGTCCTCCTCTCCGTGCCGCCGGAAGAACTGCGCCTGTTCGTCGTCTACGGGCTGTTCGTCGGCGTCTACCGCTATCTCGCGGACCTGCTAGCTCGGCATCATGACTACTCGGAGGACGAGTTCTGGGGACAGGTCCGGACCGCAATCAAGGACTACCACGATCGGTTCCCCGAGCTCGAGGAGCGGTTCGAACTGTTCGACCTGCTCGAGCCAACGTTCCCGAAGCTGACCCTGAACCGCAACCGGATGATCGATATCGGCTATGGCGACCGCCCCGAGCGGCCCCATGCGATCGAGCACGGCACCGTTTCGAATCCCCTCTCCGAGGTCGAGCCGGAGCAGTGACCTGACGCCGCACGCAGCAGTTGGGTCGCCGGACGCGACGGTCGGGTTCCGGGTCGTCGACCGCCCGTTACGAACGCGAGCCAATCGGCGGCAACGCGAGGTCGAGGCTCGGTCGGTCGCGGACGAACGCCCGCAACACCTCGACCCGATCGCGGACCTCTCGAGGCGTATGGCCGTCCGTTCCCAGCACGAACGCGATGTCCCGATCGGTGAATAGCTCGAGGGCGTCGGGGTTCGGATGCAGCCGCCCCAGTCCGCGACGCGCTCGACCGGCGTTGAGTTCCGGCACGGTCGACGAGGTCGCAAGCGCGTCCGCGACGGCTCGGTAGTGGGCGTCCGTCGTGAGACCGCGAAGCGGCTCGAGGCGCTCCGGGAGATCGACATGGCCGACGACGTCGAACAGCTCCGATTCGATCAACTGAACGACCGCGTCGTAGTAGGCGTCGACGGTGGCCCGTCGCTCATCGCGGGAGCGGGTCGCGACAGTGGCCGCCGACGTGATATCACAGCCGTCGACGAAGTGGACGCTCCCGATCGCGTACTCGAAGGCCGCGTCCGAGAGGAAGGAGTCGATTTGTGATTCGGTTCCGGGAACGTAGTTGAACTCGACGGCATCGAATACGTCGATCTCGTACCCCTCGCGCAGGCCGTCGATCCGTTCGCGTCGCTGCTCGTAGGTTTCGACCAGATCGAACCGGTCGCGGCGACCGTGCGCGTCGCCGGCGAGGAGACAGTGGTCGGCGAGCCCGATCCCGTCGCAGCCGGCCGCGACGGCGGCGTCGATCATCGACTCCATCGCCGACCCGTCGGAGAATCGCGTATGCGCGTGACAATCGTACCACGCCGACGACTCCCGCGTCGTCGGCTCGTCGCCGTCGTCCTGCCTCTGTTGCCGCGCGGTACGACGCTCGGGCATCAGTTCTCGGCGTCCACTGCCACGTCGACGAGGCGCTGGCCCTCGAGTTTCGGGATTGCGGTCCGGGCGTCGACCCGCATGCTATACTCAAGGAGGTCGCGGACCCGAACCTCCGCCTTGTCGACGTACCCATCTAAAGTATATTTATAATTCAAATATTTGAAATATAGATGACGATAGAGACCGGTGTATCGGTATATACGGATTCAGTCGCCTCCGAGCCGTCAGACGGCGGTAATTCCGATCGTGATCCCGCCGCTCCGTATCGTCATGCCGCCCGCTATCGGATCAATAGAGGGAGAGAGAAAGCAAAACGAGATTGGCCGGCTGTCCGAAAACCGCTCAGTCCTCGGTCGTCGTCTTGTCGACGTCGAGTTCGCCCTGGTAGATCTCCGCGCCGTCCTGTGCGACTTTCTCGGCGAGGACGGCACACTTGACTCGCATCGGCGAGATTTCGACGCCGAGCATGTCGATCACGTCGTCGCGGTCCATCTCGTCGAGTTCCTCGAGCGTCGTCCCGGCGAGTTCGCTCGAGAGCATGCTGGCGGAGGCCTGACTGATCGCACAGCCGTCACCCTGGAAGGCAACTAGCTCGATCGTCTCCTCGTCGTCGGCGAGTTGGACGTCCATGCGAATCTCGTCGCCACACATCGGGTTCTCGCCGATGTGGGTGAACGTCGGATCCTCGAGTTCCCCGTAGTTGCGCGGGTTCTTGTAGTGGTCGAGAATCTGCTGTCGGTACATATCGGAGCCCAGTCCCATCGTTGGATACGGATAGGCCAGTGAGTTGTAAAAGGGTTCCGGGGACGAAACAGGCGGTCGTCCGTGTTCGGCATGTTCGGCCGCTCGAGCGGCCGCGAGTGGTCGCTCGGTCCGTCCGACGAAAAGAGTCCGGCCGTCGATTCACTGGGTACCGAACCTCGCTGCAGTGGCTGTCGGGGTCGTCGGTCCATCGCGTTTGCAAAACGGTTGGGAACTGGCGGTGCTACACTGACCCTCGGTCGACAGGTGGATTCAGGTAGCAGGCGTCGACGACTGCGAGTCCGCCGACGATTGCCGCGCCCAGCAGGGTCTGCACCACCGACACTTCCAGTACGGTCGCGGCGACCAGTGCAACCGCGAACGCGAGCGGGATGATCCCCAACAGGAGATCATACCGACTCGCCGCGGTGAGAACGTCGACCAGGGTCTCAAATGGATCCCGTCCGGGACGGCCGATTCGTTTCTCGTACATTCGTTCTCACCTCGGCAGTTCACGGATACGGCACTGAGTTTCAAAACTCTTTCTGCGTTTGTTGTTTATTTCTGAGGGGATGCGGTCGACGTTCGGTCTCGAGCCCGTCATGCGTCACCAGCGGCCTCCCTGTCGAACTGCTCGAGGTACTCACGGACGAATTCCGCGCGATCGGCAGCGAGTTCGCGGCCCACGTCCGTCTGCATGCGCTCGGGAAGTTCGAGGATCTTCATGTGAAAATGGTTGTACTGCGTCGCGCCGGCCTCGGTGTCGTCCGCCTCGATCAGCCGGGCGGATCGCGGATCGGATCGCTGATCTCGCCGCCGTAGACGAACACGCGAGCGATCCCGACCGGACCGAGCGCATCGAAATTGTCTGGATTGGCGATGATCTCGTCTTGAGCATCGCGGACTCAATATCGCTCGAGCATCAGTCGACAAGGATATTGTACTGAACGCTTTCAATATGGTGTATATAAGTATAAACGAAAATAGTTAATTAAGAGAACTAGGAAATTAGCATATGTCCCTGAAACTTCTTCTTAAGTGGTGGCTCGTTTCGGCATTAATATTTGCCCCATTTGGGATGGTTGGCGCAGCGATAACACCTCCTGATCCAGGATTATTTCCGGTTCAGATCGTCAGTATTCTGTTCAGCTATGCTATTGGATTCTATCTCGTCTATTTCCACTGGCAGGACGAATAGCGTTTGTAGCTATATGCAGCTATCGGGCAAACTATGCTTCCTTTCTATTATTTCGCATCTCGTACTTAGTGGTCTCACTACAGGTTCTGTTGTTTGATAGTGTCCACACCCTAGCAGTCACCGCTGGCCCGTGAGTTTCCTATCACACCGCTCGAGGTACTCGCGAACAAATTCGACGTGCGAGCGATGCCGACCGCACCGAGCGCATCGAGGTTGTCCGCGTCGGAGACGAGTTTTGCCTCGAGCGTCGCGGGTTCGATCTCGTTCGAGTATCGATGGGCGCGGACGCAGTGCTGGACGCGCTCGATCGTGTCCGTCTCTGCATCGAGGTCGTGCAGGATCTCTCCGCCTCCTGCGCACCCCAGATCGCGTGGTCGTCGATCTCGCCGCGATCCTCCTTGCTGCGGCCGATATCGTGGCAGAGGACGCCGAGCTGGACGACTCGCTCGTCGACGGGTTCCGGGTGGCGATCGACCAGCGTCTCGGCGAGGGTCTCGACCCGCTGGACGTGGTGCCAGTCGTGGGCCGGCGGCGCGTCGTCGAAATACGGGCAGACACGGGAGCGAACTGCCTCGAGCATCGTTGGACGGTTTCACCGATGGAGAAATAAACGCGCCGTCCTCGAGCGACCCACGGAGGACGGAAGGCGAACGGAATCGATCGGTCATCGCCCGCGATTGTTCGCGGTCGCAAACTCGCCAGTCAGGGGGTCACTGCGACGGCTTCTGGACGATCTCGAACCAAAACTCCTCGACCGACTGCACGAACTCGACGAAGTCCTCGGGTTCGACCGGCTTCTGTAGGTAGGTGTCCGCCTCGAGACCGTGCGACTGGACGACCTTTTCTCCCGCATCCGAACTGGTGAGCACGACGACCGGAATCTCGCTCAGCACCGGGTCGTTTTTCAGTTCCGAGAGGACGTCGATCCCACTCTTGCCGGGTAGTTGTGGCTCGAGGAGGACGATATCCGGGCGCGGTTCGTCCGAGTATTCGTTTCGCTGATGGATGAAATCGAGCGCCGATTCACCGTCGGAGATGTTGTGAATAGTGTTCAGGAGCTTTGCGTCTCTGAACTGTTCCTCGAAGAGCCGACTGTCGCCGGGATTCGGTTCGACCAACAGGATATCGATCGGCCCGTTCGTTCGCTCGTCTTCCGTGGGCATCTGCACACTGTATTACGTGCGCGGGTAAAACATCCGGGTCACGCTCGCTGAACAGTCTCCGTTCCCAGAACGGTCGTTTTGGGGCGGACACAGTCCGTCGGCAGTATCGATGCTCGATCACCGAGTGACATATAATTCCGTGCAAACAAGTTGGTTATATGATTGGTATCGTAGCTGCGTTTGCTCCGGTCTTCGGTGCGGCCGCCGTCTACGTTGACGCGACCGATCGCGACGCCGATTGGCCGATCTGGTGGACAGCGCTCACGCTCGCCGTGGGATACCTCTTCGGTCCGATTCTACTGGGCCTGTTCTTGGCGATCTATCTCGCGTTGCACGCGGTCGAGGCCCGCTGGGACCGGCGACGCGCCGCGACCGGCGTCTGATAGGTTCAGTCGCGCACGAGACCAACCGAATCGCAAGCCTGCAATCGGCTTGGAGCCGTTGCTACTCGCGATCGGCCGATCCTGGGGCGCTCGAGCCGTATGCAGTATTTCTCTGAATACTTAGCAATAGATATAAGTCACTCTGGTCTGACAATCTTCACGGAAGCCGATCTCCAAACGCGCGAGCGGCGGGGGGCACGTCTCGAAATGCCCCGGGTGCTGAAGTCACCCGAGACTGGCTTCCAATCCCCATTGCGGGATTTGCAAGCCATGAACGCGTACATTCTACCGGGATATAAACGTCCCGCACGACGGTGGAATCAACTCCAACGACCAGCGACTGCACCCGATTCCCGGGACCGTCCGCGCCGTTTCCGGGGGTTGCGATGATTGGCGACGGTGAGCCGATCGATCCGGCCAGCGCGACGACGGAGCCAGCCGACGACGCGGCGGACACGGCCGAGTGGTCGCTCCCCGACTGTCCCGCCTGTAGTCGTCCTGTCTGGGTGGTGACCGTGAGCGGCCCCACCGACGGCACCGCATCCCCCTGTGGCTGTTCCGTGCTCCCAGGGAGCCTCGAGCGCGACTAGCTGCGTTCGCTCGCGAAAATAGCGCGGGACCGGAGGTCCCGCGGACCGTGCACACGAGCGCTATGCGCCCGTGCGCAGACGTCGTCGACATCTCCTCGCACTCCGTTGTTCGCTTACGCGAACAGCTGACGCGCCGGGCGAGAGCTTCGCTCTCGCTGGCCGTTGTTCACTCACCCCGTTCGTTCACAACAACATCGTCGACATCTCCTCGCGGTCAGCGTTCGCTTACGCGAACAGCTGACGCGCATCGTCGATGGCGTCGACCAATTTGTCGACTTCCTCTTTCGTGTTGTAGATGTAGAAGGACGCTCGAGCCGACGCAGCGACTCCCAGCTTGTCGTGGAGCGGCTGGGTACAGTGGTCACCGGCTCGGATCGCGACCGCGTGGTCGTTCATGATCGAGGCCAGGTCGTGGGCGTGGACGCTCTCGAGATTGAAGCCAACGAGTCCGCCCCGATTCGGGCCTGGTTCTGGGCCGTAGATTTCCACGCCCGGCTCCGCGTTGAGTTGCTCGTAAGCGTAGCGGGCTAGCTCCTCCTCGTGGGCCTCGATGCGTTCCATGCCGATCTCCTCGAGGTAGTCGATCGCGGCGACGAGGCCGACGGCCTCGGCGATCTGTGGCGTGCCGGGTTCGAACTTCCAGGGGAGGTCATCCCAGGTCGAGTCCTCAAAGGTGACCTTGCGGATCATGCCGCCGCCGTAGAGGTACGGCTGCATCGCCTCGAGGATCTCTTTCTTGCCATAGAGGGCACCGATGCCGGTGGGGCCGGCCATTTTGTGACCAGAGAAAGCGTAGAAATCGGCGTCGATGGCCTCGACGTCGACGGACCGGTTGGGGACCGCCTGTGCGCCGTCGATGAAGGCCAGTGCGTCGTGGTCGTGGGCGATATCGACGAGGTCGGAAACGGGGTTGACGGTGCCGAGCGTGTTCGAGACGTGGACAGCCGAGAGCATCGCGGTGTCGTCCGTGATGAGCTCGCGGGCGTGGTCCATGTCGAGGCGGCCATCCTCGTCGATCCGGATGTATTTCACGTCAGCGCCCGTGCGCTTGCCGATCTGTTGCCACGTGACCAGCGAGGCGTGGTGTTCCATCTCGGTGAGGACGATCTCGTCCTCGGGACCGAGTTCGTTCAGGCCCCACGCGTAGGCGACGAGGTTCTCCGCTTCGGTCGTGTTCTTCGTGAAGATGACCTCCTCGCGCCCGCCACTCGCACCGATGAAGTCGGCGACCCGGTCGTGGGCCTCCTCGTAGAGAAGAGAAGCTTCCTGGCTCAGGTGGTGGATTCCACGGTGGACGTTAGCGTTGGACTCGCGGTAGTAGTCGCTCATCGCGTCGATGACCGGATCGGGCGTCTGGGTCGTCGCCGCGTTGTCGAGATAGACGACCTGCTGGCCGTCGAACTCCCGTTGGAGGATCGGGAACTCCTCCCGGATCGCGCCGACGTCGAGTGTCTCGAGGTTCTGTTGACTCATTGGTGACTAGAACGGACCGCACACAAAACACTCCTTCGGTCCGAAACTGGCCGATCTTTCCGGGACCGTGGCGAACCGGTCCGTATTGCCTGTTTGAGGCCAGACCCGACACCGGCACGGTGACGGATCGAATAGCGATGCGCTGCTCGAACGGTGAAAACGGGAGGGGGAGTGGAGTGGGGGTGGGGAGGTGGGGTGGGACGGGGTTCGGGAGGGGAACGGCAGGGAAGTGGTGGGTGTTCCCTGGTGGGTGCCCTGCCGCAATAGGTACTTGGAGACCCTCTGGGATACCGGTATCTCCAAACGACTTTGGTATCCGCCCAAGCGGGCGAACGTAACTGACGGCCGGTCGTCATGAGCGGTGGCCGAAGTGTCGAGGTATCGACCTGCGCTTATTGCGGCGGCTCGCGGAAGATCGACGGCTGCGTATACTGCAACAGTAGTTCCGTGTACCGTGCGTACAGCCAGGCGAGGGCGTTGAATAGGTGCAACACGACGAGACCGACGAGCACGCCGATCGCCGAGACGGTCAGCGCCGCCTCGAGCGAATCGACGTACAGCGAGATCAGTTCGCCGTCGGCGATTGAGAGCGTGATCGGTGCGATATCGATCGTCCAGCCGTCGTGCTGATAGGTGAGTTCCGGGACGATTTCAACCGGATTGCCGAGATGGATGCCGACCAGTTGATTTCGGTAATGGAAGGGGGCGGCAACTAGCACGTATGTGAACGTGAAGCCGACGGTGAGGACGATAAACGAGACGGTTCCAAACACGAACTTGCTGAACAGATAGACGGCTCCCTTCCACGTTCCGCCATCGAGGACGAGCCGTCGTACCCGCTCGCGGACGCTTCGGGCCGGTCGAGACGTCGGAATCTCGACGTCGAGCAATCGATCGGCGAGGAGTCGCTCGAGGGCGGTCAACTCGATCGAAGCGAACAGGGCAACCAGTGCGATCGGCACCCCGATACACAACAGGACCAGTGCGAGCGGAATCCCGGCGAACAGGAGTGCGACGGGCTCGGACGTGGCCAGGTCGACGAACGCAAACGTGAGTCCGATCGGGATCGCGAACCCGGTCACGAGGACGGTGAAGTAGCCGATGCCGAGCGGAAACGCGAGTAGGAGATAGAGCAGGTTGTAGTACGTCTGTTTGCGGACGAAGACGCCGAAAAACCAGCGACTCCAGTCTCGAACGCGGTCGAATACGGTCCCGACTGTAGTGCGTGGCGAAGACATCGGTGTGGATTTCATCGGGAAGTGGGCCTCCTGAACGAGCGAACGATCGCGAGTAGTCCGAACAGGTGGCAGGCGGTGACGACGAGCAACACCGTCGCATCGGTCGCGTCGGTCGCCCAGTCGATCCCGTGTGAAAGCACGAACGGGACGATCGTGAGGAAGGCGACGCCGATGGCCAGGAACAGCATCGGCTGGCTAGCGTTGCGAGCGTAGCCTCGATAGGCCGTCCATGTGACGACCGTCCCGAGTGCGGCACTCGCCATCCCGGCGAAGAAGATCGTCGTCGTCTCGTCGAGGCCAAACACTGTCGTCTCGAGGACGGAGGCGGAGACGGAACCGGTATCGAGCGCGCTGACGTCTCCAATCATCGAGACCACCTCCGGCTGGCGGATCGTTTGGTATCGCATCGTCTCACGGCCGGCCGTAGACGGTATAGAGGATCGCCGTGAGGCCGGCGACCTCGCTGAGATTCGCGAGGACGGTCGTCGTCACCGACGACGCCCCGAAGACCGTCGGGAGCAGGAAGCGAAGGATCGTCGGTGCCGCCGCGAGCAGCGTGATCCCGAGCGCGAGCCAGAGTAACGCAGGCCGGCGGGCGTCCCTGTACCCGTCGTAGGCGCGTTTCACGATCCAACACGCGATCACGAACGCAGTGGCCTGCCCGACGAAGACGGCAATCGCGACCGTCATTGCGCCGCCCTCGACGGTCTGGATGGGATACCCGAGCATGGCGATCACAGATCCTCGAACAGCCGCGTAAACCGGTCGGCGGGGTCCTCGTCGCGTCGGTATACGTCCATCTCCATCGAGCCCTCGGCGATCTCGATCGCCACGCGCTCGAGTCGCGTGCTGTAGGTCTTGTAGTGGTGTCCATCGGGATCGAGCTCCTGGTATTCGTCGAGGAACCCCTGGTCCGCGAGTCGTTCGATCCGTCGATAGATCGTCGGCGGAGAGGCGTCACAGCACTCAGTGAGTCGGTCGACGGACATCGGTTCCTCGCTGGCGGCGATGAGGATGCGACGCGCGTACTCGTCGTCGAGTAGGGCGAGCACTTCCCGGCCCTCATCGTCGGTCATTAAGTCGTTCGTATGACAGGATGATATAAAAGACCCCACAGTTTCCGTGCGTGAAATCGTGGTCAGTGGATTATACGAGCCGTCGATGTAGGCGTACTCGAGATGACGGCGATCGAAATATCTGGCTTGACGAAAGAGTACGGCGATCTCACGGCCGTCGACGACCTCACCCTCACCGTCGACGAGGGCGAGGTGTTCGGATTTCTCGGTCCGAACGGGGCAGGGAAGTCGACGACCATCAACATGCTACTGGATTTCACGCGCCCGACCGCGGGGTCGGCGACGGTACTAGGCTACGACGCTCAAGCCGAAGCCGACTCGATCAGCCCGCGAATCGGCGTGTTGCCGGAGGGATTCGATATCTACCCGCGCCTATCGGGCCGCCGGCACGTCGAGTTCGCCAGTAAGACGAACGGTACTGACGACGACCCTGACGAGATCCTGGAGCGGGTCGGGCTCTCCGCCGAGGACGTCGACCGGCCGGCCGGCGACTACTCAAAGGGGATGCGCCAGCGACTCGCGACCGGCATGGCGTTGGTCGGTGATCCCGACCTGCTGATCATGGACGAGCCCTCGACGGGGTTGGATCCCCACGGCATCCGTGAGATGCAGGACCTCGTCCGCAGCGAGTCCGAGCGGGGCACGACCGTCTTCTTCTCGAGTCACATCTTGGAGCACGTCGAGGCGGTCTGTGACCGCGTCGGCGTATTGAACGAGGGCGAACTCGTTGCCATCGACACGATCGAAGGCCTGCGCGAGGAAATCGGCGGCGGTGCGACGATGACGGTGTCGCTCGCGGATCCCGCTGAATGGGCTCGCGAACTCGTCACCTCGCTTGCGGGGGTTGTCGACAGCACGGCGTCCGGGCGCACGCTCGAGTGTACGATCACCGATCCGGCGGCGAAGGCGACCGTCGTGACCAAACTCACCGACAGCGGCGCGACGATTCGGGATCTGCGGATCGAGGAGGTTTCCCTCGAGTCGATGTTTACTGCGCTAACGAACGGCGAGGAAGGTGAGACGGAACTGCAGTCGGGAACGGGCGATGGCGCTGCGACGGAGACGGAAACGGGGGTGGCGCGATGACGTCTCACATCCCCACCGTCGCCCGCAAGGAGTTCGACGACGCAAGCCGGTCGAAGCTCCTCTGGTCGCTGATCGGGCTACTCGTGGGCCTCGTCGTGATCGGCTACGTCGCGATTTGGTACACGGTCGACGACGTCACCGCGGCAGAGGTCCTCAACTTCCTCGGGCTTCCGCTGCAGGTAATTATCCCGGTCGCCGCACTGATCGCCGGCTACATGGCCGTCGTCGGCGAGCGTCGTTCGGGCAGCATCAAGCTCCTGTTGGGACTCCCACCCAACCGGACGGATATCGTCTTCGGCAAGCTGTTCGGTCGCATGGGCGTCGTCGGTCTGGCCGTCGGGCTCGCCTTCCTCGTCTCGCTCGTCCTCGGGGCCGTCTTCTTCGGCTCGGTACCGTTCGTCGACTGGCTGGGCTTTGCGGCCGTGTCACTGTTGTTCGGGATCACCTTCGTCGGGCTGGCCGTCGGTGTCTCGGCCGCCGTCTCTACGCGGGGCAAGTCGATGGCCATCGTCGTCGGATTCTACATGGTGCTCGTCGCATTGTGGGAGCTGCTCACCGCCGGTCCGTACTATCTCATCTACGACGAGGGGCCGCCGGTCGAAGCCGAGACGTGGTATCTCCTGGTTGAGCAGTTCAATCCGATCTTCGCCTACACCAATCTGGCCAGCAACATCGTCGAGGGCACGATCTTCCCCTTCCAGTTCCAGTACGGCCTCCAGTCCGTGGAGGCCTACCAGATGACGCCGGCCGAGCGCTACCCAGGCGACGCGCCGTTCTACTTACAGGACTGGTTCGGCATCGTCGTCATGCTGGTCTGGCTGGTCGTGCCCGTTGCGATTGGCTACTATCGGTTCAACCGAGCCGATCTCTAAAGTCTCGAGTCGCTGAATCGGCCGTACTCTCAAGTCACCCGGTCTATCGCAGCCTCGCGTCCCTTGCAGAAAATCGGTCCCCACTGACGCTCGACCGGTCCCCGCCGGTGCTCGGTTCCGGCCGCCTTACTGCATCTGCAGCAACTGCGCGTGTAGCGTCGCCCCCACCTCGAGGACGTTCGTCTCGTCGACGAACCCCTCCTCGACGGCGAGTTCCACGGCGCGGGTGCCGACGATATTGGCGACGTCCGCCTGGGTGAGGCTCTCGATTGCTGTGCCCTCGTCGACCGCATCGGTGCCGTAGAACTCCTCGGTGACGGTCAGGGAGAGCTCGCCTTCCTCGAACGTCTCGCCGAGGACGTCCTCGTCGCAGACGGCGACCAGCAGCCCCTCCTGGGTCTCTCGCTCATTGACGATCATCCGATCACTCGAGTTCCCACTCGCGGTCGTCTTCCTCCTCGTCGTCTTCGACGCCGAGATCGGCGACGCCGAGGTCGTCCAGTCCGATGTCTCCCTGTCGCTGGGGTGGCGACTGGCGGTTCGCGCCGCGACCGCCGAGTCCGGCACCGGCACCGCCGCGGCCAGCTCCGGCACCACCGCGGCCGGCTCCCGGACCGCCGCCAGCGCCAGCACCGCCGCCGCCGCCCGCACCCTGACCGTACATCTCCTCGCGGTCGTCCATCATCTCCTGTTCGGCTTCCTCGCGCATCTGGTTCGCTTCGTCGGCGATCTCCTCGGCCTGATCGAACTCGCCGAGTTCCTCGAGGATCTCGGCCTTCGTCTCGAGTACTTTCGCGTTGCGCAGACCGAGGCGGATCGCGTTGTCGACGCAGTTGAGTGCCTCCTCGGATAGCCCGCGCTCCGAGAGGAAGAACGCGCGGTTGAACCAGCCTGCAGCGAATCGCTCGTCGATCTCGATGGCACGCTCGGCGTGTTCTAAGGCCTCGCTCGTCTGGCCGAACTCCCAGAGGGCGTAGGCGAGGTTCGTCTCGGCAGTGGCGGCGTGCTCGCTCTCGTCGTCGATTCGCAGGGCCTCGCGGTGGGCACCGATCGCCTTGTCCCACTCCTCGAGTTCGCCGTGGGCAACGCCCTTGTTCACCCATGCCTCCTGCTCGAGCTTGTCGTCTTCGGCGAAGTGAGACGTCCGATCGAAGGCCTCGGTGGCCTGCTCGTAGCGGTTGATCTGCATGTAGTTCAGGCCAACGTCGAGCAGTTCGCTCGCATCGACGTCGTCCTGATCGATGTTATGCTGGTCGAGCGTGTCGGTGACGACGCGGGAGTCGACGGGGTCGACCTTCGACGGGTCGACGCCGAGTTCTGGCGGGTCCAGATCGAACTCCTCGTAGGGATCGCCAAAGCCCTCTCCCTCAGAGAAGTGATGGTCGCGGTCGTCGTCTCGGTCAGTCATTAGTACGATTTGGCGGTGACGACTGTTAAGGCCTGCGACCCGGGTATCGACGGGGTTGTGGCGGCATTGTGCACGGTTCGGAGCGGCGCTCTCAGACCCGTTTCCCAAGCTGTCTGGTAACGCTCCGCAGTGACTGCGTCACCGCTGCTGGATGCGGTACCCCGAGCCGGTACCGGACTCGGTCCTGTCGCTTGAACGGCTCGAACACTGCGGGTTCCCTGAGAGCCCAGATCTGTGCGCGACCCCGTCCGCCGTGTCGATCGAGGATCGCGTTCGCTGCCCGACGGCCGGCCTCGTTGGCCGACTCCATCGAGGCCAGGTCCGAATTCGTTCGCACGTAATCGCTCGCCAGCGTGAGGTTCCGAACGCCGACGTCGGCCGGCGGCCGGTTCCGAAGCGACCCCACGGTGTTGATCAACAGCGGCGAGTGGTTCTCGACTCCAGCATCCGTTTCGACGATCGACGGATCGAGGAACCAGTCGACGAGCATCTCGTCCCGTACCCGTTCGTCGGACCCGTTCAGGTGGCCTTTCAACTGCGCCCAGATCTCCTCGGCGATCTCCTCGCGCGTACACGCTCTGGCGGGTTTTTCGTGGACAATCCCCGGCGTATCCCAGTCGGACGCGATCACCGAGAGGACGCCCGCGACCGCGTCGGGGCCGCGCCCCTCGAGGTCGTACTCGGTCCAAAACTGGCGCTGTGAGATCGAGGTCAGTGCCCATGGAGCGTCGGCGTAGACTTGATGGCCGCGAGTCAGTTCGACGTCCTCGGTGAGGTAGAACTGAATCCCGTTCATCCAGGCCGTCTCGAGGCGCTCAATCCGACCCAACTCCGGCGCGGCCCGGCGCAGTTCGGGCGTAACGAACTCGGGGGCGACCTCCACTGGAACGGCCAGTACGAACTCGTCGGCCGCGATCGTCCGGCCGTCGGCCAGTTCGACACGGGTGACGCGCCGCCCGTCGAACGCGAGGTGGCGCGCGGGGGTGTTCGGCCGGAACTCCACGCCGAGCGTCTCGAGGTGGCGAACCCACGGATTGATCCAGGCCTCGTTCGTCGGCGCGTTCAGGATTCGCTCGGTCGGTTCGGTCGGATCGAGTTGGCCGAACAGCAACTGCAGGTAGATGGTGCCGACCGTCCGGGCGCTGCCGACCTGCGGCCGGAGCGCGACGAGCGCCTGGGTAGCATATGCGAGCCGGTCTCGAAACTCCTGGGAGCGGTTCTCAGCGTCGATGAACTCCCACCAAGAGACATCGTCGAGTTCGCCCTCGCGTCGCTTCTCACAGGCGGTCAGCAGGTAGAGCAGTCGCTCGAGCAGGAAGCGAACGTCCTCGGCGGGCAGGTCCTCAGCGAAGGCCGGCCGCAGCGCCTCGAGCCAGCCGCGCATCGAGTCAGGCGTGCTCGTCTCGGCGATCCGTTCTGACTCCGTGGTACTCGCGATGAGCGTCGCCTCGGTCTCGACGAGGTTGTCGGCGACGGTCCCGCCGCTGTCCGGAATCCGCTCCATCGTGTCGACGACGTGCCGGTAGAACGCCGGGAAGAACCGAAAGCCGTGTTCGCCGTGCAATGCCGCCGGCTCGTCCGCGATCGGCATCGATCGGGCCTTCCCGCCAAAGCGGTCGTTCGCCTCGAAGACGGTCACCGCGAACCCGCGTTCGGCGAGTTCCTGCGCCGCGGAGAGGCCGCCAATTCCGCCACCGAGTACGGCTACGTCGGTCATTAGCGTTCTTGAGAGTCCAATCCAGATAACCGGTGTCCCTAACCACGAACCCCTCGAGACGGGCACCGGTCGGTGCTGGAACTGCCCCTATCCCCCGTCAGTATTGAGTACGCCGCCCGCGAGGATTCGACTATGCGACTGTTCGTCAGCGTCGACCTCCCCGACGACCTCACCGAGCCGGTCGCCGACCTGCAAGACGAACTCGCCGAGGCGAGCGGGCTCAACGTCACGGATCCGGAACAGGCTCACATCACGATGAAGTTCCTCGGTGACGTTCGAAAGAGCTTTGCTCTTTCGAGCCAATCAGAACCGCAAAGCGATTCTGATGACGTCGACGAGGACCGACTGCCTACCCTCGAGCGGGAACTGTCAGCCGCGGTCGACGACGCCGATGTCGACCCCTTCACGGTCCGCTACGGCGGATTGGGAGTCTTCCCGAACCTCGACTACATCAGCGTCGTCTGGCTGGGCGTCGAGGCGGGCGGCGAGGAACTCACCCGTCTTCACGAAGCGATTGAGGACCGCACGACTGCGATGGGGTTCGACGCCGAGGATCACGACTTTACCCCGCACGTCACGCTCGCGCGGATGGAACATGCTGGCGGAAAGGAACTGGTCCAGAACCTCGTTCGGGAACGCGACCCGACCGTCGGCGAAACCCGCGTCGAGGCGGTTCGCCTGACCGAGAGCACCCTCACGGACGCGGGACCAGTTTACTCGACGGTCGAGTCGTTCCCGCTCGAGTGACGTGCCTCGAGTACGTCCGAAACAGCTGTCCTCGAAACAAGCGATTAGACCATCTCATCCGGATATAGTCAGGAAATACAGAACTAGGTCTCAAGGGACGGTCCCCCGTATCGAACGCGAGACGATGGTATCCGGGCTCGACGATCAGCCGTCAGACCACACGAGCGGCCGGTGGCGCGTCACTCGCCGCGAGGCGCTCGCAGCACTTGGCGGTGCAGCACTCGCCTCCTCGAGTGGCGCATCGAAGACCACGATGGCAGCCGACCGTGGCCCCGACGCGCCCGTTCACGTCCGGGTCTATCCCGGTGCCGTTCCGTTTCAAGCCCGGCTTCGGTACGGGCTCGGCGAACTGCGACGCGACTGGCCGACACCCCTCCGCGATGCGTCGGCGGCCATCGAGGGCGCGTTCGAGCAGGTGCTTGCCTACGCCCGCGAGCGCTCCCGGCTCGAGGCCCTCGAGGTCCGCGTCGAACGCGGTGCTCCGATTCGATTTCCGCCCTCGGCGACGCCGCTTTCGGCCGACGCAGTGCTCCCGTCGCTCGAGGCTCTCCTCGGTCGATTTCGCGAACAGTTGCGAAAGCGGACCGCGCTCACCGGTCGGACCTGCCACGTCCTGTTGCGCTGGTCGCCCCTGAATTACCGCGTCGGCTACGGCGGGACGCTGGCACCGAACTCGGTTACCGGCGAGACCGATGACGGCGGCAGCGGTGACGCACAGACAGTCGCCAATGTTGGCGCGACGGAGGTCTGGGACTCGCGGGCGGTGACGCGGAACATGGCGATCCACGAGACGATCCACACGTTTCTCCCGCACGATATCGTCGAATCGATCGGGGAGGCGTACTGCGATCACGAACTCGGGACGGCCGTTCGGACGGGCGAAAACACGCTGGAGATCTCGCCGATCGCGACGGCCTACGCCGGTCCTGACCGGATCGGCGGCGGGACCCGATTTCACGGTACCGGCTGCTGTGAGAAGAGCCGTTTCTCCCGCCACGACGGCACTGACGGCATCGAAAACTGGACCTACACGACCGAACTCAGCGACACCACGTGCGAGGGAGTGACGCGCTTTCTCGAGTGGCGGTTCGACTCCTGATACCCCTCTCGTGGACGATTCGATCGCGATCACGCCGGAGATTTGTCGCGATCGGTCGCCGTTCCGGCCCGCTGCCCCTGCAAGATGGACAAGATTTAAGCCAGCACGGGCTACGTCCGGCTACTATGGGTAAGAAATCGAAGGGCAAGAAGAAGCGACTTGCCAAACTCGAGAACCAGAACAGCCGCGTGCCGGCCTGGGTCATGATGAAGACTGACATGGAAGTCCAGCGCAACCCCAAGCGACGCAACTGGCGGCGTAACGACACTGACGAGTAACGATGAGTGCAAGTGATTTCGAGGAACGCGTCGTCACCGTTCCGCTGCGCGATGTCAAGAAGGGAGCCAACCACGAGGCCGCCGACTACGCGATGCGACTGGTCCGCGAACACCTCGCGAAACACTTCGCAGTCGACGAGGAGGCCATCCGACTCGATCCCTCGATCAACGAGGAAGTCTGGTCGAACGGCCGCTCGAACCCGCCGCGAAAGCTGCGCGTTCGCGCAGCCCGCTTCGACGAAGAGGGTGAAGCCGTCGTCGAAGCCGAGGTCGCTGACTAAACTTGCAACGTCTCGCCTTCGCCGGGTCGGCCTACGTCGGCGTCTTCGCCCGTGCGACCGACTCGTGCGTTCTCGTTCGCCACGACGTCGACGACGACGTTGCTGCTGACCTGACAGACGAACTCGAGGTGCCCGTCATCCAGACGACCGTCGGCGGCTCCTCAACGGTCGGTGCGCTAGCGACCGGTAACGAAAACGGCCTGCTCGTCAGCGCTCGCGTCCTGGAGTACGAACGCGAGCTCCTCGAGGAGGAAGTCGACGTGCCCGTCGCCGAACTGCCGGGCAGTATTAACGCTGCCGGCAATGTCGTGCTCGCGAACGATTACGGGGCCTATGTCCATCCGGACCTGCCCCGCGAGGCGATCCAGATCGTCAAAGACACGCTCGAGGTCCCCGTCGAACGCGGCGATCTTGCGGGCGTCCGGACGGTCGGCACTGCCGCAGTGGCGACCAACACCGGCGTGCTCTGTCACCCCAAGGCGACCGACGAGGAGCTCGATATCCTTGAGGACGCCCTGGACGTCCGTGCCGACGTCGGCACGGTCAACTACGGCGCGCCGCTAGTCGGCTCCGGTCTGATCGCTAACGAGGCCGGCTACGTCGTCGGCAAGGATACGACCGGGCCCGAACTGGGCCGGATCGAGGACGCGCTCGGCTATCTCGACTGACGCGGCCGATCCGAGACCCAATTTCGGTTCTCTGCGCACCCCATCTTCTCCTCGAGCGACTGCGACCGACGCCGTTCGCTCACCCCAGACTGCGTGAAACCCTTTCTGAGACACTCTCTGTCCGATATATCCATTTACTCGATACCGAGTACCCTATATATGGTCTGACAAGGTGTGGTCTTCATTACTGGCGATTTGCTCTCAGTCGTCTTTCTCGCACCCCTATTCCGGGACGAAACGCGTGAATCCCCTCGTGACGAGCGTTCCCAAAATGGTGTTGGGTGCCATCTACGCGGCCACGTTCGCCACGATGGGACTATCACTCGCTGCGATTGGTCTTCTTGCGCCGGAATCATCTGGTACTTGCTCGCGGCGTATCGCTCGCCGTGGGCAATCTCGGCCTCGCGTTCTCGCTCATCCGCTTCGGTCGCTCCGGTTGCGCGCGACGGGCAGCAGCAACTCCCGAAGCTCGAGGACTGAGGGTTCGACCGGGCCTCACTGACGCTCGAACCGATGTAACACGACGTCGCTGTCGTCGTCCCACTCGAAATTCTCGTGGGCGCGCTCGAGCATGCGTCGATACCCCTCGAGGTCGTCCATCCCTTCGGCTCGTGCGTCCTCGTCGGTCAGCTCTCCGAGCGTCCGCTCGCGGACGTCGGTCACTTCGAAGGTCGTCCCGTCGATCGTGAACGTGTCCCCTTCGTCGGCGTACTGATGGCCGCGGTGGATCTGGGTGACCTCGCCCTCGAGGGCCTGAGTCTGCATCCGCTCACTGGGCAGTAGCTCGCTAGGATCGCGTTCGCTCATGATCGCGGATTCGGTCCCGTGCGGTAAAATCGTTGACCCTCCGCTCGTCGGGAGATCGTCGGTCGAGACGCGCCTCCCGACCTCTCGTGACCGATGTGGCCGCTCGAATGGGAAGGGAAGATTCTTCCGACTGCCTGCCGGAGGAATGGGTATGAGTCAATTTACGGTCAGTGGTCGGTTCAAGAGCCGCGACGGCTTCGCGGAGTTCGAGACGACCATCGACGCCGAGAACGAGAACGTCGCTCGCGAACACACCTACACCCAGCTCGGAAGCCAGCACGGGCTGAAACGTAGCGAAATCGAACTTGAGGAGGTATCCCAATAATGAGCCAACAGCAACTACAGCAGCTATCCCAGGAGCTTCAGGAGATCGAAGAACAGATCGAGTCCCTTCGGACGAACGTCGAGGCCGTCCAGCAGGAGAAGACCGAGGCCGACGAGGCAATCGAGGCCCTCGACACGCTCGAGACGGACTCGACCGTGCAGATGCCCCTCGGCGGCGGTGCGTATCTTCGAACGACCATCGAGGACATCGACGAAGTCATCGTCGACCTCGGTGCCGACTACGCCGCAGAGTTCGAGGAGGGCGACGCCGTCGACGCTCTCGAGAACAAGAAAGAGCACCTCGACGACCAGATCGACGATCTCAACGAGGAGATCGCCGAACTCGAGACCGAAAGCGACGAACTCGAACAGCAGGCCCAGCAGCTCCAACAGCAGGCGATGCAACAGCAGATGCAGGGACAGGGGATGGAGGGAATGGGCCAGGGTCAGCCCGACGAATAACTCGGCGTAGGGACTCCTATCGATACCCATGTTCGACAACCTGAAGGACAAGCTCGGTAGCTTCCGGAAAGACGCCGAAGAGGCCGCCGAAGAGAACGTCGAGGAGGTCGACGAAGAGGATCTCGAGGCGGTCGACCAGGACGCAGCGCCGGCGGAGTCGACGGACGCGGAAGCCACCGATACTACCCCCGAAACGGCGGACGCCGAGACGGCTGAGACGGCAGCCCCAGCGTCTGCTGCGGTGGAGCCGGACACAAAAGGAGCGCCGGACGCGAGATCGGAGCCGGGGGAAACGACCGAGTCCGCCACTGCAGACGCGGCCGAGTCCGCCGGCCAAGAGCCGGCGACCGATTCCGACCCCGATTTCCTCGAGTCCAACGACTCTGCTTCCCTCGAGTCCGACGACTCTGATTCAGTCTCTGACGAACCGGTTCCCGACGAGGAGCCGGCCGATACAGCGGCCATCGACGAGGGCGAAGAAGCCGCCGAAGACGAGGAAGAAGCCGACGACGACGAGGAAGATGACGCCGATGACGGCGAGCGGACCGGGTTCGGTGCCAGGGCCAGGTCACTCATTACGGGATCGTCCGACGACTCCGAACCGGAATCAGATGAGACGGCCCCCGACGACAAACCGGCCGACGAAGCGACTCCTGCTGGGGAGTCGGCCGATACAGCGACCGTCGACGAGGAGCCAGCCGATTCGGCAGTCATCGGCGAAGAGTCGGCCGATGCAGCGGCAGTCGACGAAGAACCAGCCGTCGAAGAAGACGAGGAAGCCGAGACTACCGATAACGGCGGAACCGGCTTCGGTTCCAAGGCCAAGTCCCTCGTCAAGGGGAAGTTCGTCATCGAAGAGGAAGACCTCGAGGGGCCGCTCCACGAACTCGAGATGGCGCTGCTCTCGAGCGACGTCGAGATGGGCGTCGCCGAGGAAATCCTCGACAATATCCGCGACGAACTGGTCGGCGAGACGCGGACCTTCACGACCTCGACCGGCGAGGTCGTCGAGGAGGCACTGTACAATGCGATCTACGACGTGATCAGCGTCGGGCAGTTTGACTTCGACGAGCGCATCGCCGTCGAGGACAAGCCGGTCACCATCATCTTCACCGGCGTCAACGGCGTCGGGAAGACCACCTCGATCGCTAAGATGAGCCGCTACTTCGAGGAACGAGGGTACTCATCGGTGATGGCCAACGGCGATACCTACCGCGCCGGAGCCAACGAGCAGATTCAGGAGCACGCCGACGCCCTAGATACGAAGTGTATCAGCCACGAGCAGGGCGGCGATCCCGCGGCGGTGCTGTACGACGCCGTCGAGTACGCCGAGGCTAACGACATCGACGTCGTACTAGGCGATACGGCGGGACGACTCCACACTGACGAGGGGCTGATGGACCAACTCGAAAAGATCGGTCGCGTCGTCGATCCCGACATGACGCTGTTCGTCGACGAAGCCGTCGCCGGCCAGGATGCGGTCAATCGCGGCCGCGAGTTCAACGAGGCCGCCGAGATTGACGGAGCCATTCTGACGAAAGCCGACGCCGACTCCAACGGCGGTGCGGCGATCTCGGTCGCCCACGTCACTGGAAAGCCGATCCTGTTCCTCGGTGTCGGACAGGGGTACGACGACTTAGAGCGGTTTGATCCCGACGAGATGGTCGACCGGCTGCTGGCCGACGACGAATAAGCGCTCCGTTGCGCGACCGTCATCACGTCATCGGTCCGCTATTTCAGAAGACACTTATTGTTCGTCTGAGATGTTACTGTATGACCCCCCCTCGCTCTCGACGAACGGTTCTCGCGTCGATAGCAGCGACTGCAGCGCTCGCAACGGGCGGGTTCGAGTACAACTCGAGTCGCGCGACTGGGGCGTCACTCGAGTCCGGAACCGTTCCCGCGGATCGGTACGACTGCAGCGATGTCGACCGTCCTGAGCCCGACTCGTCGGACGACGAGGCGGCGCTCGAGCCGCTGGAGTATCCAACGCTGCCGTCGGAGGCAAACGCCAGCGAGGATCACAGTCCGGCGGACGGCTCACGATCGCCGGCGATGTACGGTGCAAGCCGATACGTCACCGAGTTCGAGCGGGCATATCAACGGAACGCGTTTCTCGTCCAGTACGGGTCCATGGCACGGGTCTTCGACCTTCACCGGACGGCGTATCGGACGGTACCGATCGACTCGACCGCAGACGGGGATGCCGTCCTGGTGGCGATCCGCTACAACGTGACGAGGGGACACGCCAGTCGACCACGAACCACCGCACCGAGTGGGACGTCCGTGTCGTCTACTATCGCGACGCCCGGTTCTTTCTCCGAGCGCAGTACGACGGCGTCGCCGAGGAGTTGACGTTCGATCCCGATCCGCGGACGCAGGGAACGCTCGTTGCCTGCTTCGACTGACCGGTCGTAAATCGTCATCGGTCGAGGTGTGCTCGAGGATGGCCGCGTCCGCTGTGGACTCCCCGTCGATCCCCCGTCGATCGGTTAGGATCGTGACGCGTTCTGGCGGTTACACGGTACCGGGGACGATTGCCGCTATCACCGACGCGGTCGCCGCAGCTATCGACGCCGGGTGGCGCGTTTCGGCGTGCTGTCGCCGGTTTCGGGCTGATACTGTCGCCAGTTGCTGGCCGAGGGGCAATACTTACCGGTGAAAACGATCCACGTCATGATTCGCCGAGTTACGGGGGTGTATAGGTGTGGGGTGGTATTACCCGCTAAACAATGGTCCTTCGAACGAATACTCGGGATACCGAAAGCATAGGTACTTCTGCTTTCGCACGAACGACGAGGTGGTTCGCGTGAATACAGTCGAACAACACAAACAGGAGAAACACCCCCTCGACGTCGTCGACGATGTCTACGACTACGCCGAGGAGGACCTCTCCTTCGACGAGATTGAAGCACGCGCCGGCGGCGGCGAGTGGGAGCGACTGAAGTGGGCCGGCATGTACGCCCAGAAGCAGGAGGGCTACTTCATGATCCGGACCAAAGTCCCGGGCGGGAAACTCACGCCCGAGCAGGCCGAAGTGATCGGCGAGGTCACCGACGACCTCGCAGTCGCCCCCGAGGAGTACGGCGGCGAGGAACAGAACGAACTTTGGGGCGACGCCTACCTCGATATCACGACTCGACAGGACATCCAGAAACACTGGATCCGCGTCGAAGACGTGCCCGAGATGTGGGAGCGCTACGACGAGGTCGGCCTAACGACTGTTCAGGGCTGCGGTGACTCCGCCCGGAACGTCCTCGGCTGCCCCGCGGCCGGACTCGACGACCACGAGTGTTTCAACGCACAACCGGTTATCGAGGCCGTCTCGGACTTCTTTACCGAGAACCGCGAGTACGCCAACCTCCCGCGGAAGTTTAAGATCACGATCACCGGCTGTGCCCACGACTGCGCACAGTCCCAGATCAACGACGTCGGTCTCGTCCCCGCGAAGAAGGAGATCGATGGCGAATATCTCTACGGGTTCCACGCTCGCGTCGGCGGCGGTCTCTCCGACGGCCCGCGGATGGGTTCGGAGCTCGACGTCTTCATCAATCCCGAAGACACCGTCGAGTTCTGCCGTGCCGTCGCCCAGACGTTCAAGGAACTGGGTGACCGCAACAACCGCGGTGTCTGCCGCATGCGGTATCTCGTCGAGCAGATGGGCCCCGAGAAGTTCGAGGAGGCCGTCCGCGACCGCTGTACCCTCGACCTGCCCACCGGCGGCGAGAACCTGACTGTCGGCTACCAGGGCGACCACGTCGGCGTTCACAATCAGAAGCAGGACGGGCTCAACTACGTCGGCTTCAACGTCATCGCCGGCCGCATGGGCGGTGACGAGTTCGCCGCGGCCGCCCGCGCCGCCGAGAAGTACGGGACCGAGGACGCCTCCGTGCGCCTCGCAACCGACCAGAACTTCCTCATCACCCATATCCCCGAGGAGAACGTCGATGACCTCCTCGCGGAGCCGTTCGCTCAGGAGTACAGCCCCGATCCGGGTCCGTTCTCCCGCGGCGCGGTCGGCTGTACGGGCAACGAGTTCTGTAACTACGCGATCATCGAAACCAAGAAGCGCACCAAGCGCTGGGCCCGCCAACTCGACGACCGCATCGACGTGCCCGACGACATCGAGGCTATCCGGATGCATATGTCCGGCTGCTCGGCCTCCTGTGCCCAGCCCCAGATCGCCGACATCGGCTTCCGCGGCGAGACCGTCAAACTCGAGGACGAGAACAGTACCAACGCCGAGGGCGACAACATCGTCGAAGGGATGGACTTCGGTCTCGGCGGCTCGCTGGGTGCCGACAACGAGTTCCTCGATTGGGTCGAGAGCGCTGTGCCCGCCGATTCCGTGATACCGGCCTTAGAGCAGCTGTTCGACGCCTATTCCGCGGATCGAGCCGACGGCGAGAAGTTCTACGAGTGGTGTCGCGGTATCGACAACGAGCGGCTCCGCCAGATCATGCAAGGGGCAGACGCACCGGTTGCACGAGGTGTTGCCCATGGGGACTAACGGCGAGGACACCGAGCGCCGATTCCCACATGTCCCCGAATCGGACGACGATGACGATGCCGTCATCGTCCCCAACGCCGACAGCGGCGCATCCCGCTCTCGAGAGAATACGGACCACGCTCGAGAGGGCGCAATTCGTACTGACGGTGGCAATGGTGCCGACGACGCGAGCGGCGATAGTTGCTCGCCGAACACCTGTACCTGCGGCGAGAAGACGCAGGACGAAACGACGGCGGATCAGCCCGTCGCCACCGATGGAGCCGGCGTCGCCAACGTCGACGAGATGGGCGAACTCGGTGACCTCGAGTTCACCGAGCCCGCCGAGGACGTCAGTCAGGACGTCTACGACGACTCACCCGACACGCGCGTCGGGATTCCGGATGGCGTCGATCTGGACACGCCGGAGTACTCGATCCGGTCGCAGATGAACGATATCGAGACGCCGGATGAGAAGACCTGGTTCATGGAACTGGACGAGGCCGTCATCGACGAGGACCGCTGTATCCAGTGTGGGACCTGTGTGGCTGCCTGCCCATCGGATTCGATCGGGATCGGCGACGACGGGGAGCCGGAACTCGTCAAGATGTGTACGGGCTGTTCGCTGTGTTGGGACTTCTGTCCCCGCGGCGGCATGCGCTACGAGCGCCAGTGGAAGATCACCGGCGGCGACGACAACGTCAAGGGCGCAGGCGACCCGATCACGGAGTTCTCCGCGAAGGTCGAGGACGACTGGACCGACGAGGCCCAAGACGGCGGCGTCGTCACCGGCGTCCTCTCGACGCTGCTCGAGGAGGGCGAAATCGACGGCGCGCTCGTCGCAACGGAGAGCGAAGAACAAGAGTGGAAGGCCGAGAGCTACCTCGCAACGACGACCGAGGAGCTCGTCGCAAATGCCGGCACCGTCTACAACCAGACGATGGCGCTTGGCAACCTCGACCTCGAACAGTGGGAGCACAAGCTCCCCGACAAGTCCTGGGACGAGCTCAGTATCGCGATTGTCGGGACGCCGTGTGAGATCGAGGGCATCCGCGCCCTACAGGACTTCGAGTGGGACTATCAGGCCCAGAACGAGGGCATCCGCGCGGTCGACTATACGATCGCGCTGATGTGTACGAAGAACTTTAACTACCACAGCCTCATGGGCGAGCAGTTAGAGGAGCAACGCGGCATCTCGCCGTCGGAGATCGGTAAGATGGACGTTCTCAACGGCAAGATGATGGTCTACGACCACGAGGGAGAGATGATCGTCGAGGAGGACATCGAGAACTTCCACGACGCCGCGCTCAAGGGCTGTGACGAGTGTGCCGACTTCACGGGCTTCTGTTCGGACATCACCGTCGGCTCCGTCGGCTCGAGCGACGAGTACTCGAGCGTCATCATCCGGACCGACCAGGGGATGAAAGCCTGGGAGATGACCGAGCCGAACCTCGACTACCACGATCTCGAGGACAAGTCCGCAGTCGGCAAGCTTCAGGGCTGGGACAAGAAGAAGGCATTCGAGAGCCTCGATCGTCCCTTCGACCCCGATGCGCCGCGGTTCATCGAGTACACCGACCACGCCGAGAACTACGGCACCGCGCTGAACCCCCACGACCAGGGTCACTGATCGGAGTCACTCTCGACGCCGCCGCGTTCCGTTGCCGCGTTTGTTCTCCGTTATAGTAGCCACTGAAACGAGTCACACACTGATCGCACAGCTGTCATTCGATCAGGTGTGCAGTGACTTTCAGCGGCTACTATAGTTTCGGACGTCGGCCATTCCTCAACGAGTATCGACCATGTCAGCCAGTGAACGGGGAGTGAACTGCAGTGGTTTTGCCTGTCGTCGCAGATAGGTAGGGCTCGCATCACGGTTCTCGATTAGTCTGTTCGATTATGTTTCAGGGCAGTTATTTATGTCGGAATGTGGTAACAACGACCACACTCGCGGGACCATCTGTGTGAATGAGCTCCCAGAATCCCCGTCACGTTCGGCACTTCGTGTACGGCGATCCCGCGAGTGTGGTCTCACCCCCAATTTTGACGTCTCGATCGACGTGTGCTGCGGTACCATCCGAACGAACGGGCGGACGATTTCCCGTTTGCGCTGATGACAAGTGGTTGCAGCCACCGCTCAGATCACGACGCCGGACTGCAAGACTGCGATCAGGGCGGTCAACACTGGTATCGCGAGCAGCGTCGTCAGGAACACGCAGGTCGAGACGTACTCGGAGACGAGTACTCCTTCCGTCCGGGCGCTGCCGGCGAACTCGATGACGAGGATTAGCGGCGTCACGGCGGCCGGCATCGCGGTCTCGAGGACGAACACGCGCGCAACAGTGGGATTCTCGAAGCCGACGAGGAGTGCAACCCCGAGGCCGACGACGGGGGCGAGGCCCATCTTGAGCGCCGTCGCGGGCCAGGCGCGCGAAACTGCCGAGGCGGTGTCAGCTCGTGCGAGCTGGACCCCGAGGATGAGCAGCATGAGCGGGATCGAGGCGTCACCGACGAGCTGGAGTGTCTCCATCGCTGCCGCATCCGCGGGCGGGACGAGGTCCAGCGCCCGTGCGAGCAGCGCCGCGATGACGGCGTAGGCCAACGGGATGTAGAACACCCGGCGGACGCCCTCGAGGCCGGCGGAGCCGCTGCTTCTGGAGGCGACGTAGACGCCGATGGTGTACATCAGCACGGACTGGACTGAGAGGAAGAGGACGGCTGTCTGGCGGCCAACCTCGCCGAACGCGAAGTCGGAGACGGGAATGCCGAGGTTCCCCGAGTTACAGAAGATCGCGACCAGTATCAGCGCGCTCAGGGCAGGTTCGCGTTCGCCGACGGCGCGGCCAGCGAGTTCAGCGATCCCCCACATCACTGCAGTGAAGATAGCGATGCCGACCGTCACCCGCAAGAGCGTCGCCGCCTCGAGTTTCGTGACGGCGAGGCTGTGGAAGACCAGTGCGGGTGCCAGCACGTAGACGACGGCCGTGTTCAACGGCTCCGGATCGATTTCCTTGACGGTCGCCAGCACGTAGCCAACTCCCGCAATGGCGATGATCGGGCCGACCGCAGAGCCGAAAATACTGACAAGGTCTGCCATCAGTCAGTGTTCGACCTCGCGGTGAGTCGGGCGACTCGAGAGAGCTAGCTGCCGGGCGACGATTGCGTGCTGCATTCGCAGCGTGATACTCCCTACTCCTGATATGGGGCTTGCGATTAGAGCGAACTGCGGCTGGAAATCTCGGTAAATGATTGGGGCGACCCTCCGTTCAGCACGCGCCTGTACTCGTTTATTGCAACTACAGATGTGCGTCTCACGGCTACGGATGTTCGTGAACTCGAACCGAGACGCACGGCTGGGGGCGTCTTCACGTGGTCGCAACTGTCGGCGTTGAGACCGGCCTGATCACCACTGTGGAGTGGTCTGCGGCCACGTGGTCCCCGTTCTTCAGACACCGGCGCGCGACCAGTCCTCGTCCTGCTCCCGCCGTTCGAACCGAGCTCCCTGTCCACACTCCGGACAGCCGAACTGTTGGTACTCAACCTCACTTCCGATGAGCGGGACGGTTTTCTCGACGCCGCTCCCTCGATGCTCCATCTCGATGTCACACCGTGAACACGTGGGAATCTCTCGGAACGGTTCGTTCTCGATGGACATTGGTCTCCCGTGCTATATGCTAACTCTCAACTCCCCTAAATCGTTTGCGCCCACAGTTTCGCCGGCAGCCACGGGTTCGAGGGTGATCGCCATATCTCGCCTCGGTTTCGAACTGCTTCGTACGTATACGGACGCCGATGAGAGCGTTCAGTGATCCGACTCGAGTCGCCCCATTCGCCAGCGGATCATCGGTCGCCGTTTAAGTAGTTCTGGTCACAAGGTAAAGATACGACGGAAGAACGGTCCCTTCTCGAGGCAATCTCCATCTCCTAGCCGCGCGTCTCGGTTCGAGTTCGCGATCGGTGGTCGAACCACACCGTGTGTGGATTGTGGGTGGCAACGGCCAACTCGAGTCACCTTCAGCGGACTTATTTCGAGCGCCCGGTAACCGAGACCATGGAAACCGACGCTCGAATTCGGGTCGCGACTCCGGTGGACGCGGCCGCCGTTCGCGACATCTACGCGCCCTTCTGCGAGTCGACGGCGGTCACCTTCGAGGAAACTGTCCCCGCTGAGGCCGAGCTGGTCGACCGGATCGAGTCGACCCTCGAGCACCATCCGTGGCTCGTCTGCGAGGTCGACAACGCGGAGCAAAGTCGAGGGAACTCGGCGAGTTCTCGACCAGTAGAAGACGAAAGCTTCCAAGACTCCGCGAGCAGCCGGACGCAGCCCGGCGACGGCGAGGTTGTCGGCTACGCCTACGCGGGGCCGCTGCGCAAGCGCCGAGCCTACGAGTGGGTCGTCGAACTCTCGGTCTACGTCGCCGACTCGGCTCGCCGGGTGGGAGTGGGACAGGCGCTCTACGAGTCGCTATTCGCCGTTCTCGAGCGGCAAGGGATCCGCGACGCATATGCCGTAACGACGGTCCCCAACCCCGAAACCGAGCGGTTTCACGAGCGGATGGGGTTCGAACGGCTAGTCGACTTTCCGGCGATCGGCTACACGCAAGACGAGTGGCAGGACGTGGCCTGGTGGCGACGGCCCCTCGCCGAGAAATCGGAGACGCCCGAGCGTCCGCGCCCGTTCCCGGCCGTACGCGAGGACGAGGACTGGGAGTCTCTGGTCCGAACGGGTGTGGATTCGCTGGACCTGTCATGACCGAACACCAGCTCAGTCGATCCGCCAGCGCGGGGTTGTTGACGTCCGCGTGGTCGGTGAGCACGGCTGCGGTCGCATCGCCATCGACGAGCGTGCTGTCGGAGTCGACGGTAACCGTCGTGACGCAGCCAGGGTTGAACGCCATAGTTGCTCCCTCGCGTAGAGGGTCGAAAACGTCGCGTGTTCTATTCACCAGCGAGCCGAAGAGATGGGTTCCGCCGTCCTGTCAATCGAAGCCGCTTAGTGGAACTACTGATTGGTACCACACATGAATCCCTCGAACTGGCGGACCTACCTCGTCACGCAGGCGTCGCTGTCGGCCGACCGGTCGACGCCCGAGACCGTCCGCGCGGCGATCGATGGCGGTGTCGATGCCGTGCAACTGCGCGAAAAGGACGCGAGCGCCCGCTCGCGGTACGGACTCGGCCTCGAGTTGCGAGAGCTGACGGCCGAGGCTGGCGTCGATCTGATCGTCAACGACCGCATCGATATCGCACAGGCAATCGATGCCGACGGCGTCCACGTCGGTCAGTCGGACCTGCCGGTCGCGGTCGCTCGCGACCTGCTCGGGTCGGACGCGATCGTCGGCTGTTCGACGTCGACGGTCGCCGAGGCCCGTGAGGCGGAAGCCGAGGGCGCGGACTATCTCGGTGTCGGGGCGGTCTACGGGACCTCTTCGAAGGATGTGGACGAGGACACGGACGGCATCGGTCCGGACCGGATCGCCGACATCGCCGAGGCGGTCTCGATTCCGATCGTCGGCATCGGCGGTATCACGGCCGACAACGCCGGACCCGTCCTCGAGGCGGGCGCGGCCGGCGTGGCCGTAATCAGCGAGATCACGGCGGCTCTCGATCCACAAGCGGCGACCGAATCGCTTGCTGCCGCCGCCGAAACGCCGAAGGAAGTCGGCCACGGAGGAACCAGCGAATGAGCGTTACCGACATCGCCGCCGCCGACCTCGCGGATTCGGTTCGAACGGTTCGAGAGACGGAGCCACTCGTCCAGCACCTGACCAATACGGTGACGATCAACGACGTGGCGAACCTGACCCTTCACTGGGGCGGGCTGCCGGTGATGGCCGATTCCTTCGGGGACGCCGGTGAGATGGCCGAGGCTGCGCGCGCGGTCGTGATCAACATCGGGCAGGTGCCCGACGGTCGCGTCGAGGCCATGCACGAGGCCGGCCGAAAGGCAAACAAGCGCGGGATTCCGGTCGTTCTCGACCCCGTCGGCGTGGGCTCGACGCCCTCGCGCGACGCGGTTGCCGAGAGCCTCCTCTCAGAGGTCGAGTTCGCCGTGATAAAGGGCAACTACGGCGAAATCAGCGCGCTCGCCGGCGTCGAAGCCGACGTGAAAGGTGTCGAGTCCATCGGCGACTACGAGGAAATCGAGGAGACGGCCCGATCCGTCGCCGAGTCAACCGGCTCGATCGTCGTCGCCTCGGGCGTCGAAGACGTCGTCGCCGACGCCGACGGCGCGGTTCGGCTCACCACCGGTCACGAGATGCTCGGCGAGGTCGTCGGCACCGGTTGTATGCTCGCCGCGACCATCGGGACCTTCGGTGGCGCGCTCGAGGACGCCCATGAGGCCGCCGTCCACGGGACGCTCGCCTTCGGTATCGCGGGCGAGCGCGCGGCCGAGATGGAGCATGCGGGGCCGGGAAGCTACCGGACGAACTTCCGCGACGCCGTCACAAACGTGTCGGGCGATAGCGTCGCCGGTCTCTCCCTCGAGGACCGACTCGAGCAGTTGCTTTGACCCGGCCGAACCGCGCCGGTCACCGTTCCGATAGTCGGACTGTACTGAAACCGTTTTAGTAACCCCCGTTGAACTGGAGAGTATGGCTCGAGACGAACTCAAAAATGCGGCCGAGTCGATCGAACAGGCAGCCGACGCGACATCCGACGACGAGGCACAGGACCGACTCCAGACGCAGGCAGCGAAATTTGAGGACTACGCGACGGCCGATCACGGTCCGGATCACGGCCAGCTTGCGCGCCACGAACACATCCTGAACGAGATTGCTGACGACGAGGGCGGCGACGTCGCGTCGAATCTCAAGGATGCGCTCGAGTCGATCACCGAGTTCCGGTCGACGCTCGAGGGCGTCTAGCGGTTCCCGCGGTTTCTCGGTTTCTTGGAGGCTCGGTGAGTAGTAACGGTTCTCGAGAGGGTTCTGGAACCAGTTCGTTCGATGTGAATTGTGAATGAGTGAATGAAGTGGTGGATTTTGATGGGAACGAGAAAGTGTCCTGCTATCGTGGCAACAGGAATCGCCTCGCCCTCCCCAGCCGATTTCTGCTCACGGGCGTGTAGCGCCCGTTCGCATGGTTCTCGGAACCGAAGGTTCCGCGCTACCGCTCACTCACTGGGTTCGTTCGCTCATCCACAGGAAGTCGCTTCGTGTCTTCCACGCCTTCGTTCACTGCGTTCACGAAGACCTCACGCAATAGTGTCGGCTCCCCTCACTAGCACTCGGCTGGCCGACAGCGCGCCACTGCATACCGGCTGGTCAGTCTAAGCGACACAGAGCACCCCTGAACTGAGCACGAAGTCACGAGCAGTTCTTCGACAAGAGACTGTCAGACCATTTTCTGTTAGCAGACGGGCTTGGGGTTCGCGCCCATCCCCTCGAGCGTCTCGACGTACTCGTCGTAGGCGGCCTGGATCGCGCCGGTAGCGGCTTCCTCGGCGCGGTCCCAGTCCTCGTCGCTCTCGCAGACCGTCTCGAGGAGCGCTTTCGCGCGCTCGAGTTGGTCGTCCAAGTCCTCGCCGAACCCGCGGAACAGGCTGGCGGTCTGGGGGTCGGCGTCGCCGACGAAGTAGCCGACGACCTGATCCTTCGAGCGCTGGCTCGCGAGGATGCGGCCGACGAGCGCGCCGACGCGGGAGACGGTGTCCGCCTGGTCGCGCAGGTACTCGTGGAGCGCAGGGACGTCTTCTGGCTCGTACTCGTCGTCCGCGAGCTTACCGTCGACGGTCTCGTAGTGATCCTCTTCCTCCGCGGCCGTAGTTTCGAACACCGCGCGCGCGTCGTCGTCTGCCTCGTCGTCGGCCCACTCGCGGAACGTCTGCCAGGCGGCGTACTCGGCGTCGGCGGTCGCCTCGAGGACGGGTTCCGTTTCGATCTCGCCTTCGGTCTCGGCGTACAGCGACTTCGAGGAGCCGAGTCGTGAGAGTGCGGTCTGGTTGGCCTCGTTGACGGTGTCGACGAACGCGTCCGGATCGGTCATGCAGGTCCCTTCGAGGGGCCCCGAGTTATGTTTAACGTGACGCCGCCGTGGGGATTCCCTACTATCCCCGTGACAGCGGTCGATATACATTGGTTACTGTTCGAACACTGAACTCCAACGGCAGCATAACAATTACCGTACCCAAGGTTTTCTCGAGCGGAATGAAACGACGAGTGTATCTGGTAACGGCCGCCGCAGCGACACTCGGTGGCTGTTCCGCCCTGAGCGATTCGGAATCGTCGGACGAGCCGGACGATGACGACAATGAGACTGACTCGTCCGATCCGTCGGACTCGATCGACGAGGAACCCGGATCGTTCGACCAGTTCGACGACCTCTCGATGTGGGAAGTGATGGACGGTTCGCTGGAACTCGACACGCAGCGAGCGTACGTCGGCGATCAGTCCGGCCGCATGACGGCCGACGAGTCCCAGCAGCGAGTGATGATCAAACGCCGGTTCGACTCGCCACGAGACCTCTCGACCGAGTTCCCCGCACTGGCGTTCGCGACCGAGGAAGACGTTGACCCGGTTGTTCAGCTCACCGACACCGACGGGAACCGGCTGCTCCTCCAATGTGCCCTCGAGCCGGGACTCCCGCTCGCACGTCACGACCTCGCGGTCATAGACACTGACGGTGACCCGGACCTGAGTGCGATCAAACACGCCAAGATCTCCGCGTGGGCGGGCGACCGGTCGGTAACAGTGTGGGTCGACGACTTCCACTTCGTCTCCCGCCCGGACACGGGCAAAGTCCTCCTCCAGTTCGATGGCGGCGACGAGTCCGTCTACACGCGGGCGCGGTCCACGCTATCGGACCACGACTTCCCCGCGACGGCGTTCGTTCCCACCGACTACGTGGGTGGTAGCGGCTATCTCAGCAAAAGCCAACTCGAGACCCTCCAGAGCGATGGCTGGACGATCGGTAGTCACGGGACGACCGCCGGCGATCTCGCCGGCGCGACCGAGTCGGCCCAGCGCGAGCAGGTTCAGGGGGCCATCGAGTGGCTCGAGGACAACGGGTTCGAGGACGGCGCGAATTACTTCTCGTATCCGCTCAATCGCTACGACGACGCGGCGATGAGCGTCGTCGAGGAGAACCACGATATCGGCTTCGTCGGTGGTTATGCCGGTCACGGTGATCTGTCGAACCCCGCCCTCGCACCGCGGGCCGTCAGTCCCGACGCCGACGAGGCGCGACAGCTACTCGACCGGACGGCACGGTTCCGAACGATCACGACGCTCTCCTACCCCGGCCTCACCGGTGCGTCGCAGTGGGCGTTCGAGGAGACGATCTCGTATCTCAGCGACCTTGAGTCGGCCGGCGAGATCGAGGTCGTCGGCCCGGACGATATCGCGTCGAATCATATCTACGAGGAGTAGTCCGCTCGGACAGGGGATCCGTTTCGGGGTTGGTCTGCCGATATTTTTGCGGAGACGACGACTCGAGAGCGACGGCGCTCGCCGGCTCAGTGAGTAGTGCGGAAAATCGGCGCCGTTCGGAGACGGTGCGGCGTTCGGTCACGAGAGAGCGAGGCTCTCTCGAGCGACTACGCTTACTCGCCGCTGCCGGTTTCGATCGGCGCGTTGACGAGGTTGCCCCACTCGGTCCAGGAGCCGTCGTAGTTGACGGTGTCGTCGTAGCCGAGCAGTTCGTGGAGCGCGAACCAGGCGACGGAGGAACGCTCGCCGATACGGCAGTAGGCGACGGTCGTCTCGTCGCCGTCGATGTCTTCCTCGGCGTAGAGCTCCTCGAGCTCGTCGTAGTCCTTGAAGGTGCCGTCGTCGTTGGTCACGGCCGCCCACGAGATGTTCTTCGCGCCGGGGATGTGGCCGCCGCGCTGGGCGGTCTCCTGCAGGCCGGAGGGCGCGAGGATCTCGCCGGAGAACTCCTCAGGCGAGCGAACGTCGACCAGCGGAACACCGCGTTCGATCGCGTTCTCGACGTCCTCTCGGTACGCGCGGATGCTCTCGCGCGGACCGGCGGCGTCGTATTCGGTTGCCGAGAAGTCGGGCTCCTCGTCCGTGGTCGGGTAGTCGTTCTCGAGCCAGTACTCGCGGCCACCGTCGAGCAGGTAGACCTCGTCGTGACCGTAATACTGGAACTGCCAGTAGGTGTAGGCGGCGAACCAGTTGGAGTTGTCACCGTAGAGGACGACCGTGTCGTCCTCGCTGATGCCGTGACTCCCGAGGAGGTCCTCGAAGTCCTCCTTCTCGAGGATGTCTCGCTGGGTCTGGTCCTGCAGTTGGGTTTCCCAGTTGAACCCGATTGCGCCGGGTGCGTGTTCGTCCTCGTAGGCTTCCGTGTCAACGTCGACCTCGACCAGTCGGAGGTCGGAGTCGTCGTCTTGGAAGTCGTCGAGTCGGTCAGCGACCCAGTCGGCCGTGACGAGTACGTCGTTGGCGTAGTCGTTTGCCATACGTGTCCCTACACTGGCGACACACAAAGGGACTTCTTAACCGGTCAATTCGGACACCGATCGACTCTGGCGGAAATTATTGCCGACTTCGCCAGCGCCGATCGTCAGCTCCCGCCGGTTAGCCGCTGCATTCGTCGTATTCGCGGGGTATTCGATATATAGCGATAGGGACAGGTCATCACCCCCGTCAAAACAAGCAAGAGTTGCCACTGTCTCGGTATCCAAAACTCGCCCCGAAATCGGTGCGTACTCGAGTCTTCGTTCCGAACGGCGGACTAATGGACGACTCCGTCGTCGTTTCCCCCGACTGGCTCGCATCGCGACTGGACGATCCACAGGTCCGCATCGTCGACGTCAGAGACGCTTGGGAGTTCGACGGGATCGGTCACCTCCCCGGCGCGATGAGTATCCCGTTCGACAGCTACCGCGACGAGAACGACATTGACCGGGGGACACTGCCGGGTGCTGAAGCCTTCGCGACCCTGCTCGGCGACGCAGGCATCAGCCCTGAGGATACGATCGTCGCCTACGACGACACCCACGGCGTCTTCGCCGCTCGGTTCGTACTCACTGCACTGGAGTACGGCCACGACGACGTCCGCCTGTTAGACGGTGACTACAGCGCCTGGAACCAGGCCCACGAGACGACCAGCGAGACGTCCGCGTTCGAGCAGACTGACTACGAACCCGACCCGCTCGCGCCCGAGGAAAGCCCGTTGGTTGGCTATGACGCTGTCGCGGACGCTCTCAAGCACGACGCCGTCTTCGTCGACACGCGCGAACTCGAGGAGTTCGAGGAGGCGCGCTTGCCAGGTGCCGTGCGGTTCGACTGGCGCGAGGTTGTCGACGACGAAACTCGTCGGTTGAAACCCGAGGGGGAACTCGAGGAATTGCTCGCCGACCACGGCATCACGCCGGATCGAGAAATCGTCCTCTACTGCAACACCGCGCGGCGGATCAGTCACACCTACGTCGTGCTCAAAGCGTTAGGCTACGAGGACGTCCACTTTTATGAGGGCAGTCTCACGGAGTGGCTCGCCAACGACGGCGACGTCGAGACCGGGCCCGCATAACCGCTCGAGGACGAGCAGGGCCATGGCTGCGTCGTTTCCCGCTGGCACGTTCGGTACCGGATGACCCACGCTCCCCCGAACAACCGGATTATCCCACACGTTGATACCGATCGACGCGAATCGACGGCCATGAACGATGGGGTCGGCCGGCGTCGTTTTCTCGTCGCGGCTGCCGGCGCGGGAACGATCGCGGGCTGCTCGTCGTCGGAGCTTGGCGAGTCGGCGTCTGACGAGACGCGACCGCCGCTGCGTCGACGGCGATCGAACGGGTATCGGCGGCGCTGCAGTACGTAGACGCGACGAACGACGGCCCGAAGTGATTGCGACTGAGGGTCGCCAGTACGTCGTCGTCACAATCGGCGAGACGACGGTCGACGTGGCCGAGACTGTCCTCCGGCTGGACGGGACGGAGTACGCCAGTTCGTTCAGCGCGGAGTCGGACGGACGTCTGGACATCGGATTCGAGGTCCCCCGTGACGTTGCGGCGGAGAACGGCGCGGTGCTATAGTAGCCACTGAAACGATTTACACACTAATCGCACAGCTGTCATGTGATTAGGTGTGCATTGACTTTCAGTGGCTACTATAGTCCGAGATGGATCGCGCTCGCTCTCGCGAGACGTCCTCGATCGGCTGGCGAACCCGCCCCGGTTCACCGACGTCTCGTTCGACGCTCGAGCGGAGATCCGCCCCGGGGCGATCATGGGTCTCGACGTTCGCGTCTGGAACAGAGGCGGCCCGGGACCGTTCTCGGGCGTCTTCGACGTCCCCGGCGCACCGCCGACGGTATTCTCGGAGCCGATCGACAGCGATACGCTCTCCGACCACACGGCGCACGTGACGATCGGCGACGACGCGGATCCGGGCGACGAGACGGCCGTCTTCGATACTGGGTTCGAGCAGTACACGGCACCGTTCACGATCGTCACACCGGACGAGACGTAACGTCGAAACTCTGGCCGGCGGCACTCGACGACCGGCTGCGGTCAGGATTCGTCCGTCGTGACGGCCGGCAGCGTGAATCGGAACGTGGTTCCGTCACCGGACTCCGATTCGACCCAGATCTTACCGTCGTGGCGCTCGACGATGCGCCGACAGAGCGCGAGTCCGATCCCCGTTCCGGGGTGCTCCTCGTGGCTGTGGAGTCGTTGAACACCTCGAAGATGCGCTCCTCGTCGTCGGGATCGATGCCGATTCCGTCGTCGCTGACCGAGACGAGCCACTCGTTGCCTGCCGGCTGTGCCTCGACACGGATCCGCGGCGGCTCGTCATCGCTGTACTCGAGCGCGTTGGAGAGCAAGTTCTGAAGCAGTTGCCGTAACTGGTCAGCATCGCCCTCGACGCGGGGTAACGACTCGCTCGAGAGTTCCGCGTCGGTTTCCACGAGTCTGAGTTCCAGGTCGCTTCGCACGTCTGCGAGCACGTCGTTCAGGTCGACGGGTTCGAACGGATCGCCGCGCGTTTCGACCCTCGAGTACGCGAGCAACCCGTCGATCATCGCCTGCATCCGCTCGGCACCGTCCACGGCGAACTCGATGAACTCCCGTCCGTCAGCGTCGAGTTCGTCCGCATATCGCTTTTCGACGAGCGAAAGGTAACTCGAGACCATCCGCAGGGGCTCCTTGAGGTCGTGGGAGGCGGCGTGGGCGAACTGTTCTAACCGCTCGTTCGACGCCTTGAGTTCCCGTTCGGACCGTTGTCGCTCGAGTTCGCTGCTCACCCAGTTACCCAGCAGTTCGACGAACGTGACCTCCCAGTCGGAGAACTCCTCGACGCGCGCTTCCATATCGTAGAAGCAGAAGGTGCCGTACACCTCGTCGCCGACGGTGACTGGCGTCCCGAGATAACAGGAGATTCCCCACTCTGCGTTCCCGGCGCGGTCAGCGAACTCCGGCGCGTCCGCGTCGACGTCCTCGAGCACGAGTGTCTGTTCCGTGTTGACGACGTGTTCGCAGTTCGTGGCGGAAAGCGTAGTGGTGTCGCCCGCCTCGAGGTCGGCGTCGGCTGGTGCGTCGACGGCCTCGAACATGTACTCGTCGGCGTCTTCGTGGACACAGGACAGCGTGGCATAGTCCGTCCCGATCGTTTTCCGAACGACTCCCAGGAGCGAATCGATCTGGTCGGCGAACGATTGGTCGGGGTCCGCGATGACTTCGTAAGCGTCCTGCAGCGCCGCTTCGCGCGCCCGGAGCTGTTCCGCCCGGCGAGCGCGCTGGGTGTTGACGCTGACGGAGACCGTCAGCCCGGTCTCGGAGGGATACGCGCGGCCCTCGAGGCGGGTGTCAAGGGGTTCGGCGACCGTTTCGAACGAAACCGGCTCTTGCGTCTCTATTGCGTGCTCGTATTCGTCGCGAACCGCCGACCCGATCGCGTCGGGGGCCGCCTCCCAAACGACCGTCTCGAGTAACTCCGCCTCGGAGTGCTTGAACAGCCGCTCGGCCGGCTCGTTGCAGAAGGTGAGTCGCCACTCCCCGTCGAGCGCGAAGACGGCATCGGTGATACGCCCGTAGGCTGCTGCAGCGTTACCGTCGTGCGATTCGGACGGTTTCGATTGCTCGGGCATTTACTCCGTTGACGCGCTTGGGACGGATAAGCTATCCGTCGCTCACGTCCCGCCAGTCCGGGGCCGTCGAGTACTTCATCTCCGAAAGCTCGTCGAATGCTGCGTACACCACCTCGTTCAATGCAGGATGGATGTGGACCGGGTCGGCAACGTCGTCGACGGTGCCGCCGCCGTCCATCGCGACGACCACCTCGTGGAGCAGCGTCGCGGCCTGCGGGCCGACGATGTGACAGCCCAGAATCTCACTGTCCGGTCCGGCGATGGCCTTCACGAACCCGTCGTCGGCCTCGAGAATCATCCCCATCGGCGCGGCGTCGTAGGGGACGGTGACGGCCTCGTACTCGCGGTCCGCGGCTGCGAGTTCGTCCTCCGTCCGGCCGACACTGGCGACCCGCGGCTCGGTGAAGATCGCGTGGGGCATCGCCTCGTAGTCGACCGTCTCGCTAGCGTCGTCCAGGACGTTCCGCGTCACGACCTGTGCCTCGTCGTCGGCCGCGTGCTTGAACGGCTGCTCGCCGAGGACATCGCCCAGCGCCCAGACGCCGTCGACGGTCGTCTCGAGGGTCTCGTTCGTCTCGATGTGTCCCTTCTCGTCGACCTCGATACCAGTCTCCTCGAGATCGAGCGTGTCCGTATTCGGTTGCCGCCCGGTCGCGATCAGGAGGTCGTCGGCGGTGAGTTCGACTGCCTCGCCGTCGTCGCTGTCGTCGCTCGGTTCCGCGGTAACGACGACTCCCTCCTCGTCTCCCTCGTCCCTGCTGCCTCGACCTCGGCCGCCTCATGTCCGGTGTAGACGTCGCAGTAGGTCTCCATGGACTCGGTCACGACCGCACTGACCGCGTCGTCTTCCCGGGGTACTAACCGCCCGCTGCGGCCGACGATCGATACCTCCGCCCCCAGCGCGCCGAAGAAGTAGCCCAGTTCGGCCCCGATGTAGCCGCCCCCGACGATCACGAGTTCGTCGGGTCGCTCCGCGAGGAAGAGCGCGTCGTCGCTCGTGAGGAAATCGACGTCCTCGATGCCGTCGATCGGCGGGACCATCGGTCGACCCCCGACGGCGATGACGACGGTTTCACCGCTGATTTCCTGCGTTTCCTTCCCCTCGTCGTTCGGCTCGATCTCGATCGTTCGATCGTCGACGAACCGACCCTCGCCACGGTAGAGGGTGACGTTCTCGCTGTCCCGCAGGCTGGCCTCCTGATTGTCAGCCTTCTCGTAGACGGTGTCGTGAATCGAGGCCGTGATCTCACCGTAATCGGTGTCTTTTAACTGCGCAGCGACGCCGAACGCCTCGGCCCCTCGCACGTCCTCCATGACGTCCGCCCGGTGGATGAGCGCCTTCGAGGGGACACAGCCGCGAGTGATACACGCACCGCCGAGTGGTCCTGGCTCGACGACCGCCGCCTCGAGGCCCTGTCTGGCCGCCGCGGTCGCGACCTGACTGCCCGACCCGCCGCCGAGCACGACGATATCGTACGACTCCATACCGAGAGCGACCACGGACGGCCGCGTAAAACGAGCGCCTGCTATGTGAACGGTGTTTCTACGCTCTCGCCCGCGGACAGTTCACTGCCGTCCGCCGCCCCGCATCGGTTCGGCAGTTGTCACCGCCTGTTCCGGATTCGTTAACCGAACCAGACCGATGATATTTATTCCGCTGGGAGTTGGTATCGATGGTAACGGATCACGACTCGAGCAACGGTATCACTATCACCGGAAACCGGTTCGTCAGGTTCCTGTTCACCAACGAGTACGTCCAGCCGGCGGTCAACCTAGTCACCGTCGGGCTCTTCGTATACGCGATCTACCGGGCCGCGGTGGGACCGACGGAGTCGAGTGTAAACTTCGGAACTGTCGCGTTCTTCGACCTCTGGTGGTCGCCGGTGATGATCCTCAGCCTCCTCGTTTTCGGTCGGATCTGGTGTTTCTTCTGCCCGCTCGGCGCGATCGTTCGATTCACGCAGCGATTCGGTCTGCAACGTTATTTCCCGATGTACACGCACAGGCGATGGCTCGTGCTCGGCCTGCCGATTTCGATCCTGTCGCTGACCGCCGTGACGTTCGCGCTGGCGCGGTGGCCGATGTATAAGGTCGGCGTCGCCTACACGCCGCGGCTCGTCCCCTCCTACTGGCTCGCGATTCTCGCCGTCGCCGTCGGGATCAGTCTCGTCTACCGGCGACAGGCCTTCTGCCGGTACGTCTGTCCCGCGACCGGCGTGATGAGCGTCACCGCGAAGCTCTCGCCCCTCGAGATCTCACAGCGCGCCGAGACCGGCGTCCGCTGTGCGACCCTCGAGTATGGGAGCGAGTACCTGAGCACCGATCGCCGGTGTACCGCGTGCATGAAGTGTACGACCGAGCGACCGGACGAAGACGTCGAATTGCGGTTTCGCTGGCCCGGCTCGAAGATCGTCACCGAGCGCGTTCCGCTGGTCGACGAGGCGATCGTCGCGCTCGTCGTCTGGGCGGTCTTCCCGATCGATCACGTCCTCGGCGACGCCGTCGAAGGGTTCGCGGTCGTGGCGGGGCTGCCGGGGCTGCTGACGCCCACGACGGCGTATCTCGCGAGTATCACGGCAACGATCCTCGGATTCACGGCTGTCAACCGGCTCGCGAGCGACTTGAGCGGTCTCGACTGGACCGAGTCGTACACCAAGTTCGGGCTCGCGTACGCGCCGCTCGGCGTTATGTACTCGCTCGGCGCGCACGTTATCGGCGGCCTGTTAGAAGACGGCGGCCACACCCTGAACGCGTTCGCGAACGGGCTGGGACTCCCGCTTTCCCTCCCTGGCGGCGCGAGTCCGGCGCTCGTGTCGGCCTGGGAGGCGTTCTTCGTCGGCGGTTGGCTGTGGCTCGCCGTCGGCTGGAGCGGTCTGATCGTCTGGCAGGTCGCCGACACGATGACCGACTCGAAGAAACGGGCGCTGCAGCGTTCGTCCCGCACGTCGCGTTCATGACTGTCTGTACTGCTCTCGTCGTTCTCACACACTGACTGGCGTCCGCGCCTCAGAGCCAGTCGTCGCCCGGATCGTCCGACGTGGCTTCCGTGTAGGTCTTGACTGTCTCCGCGAGGTTTGCGAGGGCCTCTTCTGGCGTCTGTCCCTGACTCGAGACGCCGGTTTCCTCGTCGTCGGCGATGTGGAGGCCGTGGTCGTTGACTCGCATGGTCACGTCCGCGTCCTCGAGTCCCTCGTACTCCGAGGGATCGACGTCTGCGTCGGAACTCATGGACGGGGATTGGCGCGCTCGAGTGAAATACGCATCGACGCCGCCGCCGACCGGCTCACAGCTCGGAGCGTTTGACCAGCGCGTAGACGAGCAGGGCGGCGAGGATCGTACTGAGGTATGCCTCGGAGCCGGCGAGAAAGCGGGCGAGCGGTCCCACGGGGCCGATGTTGCCGTAGCCGATCGTCGTGTAACTGATGTAGCTGAAGTAGAGGTTATTGTAGAACCCCGTCGCTTCCGTTTCGAACAGCGGCCCGCCGAACGCGTACGGGATCGCGAAGAACAGCGGTGCGATGGCGAACGCGATGCCGATCCGCATCGGTCGCATGCCGTGGCCGCAGGTGATCCCGAGGAAGAAGTTCTCCGCGGCGCGACCGAGGTTCTTCGTCCGCGTCAGTAGTCCGGAATCCGGATCGCGGACGGCCTCGAGGCTCTTGTGTCGGCTGTACCGCTGGCGCTTGACGCGGAACTCGCCGGCGGTCTTCATGTCGCCGATCGCGCTCGCGCTCTGTTTGGCCTTCAGATACGTCGTTTCGACGACCTCCGGCGTCATCTCGAGCGCGTAATCGGGGTCGAAGTCGTCCGTCGACGGCTCGTCGAAGGCGTGGACGGTCCAGCCGTTCCGGTCGAGGTACTCGCGGTGGCCGCTGAAATCGAAGGTGTGGCCGTCGAACTCGTCGAACTCCGTCCGGCAGAACCGAAAGTAATCGAGGAGCTGGCGGTGATCGCGCGTCCGCTCGGCCACGAGGTCGACATCGCCGATGCTCGCGAGCGTCAGGTCGTACCGTACCCACCCCTTGGCGGGCTGGACGATCCGGCCGCTACGAATCTTTCCGCGGGTGAAATCGACGAACGCGTCGTCGTCAATCCCCTGTGCTTCGAAGTCGATCCGTTCGGAGACGAGACACCGTCTGAAATCGACCGTGCCGCCGAACGCCGTCTCTAGGAAGTTCGCCGACGAAATTTCGGCGTCGTGAAAGTCGACATCGTCGACGAACCGGGCCCCTTCGAAGGAGACGTCGTCTTTGAGGTGGTTCGCACCGCCGACGAACTCACAGCCGCGGAAGGAACACGGTCCGTCGAATTGGACGCCGGAGAAGTCGGCGTCTTCACGGAACCGTCCCTCGTCGAAGTCGACCCCGCGGTCGAACGAGGCGTCGGGGAAGTCCGCATCGCCGGTGAACGTCGCCGATTCGAAGACCGCGTCCTCGCGGAACTCGGCGGCGGCGAACGTGACGTAGCGAAACGTTGCGTGTCGAAACGTCACGTCGTCGTGGAAGGTCGTCCCGGCGAAACTGGCATCGTCGACCAGCGACCGAGCCCCGCCCTCGAACGAGCCGCCCCGAAAGGTCGCCGGCCCTCGGAACGCGGCGTCGGTGAACGCGGTATCCCCCTCGAACCGGACCTCGTCGAAGTCCGCGTCCGCGCCGAATTCGGCACCGTGAAATTCTGCATCGCCGGTGAACGTCGCCTCCTGGAAGACTGCCGCCTCGTTGCAGGTGATTCCGTCGAACGTCGAAAACCCGAACTCCGTCTCGCGGAAGGTCACGTCGGCGCGAAAGATCGCCCCCGAAAACGTCGTGTTGTCCTCGAGGTGGTTCGAGTCGCCGTGACACTCCGCTGCCCGAAACGACACCTCGTCGTCGAACGTGGTACCATCGAAGCGAACGTCGTCGCGGAAGGTCGCCTCGTCGCAGTTGACCGGCCCCTCGAACGTCGCTCCGTCGAACGTGACGTCGTCGTCGAACGTCGCCTCGAAGAGGTTTGTTTCCCCGGTAATGGTCGCATCCGAACACGAAATCGATGCGTCGACGTGGGCTTCCGTCAACCGGAGCGACCCGATGGTAGCACCGTCGAGCACGAACGGCAGCGTCACCAGCGCGTACGTCAGCGAGAGCCCCTCGATGGTCGCCCCGCTGAGATCAACCGGGTGACGATCGACGCTCTCGAGGGCGGTCCGATCCAGCGATAGCTCGGGCAGTGTGACGCCACTGAGGTCCTTCTGGGCCTTGGTCCCGCGGACGAGCACCGCGCGAAACGTTTCGCGGACTTCGTCGTCGGTGATCCCTCGCGCCTCTCGCTCGGCAGGCGAGAGATGCAACACCGAGGGGTCGACCGACGAACCGGCTCCCGTCTGGAGACGGCCGTCCGACTCCGCGACCGTCCTGTCGTCGATATCGGAGCCGTCACCCTCGTTGGCGGTGGCCCCGTCCCCCCTCCCGGCCTCGTCCCCTGATTTATCTTCCATTGGGGACCGTTATGTAAACGCGCATCATATAAGTTCACAATATAGCCTGTTGTCAAACCGTGTCCGATGGCGCGGGCGTATCCGCCGCACGAGCGGCCGACGCCTCGAGCGCCGACGCCTCGAGCGCCGACGAGTCGTGATCGGTCGCAAAGACGGTCCGCGTGTACAGGGCGAGATCGAACTCGGGATAGGTGTGATACGTCTCGTAGCCGTCCGCGTCGATTTCGATCGTCGTGACGGCATCGGGATCGCCGTCGAACGCGTACGCGAGGTCGAACGATCCCGGTCGAGACAGGTATCGATCGCGGGGAAACGCCGAGAGCGGCCGGTGTTCGACCCGCGTTACGCACTGAAGGGCGTCGGCCTCGAACGTGAGCCGGCGGGACGGTCGATCCGACTCGAGCGGAATCGCGGTTCCGTTGCGACTCGCTGACGGGGCGGGATCACACGTCGCGAGCTCGTGAAACCCGTACTCGGGCGCGCTGATGTAGTGTGAGCTACCGATGATCCGAAACGTGAACTTGGTCCCCAGGAACGGCCGCGTGAGCGAGTTGAACACGCGGACGCCGTCGGTCGCTGGCGGGCGGTCGGTGTGAACGAATTGGAGGGTCTCTCGAGACATGGTCAGTCGACGATGATGTCGTAGTTCGGGCGCAGAATGCTGTTCGGCTCGACGTCCTCGTAGACGGGGAGCGACCGCCAGCGCCACTCGTCGAACGTCTCAGCGTGGTCGCGGACGTAGTCGCTCTTCGCACGCTCGAGGTCGGGTTTCGGTGTCGGGCCGTCCGAGAGCACGTAGAAGCGCTCGCCGGGCTCGAGCCCCCCGTCGCCGTCGAGGTCGTCGTACACGTAGTAGGGAAGGTACCGGTCGAATCCGGCATCTCGGACGGTGGTGGTGTAGGCCTTGTTGTGCGCCGGATGGCCGCTCCTCGTGTAGACCCAGGAGACGACGAGGCCGTCGTCGGTCAGGTGCTCGCGGACCTGAGTGTAGAACTCCGTCGAGTACAGCGACAGCGTCTCGTCGCTTCGCGCACCGGGGACATCGAGCAGGACGAGGTCGTACGTCTCGTCGGTCTCTCGCAGGTAGGTGACGGCGTCCTCGGTCGTCGTGTTCAACCGGTCGTACTCGTAGGCGTCGTCGTTGTACTGCCGGAAGAACTCGCGTTCCCGCGCCATCTCGAGGAACTCGCCATCGATGTCGACCTGATCGACCGAGGCATTATACTGGCGGAGGTGGTCGACGGCGATGTAATCGCCGCCGCCGACGAGCAAGACGTTCAGTGAGGACGGATCCTCGAACGTCGTCATCGGGACGTCGACGAGCCCGCTGTGATAGGAGTCCACCCAGGTATCACAGAACTGTATCGCCTGATCGAGGTGGAGACACTGCTCCGTCTGGGCGTGGCCCTCGAGATCGCGCTCGTAGGTGAGCACCGTCTGGTAGCGCGTCGTCTCGTAGCTGAGTGCCCTGACGTCGGCCGCACCCTCGCGGTACTCGCCCTCGATGTTGCGCTCGAGGTATGTCGTCGTCACCGCGCGGTCGACGGCGGCGGGATGGCCGACGAGGCCGGCATAGGTGCCGGTCAGGAGGAGGCCGACGACGAGGACGGTTCGCCACCGCCCCGCGGTCGGTCGTGAGAGCACTCGAGCGGAGCCCGAGAACGTCCACGCGGCGAAGGCCAGCGCGGCGATGGCGTTCAACAGCCCCAGTGCGAACACGGACACGACAAGCCCGAACCGGGGGTACAACACGAGCGCGTAGACGACCGTCCCCGCCAGACTCCCGAGGTAGTCGACGCCGAGCACCTCGGAGAAGGACCGCTCGTCCGGCTCGCCGACGGCGAAGAAGACGCCGAGGACGACGCGGACGATCCGTCGCGGATACAGCCGCCCCAGCGACGCGAAGATCGTGTCCTCGCGGTCCTCGACGAGGTCGGTCAGGAGCGGGACTTCGAATCCGGATAGCACGCCGACGACGAGGATCGGGACGTGCGAGAGCACGAGGACCAGCGGTTCTTTCCCGGCGAAGGTGAGTTCCGGAAGGGAGTTGACCGCGACGATGGCCATCGCTCCCGCGGGGCCCGCGATCGCGAGGTAGATCTCGGTCCGGAGGAAGTTCGACTCCGTCTCGCCGAGCTGTGCGGAGAGCACCGAGCCGATCCCGAGCGAGAACATGTAGAGCCCGATCGTGATCGAGTATCGGAGGACGGTTCCGCCAAAGAACACCGTGAGCAGCTCCGAGTAGACGAGTTCGTACGCGATCGAACAGAACGCGACGACGAACGTCGCCGCCAGCGCGACCCGTCGATCGGTGAGGACCGAACCGGACCCGCCGGTCTCCGCCCTCTCAGTTGCGTCGGGTCGGCCCCCGTCGGCGCTATCGGTTGGTGTCTCGTCGGACATGTGAACTGAATTCGTCGGTATCGACTCGTCCGGCGACGGTCTCGACTGCTCGATCCGAACTGACTCGAGCAGTGGGGACCGTCATCGGACCAATCGGCGGCTACAGTCGCGGTCGGACGTGCCACTCCTCGTCGACGGTGAGTCTGCCGGTCGACGATCGATCGAGTTTGAAGTCGGCCGCTTGCCAGTTGAAGTTCGTCTCGCCGCCGGGCGATTCGAGGTGGGTGCCGACGCGGTACCAGCCCTCGTCGGCGGTCGCGGTAGAGGCGACGCCGTCGCCGGTGTCGGTGTCGGTCTCGTTTTCGGTGGAAGATTCGGCTGCGGTCTCGTTCTCGGTGGGGGATTCGGTCGCGGTCTCGTTCCCGGCAGTGGCTCCCGATTCGGCGTCGGGATCCGAGTCCGACGTGAGGGTCGCGAGGTCGACCTCGAGCGTCGTCCCCGGGTCGAGATCGCTCCACTCCCGGTCCCAGTCGACCGGCTCCGGCCCCGGCGAGTTCGTCTGGTACTGGCTGTTCGAACCCATGTAGGCGACGCCGAGGGCGGCGATAGCCGCGGTGTACATCTGGGTCTCGTCCTCGTGATCGTCGCGCCAGTTCCTGTGCGAATGCCCGCCGTAGATGGCCCAGCCGTGTCGACCCGTGGGAGCCGACGAGTAGCCGCCGCTGCCGCGACCGGTCGCACCGCCTCTCCCGGACCCCGACCCTGAGGACCGCGAGCCGGCACGCGCAGTGCCGATCGGGAGCAGCGAGCCGACGATCGCGGACTCGTCGACGTTGTCGATAGTCGATTCGACTTTCGGTTCCGAGTCGAGGGCGATCTCCATCGTTCCGTCCGCGATCGAGACGTCCTCGAACACCTCGGCCTTTCGCGGCGGTGGCTCGTCGCTCCCGTCGCTCCCGTTGCTCCCGAGGCAGCCGGCCAACCCCCCGGTCGCGATCGCGAGTCCTCCTCCACCGATGCGAAGGAACCGCCGTCGATTCATACCCTCCTGTGAACGTTCCATCACAAAGTGTTTTAGGTTTTATAGACAGTCTCTTCATCCACTATTCGAACCGTTGAAGTGAACGGCCTGAGTACCTCGAGCGTAATATGACCGGGAACGAGAACGCGGTGCGACGGGAGGTCTCGGGCGACGTTCGCATCGGTGGGGGCGAGACCGCACCCGTCGAACTCCGCGGTGCCGAAGACGTCTACGTGAGCGCCGAGGGCGTTTCCGGGCGGCTCACGATTCACGATCCGGAGTACGTCTTCACGGACGTTCCGACCGGTGCCGAACCCGCCGATTCGGCCGACGCTCGGACGGTGTTAACCGGCAATCTCGACGACGGCTACGTCGACGGCGCCGACGGAGACGTTCACGTCACTGGGGCCGAAGACGTCTTCGTCGAACACGGGGCAGCCGAGACGCTCTCGACTATCGGTGCCGAGCAGGTCTTCTACGACGACGCGGCAGCGCCCACTCGGTCGCCGGAGGACTACGAGGTCTCGGTCTCGGGTTGGCAACAGACGCGAGATGTCCGCGATCCCCGCGACGGCATCTCCGTCAGGGGCGCGAAGAACGAACTGACCGTGACCGACGCGCGCCACGATCTCACCCTCTACGTCGCGGGGTGGGGCAACGAGATCCGCATCGAGGGCCAGGCGATCGATGTGACGGTCTACTTCGTCGGTCGGGACAACCGCGTCAGCGTCGGCCCGTACGTCACGGCAACCACAGGGGCTGAGAGCGGCTACGACAACGACCTCGAGTCAGATCCCCTTCCGCCGGAAGCACTCGTCGAACAGACCGAGGCTGAAGCTTACAAGGGAGCATTCTTCGGCCGTCACAAGGTGACCTATCAGGAACCGGCGTCAGGGAAAGAGTGGTGTCCCAACTGCGGCGAGAGCACGGACGCCGTCATTACACGCAAGCAGCGCGACGCCTTCTTCCTGTTCGGGAAACCGATCCGCACCTACGACAGCGGCGACGGGGCCTTCGAGTGCGAACACTGCACGCCCATCGCGATCGGCTCCGTCGAACTCTCGCCCGAGGAACGGAAACGGATTCTCGGCTAGGACGGGTCCTGTGACCTCGGATCGACGGTTGGCATTGCTCCCGATCCGTTCCCTCAATGCGACTCGAGTCCGGGCCGGTCGGCCTCTCCGTCACTGCCGTCTAGTCGGCCTTTCTGCACCGCGTCGCTCGCTCGCTGCGTGGCGTCCGTGCTGGAGAACCGTTTCGCCGCGACCGGCAACTAGATAAAACCTTTAACGCCGTCGTCCCGTAGTCCCAGCAAATGGTACTCGACGATCTCGGGACTTCTCTGCGGGGGACCTTGGACAAGCTCCGCGGGAAGTCGCGACTCAGCGAAGAAGACATCGAGGAGATCGTCAAGGAGATCCAGCGATCGCTGCTCTCCGCCGATGTCGACGTCTCGCTCGTGATGGAGCTGTCGGACAATATCGAGGAGCGCGCCTTAGAGGAAGAACCGCCTGCCGGCACCCCCGCGCGGGACTTCGTCCTCCGCATCGTCTACGAGGAACTGGTCGATCTCATCGGCGACTCGACCGAACTCCCCCTCGAGGAACAGACGATCCTGCTCGCGGGGCTGCAGGGGTCCGGGAAGACCACGTCCGCCGCGAAGATGGCGTGGTGGTTCTCGACGAAGGGGCTCCGACCGGCCATCATTCAGACAGACACCTTCCGACCTGGTGCGTACGACCAAGCCCAGGAAATGTCTGAGCGTGCGGAGGTCGACTTCTATGGGAACCCCGACAGCGAGGACCCCGTCGAAATCGCCCGCAAGGGCCTCGAGGAGACCAGTGACGCCGACGTTCACATCGTGGACACGGCGGGTCGCCACGCCTTAGAGGAGGACCTGATCGACGAGATCGAGCAGATTGAGGACGTCGCAGATCCCGATACGTCGTTGCTCGTCCTCGACGCTGCGATCGGGCAGGGCGCGAAGGACCAGGCCCAGCAGTTCGATGAGTCGATCGGGATCGATGGCGTCGTCATCACGAAGCTAGACGGGACGGCGAAGGGTGGCGGTGCGCTGACTGCGGTCGACCAGACCGACTCCTCGATCGCCTTCCTCGGGACCGGTGAGGAGGTCCAGGACATCGAGCGCTTCGAGCCCGACGGCTTCATCTCGCGACTGCTCGGCATGGGGGACCTCAGCCAGCTCGCCGAGCGCGTCGAGCGCGCGATGGAGGAGACTGATATCGAGGAGGAGGACTGGGACCCCGAGGACATGCTCCAGGGCCAGTTCACCCTGAACGATATGCAAAAACAGATGGAGGCAATGAACAACATGGGGCCGCTCGATCAGGTGATGGACATGATCCCCGGTCTCGGCGGCGGGATCAAGGATCAGCTCCCCGAGGACGCGATGGACGTCACCCAGGAGCGGATGCGGGCCTTTACCGTCATCATGGACTCGATGACCGAAAAGGAAAAGGAGTACCCCAAAGCGATTGGCGCGAGCCAGATCGAGCGCATCGCCCGCGGTTCGGGAACCGACGAGGAACAGGTTCGGGAACTGCTCCAGCAGTACAAGATGATGGAGCGCACGATGAAGCAGTTCCAGGGCATGGGCTCCGAACAGGAGATGCAGCGCATGATGCAGCAGATGCAACAGGGCGGCGGTGGCGGTGGCGGCGGGATGGGCGGCATGGGGCCGTTCGGATAACGCCGTGGATTGTCCTATCCACCGACCATCGACCACTGACTACTGATCGCCACCTCGGCGGCCGCTGGACTCGTTTTTATCGCTCGTCCCACCACGAACCTACCAACTCGAGTTACATTCGCCATGCCACTACGTTAATGCACTTCTAGACGTATCCTCGAGTAGGATGAATCGCCGACAGTATCTCACTCGAGCCGGCATAGCCGGTGCTAGTGTCGGATTTCTCACTGGAATCGCGGGTTGTCTCGACGATCTGAGCGGGTCCGCCGACACGACTGATGACGACGACAATGCCGGTAGTCGGGCCGGCGTCCGCGCGCTCGATCGCACCGCCGGTGCTCTGAACAAAGCCGCGCTGGTACTGGACGAACTCGACGATCTTGAGGATCCCGGCACGGTCGACTTCGACCCGTCGGAGCCGCGGGATCGACTCGCCGACGCTCGAGACCACCTCGAGACGGCCGAGGCCGAACTGGGCGACGATCGGGCGGCCGATATCGACACGCTGCGGTCGTACGCCGACGCTCTCGAGGGACTGATCGCGGTCACTGCAACCGTCACCGACGATGGTCTCAGCGAGGATATCGACACCGTCTCCGCGGCGCTCGAAACGGAGAGCGGGATCGAGGACGCGAGCACGACGGTCGGCGACCGACACGCCGAGATCGCCGATGCCCACGAGCGGTGGGTCGAAGCGGACGAGACGATTCAGGATATCGATGCCGACAGGCTCGACGACCTGGCCGACGTGCCGCGTACCGATCTCGAGGAGGGTGCGACCGTCCTTGGCAAGGTCGTGACAGCCCTCGAGACGCTGGCCGCGGCGTACGACACGACGTTGGGCGACGAGGGATACGACGCGCTCGACCGCGGCCGGGACCACTTAGACGAGACGGAGTACGAGGCCGCACGGGACGAGTTCGCGACCGCCGAATCGACGTTTTCGGACGCGCACCGTCGGCTCGAGGACGGAACGGCGGACGCGCCCGAGGGACTCGTCGGGTACTTCAAGACGGCCGAGTGTCAGACGCGTCATCTGACGGATGCGGCGGCAGCGTTCGCCGACGCAGCGACCGCCGCGGCGGAGCGGGACCCGGCCGCGACCGACCACCGGAGCGAGGCCGAAGCCGCCCTTGACGGGGTCGGAGACTGTTCGGACTAGCCCTACTGGGCCGGCGTCGCGTCGCCTTCGCGGGCTGCCATCGGCGGGAGGTCGTCGACGAGCACTACTGCGTCGCCCTCGAGCACGACGGTCCCGTCACTGCCGGTCACGGTCGTCTCGATTCGGTACTTCGCGCGGCCGAGGTCCTCGACAATCTCGCAGACGGCGGTCGCGTGGTCGTCGATCGAGAGCGGTGCGCGGAAGCTACTCTCCTGTGATAGATAGATCGTCAGCCCCGGTAATCGAGCGAGAGCCGCGCTAATCAGCCCGTTCGCGAGGACGCCGTGGACGATTCGCTCGCCGAAACGGGTCCCGGTGGCGTAGGCCGCGTCGAGGTGGACGCGGTTGGTGTCGCCCGTGACCTCCGCGAAGGCCTCAACGTCGTCTTCGGAGATCGTCTTCGAGAACCGCGCGACATCGCCGACCGAGACGGTTGTCTCGTCCTCGCCGCGATAGTTGAACTCCCAGTCGTCGCGTTCGTACTGGGTATCGGTTCGCACCTGTCGTCGCGGCGGTTTCTCGCGCGTCTCTGTGGTACGGCGGACGAGTTGTGGCACGTAGTAGGAGAGTTCGATCGTCGTAACGATACCGATGAGTTCGGCTGCGTCGTCTCCCGCCATTTCAGCCGTGTCTTTACCCCGTTCCGCCTCGGTCGTGCCGTCAGCAGTCTCGGTTGCGCCGTCAGCGGCCTTGGCCGTACGCTCATCACTCGAGACGACTGGCAGGTGTTCGACGTCCGTGGAGCGACACAGTTCGACGGCGTCGACGATCGACGCGGTCGATTCGATTGTCGTCAGCGGCGACGACATAATATCGCTGACCGCGACGGTACCGAGATCAGATCGTTCACAGAGGTGGGTGACAAAGTCGCCCTCGGTGACGATGCCGACCGGCTCGCCGTTCCGAACGACGATCACTGAACTGACGCTCTCGTCGCGCAGCAATCTCGCTGCCTCGGTCGCAGTGGCATCAGGTGTGACGGTGACGACGTCTTCGATCATGATTTCGGCGACGGGTATCGTGTCGTGCATTTGACTACCATACGTTATTGATCCCTATCAGTGGTCGGCGGGCTGTTCCCGCCGAGGGTGACAGACGGGGGAATCGCTACAGCCTCAATTCGATCGGACTCGATTCCAGTTGGATTGGTAACGTTTTCCGCCACCACTAGCGATTTATTCGCACCGAAGTATGCTCACTATGCATGGCTGAGTTGGAATTTATTACTTTCGCTTGTACGAACCCCGACCGAGTGGCATCGTTTTGGGAAGGGGCGCTCGACGGCGAGCGGCGAGCGCTCCCGGCGTCGCTTGAGCCGGAAATCGTCGATCGACCCGGCGAGGGCCCGGACCTCCTGTTCAAGAACCAACCGTCGGGAACGGATCGGGACCTGCCGATCCACCTCGACCTATCGACGGCGGATCGCGAGGCGACCGTCGATCGACTCCGCGATCTCGGCGCGTCCGTCCGCGAGACGAAGACCGAAACGTACGAGACGCATACGGCGACCTGGACGGTGATGGAAGATCCCGAGGGCAACGGGTTCTGCGTGAGCGAGTATCGAGAATAGCGACGGCGAGTCGGATTCAGCTGACGTGAGAGCGGCGACTGCTCGATGACCGGCTAAACGGGGAAGAGAGCCGGTTCGGTGTCGAAACTGCTCAGGCGTCGACCGGTCGGCCGTCCTCAGTCGGCGGCGCGATGTGATCGACGTACTCCTCGAGGGTCGGTTCTTCGACCCGGACGCGGACGCTGATCTCGCCGAGTTCGTCCGGTTTGCCCACCGAGAAATTGACGTAGTCCTCGAAGGCGGCCTGTTTTTTGAGTGCGAACGAGAAGGTGTCGCCCTCGCGATTGGCGAAGAACTCGCCGCGGGCGGTGTCGAGGATTTCCTGGCGGTGGAGCAACTCCGAGAAGTGATCGAGCGCGTGGGCTTCGGCCCTGATCTCGCCGAACTCTTCTTCGATGTCGGCGTTGGGGAAGATGTTGGCCACGGCGTCGAGCACGCGGCTCGTGACCTCAGTATCGTAGACCGGTGCCGTGATCTCGACGTCGACGCGGTAGATCTCGCTCATGGTTCGGATTCCGCTTCCGCGCGTTTCCGTCCGTCGGTTCCTGTTCGGATGATCGACCGGATCTCCTCGTGGAACGCCTCGAGCGAATTCGTGTTCTCGACGACGACGTCCGCGCGGTCCATGGCGTTGTCCATCCCGAAGCCGCGTTCGCGCTCGTCGCGCGCCGCGAGTCCCTCGCCGCCGTCGGCCTCGCTCGCGTCCCGACCGCGCTCGTCGATCCGCTCAGCACGGACCTCGAAGGGGGCCTCGATACTGACCAGCGTGAACGCGTCGCCGAACTCGTCCTCGAAGATATCGACCTCGGTGCCCGAGCGGATGCCGTCGACCAACACTGTCTCGTGTTGCTCAAGGCGATCCTCGATCATCGGCAGCGACCGTTCTGCGATCGCCGTCGGGCCGTTTTCCTCGCGCAGCGCCTGCGCGACCGTGCCGTGATCCTTTGCGGGATCGAGCCCGCGGTCAGCTGTCTCCTGGCGGACGACGTCGCCCATCGTCACCACCGGGATTCCGTCCTCGCGTGCGACGGTGGCGGCCTCGCCCTTACCACTCCCAGGGAGTCCCACCGTTCCGATGACGTGCATCGAGCACACGTACCGTCGAGACGGGCATAAACGCTGTGTTCGCCACACGGTATGCACTGCACTGTTGGCTCCCTTCGACGTTCGACCCCTCCCCGTTGTTTCCTTGCAACGGTTTTAGGACCGTATTTGCCGCGTTGCATCCCGGCTCGCTGTGCCCCTCGAGAGGCGGTCGGCACGATCCGGCCCCGCTCGAATCGGGGCGGCTTATGGGTCCAGTATTGTTCTGTTTTCTCGTATCGAAACGACGCGCTCGACGGTGGCAGCTCACTCAACCATCCGAAGTATCGATAATTCAATTGAACTCTGACTAATCGATAAAACGGAGATTGGGCATTATATGGATCTCAGTTGCAGGGACAAGTGCCGTACCATGACAGACACAATCATCAACAGGCGTCGATTCACGGCCGGAGCCGGCGCTGGACTGGTTGCTGCAGTTGCGGGTTGTATGGACGACGGCGAATCCGGTGGCGAGACCCCGAGCGACGACGGAACGAGCAACGGACCCGATGGAACGAGTGGCGATTCCGATGGCCTCGGCTCTGGTGAAAACGCGGACAACGAGTCCGAGGACGGCGGACTGGGCAACGAGTCCGACGGCAATGAGACCGGTACCGAGACTGGCGGCAATGAGACCGGTACCGAGACTGACGGCAATGAATCCGGTACCGAGTCCGGCGGCAATGAGTCCGGTACCGAGTCCGATACCGAAACGAGCGACACCGAGTCGGACACTGAGGACACCGAAAACGAGAGCGGCGACGATTCGGAGGTCAAGTTCTAACGTCGGTCAGTGACGGCGGGCGACAGTCATGTTGCTTTAGGGATGCTTCTCCCTTTTCGGATAACTCGATGGATAGCAGCGGGTACTGATTCTCGTTCGACCATCCGGTACCGAAGACAGCGGTTGACTGTGATCGGAATCCCAACTGCTTATGCCGTTCCATCGTGGATTCAGACTCGAGGGCACGTAGCTCAGTCCGGAAAGAGCGTCGGACTTCTAATCCGACGGTCGTGGGTTCAAATCCCATCGTGCCCGTACGAAAGCTATCGTTTTCGGACTTCTACCCAGAAGTCCGTATTACGAGCGGTACCGTTCATATTCAACGGATTACCGATTCGGTAGCCATCCTGAGAATGCGGACTCCGTTCAACAGTTGAACGCCCCCTCTCGCCCGCATGCGATTTCCGTTGTCGCGCAGCGCTTGAGGTGGTCTGCGTGACGATCGCTCCGTGGCCGTCGGCTGATCGCTCAACGTGCAAGCACTGCGGAGCCTACGTCACGGATCAGTTCCGCCGTGTTTTTGGTGATGATGACGATCGAGCCCATCGCTGTGGTGATTGCGATACGTACGCTCGACTGAGCCGCGGCTCCGCTGCTGGCGTCGGCGTATCGATTCCAGACCCAGAAACGTCGCCCGGCCGTCACGGCGGTGAGCCCGATGTGTGATCGCCCGTTCGTCCGGGCGAGCGAACTGTACGACATCGAAAGCCGGACGCCCATCGCCCATCCCGCGGCACAAGCTACTGACGAGCAGGTTTGGCGTACCCTTGAAAATCAGGGTGAATCGCGATGAGTGCCAACGCCGATCGTGACGATCGCGACCTCGAGGCCGACCCGGCCAGTTCGACGTCCGGTCCAGTCGGCGTTCCCGTCGACGCAGTTTGCGTAGGCTGTGGGCGAACTCGAGTCACACGGACCAGCCTCGAGGCGATGGAGATCGACCCTCGGGTTGATCTCTCGGATCTCGATGCGGCGGACTGCACGTCGTTCAAGCACGTCTGTCGCTCGTGCTGGGCCATCACGTGGAGGAATCCGATCGCCATCCTCACCGGCTTGCTCGAGAGCGAACGAGGTGAGTAGCGGTGTCCCAAGTCGAGACGACACCCCACGAGATCGAAGGCCGGTGGAAATGGCCTGACTGGGGCCGTGGACCGTACGACGCGCTCTCGTCGGTGATGCTCGGTCCGCCCTTCGAGGGATACCTCGAGATCAACACCGAAATCGACGGCGAGCCTTGGCACCTCGAAGTGAGCTATAGCAAGTCAGGATTCGCTCCGCGGCTGTCTGACGGGATCAATGCCGAGCGACTATACGAGTGGGATATCGTGGGCCGTGGGCGGGGCGAGAGAAAGGCATCGTACAATATCGGCCCGCGGTTCCCGAACATGCGCCACTGGGAGAGCGGTGAACGGTTGCAGCTCCCGTGGGAGAACCAAGTCGGGAAAGTCGATGGGGTCGACGTCGAGTTCCATACCAGCAACATCGAACCCGACCGCGGTCTCGAGTTGCTGCCGGAGTTCTTCGCGGCGATCTTCGAGCACGCCGGCGAGCGCATTCACTCGGAGTACTTCCGAACAGAGCCCCATTCGGCGAGCCGGATGTGGGCGTACGAGCGATACGTCCGGATTCGCCGTGAATGGGCTGAAAAGCTCTCATCGGCCGGTGTCTTACAGAAAGTCGCGCACTACCTCTCCGACCTTGAGGGAGTGAAAGCGGAACTCCATATCGACAACGAGGAAGTCGTCAATCACCAGAACCGGCTGTTTTGAACCCAACATCGGCCGGCGAACTCCTACCGGGGCACACCTACGGGAGAAAGTTCGAGATCTACCAGCTGGCAGATCCGGACGCGGTCTCGAAAGATCACCCGTCCTACCACCCGAAGGTGGAAGTCCTGGTGAACAAGTCGATGAACGACGGGGAGGCATGGGCATGGGCCGATCGCCACGAGGTGACCGAGCAAATCGAGGAGACGCTGCTGAATGCACTGCATTGGGAAGACATCCCGCTCGGTCCCGACGGCAGTGGTGTCTACGTCGCCGACGATCACTTCGACGCCGTCGCTCGAGACGATCCGGTCGAACTGTACGAGGATCCAACACCGCGCCTCGAGGCGAAGTCGGACCACCTGTTGATGACGACGCTCCGTGATATGGGCGAGACCGCTCGCGACGTTTCGGAGACGGTCGCGACGGACGGCGGTGCGACCGTCGACGATCTCGCCGACCAGCTGGGGAAACACCCCGCAACAATCTATCGCGCGATCAACGACCTCGGTGAGATTCTCGAGCTCGACCAGGGCGACGTGTCGTTTCGAGCCCGGAAGTATCGCGAGGAACTCCGCGCGCTCGTCGAGTCCGCCGAGTATGCGATCGAGAGTTACGCCGATCGGATGCAGCATATCATGGGCTTGGCCGACCACGTCGCCGAGTCCTCTCCCTTCCAGGAGTGGCTCGCGAAGAACGGCGCCGACCTCGAGTTCGATGATCAGGGCGAGCCGCGACGGATGCGGATCGATACGATTCTCTCCCGACTGAAGGCCGATAGCTTCGAGAACGTCAGGACGATCGCCAGTGAGACCCTCGAGAAGTGGTCACGGTCGGGGAACGATCCGACCGCACTGCGTGGCGTCGAACTGACCTGGAAGACGCCCGGCGGTGGGACTGAAACTGGGTTCGTCGGCGCAGTCGCGGATCGCTGAACCGGCCCGTGTAGTGGCAACACTCTCGGTACCGCTGTTTTCTGCAAATTAGGTTGACTACCACCGTTTCTTATGCAAATCTGGTTGTAGTTCGTGCCTCGAGAGCGGGGTCAGCACCGCGATCGCACCGCAGCGCCTGCAGGGTCGTTTCGCGCTTCGCGCGAAAGCCCCCTTGGCGGGTGTCCCCAAGGGGACTGAGCCAAAAAAATTATAGCGCCCCGCCCCCGCTTCTGTGCGCTGATCTCCAGTTGAAGCACACGAAGCCGAGGTATGAACACCTCAAATAGAACCCTAATTTATGAATGGATATTTACCTAGTACTTATCTGATAGTAGTCTCCTTGCCAAGATGCATGAGCAGTGATAATGGGGATCAATTCTCTTATGAAGGGCAACTAGTGTTTAATGGGATTCATCTAACTAATGTGCTCGATGCAGATTTGACTTTGATTATATTATTGAAGAGCAACTTGCCACCTATACTAAAGGATCAATTGAACGTCCGGGACGCGGTTATCACACGATCCCCTTTGCTGACTATGTAGCAAGGGATCCCAATATTGGTCGCCACATTAATGAGTTACTTGGCGATATAAACGCGTTCAGATACCTTGAGGAAAAATGGGAGTATCGAGAAACAGAACTTGAGGGAGAAACAGATAACCGCCCAACAATTCAAGACTACTCAACCTTTGATGGATATTGGGCATTTCCAAACTATCTTTTCATTAAGGCAGATAAGTCGAAAGCAACTAAAGCCCAAAATCTGGTAAGTCAAACTCTCAATGAGTACCTTTCTCTTCGGGAGATTGAGTTCAGCCCTGAGTTCCTGTTATGGCTATTTTCACGTGAGAAAAATGATGAGACTGTCCCAGGTGAAATCTCAGTAAATATGTTGACTGATGCTGAAATCCGGGGGAATGAACCAGATTTGTTTGGGCAACACAGTAAGGTTGACGACTCAATCGACATTACAAAATCTGCACCTGTTCTGATAGGAGTGCTTAGTCAAAAGGGGCTCGTGGCGATCGAAGGCGTATTTGGTTTAGCAGACAGATTTGTGAGAGCTCGAATTGATTCCGATGGCCGGGTGCATATTAAGGCAGATCATGCCATTAGCGGGTCATCAGATGTTGAACGCATGACGATATCATTAGCGTTCCTCAAGCAGCTCATTGATTTATACCAACACTGGAAAATTTGGATTCTGAACACCGTTATCCGCCACTCGAATTTTCACAGATATCTATAAGGAGTGTCAACGGCAGGGTGTAGAAGTTACATTTTCTATTGATGAAGTTGTTGATGAATATCGGAAAAAAGGCAGCTCGGAGGAGTATGATGAATACCAATCCGGTCTCAGCGAGTTTTGAACACGACCTAAATACCTATCACATATGGTCTTCCAAATAGTACCGTAAAGTACGATGGCCGTGTCCAACCTCCGTCGAGCAAACACAGGTGAGACCTCCTTAGAGGGACGTCTCGCTGAGTTGTCGACGGCACGGCTCTCTCTGGAATCAGTCTTTTCAGAAGAGATCAAACCCCTTTGTGACAATTACCCCTTCTCGCAACAGGTTCACCGAGGTACAATTGTATACAATGAACCATCACAGTATACTCCTGGAAGAGATATCGAAGTTGATTTTGAGTACCGAGATGGGTCTCAGCTACTGATCTTGGATTTAGAGACGGATGTTAATTCTGTAGACCGTCTTGCTCAGAGTTTTGCAGATGCTATTCCGGCAGGATTCGCAGTCTATAGAAACCTGCATGTTCCCGAAGACTCACTCTGGTCTTTCCTAAAACAAGCAGACAGTATTATCGAGATCCGTGTGCTCGATCAGGGTCAGGAGATCTCCTATCAAGAAGTCGACGGTGTGTCTCGTGAAGAAGTGATTGGGGAATACGCTATTGAGAAGGCAGAAGTCGGATTTATTGTAGATGGACACCAAATTGTCGTTCGTTATCAGCAAGGGAGTTTACAAATCGATACAGACTGGCCAGACGGCCGAGAATATATTTGCAGCTGTTTGAACGAGAAGTTTTTGCAGAAAATAGCTAATCATGGGGATGAGCGAGCCTTCACGCTGGCAATCACTCAAACAAATACTCAATAATTTGTCACTCACTATCGTGAAACTAATCTTGGATTTGTCGCTCTTTCTCTTGCTTCGGTTTGTTTGGAGTCAATGGGTTTGCATCATTCCCCTGGAAGAAGCCAATTCTTGGAGGAAGTGCTGTTATTGGTATCGTCCTTTCCTTAGTCTATAACTATAGAATTGGCTGCCCTTTTGGAATCGATATGAATTTTACACCGACTCATCTTGTTGACGGAGAGCGACAACCCGATACGATGTCTGAGCGGAAGGGGATTGCAATCATCCAGAATGACGAACTAGTAATCCATGGTACTGTACAACTCTCTCGCTTTACTGACCGGTTTAAACTAGCTCTACAAACCTCATCCGAGATTGAAGTGGAACTCCGAACAATCCCAAAAAAGGAACACGAATATGATCCGGAGAAGAACATAGTTCAGTGCAAAGAGGTAACCGAGTTCGAATTTCCGATAATAATTGAAATCTTCCCTAAGCGAGGAGTGGCTGAAGGAGGACGATATCATAGATTAGAACTTGTTGATATGCATAGTAACCGAACTCTTGTCGAATTTGATGTACTAAATGTTGGATACTAATTATGAGTAATTCCCGAAACAACCGTTTTAGTGTTCGATCCTGGGGTCGCACGTCGGCAGAAACCGATTCCCGAATATGCACACGAATCGCGACACCTCGTGTGCATACCTCGAGTCGATCCGTCGCTTGAACCGTCATTCTTCTCCGACTGACTGACAGGTTCCGCCGGTTTTGGGCCGAAATGAGCCGTCCAGTGAGTCGAAAAAACTAGGATTTCGGGGGTCGTGTGTACGAGTATGCGAATCAGAACCGACGGCGACTACGCGTACCGACGGACGCGACCGAACGCGCGGCCGACTTCTACGACTGCAACAAGACAAAGGCGGTCGTGAGCGCCTGCGACGACGTATCGAAGTTCGTCCAGGTTGCCCACCGGGTCCTCGAGCGCGAGGACCTTACGCTCGAGCAGCGTCGGGAGATCGCCGAGACGCTCCGACTCGAGCAATGACTTTCGAGGTCACTACTGAGACAACCGTTGAGACCGACTAGTAAGAGGTTAGATTCCAGCCCCGGATCAGGGCGGTCACACTGCCATTTTATCGGGATCGAAGGTCGCTTCGCATTTTTCGATGTCCACATTTCCTGTGCTATCGACAGTCACTGTGTAACCCTTGTAGACGAATTCGACTTTGGAAGGACTCTTCTCAGAGTCACTTGCTTGATAGAGTGAGTCAAGTGCGTCCGTGTTGATCGCGTAGTGGATCGGTGGGCTGAGTTCTTCCGGTTGCACACCTTCACGTTCGGCGATCTTTTCTACAATCTTCAGACTGAGTGATTGAGTCGTTTGCATGGTCACTCTCTGCCAGAAACTACCACATAAAACCAACCGATCTTCTAATGATGCGCGTCAGACAATGACCTGTAACCGGTTTCTATGTGCTGTACTGATCGGTCGAAAAATACGAAATTAAGGCAGAGTAGAACTCGCTCTTCAGAAGATAGCACCGATTGAGATCTTCGCTTGCTCGGTCCCACGGTGATCACCACCGCCATGCCACCGGAGCAGTGGGAGATCGCCCGAGCGGACCATCTTGTCTCGGAGGACCGTACAGCCCGATCGCCCGTGTGGCCGATAGACGACGAAACAGTACCAGCCGTTGTGACGCCGGAGTTTCTCGTGATATTCGCGATAGACCTTCCAGTTGCCCGGCTGGCCGTCCGCGTGTTCGTGCATCGTACTCTTGATTTCGACCGGCGTCCCGTTCCCGAACCGAGCGTCATGCCAGCTCGAGCGCTCGAGATCGAAGCGGCGTTTCTCGGCCATGCGCTTTTCGCAGACCGTGCCGAAGTGGTTGGCTCGTTGGGATCGATTCACGCAGACCACGCGCGTCGCGCGCCGATATATATACTCCTCCGCTGGTGTCTCGCGGCGATCGGGAGCGATGGGCGACGATTGTGAGTGAATACGTGTAACTGAGCGCTGGGCGTTGGGCCTGATCCTCTCCTAAAGGGGGGCCGATTCCGGTTTACAGGTTTCCACCCCGATGCTCTCATGCGATCACCTGTTCGACTGTGTTAACCCAGTCGGCCTTTTCGCCGCCCTCATCGATGTCTCGCCACCAATTTGAGACGGTAGCGTGACTGTAAGGGACGTATTCGGCGGTTTCGCGGGCTGACTTCCCCTGTTGTCGGCAGGTTTCCATCGTCCACGCAGCGACTCGCTTGACCTCACTTTCGTCGATTTCGGGCCCGCCGTCGTCGCTCGAGGGAGCGGACCAGGACCAATCGGCTTCGTCGTTTGTGTGCGGTTCGAAGTCGGCCGGCGGGATGCCTTTCAGCGGCCGCGGGTCGACGTCTTTCAGTTTGCCGCCAGCGATCCGTTCGGCGATGAGTGCCTTCCCCTTGTCGTTGCGATCGGGCTTCTTGAGGATCGTCCCGACGCGCCACAGGAGCGGATGAATTGAACTCTCGTCGTGGCCGATATAGACGAGAGCGCCATTGTACTTGCGAATCTTGAACACGAGCGGCCCCATCAGCTTCCGGACCTTCTGGCCGTCCGCGCCGGTGCCGCTCGCGTTCGTCGAGAACTCGTCGCCGATGAACAGTTTCGGCTGCTGGGGGTTCGTCACTGGATCGCCGTCCTGTTCGACCCATTCCTCGAGGAGGGGATAGTTCGGGATCCAGCCGTCCTCGACGGAGCCGTCGTTACGAGTCCAGTCGTCGTTTCGATCCAGCGTGCGGATGTTGCTCGCGACGCGGAGATTACCGTCGACCCACCGGTCACGCAGCTGCGTGACGAGACACGCGAGGTTCGTTTTACCGGCCCCCATCTCGCCAAGGATCACGATCACCGGCGCGGGCCCGGCGACTATCTGCCGGAGTCGCGAGATCGCCTTGATACCAGAGAGGTCGGCCTCTTGGCTCGGATCGCCGATGTAGTGTTTCAGCGTCAGCGTGTCGCCGTTCTCGAGCGCTTGTCGAGCCGCGGCGCTTCCCTCTGCTTTCAGGATATCTCGGTTCTTGCCGACCGAGAGATAGTCCGCGGCGGCCTTTCCGTCCCAGCGGTCCGGGTCGTGATGGATCGCCCGCATGGCCATCTGCCGATCGATTTGCTCATCTCTCACGAACCCGGAATGCGGCAACACCTCATCGGGGTCGCGCTTGCGATTGTTGTCCTGGTACTCGCGAAAGCCCCCGACCGTGTAGTTGTCTTGCTCGTCACTCATCGCTACCACCGTCCGTTCGAGCGGGCGAGTCGATCCCGTCGACGGTATCGTACAGTCGGTTCGGACGGGGCCGCGGAGCGTGCTCGCCGTGCTCGAGGATGTACTCGTCTTCGTAACCGTCGATGTCTTCGATATCTTCGCGAGCCTTGTCCTCGACATCGGATTTCGCCGCGTCGAACCGATCTTTGACCGACGTTTTCGGATTCATCAAGCCGCGCTCGTCGGCTTCTGCCTCCTGGTTGATTACGTCGCCCTGTATCTCGAGTCCCATCTTCGAGATTCGGCCCCGGAGCCGGTTCAGTTGCAAGAACGCATCCACGAGGTCGCCGTGCACGTCCTCGAGCATCGCCTTCGATGTGACGAGTTTCGAATCAGCCATCTGGGACATGTAGCAGCCGGTCACACGCAGCTCGTCCATGTTCTCAAAGTGCTCGAACTCGCGCACCTCGTACGCATCGCCGTCATTGGCGACGTACGGGCTCGGTCCATCGACGGTTTTCGACTCCCACAGTTCCGGCGCGACGTAATACTTCTCTCGAGTGTCGGTGACGCCGTTGATGTGATAGACCGTTTCTCTGTGCCGGTTCCGTAGCTTCTCCGCACCGACCGCGAACAGACCGAACAGCGGCGGCCCGAGAAGCATCAACGCGACGGCGATCCCGACGGCGATCGGCGGCACGCCCGGCACCGACGGCCGGACCAACAGCAGCAGAATCCCGACCGAGATCGCCACGCCGAGGACGAGAAGTTGCGCTTCGGCGATGATGTACGTGAGTCGATCCTTCCAGTTCCCGAACGTCGTGCTAAGGTTCCTGTCACTCATGCTTTCTCGACTCCCTTCGATTCGGTTTTCACCACGTAGAACGCCCCGAGCGCGGCGAGTGCGACCGTCATAATGACGCCCGTGAACAGTCCGCTCGCCCCGCCGAGCGACCGAAATGGGTCCTCATTTCCAGACATTCCGCTCGAGAGCCGGACCGTGCCGCCCTGAGTCGATACCGAGACGGCCGAATCGCCGTTGATCGACGCGACGGATAGCGAGATTTCGTTCCGTCCCTCGCTCAGTTGGTATTCTTTCTCGGGAACCGTCGTCGCTCCCTCCTGCTCGATCCCAGCGAGCGCGTCGCTCACGATCATCGGCTGCCGTTCGTCCGAGTCGATCACCATGCTGGCGTCGCCGTCGCCGATATCGAATTCGGCGACCCGTGTCTGGTTGTCGATCACTATCTGCTCGAGGCCGGTCTGGTTGCTCTCGTTGCCCGGAGCGCTCTGGTTACCCCCGTCCTGCGCGCCCACAAGGCCCACGCCCATGCCCATGCTCATCGACGCGATCGCGACGACTGCCAGCGCCAGCACTACCCGCGTGTTCGAAAACGAAAAACGAGCCATGGTTACAGAATCTCCTCGCCGAGATCACTGACCAGCGATGCAACGACCGCGATGATCGCGACCAGGAAAGCAGCGCCGAGCCACATATCGCCGCCGCCGTCGGGAACCCAGCCACCGGCCCCGCCGAGTAGCGACTCATCCTCTTGCTCTTCTGCCTCTTCTTGCAGCCGAATCTGCTCGTCTCGGAGTTGTGCAATTTCTTCCTCGAGCGCGGTCACGTCGGCCGTCTGGTTATTCTGACTCTCGGGCTCGAAGTTCTCGACTTCAGTCCCGCTCGAGTCGGTGACTTCGACGATCGTGAACGGCGCTTCGATTTGGTCGAACTGGCCACTGCCGGAATCGTCGTTGTAAGCGATATAGAACGGTTCTGCCCAATCCCGCGGATCGTACCGCTGGCCGCTGTTGAAGCCGGTCTCGGATGCCTCGAGAGACTCAACGGATGTGCTTGGCGTCGATAGATCACCGGACGCATCATAGGACCATGTTCCATCTCCGTTATCCGTGATGTCCGCCGCTGCGATATCGACAGACTCCCCGTCAGTCGTGGTAAGGGTGTAACTCTTGCCGTCGATCGGCGCGGTTTCGGTCGTCACGACTCCCGACGAGATCGACGCCGAATCAGTCAGAATGCCGGGGTTTCGATCGGTGAACAGATCACAGTCAAGGGTCACTGTCTCGTCAGACTCAGTGTCTTCTATCTTGAGCGTCACCGAATGCTCGGCCGTCGTCGGAATCCCCATCATTGCAGCGTGTGCGGACTGTCCAGCGGCGTTATCATAGTCCTGATCTAGCTCAGTGGACGCCGTGATTGGGTCAACAAGGTCCTCGGTCGGGATGTCTCCGGCATCGTACTCAGCGTACACATCGCTCACGAACCCGGAAAGTTCCGAAATCACCGAGTCGTGAGCGTCCAGTATCGATCCCCATGCAGCCGTGAAACGGTTAGCCTCGTAGCTGTCCGGTATCTTACCAGACCTTATGTAGGTCTTTACCTCACCTGAATCTAAGAAACACACAGGGAAGTTGTACTCGCCGAACTCGTCAGCCGGATCAATACCGAAGCCGAGGAAGTCGATATCCCCCGATCTATTCTTGTCCCAATCCGGGTTGGCTCCGTTGACGCCCGCGAAAAACGAATACTCAGCAGTATCCCCGTTCAGAAGCTCCACCTCATACGTTTCGAGACTCTCCGGGCTGTCCGTGATTGAATTAGTAGTGTCTTTTCCATGGTAGAAAACATCGGCCAGCGCGGCGTCATCGTGGGCTTTGAGTTGTTCGAAGTCGTGATGAATTTGCTTTGTCTGCTGATCAACGTGGGTGAGAAGATTCTCTTGAATCGACGCATAGTAGTCCTTCACCGCCGAATTATGCGCATTGGTCGCTGCTGCTTCATTATTTCCCGCATTCATTTCCTTGATGATCGCCGCCTTCCCCTTGGCGAGCGCGACGTTCTCCGAGTTGGAGATGTTATTTTCGATGCCAGTCATCACCCGCTCGTCAGCCGATTTCATCTCGGTCACTCCCAACGCAATCTCCTTCTTGAGTGCGTCCGCGCCGGTATAGCCAGAATAGTCCCTCGAATCGCCGAGGAACGTCTCAGCACCTTCTCGAGTGAGATAATAGCCGGCGTATGCCGGGCTCGCGGCACCCTTCGCGAGCGTCGAGAGATCGTCCGCGGCCACCCGACCGACCGGAGAGAATTGCGGCGCGGCCTGCGACCCCGCGCCGATCGCGACGAGCGAGCCGCCCGCAGCGGCCGAGCGCCGGAACAGGTCACGCCGAGTCATCCCGTCTGAATCGGTGGGCCGTGGGCTTTGGGCTGCCATCAGAGCCACCCCCCGATAGAGAGGATAGCCATCGCACTTCCGATCCAATTCCACCCGTCAGCGTCTCTTTTGATTGTTTTCGTCATTTGACTCACTCTGTGTAGGAGATCCACGCCGTTGCGAACGACACCAGCACGGTCGCGCCGAGAAGAAACCAGTCGTTGCTCGAGAGCAGGTCCCCGAACGCGGGCACGAACTCGAAGACGATCGGAAAGAGAAGCGTCGCGCCGATCGTCCATTTTCCATGTCTGAGTAGTTCGCCCCGTCGAACTCGTTGGTCCAGAGAATCCAGACCACCGAGACCGTCGCGAGGATCAGCGGCACCGAGAAGTTCGCACCTCCTGCCGAGTAGATGGCCGAACTGAAGTCGTAGCCACCGAGAATGTTGAGGTTCAGGGTCCAGACCCCGAATATCATACTTGCCATCGTGGGGTAGACCCACAACGCCGCGTAGTCGATCTTATCAATAACGTCTCTTGCCATTGTGCAACGCCCGTGCGTGCGCTACCTCCAGCCGAAATACTCCGGAAAACCTCGGGAATCCCGATGGTCACCAACCTTTATGAGATGGGGGATTGCCACCCGGGTATGGCGTTAAACAAACTCCGGCAGTTGGATCAAGATTCAGTTGGTATCACGCTCCCGAAAGACGACGTCCGCGTTGAGGGACTACTCGACGACCAGGGCCGGCTCGAGGGAGAGCACCATATCCACATCCGTCACGTCGACGACGGCGAATGGACGCTCGAGCTCGTCGAGGAAATCGACGCGTAACGAAGTGGCTGTTTTCTCACTCTCGACCGATGCGCCATTGTGATCGGTACTCGAGTGACAATTCGTCAGTGTCGAGAATCTCAGCGATCTCTGCTGCAGTAAGTGATCCCTCCTGGTCAGCTCGCCCAATTAGTTCGGGTACACTCCCATTCGGCTGGGCAGTCGTGTCCCCGCGCATTTTGAGATAGTAGTCTGCAGCTGCGTCGAGTGCGCCTGAGACAGTGCTTTCACCGGTCGCTTCTTTTAGATACTCCCACTTCCGCTCTCGAGCCTCAGTTGTCTGGATTCGCATCCTAATTTGCACAACCCCCTCGAAATCCTAGGTATTTGCGGTGACTCAAATCTCGAGCCCATATAAAGAGCAGTTGGTTGGGGTCAGTGTCTAGCGTGATCGTCGCGACGATCGTCCCCGCTCGAGGTGGGTTTTGCACATCTCGACTCGAGATCGATGTGCAAAATTGGGGATCGGATTTTGTCGACGTGCGACCCCTGGCTTCCTGTGGGCTCTTGTTGACTGGTCTGCTTCGGTTTACCCCTCAGAGAAATTATAGAGATATCAGACACCTTTCCGAAATATCATTAGCATGTAGATCAATAGATTAAATATCAATTACGACTTTCCTACAGAAAGTGATCCAAATCGATGGTTGAGTATAGTGGATATTTGCTCTTCAACAATATTGTCGGCTGTCAAACCCATTCAATCTAAATGATGTCGATGATATCACAGCTAATACTTCAGATAATATCTCAGACGAATTTGCAAGGGAAGAATCAATCGAAGAAATTTTCTTACCACCAAGAACGCTTGAGGAACCACTTGAGACGGAATTTTTCCGATTGTTTGACGAAGAATGCCGCTGGTTCAGGTATACTATAAAAGAATACAAACCTCAAGAAGGATTGGATGAAAGTGGTGATTTGTCAACCTTCTATACGCCTGATACACGATCTTGTGATATATTTGTCACGGATTCAGGGTTTGTTTTCTTCCGAGGAAGCCAATCAAATGTGGATGAGTTCACACACCTATTCTATCAAAGTCTACGAGACCAAGGTGTTGACGCTGTACCTGATGAAATAAGATTTGATCCGGACTTCTTCCTTTGGCTGTTCTATCACTACCGGTTCCAGAATAGATTCTCCTCTGATTTGTCAATAGAACAGCTCACTGATGCAAAGGTTATTGGTGAACGTGATATGATTGGTGGCGTGAACCGCGTTTCTGGTTCTGCTGATGCTGCCAGGTCTGCGCCTGTTCTAACTGGGATTCTTAGCGGTAAGCACCTATCAATGATCGGTGGAATTTTTGGAGTCCGCGACATTTCTTTGAGGGCAGATATAGAGACAGAAGGGCGAATCCATATCAAATCTAAAGACGGTATTAAACACCTTGAGTCAGAAGGCCGTATCATCGTAGCTGTCTCATTTTACAAGAACTATGTTCCTTATGGGAACACTGGCAAAATATGGAAATTCCAGGCCGGTATCCACCGGATTCTTTCTTTGAGGAAATTTATGATGACCTACAAAATGCTGGAGTAGAGATCACGTTCCCTCTTGGGCCAATACTGGATGAATACAGAAGTAAGCGGGGCGAGCGATAGTATGCCGGAAATATACGAACAAGAAGAAGCATCTATTGGGGTTGCCGAAATACGGTATGCTATTGAAGCCGGTAGAGGTGAGCGTACAGAATTTTATGCTACAATACCAGAAAATGAAGATCGTCTTGCTGTGACTGCTTGTAGTTTAGCTAACAACGGCGGTGGCCAAATTCTCATAGGGGTTGATAAAGAAGGAAACAGGATTGGTATTGATAGTCCTAATGTTGAAGAGATTGTAAAAGAGGTATTGGATAGAAACCTTGAAAGAAGGCGTGATCGAAAGTACTTTACATCCGTTGAGGAGACCAATAATTGTAATATTCTAATAATAATAATTGACGAGTTTAAGGACTTCCCCTTGATGGCAGATGGTCGTTTTTATATTCGACACCAGAGAGATGATCTACTTCTCACTCCAGTTGATGTATTTTACCTAATGCGTGGAATTGAACCTGATGAAATAGAACAAGATCAGAGATCGTGATTGATAAAGAAGCAATCTATTTCACAAATACTTTCATCAGATCTTCTAAACTAGGTAGAACATGAGTATGTGGAGCGTGTTCGTTAGCAGGATAGTTCCGGACTACTCTAGTAGAATTTCGTCACGGAACACACTAAAAAGACAGTATCAAGAAGCACTACATGAATTAGAGACGGGTGGTTCATTCTATTTTCCTGAAGATCCAGTTAACAAGGACAAACTTGGCGATCGAGTGTTTCAGCAGTTTTTAAAAACCAGAACGAAGCTAGAAAACAACGGTTTTAATTCTGGAGGAGAATGGCATGTGGCAGATAGAGATTCTATAAAGCCATCTCTTAAGAAAGGGATGTGCGAAATAAAAGGGCTAACATAATAGATGTTCTTAAAGCATCAATTGTTGGCACAATTGCATTAGTATTAATCACCGTTTCGATATATGTTGGTATTTTTGGAATTGATTCAATTATAGATATTTTATCTGCCATATTATAGTTGGAAGAGATCTTCTGTGTAATATTACGGAGGACACCAGAAACGAGCGAAAGTTCTATTCGTTCTGTTTGAGGTCGTTCGCGTCAAGTTCGCCTTTGAGATACGCTCGTCCTCGGTCAGTGATTTGATAAAGTCCTTCGTCGACACGGTCAACGAGTCTAGCGTCACGAAGCATACCGAGTCGTGTACTTAGATAGTGCCGCGAATAGTCTATATTAGCCGATAGTACACGAGGTGAGAGAATTAGATCGCTATCCGCGAGGGTCTCGAGGATACGATCATCGGCTTGTGTCATCCAAGATACCCTCGGTCTTCGCATACAGTCACGTCCTGTACTGGCATTTTATCAATACTGATTAAATCCACTGGCAGCAACGTTCGATTCACTGGAGATTAACGAGCGGTTGGTTAAATATAAGTAAATGGGATGTTTCGGTTGCTGCTAACGGAGGCCAGATGGACCCGCCGCCCGAACAGGGTCTTGAGAAAATGCGGACCCGGTGTTGTGGCACCGGCCCGCCTGGCTTCCGTAACCCAGCTACGGAAGCATGCAATTGCACGATGTTACGGGGGATAAAGTCCCCGATAGACCGCATAGTACGGCCTACGGCCCACAACCCACGGTCAACTCAAGCACCGATTTCGGAAGTATCGGAAAGCCGCTGAACCACGGCTCAGTAGTCACGAGATCGTTTCAGTCACGAAAGCTGACTATTTTCGGAACTATCGGAAACTGCATTCCGACAACTAAGAGGGTCGGGTACAGTCGCTATAATCAACCGACGGACAGCAGCCGCGCGCGCCCCAGCTCCTACACAACGGCGTACGCGGCTCGTCCGCGGTCCCATAACAGTGAGACCATGACCAAACTGGCACGCTACCACGGTAAGAGTACCGGATACTGTAACTACAGCGATACGCTCGAGGTAACTCGATGAGCGACGACCTCGAACCCATTCCGCCGCACGAAGCGGTCGAAATGTATCACGATGCAATGCGCGACGAGCACGCGGATTCGACTCGTGAGAGCGAGCGATACCGACTCGAGTCGTTCATTCAGTTCTGCGATGAGAACGATATAACAGATCTAACGACCCTCTCTGGGCGGGATTTGTACAAGTACCGAACGTGGCGTCGCGAGGGGAAAGGCGACGGTCGCGGTCCGATCAAACTGGTCACGCTCAAGGGCCAACTCGCGTCGTTACGCCGATTCCTGCGATTCGCGGCCAACATCGATGCCGTCCCCGCGGAGTTGTACGAGCAGGTCACGCTGCCGACGATGAAAAACGGCGAGGACGTATCGGAGACGACCCTGAAGCCCGAACGGGCAATCGAGATTCTCGACTATCTGGAACACGCACAGCCCGCGTCTCGCGACCACATTATCGTTCTCCTGCTGTGGCGGACCGGCGCACGAACTGGTGCCGTCCGCGGGCTCGATCTCCGCGACCTAGATCTTGACGGGAGCCACCCGCGGGTGACCGGTCCCGCAGTCCAATTCGTTCACCGTCCCGACACCGAGACGCCGCTCAAGAATCAGGACAAGGGAACCCGTTGGAACCGGATTAGCGAAAAGACGGCCAGCTACCTCGAGGACTATATTGAGTACCACCGCCACGACGTAACTGACGACCACGGCCGTGAGCCGCTTCTCACGACCGAGTATGGCCGACCAGCGGGGAACACGTTTCGGACCACGCTGTACCGCGTTACACGTCCGTGCTGGCGCGGCGAACCGTGCCCGCACGATCGGGATGTCGAGACCTGCGACGCGACCCACCTCGATCACGCGAGTAAGTGTCCATCGTCGCGGTCTCCGCACGATCTCCGAAGCGGCCGGGTGACTTTCTACCGGCGCGAGGACGTTCCCCGACGAGTTGTCAAAGATCGCCTCAACGCGAGCGAGGACATCCTCGATCGGCACTACGATCGCCGATCGGACCGCGAACAGGCCGAACAGCGCAGCGATTTCCTCCCCGACCTGTGATTCCAATGATTGCTACTACTAGCGTCGCGAATCCCGAGATGCTCCGATCCCATCGTGCCCGTTATCTGCGAACAACGTGAGCAGTAACGGCACCGGGGATTTGAACGAGACCGAGGTTCTGCGCTTCGCGCAGGTTCTCGGGCGTAGTTCATAATCCCATCGTGCCATGGGCGACAGTACCCACTGAATTGGGATTCGAATATCGCTCGCGAGGAAGGGAGCAGACCTCGAGCTCGACGACTAAGGCGATCCTCGACGGATGCGGATCGATAGATACCCTCTCGACTGAAGTCGGATAGCTTCGAGAACGTCGGGACGATCGCCAGTGAAGCCCTCGAGAAGTGGTCGAAGTCGGGGAACGATCCGACGGCACTCCGCGGGATCGAGTTGATCTGGAAGACTCCCGGCGGCGGAACTGAAACTGGGTTCGTCGGCGCAGTCGCAGATCGGTAAATCGGCTCGGATAGTGGCAACACTATCGATTTCCCCCATTTCTGCAAGTTTGCTTGAATAACACCGCCATGTGGGAAACCTAGGTTGTACTCGGCCCCTTGATGGCGGGTCGGCGGCACGATCGTGCCGCGGCGGTTGCGGGTCGGTTTCGCGTGCAGCGCGAAACGCCCCTTGCCGGGTGTCGCCAAGGGGACATTTGGATAGTTCGCGCATTTTATCTGGCTAGCATATTATCAATAATTTTTCAACTAATTCCAAATAGTGTAGTGCACGGATCAGAAAATCTGCCAGACAAAATGGAGTCCGGAGCAGAATGGATCCTAGAAAAGATGTTATTGGTTATTTGTGGGAAATGACAGTGTCTGATTGGGTTATAGATTGATTGAAATGGCACTGTCTATTTACACGGTTCTGGCATAGACCGGCGTTTTAGCGGCTGTTATGTCTTCAGTGCTGATCCCAGAGATTGTTCCCCCCTCGTGAGAGGTGTGGTGAGACAGCCGAATCTCTACTGCTTATAGAACAAAAATTTATTATATACGACTTTTCATGGTTGTTTCACAGTCGATATCACAACGTCACCGTCTTCGAGTCTTCCGGTTTTTCGTATATAGATAGTGCTTCCCTCGTCGGATTGTCAAGGATCAATTTAATGCGAGCGAGGACATACTCGACCGGCATTACGACCGCCGTTCTGACCGTGAACAGGCTGAACAGCGCAGCAACCTACTTCCAGACCTATAAATTCATGAACGTTCAAAAGAGGGTCTCTGACCTCGAAATCACTGATACCCATCGTGTCCGTTATCTGTGAACAACGTGAGCAGTAACGGCACCAGGGATTTGAATTAGGGAGGAGCGTTGCTCCGACCATGGTTCACATCCCATCGTACCCCTCTTTCTCTCTGGGTCCTTACTCTGCGATGGACGGCCATCTGCTGTCCGACCTCGAGCTTTTGATTACCTCACCCGTCGCAACCGCTCATTCGGGAGGTGAGGTCGCACAGGCAGATCATCGTTTCAGACCACTTTATTATTGCGGATATTTTCGATACACTAATATGGGACACCATCGGTAAATAGTACGTCGGCAGAGCCGGCCGATGGCATCACAGGGGATACGGGGGACGCACTGATCATCGCCACGCGACGATCACTCCTGCTGCCGACGCGTGTCCACCCTTTCGATACTAATTCTGCCCGGTAGCGGCTTCTCTTCGACTCGAGGGTGTTCCGACCGTTGACTCCGAGTCCGGTTCCATCGGTCGATCAGGGTGTCTCGGTCGCGAATATAGTTCACATATCTCGACGTAGTACTATTATGAAGATTCATGTAATAAAGAATGTCAGAGTGTGCATGGTCTCGTTTCGAGCCACCGGTGAGAGCGGAATCGATCGTCGATCGTTTGTCTCGTTGCTCGGTACGACAACGGGTGCGCTCGCGTTGTCCCGATCGTCCGACGCGGTCACGACAGTCGACTCGGCGTCCGGCGACGGCCTCAAGTCCCTCTCGTTTTACTCGACGGCGTCACAGGTGACCTCGGCGGGCGGCCCGCTGACGGATGAGGATCACGTCGTCGCGTGGGCCTCCGAGGACGCGGATGTGACGATCACGGACGGCGGAACGGACGAAGCCGACGTCGTCTCCTACGAGGACGAGCGGATCCCGCTGATCACGCAGGACGGGACCGTGATGGGGATTGGCAGCGCCGGCTTTCTCAGCGACGAGCGCGGCGGGTTCGACGCCGGCAACGAGGAGTTCGTGCTGAATGCCTGGGACGAACTGCTGGGGCCTGACAGTACGGTGCTGTGGGACGAGAGCCACGAGCAGTACTGGGACCTCTCGAGTCACGATACCTTCCGTCGCTACGCCGAAGACAATGGCTACGAGCTGCGAGCGCTCGAGGAGTTCGCAACCGACGGGACGACCCTCCAGTTCTATTCGACGGCGAGTCAGGTGGCACCCGATGACGACGTGCTCACTGAGGAGCACCTCGCCGCGGACGACGACCTCGAGGTCCTCGCGTGGGCGGAATCGACGGCGACGAACGGCGATCAGACCGGGTCCGACGCCGTCGAGTACGGCGACGACGAGCGGATTCCGTTGGTCACCCGCGACGATCAGGTGGTCGGGTTCGGTGCGCCACTCGTCGAGGACGACAGCGATCACGACGAGAACAGTGCCTTCGTCCGGAGCATCTGGGACGCAGTGATCGACGGCGAGACCGTCTACTGGGACGAGAGTCACGACCAGTACTACGATCTCGGCCAGTTCGAGACGTTCGTCGCCGACGCCGAGAGCGACGGGTACACCGTTACCGCCACTGACGACCTGCCAGCGGTACTCGAGGGCGCGAGCGACGGTGCGGACGGGAGCACCGAGACCGACGCCGATGCGGTTGTGATCACGACGCCCGCAGCGGCGTTTACCGACGATGAACTCTCGGCCCTCGAGTCCTTCGTCGTGGACGGCGGGGCTGTGTTGCTCCACGATCAGGCCGATTACGGCGGCCACGACGAGACGGGGAATCTCGACGAAGTCGCCGAGCGGCTCGACCTCGGCTTCCGATTCAACGCGGATCAGGTCGAAGACGACGCGTCGGGCTGGGACAGCCACGTGTTCACGACGACGGCCTTCGATGAGACGTATCTCGAAGATGAGTCGGGCTCGGTCGGGTTGGCGGACGCCGACGGACTCGTCATCACGACGCCCCAGTGGGCGTTTGACGACTCGGAACTCGCGGCCCTCGAGTCGTTCGTCGCGGACGGTGGGGCCCTCTTCCTGTTCGATCAGTCGGACTTCGGCGGAAACGATCGAACGGGGAATCTGAACGAGATTGCCGACCGACTCGATCTCGCCTTCCACTTTAACGGCGGACAGGTCGAAGACGAGGTCCAGAACGCTGGACCCGTCTACGAGCCGGTTGCGACGGATTTCTCGCCCGCATTCGACTACTTCGAAGATCGAGACGGTATCGGCATCGGGTTCGAACGTGACGGGGAGTATTACGGCCGGGTCACTCGCGTGTTCGACGGCGACACCGTCGAGGTCGAGTTCGACACCGAGTACGGCTACCGCGAGACCATCCGTAACGTCGGCGTGGACACCGCAGAGACACCGCCGACGGAGACCAGTCCCAGGGAGTGGTTTGGAATTCCCAACGACGCGACCGATCACCTCCACGACTGGGGCGAGCGCGCGTCTGACTTCGCCCTCGAGCGGCTGGCACCCGATGGCGCGGCGGTCGACGAGGCCGATCTCGAGGGCCGCCATGTCAAGATCACCTTCGACGAGGCGGAACCGATACGCGGGAACTACGGGCGACTGCTTGGCTACCTCCACTATGATCCCGACGACTTCACAGCCGACTTCGATGCCGGCTCGTTCTCGGTGAACTACAATCGACAGATCGTTGCGGACGGGTACGCCCGCGTCTATTCGTCGGGCTTTGCGGCCCACGACGAGTTCGCGGCACTCGAGGAGGACACCCTCGCGGCGGGCCGGGGCGTCTGGTCGGCGTCCGACTTCGACACGCTCACCGAGATTCGAAACGAGCCCGTCGAGGACCTGTTCGTCCCGTCGGCCCGGAGTATTCACAGCGCTCAGGGCCGGAACGGCGGTCGCCTTCGGGACGATCAGGTGGCCGTGTCGGCGGCCCCGAGCGCCGAGCAGCGTCTCGAGGGCGATGGCGTCGGGTACGACGGCGATATTCCGTTGGTTGGCGTCGATGACCGCCGACGGGTCGCGCTCGTCGGCGGGCCGGTGATCGACGAGACATACGAAGAGAGCGAGGGCTTCGGTGCGGACACGAGCGGGTACGGCAACTTCCCGTTCCTGACGAACCTGATCGATCACCTCTCAGAGACCGATGGCGACGTGATACTCGCTGGTAGCCAGGGCCAGTTTAACGCCGAGGGCTCGCTCTCCCTCGAGGACTGCAAGTACTACCTCCGCTACCTCGAGGGGGTCGACGTGCGGCTCCGCCAGGTAAACGATCTGGAACGGACGCTGCCCGATGAGTCGGAGCCGCCGCGTGCCGTCTTGCTCTCTGCACCCGCGCGCGAACTCGAGTTCGGGGAACTCCTCGCGTTGCGCGAGTATCGGAACGAGGGCGGCGCGGTCGTCCTGCTCGGCAGCGCGGCGGCCCCGGCCGACCACACGCGGAATCTGAATCGGCTCGCCGCCCGGCTCGATACGGATCTCCGGTTCAACGAGGATCAGATCGTCGACGCGGAACGGAACCTCGCCAACGATCCCACGGTCCTCGAGACGGCGGCGTTCGACGACTCGTTCCCGCTGTTTGACGTCTACGATCCGTCGGACCGCACGGACGAAGACGACGAGGTGGACGAGGCCGACGAAGCACCCGAAAACAGCGACCACGCGCGGGGCCACCGCGGAAATAGCGATCACGCACCAGGTCACCGCGGACACGGTCCCGGAAACAGTGGCAACGCATCGGGACACAACGGCGACTCACCGGGCAATAGCGGAAACGCACCGGGACATCGCGGTGGCGGGCCGGGCAATAGCGGAAACGCGCCCGGCCGCTAACCCGACTCAGGCGCGAACGCGACGCCGCTCGAGGTCGGCCTCAAGCCGGTCGGCGGCCCGGAGTCGCAATCGTTTCGCGCGTCGTTTGGTCAGCCACGAGTCGGTTACGCGGTCGGCAAGCGGATCGTACGCTGGCGGGGTGAACCCGAGTCCGCGCAGGTAGCGCTGGACGGCCTGATTCTCGAGTCCGTCGTGGATCGCTGCGTCGGTGATCGATTCGACGGTATCGAACGCGGGGAGGTGGAGCGGGTCGGCAGTGGCCGCGTTCGAATCGATAATCGCGTCGGACTCCGACGGGCGCTCCGAGCCATCGACCACCGTTCCGTGGGCGTCCGCTCGTGTGACGATCGATCGCACCTCGTCCGCGAGTCGGAGCACCTGACTCGGCAGGGCTGTGTCGGGCGAGCGCCACTCGACGGTCGGCATCGCGGTTCGCAATCGGACTGGGTTCCAGGCTGCCTCGTAGGGGTCGAACTTGTCGTCGAACGCGTCGGGGTCGACACCACGCTCGAGTGCACGCTCGCGGAATCCGTCGTAGGCGTCCTCGAGTCGCCGTTCCCACTCGTCGACACTATCGACGTAGGGTCGGAGCTGGCCCTGTTCGGGACAGGTTTCGTAACACGACCGCCGGTAGAGGAACGGCCGGGCGCACTCGAGGATGCGTTCGCCGCGGTAGTGCGCCGAACTGTTGACCAGCGCGAAGGCCGGATCGACCGCGGTCAGTGCGTTGAGCTGGTCGGCGACGTTCGATTGTTCGAAGTGAACGTGTGTGCCGGCGCAGACACGGGCGTCGTCGAAGGCGGGCCCGACGATCCGGCGCTGGAGGTCGGTACTCGTCTTCTCGCGGTAGGGGATTTCGTCGGGCGAGGCGGACAGCGGCGTTGCGAGCGGGACGAGTCGCTTGTCCTGTTCGCGTGCGGCGTCAACGACGCGGCTGATCCGACTGACCAACTCCTCGCGGAGTTCGGCCATCGATCCACACGGGGTTGTTTTGATCTCGAGCATCGGCTCGACGAACTCGGGATCGACCTGCTCCGAGATGTCGAGCAGTGTATTGGGTGCGACCAGGTCGCCGTCGTCATCGACGACCCAGTACTCCACCTCGAGGCTGGTGTTCATAGATGTGTCTGGGAGCGCGTGGTGAGTGGCCCTCGAGCGAGCCGTCACTGGGCCACCGGGCGGACGGTGTTCGGCGGGGGACTCCCATTCGTGTGAAGGGAGCCGTTCGCGTCAGCCGAGCCGTCGTCCGGTAGTTCTCCCGTTGGATTCGCTGGTAGGGTCGATCCATGCGAAGGCGTTGAGCCTGCGAAGGCAGGCTGTGATATTGGTACCGGCCCTCGTGATTGGTGAGCGCGCTACTGGTAACACCAGTGTTACGTGGTTGTCTCAACGTATCTGCTGGATTGATATCCTTCCGGTAACATGATGTAACTACATGAGCGACGAAGCGACTGCAGACGACGCGTCAGTGATTGTTGTCGGCGGCGGCCCCGCCGGACTGAGTGCGGCCCTCTTTACCGCGAAGAACGGCCTCGAGACGACAGTGTTCGATACCGACGGAACCTGGATGCACAAGGCTCACCTGTTCAACTACCTCGGAATCGGCTCGGTCGGCGGCAGCGAGTTCATGGCGACGGCCCGCCAGCAGGTCGACGACTTCGGCGTCGATCGCAGACAGGGCGAGGAAGTGACCGCGGTCAGCGAGGCCGGCGACGGGTTCGCAGTCGAGACCGACGAGGGGAGCTATGAGGCTGACTTCGTCGTCCTCGCGACCGGTGCGAACCGCGAACTCGCCGAGGACCTCGGTGTGGCGTTCACTGACGAGGATGTCGTCGATGTCGGCGTCGATACCGAGACGAGCGTCGAGGGGGTCTACGCGACCGGCGCAATGGTCCGACCCGAGGAGTGGCAGGCTGCGATCGCCGTCGGCGACGGTGCCGCCGCGGGACTTAACATCCTGACGAAAGTACGTGGGGAACACTACCACGACTTCGACGTTCCCGCAGACGCCGAGCGCGTCTTCGGCGAACTGATCGCGGAGTAACTCGCGCCACCAAACTCATTGGAGTCAGCCGACCTACCCAACTCACCGAATTCACTACGATGTCTAACGAATCACAGAATCCAGTCACGCCGGAACTACCCGACAGCCCCGTCCACACGACGGGTACCGACCACATCACTATCTGGGGGAGCAACGAGGCCGATACGATCGCGTTCTATCAGGATCTGCTCGGAATGCCGCTCGTCCTTCGTCAGCCGAATCTCGACGATCCCTCGCAGACGCACCTGTTCTTCGATACGGGCGACGGTCGCATCCTCACTTTCTTCGTCAGCGACGACCGCTCATCGAACCAGCGAGGCCAGCGTGGCGGAACCGGTGCCGTCCACCACCTCTGTTTCAGCGTTGACCCCGACGACTACGAGGACACGATGGAGGCCCTCGAAGAGGCAGGTCACCAGTACAATGTCTTCGACCGGGGCATCTTCCACTCGATCTACACCACGGACAACAACGGCCTCGTCATCGAACTCTCGACGGACAAGTACGAGGTCCCCGACGACCGCCGCGGCGAGGTGCTGGCGAAGGCCCAGGAACTCCGCGAGGAAGACGGTGCCGACTACGCCAAGGACGAGCACCTCCGCGGTGCCATCGAGGCGCTCGGTCTCGAGCTCATCGAACACGACCTGCCCGAGGCCAGCACTGGCGTCGGTGGTGTCCAATGAGCGCGGACCGCATTGACGGCCCCCATCAGGACCAACAGCTCGTCACCAGCGGGACCGACCTCGCGGATGCCGAGGCTGCCTTGGTACTCACCCACGGCCGCGGTGCGACCGCTCGCGGGATGATCCAGATAGCAAACGAGGTTCATCGGGAGGGCGTCGCCTTCCTGGCCCCGCAGGCAGCCGGCCAGACTTGGTACCCGAACTCGTTTCTCGCACCTGTCGAACGCAACGAGCCCGGCCGGTCGTCGGGCCTGCAGGCCATCAGCGACGCGATAAGCGAGGCCAACGACGCTGGGATTCCGACTGAGCGGATCATGCTGATCGGTTTCTCGCAGGGGGCCTGTCTCGCCAGCGAGTACCTCGCCCGCAACCCGCAGCGCTACGGCGGCCTCGCCGCCCTCAGCGGCGGGCTCATCGGCGAAGATCTTGACGACGAATACCCCGGCGATCTCGAGGGCACACCCGTCTTCCTGGGCTGTAGCGACGTCGACCCGCACATTCCCGAAGAGCGGGTCCACGACACGGCCGACATCCTCGAGTCCATGGACGCCAACGTGACCAAACGGCTCTACGAGGGGATGGGCCACGGCATCAACGAGGACGAGATGGAGTACGTCTCGGGAATGGTCGCGGATCTGGTCGACGACTAATCGTAGCTTCATCGCTGACGGATTCCGGCTGCGCTCGAGTTCCAATCACCGGATAACGGTGACCGGAATGGGAGCGCGTCGGACGATTTTCTCGGCAACGCTGCCGAGCAAGACGCGGGAGAGTCCGGAGCGGCCGTGGCTGCCGATGACGATGTGATCGATGTCGTGTTCGTCCGCGAACGAGACGATTTCGCGCGCTGGCTTCCCGACGACGGTCTCGGTTCGAAACTCGATGTCGGGATCGCCGACGATCTCCGCAATCTCGTCGGGGAGTTCCTCGGAGACCGTTTCCTCTCGCTCCCGAAGCATCTCCTGAACGATATTGATCCCTGCCTCCGTGGATCCGTCCGCCGCCTCGATGACGCGCAGCAGCACGATCTCTGCGTCGGGATACGTCGCAAACGCGTGTTCTACTGCCTTCTGTGCGGGCTTGGAGCCGTCGTACGCGACGAGGACTTCCATACGTCTGATAGCTCGTTCGGGAGCATAAACCCGGCCGATGGTGGCAGACCGGTTCGGAGCGACCGTCGTGAGCGAGAACCGCAACGTGAGTGGCGTCCTCAGAAGTGCAGTGCACTCCGAGAGGCCATGAGAATCGCTTCGCGATTCTCGAACGCAACGCGCTGCGACTGTCGAGACGAGCGCGAAACCCCAGTTTCGCGAGCAGTCGAACAGGTGCGACGTACCCGTGAGACGACGGCGAAATCGTCTCGCAGCGCCCGTGCGGAGAAATCGGCTGGGGAGGGCGCGGTGACTCCCTGCCACCAGTGTGAGCAGGCTACTTTCCGCTGCTCCCATCACGCTGTATATCCAATCAGACCAGTACCCTGCTAGTGAGCAATTTCGCACGTCCTCGAGGTCCACCCAAATCTATTCCACACACTTTGTAGTAGTTATAAGCCACTACGGTCCGACAATTAGGGTGGAAGCTACGCTCCACCAGACGCAGGGGGTGTGCGCCGAAATGCCCCGGGTGCTACAGACACCCGAGACGTGGCTTCCAAACACGGTCCGTTTGCAAGCCATGATTGCGTACATTCTAGCGGGATATAAACGTCCCGCACGACATCAGAATCGCACGCCACAACCAGCGGTAGCCTCAAAATCGACACTCTACGGACGCAGTGACAAGTGGTCGGCGTGACCGACTCTCCCGACGAGAGCGACGACACCACCGCCGACGACTCGTCGTTCTCCGCGTGCCCGCGCTGCGGCGATCCGGCCCTGCTATCGGTCGTCACCGGTCCCAGTACCGGCTTTGTCGACCCCTGTGGCTGTTCGGTCCCGCCCGGCCTGCTTGAGCGCGAGTGATATCTTCACTGGGCACCTACGTTTCTCGTCGGGCTCGAGCCCCGGCGGGCAGCCGGTCTCCTGTCGCTGGACGCCACCACCGAAACCACCGCGTCGACGGCAGGGGTCCGGCCCGTAAACGGGGCTCGAACGGGTGTGATCGGTGACGGCTAGTTGATTCTGATCGTCACGTCTCGACTGTGGATCGGCCTCGAGTTCGTCGTCGTTGGTACTAACGAGGGAGAGACACTGCTCACACTGGCGGCTAGGGATTTCCACACCCTCCCCAGCCGATTCGTTCGCTCGCACCGCTCGCTCACTCATCCCTTGCGCGGAGTCGTGTACGCGGTTTGCCGTCAGCAAACCGCGACCCAGCGCACGCCACCGCACGTGGCTATTTTGGATCGCTACAGTCGCGGGCGTCCGATTCAGCGTAGCTACGAAAAATTGCGTGAGCGAGCCAAAGCGGTGCTATTCTTCACGACTCGCGTCGCTCACGGGTCATTCCTCCCCGTTCGCGTCACCGCGGCGCGACCGAAGGAAACGCCGCGCATCGCTCGTCGTTCGGATTCTCGAGGACTTCTCGCCGGTCAGTCCTCACCTTCCTCGAACCCGTCCTCAAATCGGAACGTCCCATCCCGCTGAACGACCTCACCGTCGACTTCGATAACGGAATCCTTGCTCATGTCGACGATCATGTCGACGTGGACCGCAGAATCGTTGGCTTCGTTGCCCTCCCCGACGGTGTCGTCGTAGGCCCGGCCGACAGCCATGTGGACCGTATCGCCCATCTTCTCGTCGAAGAGCATGTTGTAGGTGAACTGATCGATGTCGCGGTTCATCCCGATACCCAGTTCGCCGAGTCGACGCGCGCCGTCGTCCGTGTTCAGGACTTCCGTGAGGACGTCCTCGTTTTTCGCCGCCGAGTGCTCGACGACCTCGCCACCCTCGAACTCGAGGTATACGTCAGTGATCTCTCGGCCCTGATGGTACAGGGGCATGTCGAAGAGGACCTCGCCTTCGACGCTGTCCGGCTGGGGTGCGGTGAAGACCTCGCCGCCGGGGAGGTTGTGCTCACCGTGATCGTTCAGCGTCGGATTGTTTTCGATGGACATCGTCACGTCGGTCGTGTCGCCGCTCTTGATCCGGATCTCCTCAGCGGGGTCCATGATCTCGACCATGTGCTCCTGGTGTTCGCGCTGTTCGTCCCAGTCCTTGTTGACGGCGTCCCAGACGAAGTTCTCGTAGCCAGCCGTGCTCATCTCTGCGAGCTGGGCGTTCGCCGGCGCGGGGTACTGCGTGAGACACCAGCGCTTGGAGAGGCGCTCCTCGAGGATGGGGCGATGTGCCTGCTGGTGGGCCGCGCTGATCTCGGGGTCGACGTCGCTAGTCTGGGTGGCGTTGTCCGTCGCGCGAATGGCGATGTAGACGTCCGTATTCTGGACGAGCGCGAGTTCGTGTTCCGGCGTGTCGAACTCCCCGTCTGCAGCGCGCAGGTAGGCGCGCTGCTGTCGCTTTCCGGTTCGCTGGCTCGTCGTGATCGGGTTTGCGCCTCGATCACCGATCACCTCGTGGAGGGCGACAACCAGGTCTTCGGCGACGGGGTGGGCGTCGATGACGACGTTGTCGCCTTCCTCCAAGTCGACCGAGTGGTTGGCGATGATCTCGGCGTGTTCGCGGATTCGCGGGTCCATGCCCCGGTATTTGTGGGAGGAGGAAAAAATGGTTCGTAATGGGGAACCGCCGACCCGATCGCCGACTGCGGCGCGTTTTCGCCACTCAGTCGGTCGCAAACCCGTACTCATCGGTCTCATACTCGTACTCGTTGGTCTCGCCCCTACCGGATGTGTCACCCGAGGACCCGCCGGTCGCGCCCGGCTCGGTCCCCTCGAGATGCGTCTGGAAGAACGAGACCGTCGCAGCCGTCAGGAGGACGCCCACGGGGGCCGAAACGAGCAGCGCGAGCAAGAATCCGCCGCCACCGCTGCTCACCAATACTGACAGGACCGCGGAAACGACGGCCCCGGCAACCGCGTGCCAGAACGCGAAGCTGAGGACCGGCCCGCCCGCCGTCGTCAGCCGAACCGACCGGCGAAACGCCTCGCGGAACGGCGCGTCGTCGACGACGAACAGGAACGGGACGGGATAGAACACGTAGCCGACGACGATGATCACCGGAAACATGAGCCAGATGAGCGGCGGCACGAGAACGAAACCGGGAGTACCAGTAGAAACGCACCGAACACGAGGAGATTGTACAGGACGAACCGCGGCGCGTAGGTGACCACACACGAGCCGATAGCGAGTGGCTCGCCGCGGAGTCGCCGATCGAGTCCGCCGACGTACGCCGCCATCAGGATCGCGGAAATCACCGCGTACGCGGCGAGTGCGAGGCCGATCCACGCCATCATCTCGGCGCTGATTGCCTCGAGCGGGAACGCGATGGTTTCGACGGGGGTCTCGATTGTCACGTCCATTCCACTGGACCCGGTTGACCCGACGGGGGTCGTCGGTTCGCCGGTCGGAGCGGGCTCGCCGGGCGCGTCGCCGACCGAGGGGGTGTACGGGTCCTCGCTCGGGGTCCGCATCGTCGCGGGCGGATCCGGCGGGTCTACGAACCGCCACAGGGTCACGAGCGGCGTCGGCAAGAGAAACTCGAAGTTGATGGCGAACCCGCGGCCGGTGTTGGCGAGCGCGCGTTGCACGTTCTCGAACTCGAGCAACGCGGTGAGCAGGGGAACGAGCGCGAACGCCCAGAGCTCGTCGAACCGATCGGCGACTCGAGACATGTGATGCCAAAACGGACTCGAACTCCCCGTGTCCGGACCGTCGGCGGGCGTCGATGGGCCACCGTCCGAAGGCGGCCCGTTGTGAGGCTCAGGGACCATACGTCGCGGTACACATGACGTACCAGTGAACCTTTCGCCCGGAACGAACGTCGCGCTTGAGGACGGCGATGCCGAACCCTCACAGCGGGGCAGGAAGTTCGGACTCCCTCGAGAAACGGGGCGACATATTTCTCTCTCGTCCCGGTATCGATACCCGTGATCGATCTACGCTCCGATACCGTCACGATGCCGGACGACGCAATGCGCGAAGCCGCCGCCACCGCCGACGTCGGCGACGACGTTTACGGCGAGGACCCGACCGTGACCGAACTCGAGTCTCGTGTCGCCGACCGGCTGGGAACCGAGGCGGCGCTGTATTTCCCGACGGGGACGATGGCGAACCAGACGGCCGCCTGCGTCCACACAGAGCGGGGACAGGAGGTAATCGCCGACCGACAGAGCCACGTCGTGAAGTACGAACTCGGCGGGCTGGCCCAGCATGCGGGGCTGCAGGTACGGATGCACGATTCCGACCGCGGGGTGCCCTCGCCGGAGCAGGTTGCAACAGCAGCCATCGAGGCGGATCTGCATCGGCCCGGTACCGGCCTGCTTTGCCTCGAGAACACGCACAACGCACGCGGCGGACTTGCGATTGACCCCGACGCGATCGCTGCGGCGGCCACAGCGGCCCGCGAACGCGATGTCCCGGTGCATCTCGACGGTGCGAGGCTGTTTAATGCCGCGACGGCGCTCGACGTGCCGGTTACCGAACTCACCGAGCCCATCGACTCCGTCATGGTCTCCCTCTCAAAGGGGCTGGGCGCGCCTGTCGGCTCGATGCTCGCAGGAGATGGTGAGTTCATCGAGCGCGCCCGCCGGACACGAAAGCTGTTCGGCGGCGGTATGCGCCAGGCCGGAATTATTGCAGGTCCTGCACTTGCGGCCCTCGAGAACGTCGATGACCTCGAAACCGATCACGAGAACGCGCGCCTGCTGGCCGAGGGACTAGACGGCATCGACGGATTTGATATACAGGAACCGGAGACGAACATCGTCCTCGTGGACGTGTCGGGAACGGGACTCGAGCCGGCGGTCGTCGTCGAGCGACTCGAGGAACGGGACGTGCTGGCGACGCCCTTCGGCCCGACGACGGTCCGGTTCTGTACGCACCGCGATATCACTCGATCGGCTATCGATCACGCGCTCGAGCGACTCGAAAATGGAATCGCCTAACGGCAGTACTTGGCGCCTAGCGGTCGCCGCGCATCCCGTCGCGGAACTCGAGGACCGTCCGTCGGAGCAGGAGATACGCGAAGAAGACCAACCCGAGCAGGATCAGGACGACCGCGATGATGACGGGATCGTCCGGAAGGAAGCCGATGATGGTATCCAGCATATGTCGCGGCTACACTGTCAGCGTGGTTAATCGTTTCGACCTCATTTGGTTGCATCCATGCGACCGATTCGCTAACTAAAACACGGGTTTCAGCTTGCGTTGCCTATAACGTCGGCCGGTTCGTCGGTCGACGTGTGCCTCGAGTTCGAGGGCGGCCGTCCTGCCCTCCAGCCCGTCCGAGGGTCGTCCTCGAGTTCGAGGTCACCTCCTGATCATCCCTCCCGCTCCCACCAGCCGGTTGTGGGCCGTCCCGTCTGCCGATCGGACGGCCTCCGGGCAGCCGGACCGTTGATACCGGCTGCGGAATCCGCCCTGTCCCCGCTGACGCCGTGTGCTGGTTCCGTCGACGCCTGTTTTGGTCTCGCTGACGCTTTGTACCCGCGTCGGAGCACCCTTCTCTCACTACTCCGTGCAAATCTCAACCGTCTCGAGCGGCGTTCTGTCCGGCTCGCGAATTTCGCCCTCCAGACCGCCGTCCTCGCGCTCCTCGAGTACGGCAAATCCCGGCCGGTTCCCACGCGGATCGGCGTGGCTGCCGGGGTTGAGCAACTGGACGTCCTCGGTCTCGACGACCGTCGGCCGGTGACTATGCCCGAAGACGACGACGTCGGCCCCACGCGACCGACCGAACATCGCGAGCCCCATCTCGCCGCCGTCCCGTCGGTGAGTGACGGCGAATCGGACGCCGCCGGCCTCGACGACGCGAGCCGTCGGCAGTCGGTCGCGTACCGCCGCGCTGTCGGCGTTCCCGTGGACCGCGAACAGGCGGTCGCACTCTTCCTGGAACGCCTCGAGTGCCGTCTCGCTCGTGAAATCGCCCGTGTGGATGACGGTATCGGCCTCCCGGGCCGCGGTCAGTGCATTACTCTCGAGCTCGTGGCCGCTGGCGCTGTGCGTATCGGAGAAAATCGCGATCATGGGTAATTTTCACCCGACACTGACAGGTCCCTTTCGGATGCGGTCGCCGGTGTGGCCAGATCGCGGTCGGGAAGGGGTTCGACTGGTTTCAGTCGGCAGCAAACCGGCTCTAGAACGCCTTACACTTTTAGGTTCGCCCTTCGTAGTCGCCGTTAATGGCCAGTAGCACCTCTGTCGTCCTCGCTGCACTGTTTGCGAACGCGGCGATTGCGGTCCTGAAGTTCGGTGGCTTCGCGCTGACTGGAAGCCCCGCGATGCTGTCGGAGACGTACCACTCGATTTCGGACACGGGGAACCAGATCTTCCTGCTGGTCGGGATCAAATACGGCGCACAGGAGGCAACCCGTGAGCATCCGTTCGGCCACGGGAAGGCGCAGTTCTTCTACAGCCTGCTCGTGAGCATCATGCTCTTCGGCATCGCCGGCTGGGAGAGCGCCCGCCACGGCTACAGTGCACTGCAAGAGGGCGGCGTCCACCGGGCCAGCGAGGACGTCACGCTGCTTGGCGCACCGTTCGACCCCGTCTACGTCAACTATGCCGTGTTGCTCGGCGCGATCCTCTTCGAATCCTATGCGCTCTGGAAGGCCTATCAGGGGATCAGCCGCCAGATGGACGAGTACGGCTGGACCAGCCTCCGCGAGGCGTTCAGCAAGACCAGCGACGTGACGACGCTGACCGCGCTCACCGAGGACACTATCGCGCTCGGCGGCGCGGGGATTGCTCTCTTCGGGATTTATCTCACGCGAGCCACCGGAAACGGGATCTACGACGCCGGAGCCGCCCTCATCATCGGGATCATGCTCATGGGATTCGCCGTCGCGCTGGCCTTGGAAAACAAGCGGCTCATCCTCGGGGAGAGCCTCTCCAAAGACGCCGAGGACGAACTCCGTACCATCGTCGCCGACTGGGACGGCGTCACCGAACTCGTCGACTTTCGGACCGTCTACTTCGGTGCCGAGGAGCTGCTCGTCACCGCCGACGTGGCGTTCGAAGCCGACCTCGACACCGAGACGATGAACGAACGCATCACCCAGATCGAACTCGCACTGATGGATCATGACGATCAAGTACAGAAAGTCTACATCGAACCCGAAATCTGATCGGCCGTCGACGTTCTTCGCGCTATTCCATTGATTCCGCCGGTTCACCGGTCGCTTTGTCTCGATTGTCATAGCCCGCTACTACCGTCGACCCCGGCGGCCGGTCGTTCAGCACCGCCGTCACCGTCGTCTCCTCGAGATCGACCGTCGACTCGAGGGGATCCCATCCCGACTCGGTCTCGACGGCGACGGCGACATCGGTCGGACTCGCGCCGGGCGGCAGTCTGGCGGGGTCATAGACGAGCGCGATTCGGACGGCTTCGACGGCCTTCAGCTCCTCGAGACCCACGAGATCCATGGGATCAGCAAGAGCGTCGACCGGCGGTTCGCGCCCGCTCTTCGCGAGGCCGAACGCGTCGGGGACAACGCCTGCAACGAGTTCGACGCGGGCGCCCACCTGCTCGAGGGTATACTCGGCGACATTACTGGAATCATAGCCGGGAATCGCCATATCGAAGACAGGTACTCGAGACACATGGCCCTGTACCGCGCGTTCGCCGGCCGGCGAACGTTGCTGTCGTCTCCCGGATCGCTTCACTGGCGCGACCGAACCGAGACGAATCCTTTTATCGCAGCGCGAACCTATCGTATCGTGTGTCCGAGACTGCCGGGTACATGCGCTTTTTTCCGTACGACCAGCCGTACGAGAACCAGCGCGAGGCGATGGATCGCATCCACAACTCCCTCCACCGAGGGCAGGACGTCCTCTTCGAGGGGCCTGCGGGACCGGCAAGACACTCTCGTCGCTGGTCCCTGCTCTCGAGATCGCTCGCGAGCAGGATAAGACGGTCGTCATCACGACCAACGTCCATCAGCAGATGCGCCAGTTCGTCGCCGAGGCCCGTGCGATCACCCGCGAGGAGAACATTCGTGCGGTCGTCTTCAAGGGAAAGGCATCGATGTGCCACATCGACGTCGGCTACGAGGAGTGTCAGGCCCTGCGAGACAACACCCGCGCCATCGTTGACGCCGAACGCGATCGCGAGCAACTCGAGCGCCGCCAGAGCGAGTTACTCGCCGAGAGTCAGGACGGCGACGGGTCGGCGACCGATGCCCGGAGCGCCGTTATGGACGAACTCGAGGATATCGAGGAGCGTCTCGAGGACTTAGCAGAGCAGAACGTCTGTGACTACTACCGCAATAATCTCACCCAGGATACGGACGATTTCTTCGGCTGGCTCTTCGAGGACGTCCGCACGCCCGACGATATCTACGACTACGCTGAACAGCAGCAGTTCTGTGGCTACGAGCTCTTGAAGGAGGGGCTCGAGGGCGTCGATCTGGTCGTCTGTAACTACCACCACCTGCTCGATTCGACCATTCGAGAGCAGTTTTTCCGCTGGCTGGGCCGTGATCCCGACGATATCATCGCCGTCTTCGACGAGGCCCACAACGTCGAGGACGCTGCCCGTGAACACGCCACCCGGACCTGCTCCGAGCGCACGTTCGACTCCGCGCTGGACGAGTTAGCCGACGCTGACGACTCGCGCTCGGACGACGCCACGAACGTCCTCTCGGCCTTTCACCGCGCGCTCGTCGAGACCTACGAGGACTCCTTTGGCTTCGGCGAGCGCGAGGGGATCGGCGACAACTGGTCCGACGTGCCGATCGCCAACGAGGACCGCAAGGACGACCTCACGCTCGAGTTCCTCCAGCGCTACTCCGGTCGAGGGATCGAGGACGATCTCGAGGCCGCGATGCAACTCGGCCAGGAGTTAGACGAGCAGTACGAGGAGGCCTATCGCGAGGGCGAGACGGCCACACGGACGGAGTGTCAGACCCTGCAGGCCGCGGCCTTCGTCAGTGCATGGATGGCTGAGGGCTCGGCGGAGGGGCTCTATCCAGTCGTCTCCGTCACCCGCGACGCCGGCACCGACGAGATCTACGGCCGCGCGGAGCTGTACTCCTGTCTCCCGCGGCAGGTGACCGGCCAACTGTTCGACGAGATCTACGCGACCGTCCTGATGAGCGCGACGCTGCAGCCGTTCGACGTCACCGAGAACGTGCTCGGCCTCGAGGACGTGGTGACGATGGCCTACGGGTTGCAGTTCCCCGCAGAAAATCGCCGAACGTACGCCGTCGAGAGCCCGCCGCTGTTCTCCTCGGATCGCGACGACCCCGCCGTCCAAGAGGAGGTGACGGAGACGATCCACGACGCCGTCCGCATGACGCCCGGCAACACGCTCGCCTTCTTCCCCAACTACGGCGAGGCAAGCCGGTACGCCGACCGGCTCGAGACCCGCAGCGATCGGACGGTCTATCTGGACGAGCCGGGCATTGCCGTCGAGGAACTCCGCCAGCAGTTCATCGCGGACGACAACGCAGTGCTCTGTACGTCGCTGTGGGGTACCCTCGCGGAGGGGGTGAGCTTCGACGGCGACGACGCCCATACGGTGCTGGTCGTCGGCGTCCCCTACCCCCACCTCGATGACCGGGCCGAGGCAGTGCAGGAAGCCTACGACGTGGCCTTCGACGGGACCGACACGGGCTGGCGATACGCCGTCGAGATCCCCACGGTCCGCAAGACCAGGCAGGCGCTCGGTCGCGTCATCCGATCGCCGGAAGACGTCGGCGTCCGCGCCTTACTCGACCGGCGCTACTCGAGGGATGCGAAGTCAGATCTCGGAAAATACAGCGTCAACGGCACCTTTCCACACGAAGAGCGCGAGGAACTGATCGACATCGATCCGGAGAAACTCAAGTTCTCGATGCTCAACTTCTACGGCGGTCACGACACCTACGACGGCGAGCCGCCGGCACCGTGAACGGCTATCGGGTATCGATTCTCGGACTACCGGAACGTCGGCCCACTAACGCGCGATCAGTCGGCAGTCGACGGCTCGAGGGGTTCCCACGCATCGTAGCCGCCGGCCATGCTCGAGACCCGCTCGGCATCGCCGTACTCCTCGATGAGGCGAGCGGCCTGGACTGACGTCTGTCCGATGTAACAGTAGACGACCACGTCGTCGGCCCAGTCCCGGTCGACGACGGTCTCCTCGAGCTCCTCGATAGTGACGTGTTCGGCGTCAGGGAGGTGTCCCGCAGCGTAGTCGTCGTTGTCGCGGATGTCGAGCAGTTCGAACTCGTCGTCGCGTTCGATGCGTTCTCGGATCGTCTCGGGGGTGAGTTCCTCGACCATTATCGTTTCCGGAGGTAGATTCGGTAGACTGCATCGCCGCTGCGCCACACCTGCGCGTCGGCGTCGTCGCCGACGGCTCGCGGCACGTTCTCGGTACAGGGGACGTGATCGGTCTCCTGAACGAGGAGGTCACCCGACTCGAGCCCTTGAAGCCCCTTCTTGGCCTCGACCTGCGGGTAGGGACAGACCTCGCCCATCATGTCCTGGACGAGATCAGCCTCCTCTAAGAGTTCGTCCGCTTGATCGTCGCTCAATTCGTCTGGCGTGTTCGTCACGTCGTCGATGGATGGCATTGTATCGTGTTTCCGTGTTCGTAGCGGTATGTAATTGGCGAACGATTCGTTCTCAGATCGCACAGCCGACTTCGCGGTAGATCCAGTGAGTCATCACGTAGACGCCGGCGACGATGCCGATGGCCGCAATGAACGAGTGGACCGAGAGTTCCGCGATGCCAGAGTAGATGTTCCCGATGTTGCAGCCGGGAGCGAGCCGCGAGCCAGCCCCCATCATGAGGCCGCCGACGATGGCGTTCGGAAGCCGGCGGCGCTTCGGGACCCGCACCGAAAAGTCCCCGCTCCAGAGGGCTGCGAGGAACGCGCCGACGATGACGAAGCCGATCATCACCATGTCGACGGTCACGCCGACGCCCTGGCCCTGGAAGAGGACCGAGCCCCAGTAGTCGAACGATTCCGCGTCGACGCCGACCTGCGAGAGGAGATACCCCGTCCAGCGGGCTTCCGGGCCGGTGATACCGACGATAGAGACTTGGCTGAACCAGAGCACCGCGGCCGCGGTGATGCCGAGCGCGGCGGTGCGGGGATCCCACGGTTGCTTGCTCGAGACGATGGGATGGCGCCACGTGTGGACGAGACCGCGGAAATACGCCACCGTTCCGCGGACAAACTGGCGGAGTCCCACGACCGGTGCGAGGAGTGCGGTCGGGTTGAGCTGGGCCACGTCTGCGCGTTCGCCGAACGCGGCGGCCGTCGACGAACGCCCGGTCAGCGTGGCGTAGACGAACAACCCGGCGACCGCAACCGCAAGCGCGAGAAGACCAGCCGGGACGGACGTGACAGTGAACAGGCTCACCCCGGTCCCGAACGTGAGCGCATCGAAGTACGTACTCTCGAGGGTCGGGAAGGCAACGGTAAACCCGACGTAGCCGACGCCCATGAACAGCAGGGTGAGCCAGAACTGGAGGTAGCCCTCACCGGCCCGGTAGAGCGTGCCGCTGGCACAGCCGCCGGCGTAGGTCATCCCTACGCCGAAGATGAAGCCGCCGACGAGGCCGGTCAGCCCCCAATCGGGCGTCCAGAACCCCTGATAGTAGCCGAACTGATAAGCGATACCCCAGAAGACCATCGTCAGAAGCGTCGCAGCGAGAACGCCCTTCGTGACCCGGGAGTCCTTGTACGCGAAAAAGTCCCGAAAGGCGTTGACGAAACAGAATCGCCCCTTCTGGAGGAAGGCTCCGATGGCGATTCCGACGACCGCTGCGACAAGTAGCGTTGAAACCACATCAGTGCCACGGGCCGGAGCGACTTAACCTACAGTTCAACGGCCGACGCTACCCTGACTGCTGACACCTTCGTACACCAGATTACGGCTGATTTAGCTTCCAAGCGGATCTCTCTCCGGAACGAATCCTTGTGGCCTCCGGCGTAGGTAGCAGCGGTATTTGCGAATCCTGACTGAGACTACCTCCCACGTTCGAGCCGCCCCTGCAGGCTGACGGTGGACGCACGCGGCCGCCGATGAATAATGGATGCACACGCACGCGGCCGCCGAAACCGATTCGAGTCCCGCTACGACGGCAGCGAGTGCGAGACGCGACTCACCGCCCGCTACGACGGCAGCGAGTGCGAGACGCGACTCACCGCCCGCTACGACGGCAGCGAGACGCGACTCACCGGCAGCTTGTCCGTCCCGTCCCAGAACTCGAGTTCGCTGACCGTCCACCGAATCGGATCGATATCGCGGTCGGCCAGCCGTTTCGCGGTTGCGAGGTCGCCGCCGCGGGCCAGCGTCACGTGCGGGACGTAGTCGCTGCCCTCGAGTCCGTCGACAGTCTCGAAGGCGTCGGTGAGGTCGGCGTGGATCCCCTCGAGCCCGGGACTCTCGACGGCCAAATAGACGACCGGAGCCGAGCCCAGCGGCGGGTCGTCGAAGTAGTCGATATCGGTGATCTCGGCTTCGACGGCGGGAGCACCCTCGAGCGCACGGTGGGCGCGATGCTGAAGCTGTGCGACGTGGTCGGCCTCGCCGAGTCGCTTGAGCAGACACGAGTGGTCCTCGCGGACAGTCTCGAACCCGATCAGGTCAGGGTGAAGTCGGTTCGCGAGCTGCCGGACACGACCGGGAACTGGAACGTTGACGCTGTACACTTCGGTCGATATTGGATCGAGGCGGCTATCAGTCTGCTGGTCGCTCGCGGTCGACGGCGGTTCGATGGCCGGGTTAGAGCTGATCGAGCAACCAGAGGATGATCAGTACGGCAATCGCGAACTGGATGAGGAGGGTGAACGGACCGAGCAGACTCGTGATACTGCTGATCACCGCTCCGATGACCTCGAGCACGAGTAATACGGTCTACTGTAAGTCATTGCCAGCGCAACCCCGTCCGCTCTGGGGTTGCGCCGGTAAATCGTTACAGTAATCCGTATAAGACGGCGACCAGCCCGAGGACGATCTTCAGCAGGCTTTCGACCCCAAGTTCGCCGCGCGTATCGAACATATGTTCAGATTGTGCTGACTGTTTGAAAAACACATCGTTACCGCGGTCGGAAAGACCTATTTAGACGGATCCGTCATATCATAGCAATGGAGGCGAGGGGGCTGTGGGCCCTGCTGTGTGTGCTCGTGGTAGTTGCGTGCTCGATCGGGTTCGTCTCGGCCTCGGCTGGTGTCGCGGCAGACGTCGGGACGCAGCGAGCGGCGCTACAGGAAGCACCCGACGGCCAGGGAGAGGCGAACGAAACGCCGCAACTTGGGGAGGCGAATCAGACCTATATCGACGTGTTGATCACCGAGAACGGCTCGGCACGGGTGACTGTCGACTATCAGTTCTATCTCTCCGACGAAAACCGATCCACAGAGTGGGAGTCGTTACGGGCGAATATCTCGGACAATACGGCTTGGTACGTCGCCGAGGAACGCCGGAGTTGGAACGAGACGCTCTCCAAGGGAGAAAACGCGACTGACCGTGAGATGTCGATCTCAAACGTCTCCATTACCACGGAGACGACGTCCAGACCGGAGGAGATCGGTCACGTAAGAGTCACCTTCGAGTGGTCTCACTTCGCGCGCGTTCAGGTCAATCGGATCGAAGCGGGCACTGCCCTCTCCGGGTTTACGCTCACCGACGGCACGACGCTGCAGTTCCGCTGGCCGGACGAGTACGCCGTCTATGAGAACGAGGGCGAACTGGCGGTAGAACCGTCGCCGTCCGGTCCCCCGGATGGATCGGTCAGTTGGGAGGGCGACCAGAGCTTCGCCGACGACGAGCCCAGAATCGAGCTGATACGGAACAGTGATGCGGGCACGGAAGAGCCCCAGTCCGGCGAGGAGCCGTCGATGCCGTGGGCGATCGTCACGCTCGCACTCGCGCTGCTCGCGACCGTCGGCGTCGCCGGCTGGTTAGTCGGCCGCAAACGTTCAGACCACGAGGCAACCGCCGACGGAGACGAGACCGTCCAACGGGCTGATAGCGCGGCTGTCTCTGAGCAGACCGTCCCCGACGGGCCCCCGCCGGAACTGCTGAGCAACGAGGAACGGGTCCTCCGCCTGCTCCAGGAACGCGGCGGCCGGGTCAAACAACAGGAGGTCGTCTCGGAACTAGACTGGACCGAGGCCAAGACGAGTCAGGTCGTCGGCGACCTGCGCGAGAGCGACGAGATCGAGGTGTTCCGAATTGGTCGGGAGAACGTGCTATCGCTGCCCGACGACGACTAGCGTCGACCCCTAACGTACCGGTTAGCTCTCTCGAGATCGACGAACCCGCACTGAGAACCGCTGGGGCGTGATGTAGCAGGATTTAATACTATGGATCCGCACTGTTCCGACAATGAGCCGCCTCGTCGGTACCACACTCGCCGTTCCCGGTACCGACGGGACCGTCGCTCGGCGGCGGCCGCGGCGATTCCGACCGGGCCTTTGAGCCCGTACTATACTACTTCCCTTGTTCCGGTTCGTTTCAACATTCCCCGAAACTGCAGTATTTTCGGTTAGCGGCTTCTCTATCTCTATTTTTCGAAATTGAAACCAATGAGTTTAAGTCCGTCCTGTGGGTTTACTCGAGTACGATATGACCCGCGTGGCACTTGCGTTTTCGGGTGGTCTGGACACGACTGTCTGTGTCCCGCTGCTCGAGGAAGAATACGGATACGACGACGTGATCGGCGTCACCGTCGACGTCGGCCAGCCGGCCGAAGAGTTCGACGAAGCCGAGGAAACCGCTGAGGCGCTCGGCCTCGAACACTACGTCGTCGACGCGCGAGAGGAATTCGCTCAACTTTGTCTCGAGAGCGTTCGCGCGAACGCGACCTATCAGGGCTACCCGCTGGGAACGGCGCTCGCCCGTCCAGTAATCGCGGAAGCGATCCTGGAGGTCGCAGAGGAACAGGACTGTACCGGTATCGCCCACGGCTGTACGGGCAAGGGCAACGACCAGCTCCGATTCGAGGCCGTCTGGCGGACCTCGGACCTCGAGGTCATCGCCCCCGTGCGCGAACTCGGGCTCACCCGCGAGTGGGAAAAAGAGTACGCCGCCGAGAAGGACCTCCCCGTCGAGGGCGGCAGTGGCGGCGACTGGTCGATCGACACCAACATCTGGAGCCGCTCGGTCGAGGGCGACGACCTTGAGGATCCGAACTACGTCCCGCCGACGGACATCTACGCGTGGACTGACAACCCCTCCGACGAAACCGAAGAGATCGAGATCACCTTCGAGAACGGCTATCCCGTCGCCGTCGACGGCCAGGAGTACGAGCCGGTCGAACTCATCGAACATCTCAACGAACTTGCCGGCAGTTACGGTGTCGGTCGTACTGACATGATGGAAGACCGCATGCTCGGGCTGAAGGTGCGCGAGAACTACGAGCACCCCGGCGCAACGACGCTGCTGAACGCTCACGAGGCCCTCGAGGGCCTCGTTCTCACCCAGGAGGAGCGTCAGTTCAAACAACAGATCGACCACCAGTGGTCCCAGAAGGGCTACGAGGGCCTGATTGACGCACCGCTCATGAGCGCGCTCGAGGGCTTCATCGACGAGACCCAAAAGCGCGTGACCGGCACCGTCACGATCCGCTTCGAGGGCGGCCAGGCGCGTCCGGTCGCACGTGACAGCACGTTCGCGGCCTACTCCGCAGAACACGCCTCCTTCGACACCGAGACGGTTGGCAAGATCAAGCAGGAAGATGCCACCGGCGTCGCGAAGTACCACGGCTTCCAGCGCCGCCTCGCGAACGAGGCGATCGCCGCGAACGCGGACGACGAGGAAGTCGAGCTCGCAACTGACGGAAGCGGCGGAGACGACGACTAATCATGACCGAGGAGAGTGCTCACGACGATTCGTCCCAGCTCGAATCCCACCTTACTGACGGGGAACTGACGACGAGGGTGTCGTCCGCCGGGACCGCTTCAGCGGCGGCCCCGCCCGGAGCTTCCTCTCCTCGCTCGCAGCGGACGAACGCATTTTCGAGGCAGACCTCGAAGTCGACCGCGCACACACGGTCATGCTCGCCGAGCAGGGAATCATCGCGGACGACGTGGCTGGGCAGATTCTGACCGCTATCGACGCGATCAAGGTCGACGGCCACGGTTCCTTACCCGACGGTGAGGACGTCCACGAGGCCATCGAAACGGCGGTCATCGAGCGCATCGGCGCGGACGGCGGCAAGATGCACACCGCACGGTCGCGCAACGACGAAGTCGCGGCCTGCATCCGATATCGCCTGCGCGAGGACGTTCTCGGGGCGATCGAGACGACGCTCGCACTGCGCGAGTCGCTGGTCGACGTCGCCGAGGCCCACATCGAGACGATCATGCCCGGCTACACACACCTCCAGCCCGCCCAGCCCACCACCGTGGCCCACTGGGCGCTGGCCTACGAGGGTGCTGTCCGCCGCGACACCGAACGGTTGCTCGAGGCCTACGACCGGATCAACGAGTCACCGCTTGGCGGGGCCGCCTTTGCGGGCACGACGTTCGATATCGACCGCGAGCGGACGGCCGACTTACTCGGCTTCGGGGGAGTCGTCGAAAATTCGATGGACGCCGCCTCGAGCCGGGACTTCCTGCTCGAGACGACACAGGCGCTGTCGACGCACGCGACGACGCTGTCGGGGCTCGCGGAGGACGTAATCATCTTCGCGAACCGCGGCTTCGTCGATCTGGCGGACGACTACTCCTCGACGTCGTCGATCATGCCCCAGAAGAAGAACCCGGATACGCTGGAACTCGTCCGTGCGGTCGCGGGCGACGCGGCCGGCAACGTTCAGGGATTGACGACGACGCTGAAGGGGCTGCCACGCGCGTACAACCGTGATCTCCAGCGGGCGACGACTCATGCCTGGGAGACCGCCGACGCGGTCACCGAAGCTAGCGAGGTCGCGGCGGGCGCGGTCGCCACTGCTGACTGGAACGAAGAGACGCTGGCCGCGGAGGCCGGCGAAGGCTTCTCGACAGCGACCGGCGTCGCGGATCTGCTCGCGGCGAACGGGTTGCCGTTCCGGACGGCACACGAACTTGTGGCCATCGCGGCCGACAATAGCGCGGAACGAAGTTCCGCGGAGAACGCGAGCGGTGACGAACCGAGAGCGAACGGCGCGGACTACGACGCTCTCGAGTCCGCCGCGCAGGAAGTGCTCGGCGAGTCGCTCGAGGCCTACGTCGATCCCGCGGCCGTCCGAGACGCGCTCGATCCCGTCGAGAGCGTCGCGAGTCGCGACTCGCAGGGCGGCCCCGCGCCCGATGCGGTTACCCCCCAGATCGAGTCGGCCCGCACGGCCGTCATGACCGACGAGAATGCACTCGCGGACGCGTCCGACGCGCTCGAGACGGCACACGATGTGCTCCGTTCGGAGGTGAACGGCTATGTTTGAAATCATCGCTCGCTCGATGTGGGCCGGTCAACTGCCGAAACCGCACCCCGCCGACCGACTGGACCGACGACGATCCCCCTAGGGGATCAAATCACCTACTTCATGATATGTCAAAGTGAATCTGCGGTGAAGTAGCCCCCACGGACCGTTAGAGTGGCGTGCAGTTAGTATAATTTTGCTGTTAAGTTCGAAGGCTTTAAGTGATCCCGGCTCCCACATGCGAGTACAATGACCGAATGCGTCGAGTGTGGGGCTGAGGTGTCCCTGCACGACGATCTGGAAGTGGGAGAGATCGTTGACTGTACGACCTGTGGAGCCGAGCTGGAAGTCGTCGATACGGAGCCGCCAGTCCTCGAGCGGGCACCCGAGCTCGAAGAGGACTGGGGTGAGTGACCTTGCAGACGGCCGCGACATCGCCGCACCCGACAACGTACGTTCGCGGGGCGCGTAGCTCCGCGACATCCACTCAGAGGTGGCTCGCGTGAACGTTGGCATACTCTATTCACGGATTCGCAAGGACGAGAAGCTCCTCCTCAACGAGCTTCGCGAACGCGATCACGAGATCACGAAGATCGACGTTCGCAAGCAGACCTTCGACATCTCGGAAGCGCCCGAAGCGTTCGATGGCCTCGACATCGTCGTCGACCGCTGTCTCGCCACAAGCCGGAGCCTGTACGCCACGCAGTTCTTCGAGGCCTACGGTATCCCGGTGGTCAACAGCCACGAGACCGCGGACATCTGTGCTGACAAAGTGAAGAACAGCCTCGCGCTCGAGAAGGCGGGCGTTCCCACGCCCGCGACGAAGGTCGCCTTCACGAAGGAGACGGCCATGGAGGCCATCGAGGACTTCGGCTATCCGTGCGTCCTCAAACCTGTCGTGGGCTCGTGGGGCCGCTTGATGGCCAAGATCGACTCCGAGTCGGCCGCAGAGGCCATTCTGGAGCATAAGGCGACGCTCGGCCACTACGAACACAAGGTGTTCTACGTCCAGGAGTTCGTCGAGAAGCCCGGACGGGACATCCGCGTGCTCGCGGTCGACGGCGAGCCCATCGCCGGGATGGTCCGCTCGTCGGACCACTGGATCACCAACGCCGCTAAAGGTGCGGAGACGGACGTCTTCGAACCGGACGAAGAAGCGAAAGCCCTCGTCCAGAAGGCGAGCGACGCCGTCGGCGGCGGCCTACTTGGTATCGACCTGATGGAAACTGAAGACGGGTATACTGTCCATGAGGTCAACCACACGGTTGAGTTCAAAGCGCTCGACGGAGCCGTCGAGACCGACGTCGCCGGCACCGTCGTCGACTGGCTCGAAGAGACGGCCGCTGCCGCGGCCGACGAGGAACTCGAGGTGACCGCCTGATGGCGGTCGGCACCGAGACCGGTGCGGACGAAAACGCCGAGACGATCACCGCGAGCGTCATCGGCGGGAGCGGGTTTACCGGCGGCGAGCTCTTGCGACTGCTCGCCGGCCATCCGAACGTCGATATTACGGAGGTTACGAGCCGTTCGAAGGCCGGCAAGAGCGTTGGCTCCGTCCACCCACCGCTGCGAGGGTCGGACCTGCGCTTTACCGAACCCGAGGACCTGGAGAGCGTCGACGTCCTGTTTGTGGCGACGCCCCACGGCGTCTCTATGGGTCGGATCGACGACTTCTTCGACATTGCCGATACCGTGGTCGATCTCTCGGCGGATTTCCGCCTCGAGAGCGAGGCCCAGTACGAAGAGTGGTACGACGGCCACGAGGCTCCCGAGTACCTCGAGAAGGCGGAATATGCCCTTCCCGAGATCAACCGCGAAAACCTCGAGGGGGCAGACCTGATCGCCGGCGGCGGCTGTAACGCCACCGCGACGATTCTCGGGCTCTACCCGCTGTTCGAACACGATATTTTGGAGGGCGGCGAGCAGATCGTCGTCGACGTGAAGGTCGGCTCCTCCGAAGGGGGCGCAGGCGGCGGCGAGGCCTCGAGCCATCCGGAGCGCTCGGGCGTCGTGCGTCCGTACGCGCCGACCGGCCACCGCCACGAGGCCGAGATCGAGCAGTTCCTCGATACCTCGGTCGCCTTCACCTGCCACGCCGTGGATATGATCCGCGGCGCGAGCGCGACGAACCACGTCTTCCCGTCGGGACCCGTCTCGAAGGGTGACCTCTGGCAGGCCTATCGAAGCTGCTACGAGGACGAGCCGTTCGTCCGCATGGCCGCCGGCGGCTCCGGCGTCTACCGTTACCCCGAACCAAAAGCGGTCGCCGGCACCAACCTCGCCGAGGTCGGCTTCGAACTCGACCCCTCGAACAAGCGCGTCGTCGTCTTCTCGGCGATCGACAACATGATGAAAGGCTCCGCGGGACAGGCGGTCCACGCCGCCAACGTCGCGCTGGGGCTCGAGGAGACGGCTGGACTCGAGTTTACGGGGCTCCACCCCGTGGGGGCACCGTAAATGACAGTAGTGGTCAAGATCGGCGGCGCACGCGCCGTCGAGCCCGAAGGTGCGCTCGCTGACGTCGCGAGCCTCGTCGACGACGGCGAGGACGTGGTGGTCGTCCACGGCGGTTCGACCGCCGTCGACGAGACCTTGGAGGAACTCGGCGAAGAACCCACCTACGTCGAGACGCCCGGCGGCGTCGTCGGTCGCTTTACCGACGAGCGCACCATGGACGTCTTCAAGATGGTCATGCCGGGCAAGCTCAACACCGATCTGGTTGAGAGCCTGCACAACGAGGGCGTGAACGCAGTCGGCCTCTCCGGGACGGACGGCAAACTACTCGAGGGCAAGCGCAAGTCCGCCGTCCGCGTGAAAGAGGACGGCAAGAAGAAGATCAAGCGCGGCGACCACTCGGGCACGATTGAGTCAGTCAACGCTGACCTGCTCGAGATGACCCTCGACGGTGGCTACACACCTGTCGTCTCCGTCCCGGTCCTCGGGAGGGAGAAGGAGGGCGGCTACACGGCGGTCAACGCCGACGCCGACCGCGCCGCCGCCGCAGTCGCGGGCGCTCTCGAGGCCGATCTGGTCGTCCTCACGGACGTTTCGGGGATCTACGAGGATCCCGATGACGAGTCGACCAAAATCGACTCGGCGTCGACGCCCGACGAGTTCTCGGCCGTCAAGGACGCCGCGGAAGGCTTCATGACGAAGAAGGTCATGGCCGCCGAGGAAGCGCTCGAGGGCGGTGCGACGTCGGTGATCGTCGCGACAGCGAACGCTGACGAGCCGATTACGAGTGCGCTCGAAGGTGAGGGCACGACGCTCGAGCCCGGCGCGCTCAAGGACGAGGACGAAAACGAAGCGGAAACGGAGGCCGCAGAATGAGCGACCTCGACTTCGTCTCCGGCGGCAAGCCAATCGGCATCGAACGCGGCGAGGGTCCGTACCTCTACAGCACCGACGGCACGGAGTACGTCGATGCCGGTGCGAGTTTCGCATGCACGCCGCTGGGCCACAGCCATCCCGTAGTCGTCGAGGCCGTTCAAGAACAGGTTGGAAAGTTGACTTTTATCGACTCCTCGTACCCCGTTCAGGCGCGCGAGGACGCCTACGCCGCGCTCGTCGCGGCGACGCCTGACGGACTCGAGCAGGCCTGGTTCTGCAACTCCGGGACTGAGGCCAACGAGGCCGCGCTGAAGTTCGCCCGGTCGGCGACCGGTGAGTCGAAGATCGTCGCTGCGACCCGCTCGTTCCACGGCCGGACGATGGGGTCGCTCGCGGCGACCTGGAAGGACAAGTACAAGGAGCCCTACGAACCTCTCGCCGGCGATATGGAGTTCGTCCCCTACGGTGACAGCGAAGAACTCGCGGCTGCCGTGGACGACGAGACGGCTGCAGTCATCCTCGAGCCGATCCAGGGCGAAGGCGGGATCAATGTCCCGCCTGCGGGCTACCTCGAGACCGCCCGCGAGGTTACCGACGAGGCCGGCGCAGCGTTCGTCTTGGACGAGGTCCAGACCGGCATGGGACGCACCGGCGAGATGTGGGCCTGCCAGAACGCGGGCGTCACGCCCGACGTACTCACGACGGCGAAGGGCCTGGGCAACGGCCTGCCCGTCGGCGCGGTCGCAGTTCGGGACTGGATCGCCGACGGCGCGGCCTCGCACAACGCCACGTTCAGCGGCGGCCCTGTCGTCGCCGCTGCAGTCCACGCGACCGTCTCGACGCTGGTCGAGGAGGAGTGGCCCGCCCACGCCGCCGACGTCGGCGGCTATCTCGTCGACGAACTCGAGGCGGCGCTGGGCGACGAGGTGCGTGAGGTCCGCGGCGACGGCCTGCTCATCGGTCTCGAGTTGAAACGCGGCGCGAACCGCGTTGCCCGTGATCTGGCGATGAACCATCAAGTGTTGGCGCTGCCCGCGGGTCGAACCGTCCTGCGCCTGCTGCCACCGCTCGTGATCGGCGAGGCGGAGGCGGACCAACTCGTAGATGCGCTGACTGCGGTCGTCGCATCCGACACCGAATCATGAACGCGAGCTCGAGCGAACCGATGGACGTAACGGCCGCGGACGCCCGAGAGCTGGTGATCGATCTCGTTTCGATCCCCTCACCCACCCGCGAGGAACGCGAGGCGGCCAAACGCCTCGTGGACTTCTTCGAAGCCCACGACCGAGAGGTCTGGATCGACGCGGTCGGGAACGTCCGCGCGCCGGCGGACAACGCCGTGTTGTTGACCTCACACATCGACACCGTGCCAGGGGACATCCCCGTCGAGGTCGAAGAGACTGGCGATGACGAGGTCCTCTGGGGCCGCGGCAGCGTCGACGCGACGGGACCGCTCGCCGCGATGGCGGTCGCCGCCGTCCGCACCGGCGTCTCCTTCGTCGGCGTCGTCGGCGAGGAAATCGACTCGAAAGGGTCGCGCTACCTCGCCGACGACCGCGACGAGCCGCCGGAGGCCGTCGTCAACGGCGAGCCCTCCGGCGCCGACGGGATCACGCTCGGTTACCGCGGCCTGATCGCCGGAACCTACGTCGCAACCAGCGAGTCCGGCCACACCTCCCGGCCAGACCCGAACGCGATCCAACACGCCGTCCGCTGGTGGTCGGCCGTCGAGGAGTACTTCGAGGGCGACGAGTACGAACCGGTCTTCGAACAGGTGACGACCAAGCCGGTCGACATCGAAGGCGGCGTCAGCGACGACGGTCTCTCCGTCGAGGCGACGATGGACGTCCAGTTGCGCGTCCCGCCGGCACTCGACGTCGGAACCGTCCGCGAAGCCGCAGAGGCCAAACTCGAGGTCGGGACCGTGACCTGGAAGGACAAGGTCCCGCCGGTGATGATGAGCCCGCGAACCGAGGTCGCACGGGCGTTTCGCGTTGCCATCCGGAAAGAGGGCAGCGATCCCCGCCTCGTGCGAAAGACCGGGACGAGCGACATGAACATCTACGCCGGGGCCTGGGACTGTCCGATGGTCACCTACGGCCCGGGCAACTCGGACCTCGATCATGCGCCCGATGAACGACTGCCGCTGTCGGAGTTCGACCAGTCGGTATCGGTCCTCGAGCGCGTCGCGCGGACGCTCAGTGAGCAATAGGATTTTCAGACGAGCTATCAGACCATGACAACAGCAACGAACGATACGCAGCCGAGACATTTCCTCGACGTCGATGACCTCTCCGAGGCGGAACTGCTCACAGTTCTGGACAGAGCCGACGAGTACAAACGCGCCGTCGAAGCCGGCGATGACCACGCCGACTTATCCGGGCAGACCCTCGGGATGCTCTTCCAGAAGGCGAGTACCCGTACCCGGGTCTCTTTCGAGACGGGCATGACCCAACTCGGCGGACACGCGATCTTCCTCGGGGAAGACGACATCCAGCTCGGCCGGGGCGAACCGCTGAAAGACACCTCGCGTGCACTCTCGCGGTACGTCGACGCCGTGATGGCCCGCGTCTTCAAACACGAGAACATCGAGGTGCTCGCGGAGTACTCCTCGGTGCCGATCGTCAACGGTCTCACCGATGACGCCCATCCCTGCCAGACGCTCGCGGACCTGCTGACGATCCGCGAACACGAGGGTGGATTCGACGATGTTTCAGCGGTTTGGATCGGCGACGGCAACAACGTCGCCCAATCGTTCGCGCTCGGCGCTGCGCTGACGGACATCGACCTGACGGTCGCGACGCCCGAGGGCTACGAGGTCGACGACGATGTGCTCGAACGCGCCCGCGAACTCGGCGGCGATCCGACGGTCACGACTGATCCCGTCGAGGCGGTCACTGACGCGGATGTCATCTACACCGACGTCTGGATCAGTATGGGTCAGGAGGACGAACGCGACGTCCGCATGAACGACTTCGAGGGGTTCCAGGTCTGTTCGGACCTGCTCGAGCACGCCCCCGAAGCGTCAGTTATGCACTGCCTTCCGGCCCACCGTGGTGAGGAGATTACCGACGAGGTCATCGAAGGCGACCAGTCGATTGTCTTCGATCAGGCCGAAAACCGCCTTCACGCCCAGAAGGCGCTGTTGAGCTGGTTGCTCGAGTAGCACCGACCGCGAGTGAAACGAGCGGGCGGCTTTTTCGTCTCTCGCTGAACGAAGTGAAGCGACGGTCAGCGAGGGCTTCGCTCTCGCCGGACAGATTTTTTCGTGAGTGGTGAGTGGAACGAACCCGAACGAAAAAAGGTGGGTTGTAGAACTGCCTTCACGCCCAGAAGGCGCTGTTGAGCTGGTTGCTCGAGTAGAGCGTCGGGAGTGACCGCCGACTTCGCAGTTGTCGATCCCTACTCGACCGGTGCTCACCGGACTCGCAAAGAAACTACCTGTTTCTCCAGTCAATCCGCTATTTATATAATCAGATGTATATTCGGATGATTGAACCATCTATCGCCGTTATACAGGGGCTGATCGATGGCTCGATTGAACCATGTTGTTCAGACTGGTACTTGCGACGGTTCTCATGTTGTTGGTCCCAGCGGCCCTGATCGCGATGATCTTGCTGTAACGGCGATGAGAGGGTGGGGTATCGACTATCGACCACGGGATCCGGGTTCCCGTTTGCGGATCCGACCGTTCCTCGGCGAAGACAATTCCCGTTAGCGCTGTCCGTCTACTGGGCAGTGATGCCCGACTCGCCCCGGATCGACACCGGCGAACGCATGACTAACGGATTCGACGACGGCGTCCAGTGACCCGTCCCACTGCCGAATCCACTTGCTTTTTGCACGTCGCCTTCATCTGACCGACAATGAGTCTCAGTCTCTCGGCCGACCAGCCGGAACGACCTGCCGACGCCGCGGACGGCGTCTGGCTCGAGTGCATCGAGTGCGGCGAGACGTTCGCTCCCTTCAACGATGTCCGATACACTTGTGACGACTGTGACGGACTGCTCGAGGTCCGCTACGCCGATCTGCCCACCTTCGACGACTTCGAAGGCCAGGGTGTCTGGCGCTACGCCGACGCGCTCCCATTCGATTCTGGCGTTTCGATTCAAGAGGGTGCGACGCCGCTGTACGAGGTCCCCCGACTTGAGGACGAGATCGGCATCGAGGCCCTGCGAATCAAACACGAGGGGATGAACCCGACGGGGTCGTTCAAGGACCGCGGGATGACCGTCGGCGTACGGGTCGCGGCGGAACTCGACGTGGGTCGGTTGGCCTGTGCCTCGACGGGCAACACCAGCGCCGCGCTGGCCGCCTACGGCTCCCGCGGTGGGATGCAGACGCTCGTGCTCCTCCCCGCTGGCAAGGTCGCCGCCGGCAAGATTGCCCAAGCGAGTCTCCACGGCGCGCGCATCCTTGAGGTCGACGGCAACTTCGACGCCTGCCTCGACATCGTCCAGGAACTCGCGGGGCAGGGCGAGGCGTACCTGCTGAACTCGCTAAACCCGTTCCGACTCGAGGGCCAGAAGACGATCGGCCTCGAGATCCTCGAGGGCTTCCTCGCGGATTACGATACCGTCCCGGACCGGATCGTGCTCCCGGTGGGCAACGCCGGCAACACCGCTGCGCTGTACAAGGCGTTCCGCGAGCTCGTCCAGGCAGGCGAACTCGCGGAGAGCGACGTACCGAAACTGACCGGCGTTCAGGCCGAAGGTGCCGCACCGATGGTCGAGGCCATCGAGAACGGGGCCGATGAGGTCCGCCGCTGGGAGGAGGTCGAAACCCGCGCAACGGCAATCCGAATCGGGAACCCGGTCAATGCGCCGAAGGCCCTGCCCGGCATCCGCGAGACCGGCGGCACCGCCGTCGCGGTCTCTGACGAGGAAATCACTGAGGCCCAACGCGACATCGCCGGCGAGGGAATCGGCGTTGAACCTGCCTCCGCCGCCTCCGTCGCTGGCCTGCGAAAGCTCCGCGCCGAGGGGATCGTCGAGGATGACGAACGTGTCGCCTGTCTCACTACCGGCCACCTGCTCAAGGATCCCGACGCCGCGGCCGCTGCCGGCAGCGAACCCGAATCCGTGCCGGCCGACACGCAGGGCGTTCTCGCCAGCCTCGCGAGTGAGAGTTCGTCGGATCAATAGATCCGACGGCGTTCTCGACCATCTCACAGAGTAGCGTCGTTCGGACGCACGACCCGCGTCAGACGTGTCTGACACCCGACTGACTGAGCTTTTTCCGGATCGGTACCGAACCCGAAAGCGTCCCATGTCCGCCGAACAACGAGGCCCCGATTTCACTCTCCCCGCTGACCAACGGGCTCGAATCGATCGCTCGAATTCGACCATCGGGTCGGATCGAGGCAGCGACAGCCCGTCGCGACGGCCCTCCCTCGACTCGGACCGTCAGGAACCGCCGCTTTCCTACAAGATCGAACGAACGCGGCTCCACACCCGGATCGCCGCCCTCGAGAACGCGTTAGAAACGAGCGAAAACCGTCGACAGGCTGTTATCGATCAGTACGAACGCCTACTGGAGTCTCGAGACGAGCCATCGGGATCGTCGCTTTCTCCGCCGGACTCGCAGTCTCGAACCCTGTTGGCGCGGCTCGTCGGTCGATAGCCATCCTCGTTCGGTCTGCACTGCCCCCTCTGATTCTTCACTGCTTCCAACAATTTAAATACGAAAGGGAAAGAAACTGAATATAGGGGCCAATAACTAATGGCGGATGCCGATTCGGCTGCAATCTGCCCTGAGTGCGATGGCAGATTACGGAAGAGGGGTACTGAAATCGTCTGTGAGGAATGCGGGTTGATCTCTGCGAAAGATGTGATCGACCGCGGACCTGAATGGCGATCGTTCGAGGACGGTGACACCGACCGGCGACGAACCGGCGCACCGCTTACTCGCTCGAGACACAATCGGGGGCTTTCGACAGAGATTGGATATGGGTCCGGCTCGGACTCGAGCTACAGCTCTCGGCTCACCGGTCGCAAACGCCGACAGATTGCGCGGTTACGACGGGAGCACAATCGCGCACGGATCTCATCGAAAGCTGAACGAAACCAAGTGTACGGGTTCGCCGAAATCAGGCGGATTACTGCCTTGCTCTCGTTGCCCGATTCCACAAGGGAGCAGGCCTGTGCCCTTTTCGAGTCCGCCCAGTCCGAGGGACTCTTTCAGGGCCGCTCGCTCGAGGGGTTCGCCGCTGCCGCTATTTACGCGATCTGCCGGACACGCTCGGTCCCTCGGACGACCGATGAGATTGCCGACATCGCACGCGCTGACAGCGACGAACTCGAGGTCGCATACGACGCTCTGAACCGCGAACTCGGGCTGCCGACGGGCCCGATCGATCCCACGCAGTACCTGCCGCGGTATGCCTCGAAACTCGACCTCGGGTCGGCTGTCGAGCGCCGCGCCCGCGAGCACGTCGACGCCCTGCTTGAGGCGGGATTGATCGGCGGGCGCAATCCCAGCGGAGTCGCTGCGGGCTGTCTCTACAGGGCCGCCGGCGAACGCGAGGAGTGGCCGTCACTGACTCAGGCCGCGGCAGCGGCGGTCGCCGACGTTGCGGCGGTGACGATTCGATCAACCGTCACGAACATCGACGAACTCTGAACACGCGGTTTCAGCGACGGTCCGTCCGTTACGGACGGTTTCGGTCTCGATCAGTGGACCCAGAGATATCTTTAGTCGGCTCCCTCTTACTGAGGGTCTCTCCGCTGATCTCTCGAAGGGTCATGTTCGAATGACTGAAAGATTAAGGATTTAATTACTATTGTATTCCAACTTCTATCTAGAGTAATGAAACGGATTAGACTTGCCGCCCTTTCCATCACGGCTGGTGGGTTAAGCGGCGTTACGATTGCAGAGAGCGATTCCGATCGCGTACAGACTCACGACCCAATCGTCGAGTCCGTCGTGGCGGACGAGACTAATGAGACGGCGGGCACGTTTACGGGAACAGTTACGGGCGAAGACGGCGACCCGTTCAGCCAAGCACGGCTCCGTGCACCCGGCAAATTCGTCGTTAACGTGAACGACGACGGGATGTTCGAAATCGATCTCGAGCCCGGAGAGTACGACGTTGCTGTCACAACGGAGGATCCCAACCTCTATACCAAGGATACAGTCACTGTCGAGGCCAATGAAACGACAAGACAGAACTTCACGTTCAATACGTCAGATATCAATGAAACAACTACGGGAACGTTCTCCGGCACGATCACCGACGAAGACGGCGACCCGTTCAGCCAAGCACGGCTCCGTGCACCCGGCGAATTCGTCGTTACCGTAGACGACGATGGGACGTTCGAGAATGACGTCAGGCCCGGAGAGTATGAAGTGTCCGTCATAACGTCCGATCGCCGAACCACGGAGACGGTAGCGATCGAAGCGAACGAGACGACGAACCGAACCATCACGCTCGAGACGTCGGAAACCAAAACGGCCAGCAATAGCACCACCGACGGTAATTCCAGCAGTGATGGCGAGACCAGCGACGATGATGGTCTCCCCGGATTCGGTGTGACGGCCGGTGTCGTTGCACTCCTCGGTGCCCTCTTGATCTTCCGTCGGTCCTGACGACCGGCGAGGGCCACCCACTCGGCGATTCTATCGTCGCGATCGCTGTTCGTATGACTGCGACGCCGTCTGTTTCAGCCGATAGTCGCCCTCGAGCGGCGCGACACAGCGATGGACAGTCGTCTATGAGGGTGCTTGGCTACGTCGTCCGGAGTGTGTCCGTACTCGGCTCGTAGACCTCGCCTTTCTGTTTGAGCTTGTCGATCTCGTGTTCGGCTTTGGACTGGTCCATCCCGATCTCGTCGGCCCGCTCCATAACAATGTCGACCGGCGCGCCGTCGTCGTACTCCTCCTCGATATCGCTGATGAGCTGTTTGAGGTTCTTGATCCGGTCGCGCTGGGACTTGGAGGTCCCGGCCTCGACGATGTCCGCGTCGAACTCGCCGGTCTCGGGATCGACCCCGACGTCTTGGAGACACGAGCGGACGATCTCGATGACCCGTTCGGCGTCGCTCTGCTCGACCGTATCCGAGAGTCGGACGCGGGCGCTGGCCTCCGAGAGCCGGACCAGCGCCTCGAGTTTGCGGGCCGTAACAGGTACCGCCGCATCCTCGTCGGTCCCCTTCGAACGGAGATCGACGTAGAAGTCTCGAATCGCGTTCCGGGCCGCTTCGGTCATCCGCGGGTGACAGTTCTGTTTGGCGTAGGCGATGTACTTCCGCAGGAGTTCGGCGTCGATCTCTGGATCGACTTGATCAGTCATCTCGTCGATCTCGTCGGTACTGACGTCCAGCGAGGGCATCTCCTCGCGCTGGGTGGTCAACTCGCCAGCGTAGTTGGTCGTAATGATGTGTTCGGCGAGGTTACGGTCTTTCTCCTCGTCGGGCGTGTCCGTCACCGTAAAGATCAGGTCGAACCGCGAGATCAGCGCCGGCTCGAGATCGATCTGCTCGCTGATGGGTTCGTACTGGTCGAAGCGGCCGTACTTGGGGTTCGCTGCCCCTAGCAGCGAACAGCGAGATTTGAGGGTGGCGTTGATCCCTGCCTTCGAGACCGAGATCTTCTGTTGCTCTAAGGCCTCGTGCATGGCGCTCCTGTCTTCCGGACGCATTTTGTCGAGTTCGTCGATCGCCGCGATCCCCTGATCGGCGAGCACGAGTGCACCGGCCTCGAGGCTCCACTGCTGGCCGTCACCGAAGTCGTCGCGAACGGCTGCGGCGGTAAGTCCCGCCGAGCTGCTGCCCTTCCCGGAGGTGTAGACGGCTCGCGGCGCGATATTCTCGATGTACGCGAGCATCTGGGACTTCCCGGTACCCGGGTCACCAATTAGTAACATATGCAGGTCACCGCGGATCCGCGAGCCGTCGGGCAACTGCTTCGTCACGCCCGAGAACAGCTGGAGGATCATCGAGAGCTTCTCCTGATCGTAGCCGTAGATCGAGGGCGCGATGGAGGCGACCATCTTCTCGTAGATGCCCTCGGAACTCGAGAGGCGGACGATCTCCTCTTTGTCTTCGCCGGTGATGTCCATGTCTTCGAACTGCTCTTCATCGACTTCGACGGACATCCCCTCCATGTAGAAGTCGAAGACGGGGGACTTCTCCTGTTGGTCGCCTTGTTGCTCGAGGCGGAGGACGCCGGTCGCGGAGACGTGGTCGCCGGGGGTGACCTCGCCGGTGATGTCGTCTTCGATATTGATGTCGAGGGCCTGTGGGGTCTCCCCGCCGCGGAGTCCTTCGGGGCTTTCCTGCACCCGGAGCTTTTGTGAGTCGATAAACTCGGATTGGTCGAAGTTGACGCGGAAGGGCCCCTGTCGTTCACAGCCCTGACACTCGTGGGGCTCTTGGAAGTCACCGCTGGACTGGGGGACACGAGAGAGGGTGCCACAGAGCTGGCACTCGAAGGCAGCTTCCTCGATTTTCGGACGGACGTCGGTGGCTTTCCGGACGATGCCGTGGACCTGAACGAGGGAGTTCATGTCCCGGGCGCGGATCTCCCGGATTTCGGGGGACTCCGTCTTGGGGAGGTTTCGGATCCGGACATGAGCCTGGCCGAGGCTCACGTCGATCGGCAGGTCGTATAGCCGCAGCGCCTCTTCGGCGTAGCGCTGGAGCTGTTCGGGCTGATTGATAAAGTCATCTGCGAGGTCGGGATCGAACCGGTAGAGGTCTTGCCAGTCGACGTGAAGCGACCGCTGTTCGTTAGGATACTGCTGGGCAAGCTGCTTGATCTCGCTGTCGTAGTAGTTGCGGAAGAACTGCTCGAAAGAGTCGACAAGTTCGGAATTTCCCGCTTGCGCCATTGCACCTTTCTAGGGCTGCCATCCGGTATAAATGGTCGTATACCAGGGCGAAACTGAACCCGGTTCGGAAACCCCGGCGCCAAATGCCCAGTGACCGAGCACGAAGGCAGCCTCGAATCGCTCGAAAACTCGACATCACTCGGGGTAGCGCGGTGACTGGGTGGGTCGCTGTCGAGGCGGTAATCGTCTGAGAAATCGAGCGGACGATTTCGGGCCACGTCGACCCGTCTCCCTGTCTCGTCGTGACGGGCCGATGTGGATTCAACACGCCGTGTCCCGTATTCCCGTGGGAGGGCACGTGGCCATCTCCTTCTTTCGTCTCCGACGTAATGTAATCACGGCCAATTCGTTTTGGTATCAGCTGTCGAATAAAAGGATGATCGTTCGCGTGATTCACTCGTCACCGCTCTCCCCATCGCCGAGGCTGTCGGCGGCGACGCCGAGCGTCGCGATCGATCGAAACGCATCCTCGACGGTCAGATCGACCTCGTGGACCTTCTCCGTGGGCAGATGCATGACGTAGCCGTTCGTGGCAGGGTTGGGGGCGAGTGGAACCATGATCGTTACCATGTCGTCTTCGTCTGCACTCGCCTCGACCACTGCCGGCGTCTCTGCGGTGAGAAAACCGAGCATGTAGGCACCCTCATGAGGAAATTCAACGAGTTTCACATCTTGGAACTGCTCCGTCTCGTCGTCGATCAGGAGTTTGCTGGCCCGTCGGATGCTCTCATAGACGGTACTGACGCCGGGAATCGTCTCCATCGTCGCATGGACTCGTTTAGAAACGTGCTTTCCGGGCGTGTGCTCCGCGACGATCCCGACCAGCAGGAAGAAGCCGACCACCGAGAGGATGGTGGCAAACTGAATTACCGGTACCGGCGGTTCGTTGGGCCAGATGTACGCCACGCCGGAGATTACCGGCGAGAGCACGCCCAGAATAAAATCGAGGACGACGAGCACGACGAGCAGCGTCGCGACCAGCGGGATCGTGATCGCGACTCCATTGATGAGCCATCGCTGGACTCTCGAGGCGGAATCAGCCATGTGTTCTGCCAAAAGCGATGCCTCCGAAATCGTTGGGCTTGCGGGTGAGACGACTGTCGATCTGTCGCGGAGACTATGTGTCAAGAGATACCGTGACAGATAATTGGCCGTAGATTTCGATTGGTTAGACGCCATAATTTACCGGACGTCGGGTTCGTGGCCACTATATTTAACTGAATACAGTTTGACGACATATCGTGTCACGAGAGACGACAACTGAATCAGCTGTTAATTCGAGCCCTGAGGGGGGACGACACCAGCAACCGAAACGGGAGCGGCCCGTCTCGGACGTGCTTTCGGACGAACAGAACAAGAGCTATCTCACCTATATAACGCTGCTCTTCGCGATCGTCGGGGTTGGGTACGGATTAACTGGTGCGCTCGGTATACGCATGCTCTTCGAGGAGTCGGCCGACGCCGGACTTGCAATCGGCTTCTTTCTGATCGTCCTGTTCGGAGTCATGGTCTTTACCGGACCGATTCTTGGTGCGATTAGCGGGTTACAGCTCCAGCGGCACATGACCGACACGCGCGAAGCATTGATTACCGCCTTTGTCAGCGGGACGATCGGATACGTCGCGATGACGGTCGTTAGCGTCCTCGTCACCGTGTTGCTGATACCGAGTACCGACAGTGCGGATACGAGTAGCGGCGGTGGTTCCGACCTCTTCGAACTCGGCGAGATTTTCGTTCCACTGATCGTCATGGCGATTCCCGTCGGCCTCGTCGCCGCAGGGATGATTTACCTCGACGACAAATTCCTCGCGTAGTCTCGACGAGCGACCGTCCGATTTCCCGACGATTCGGAACTCAATTCAGTTTCGTCGATAAAATAATGGAAACAGACTCTTTCAGCGCTCACACTGCTCATTTCGGCCGCTTCGGAAACGGGACCTGAATCGCACACCTTCATACTTTGGAGCGACAGTGATAGCCGCGTAGAATCTTCATCCATATCCATGTCGACTCACTCCGATCAGACGCGAGCCGCGGTTCGATGCGAGAGTTGTCGTGCGATCCTCGTCGCTGAGATCACGTCGGACGGCACCATCCGCCCGCTCGGGACGAGCGAAGATTGCGTCTGCGGTGACGGTTCGTTCATTCGACTCGAGCAACCTGCGCCGGCTTGAACACATGTCGTGGATTGCCCGGATTTCGAACCACAGTCGTTCCGTTTCACTCCACTTCCTGATTCAAATCGGCCGATCGTTACGCATTCACCACTCGCGAATTTGCTCGCGATAGAACGAGTGGGATCCCTCGGGTTTTGAACCACGCCCGAGAACCTGCGCTTCGCGCAGAGCCTCGATTTCCTTCAAACCCGGGCTCGGTCCGATAGCTGCCGCTCGCAGGTTTGCTCGCGGCAGTAATATGGGATCGCCCGGCATTGAACTAACGGAATAATCGCCTGACTGAGCACCGATCGTATCGCTAAATTTTAAGATCATGTCTCTCATTCTATTTCGAGTTTCTCGAGGTGCGGACGGCGTCGCAGTTCCATCCGCTCACGCTTCGTCGCCTTGTCGTAGAACTGATCGATAACGTCCTGTGAGGCGTTTACCCGCTCCGCAGTCACTTCGCGCGGCACGCTCCGGTCTTGATGCCACGTAATCGAACCCGTTCGAACGTGATGGGGTGCTCTCGAGGACGGACACTTGCTCGCGTGGGTATGGCTCCGGAACTCGCAGTCGTCGGGATCGTGACCGTGCGGACAAGATCCGTGGACGCACGGAAACGTCGCCGTGTACATCCAGCCACGTATCGTGTTCGTCGACGGGCGGCCCTGCAGCGACGAGAATAGCGGCTGTCGGCCATGATCATCGTGTTTGTCCCATCGGTCGGAGCCGATATACCGTTGGAGCGTCTCTGCAACGCCGTCGCGAATCCCAACGATCCGCTCTCCGTTGTGTTTGTTCTTTAGCTGCGTGTCGGTCTCCGGCCGATGAACGAACTCGAGCGTCTGCTCACTGGCGTCGAAATCCCGAAGATCCAACGCCCGGAGTCCGCCCAACCGCGCACCCGTGTGCCATGCGACTTCGAGCAGCGCATGGTTTCGCGAGCCCGCCTGCTCGCTCGAGCGATAGTACCGGATCAACTCGAGCGCCCGATCGGTCTCGAGTTTCGTCTCACGGGACTTTTGATCCGTAGGGACATCGGGGATATTCACCCGATCCGCGAGCCCATCGTCGACGGCCTCGATTCGCTCCAGGTACTCGACGAACTTCTCGATCGTCTCCATTTCGTTGTGGAGCGTCGTCGCGGCGATTCCCTCCCCAGAGCGGGCACTCTCGTACTGATCGAGCACCCACCCGTTGAGCTCCGACACGGTCTCGATGTCGTTTTCCTCGCACCACTCGACGAACAGCTTCAGCCGATAATGGTACGTCGACGCGGTTTCCTCAGTGATCTCCGTACGGCGGCCATCCAGATACCGGTGCCACGCCTCGCGTGGCGTCATGTCCTCTGGTGTAGTCACTCTGGATCACTCCCTTCCCAGTTCTCCGGACTCCCCCAGCGGAACTCGGGGTCGTTGTCCTCGAGTTGGTCGCGTTCGAACAGGCGATCGTGAACCCACGTCTGGAGTGCGGGCCCGAACCGATCGTGCGGCGGGTGGTCCGGCATGTGATGATCGTCGACGCGAGCCGGGAGATCGTCGAGACAGGCGACCATCTCACAGAGGACCGCGTTCTGGTACCGCATCTCCGTCGCGATCGCTTCCATCGCCGCCGTCTGTCGCTCGGCCGCGTCGGCCTGGCGCTCAAGGGCTTCGAGTTGCGTCTCCAGGGCGAGGAACTCGTCGGAGGTCATGCCGATCCCTCCGTGGGACGACGGCCTTCGAGCAACCGTAACTTGTCGCGGTGGACCGTCTCGTCGGTCTTTTTGTTTCGCAGTTCGTCGAACTCCGGCTCGGCCTCGTCGTCGTTCGCGCGGGCGCACGTCGCGTACCAAAAGTGGTGATTCGTCGGCTCCCACTGGCGGTGGCCGCGCGGACAGACCCACTTCCACCGGTCAATCTCGTCGTCAACCTGGATAGTCGTCTTCGGCGACATCACGGCCGACTGACGGACTGCCGTGTAAAAGGGCAAATCCTTGGACGCACGGTGAAAGTGAAACTTTATCCCAAATAGCGTGTTCCTCCCGATTTCCGCCCGTTCTCGAGCGAGCGACCACTGCGGGAGACAGTCAGGACGAGTGAAAGTAGTTCGAACCGTAGGCTGTGGGCCGCGGGCTGTACTATGCGGTCGATCGGGGGCTTTATCCCCCGTAGCGTCGTGCGAATGCATGCTTCCGTAGCTGAGTTACGGAAACCAGGCGGGCCGGTGCCCCTAACACCGGGTCCGCGTTTCTCTCGAGGACCCGACCGGGCAGCGGCGGGTCCGTCTGGCTTCCGTTGCCTCCATCCATCTCCTATGACTAATCTATCACGGATCGTGTTATTGTCCGTACTGTGTCATTGATGGAATATCTTCCACGGAGTCATGGCTACCGTGTCATTCGAGACGACCAGTTGGATGTCTCGCGAGACTATCGTATTCTGGTCTTGGCAGATCCAGAGATCCTAAATCCATCGCCTGCTGTAATGCCTATACCTGATCTACTCTCACTTCTAGCGCTGAAAGCGTTACAGAGCATGATCTCGTTGAAAATCGAAGATGCCGATATCAGATACTGATCGGGGAGATACCTACGGGAGATTAGAGAAAACGATCTGAGTAGCGTCAATGGGGTATTGTACAATCACTTCACTTGGTCTGAGAACACTTCAGGAGGTGATATCCAGAACATGGCGAAAGACAAAGAACAGCGAAGAAGGCGACGATGAGTGGTCTTTCAGGACGAAAAGCAGAGATCGGAAATCAGATGAAGATCCCGAACAGTGGAGACAGTGAGTCAGATGATGATGATAAGAAAGAGAATGACGAAACGCATGGACTAACCGGTAATGCGAAGTGTCAAAACATCTGAGAGTGATCCCAGAACATCGAAAAGGATGGAGGTGAGTCAGATGAGTGATGACGAAACCTCCGATAAGTCAAAACAGAGTGAATCTAAAAAGGGTGAAGAAGAGGCTCTTAAATCGATGGTTCTAGAAACATCTGACGAGGATCCTCGAGCGGAAGTACTTACCACATTGGAATCGGAAAACGGGTCATCTGATAATACAGAATCAGATGAGTAGAGATGGTTGTTTCGCTGCCGTCGTTTGGTTTAATCTATTCACTTCTCTTGCTAGCACCGGGGTTCATAACATATAAACTTACTAGACATTTTGGAAAGATAACTTCAGAATTCGATAACTTTGATAAAGGAATCTACACTGTCTTAGGAAGTGGATTCGCTTTATCAGTTAGTATCACTCTTTTCTCAATCGTAATCAGACTCCTAAGCGGCAAATTTTGGATTCCAACTCCTAGTAACGTCGAATCAGTGGTACTAGCAGGGATATATCTACTCACAGTCCCTGTCTCCATAATCAATGGCTACCTGGTCGGCCATTTCTTGAATTGGATGATTCACCGAGGCGACGATGTTAGAAATGAATCAGTTTGGCGATTAGCTACGGAAAATGCTAATGAACCTACCCAAGTCACGATTTTTACACACGAAGGGGACGAAATCTGGGGTGAAATATACACAGTAGATCAAGAGCCACATGGTCAAGATATCTTGCTAGAATATCCTCTGAAAATCGCACGAAACGACGAAGGTGAGAAGATCAATGAATATGAACTAGGCGACTATGCGTTTATCTCTCAAGATACAATCTCACAGATCCATTATGAAACAGATGTGGATGTATGAATCGCTGCAAAAACCGGACTAGCGGTATTTACTTTCGACTGAGGTCCGGTATCTCAACCCAATCACGGACGTGTTCGCAACGGTCTGAATAACCTCCGGGTTGATCTCACCTCGAGCGTCGTCGATATTCTGTTCACTCTCGACTAGGTGCGTGAGCGCGGCATCGATCACGACAGACATCGGCGGGTCGTCGTACTCGTCTTCGGCGACGATCACGCTCGCGCGGTCGAGTTTCCGCTGGCGTTCGTCGGTGAGTTTCAGACTGGTTCGCTTGGTCATGGTTTAAGCGAGGGTATGCACGGGAGGTTGATTCGCGTCGCTCGTGGGTGAGCAACTGGTCGGTCCTTTATGAATGGGGGACAGAGTCCCGGCGTGATCACGGCGGGGGCCGGCTGGGTCGGTCCCGATTCTATGCACCGCGCGGGCCCAACGCCCACGACAGGGTGCATACATCGAGGTCTCCCGATACATCTGAGCGCAACCCCACGGGGTCCGGTTCAGAGATTGGATTCCAAGAGTCTCACTCATGCATTGATCTCCTCGACGAGTTCAAGAGTCCATTTTCCATCGTCGACGTGACGGATATGGACGTGATGTTCACCAGCGATCTCGCCAGCCTCGTCGAGTAGTCCCTCGAGTCGGAGGTCATCTTTCGGTAGGGTGACGCCTGCCGAATTCTGATCTAACTTTCTGAGTTTGTTCAACGCCATGCAGCGGGCGGCAACCCGCCTTGGCATAAAGTTTGCTGAGCCTATTTTTTACTGATGTTTTCGGAGAGCGGGGTTTGCCGCTTCGTTGTTGCACAATGGCAAGAGACGTTATCGATAAGATCGACTATGCGGCGTTGTGGGTCTACCCCACGATGGCGAGTATGGTATTCGGGGTCTGGACCCTGAACCTCAACATTCTCGGTGGCTACGACTTCAGTTCGACCTTCTACTCGGCAGGAGGGGCGAACTTCTCGGTGCCGCTGATCCTCGCGACGGTCTCGGTGGTCTGGATTCTCTGGACCAACGAGTTCGACGGAGCGAACTACTCAGACATGGAAAAATGGACGATCGTCGGGACGCTGCTCTTTCCGATCGTCTTCGAGTTCGTGCCCGCATTCGGGGATCTGCTCTCGAGCAACGACTGGTTCCTTCTCGGTGCGACCGTGCTAGTGTCGTTCGCAACGGCGTGGATATCCTACACAGAGTGATTTAAATGACGAAAACAATCAAAAGAGACACTGACGGGTGGAATTGGATCGGAAGTGCGATGGCTATCCTCTCTATCGGGGGGTGGCTCTGATGGCGGCCCAAAGCCCACGGCCCACCGATTCAGACGGGATGACTCGGCGTGACCTGTTCCGGCGCTCGGCCGCTGCGGGCGGCTCGCTCGTCGCGATCGGCGCGGGGTCGCAGGCCGCGCCGCAATTCTCTCCGGTCGGTCGGGTGGCCGCGGACGATCTCTCGACGCTCGCGAAGGGTGCCGCGAGCCCGGCATACGCCGGCTATTATCTCACTCGAGAAGGTGCTGAGACGTTCCTCGGCGATTCGAGGGACTATTCTGGCTATACCGGCGCGGACGCACTCAAGAAGGAGATTGCGTTGGGAGTGACCGAGATGAAATCGGCTGACGAGCGGGTGATGACTGGCATCGAGAATAACATCTCCAACTCGGAGAACGTCGGTCTTGCCAAGGGAAAGGCGGCGATCATCAAGGAAATGAACGCGGGAAATGATGAAGCAGCAGCGACCAATGCGCATAATTCGGCGGTGAAGGACTACTATGCGTCGATTCAAGAGAATCTTCTCACCCACGTTGACCAGCAGACAAAGCAAATTCATCACGACTTCGAACAACTCAAAGCCCACGATGACGCCGCGCTGGCCGATGTTTTCTACCATGGAAAAGACACTACTAATTCAATCACGGACAGCCCGGAGAGTCTCGAAACGTATGAGGTGGAGCTTCTGAACGGAGACACTGCTGAGTATTCGTTTTTCGCGGGCGTCAACGGAGCCAACCCGGATTGGGACAAGAATAGATCGGGGGATATCGACTTCCTCGGCTTCGGTATTGATCCGGCTGACGAGTTCGGCGAGTACAACTTCCCTGTGTGTTTCTTAGATTCAGATGGGGAGGTAATCAGGTACAAAACATCTGGTGAGATACCGGACAACTACGACGCAAACCGTTTCACGGCTGCATGGGGATCGATACTGGACGCTCACGACTCGGTGACTTCGGAACTTTCCGGGTTCGTGAGCGATGTGTACGCTGAGTACGATGCCGGAGACATCCCGACCGAGGACCTTGTGGACCCAATCACGGCGTCCACTGAACTAGATCAGGACTACGATAACGCCGCTGGACAGTCCGCACACGCTGCAATGATGGGGATTCCGACGACGGCCGAGCTTTCGGTGACGCTCGAGATAGAAGACACTGAGTCTGACGAGACAGTGACCCTTGACTGTGATCTGTTCACCGATCGCAACCCCGGCATTCTGACTGATTCGGCGTCGATCTCGTCGGGAGTCGTGACGACCGAAACCGCGCCGATCGACGGCAAGAGCTACACCCTTACCACGACTGACGGGGAGTCTGTCGATATCGCAGCGGCGGACATCACGGATAATGGAGATGGCACATGGTCCTATGATGCGTCCGGCGATCTATCGACGCCAAGCACATCCGTTGAGTCTCTCGAGGCATCCGAAACCGGCTTCAACAGCGGCCAGCGGTACGATCCGCGAGATTGGGCAGAACCGTTCTATATCGCTTACAACGACGAGTCCGGCAGTGGCCAGTTCGACCAAATCGAAGCGCCGTTCACGGTCGTCGAAGTCACCGACTCGAGCGGGACTGAAGTCGAGAACTTCGAGCCCGAGAGTCAGAATAACCAGACGGCCGACGTGACCGCGCTCGAGGAAGAAATTGCGCAACTCCGAGACGAGAAGATTCGGCTGCAAGAAGAGGCAGAAGAGCAAGAGGATGATTCGCTACTCGGCGGTGCCGGTGGCTGGGTTCCCGACGGCGGCGGCGATATGTGGCTCGGCGCTGCTTTCCTGGTCGCGATCATCGCGGTCGTTGCATCGCTGGTCGGAGATCTCGGCGAGGAGATTCTGTAACCATGACTCGTTTTTTGTTTTCAAGCACGCGGGTAGTGCTGGCGCTGGCAGTCGTCGCGATCGCGTCGATGAGTATGGGCATGGGCGTGGGCCTTGTGGGCGCGCAGGACGGGGGTAACCAGAGCGCTCCGGGTAACGAGAGCAACCAGGCCGGCCTTGAGCAGATAGCGATCGACAATCAGACACGGGTCGCCGAGTTCGATATCGGCGACGGCGACGCTCAGATGGTGATCGAATCGGACGAACGGCAGCCGATGATCGTGAGCGACGCGCTCGCTGGAATCGAGCAGGAGGGAGCGACGATGGTTCCCGAAAAAGAGTACCAGCTATCGGAGGGACGGAACGAAATCAGTCTCTCGGTCGCGTCGATAAACGGGGATTCGGCCGTCTCAGTCTCGACGCGGGGCGGAACCATCCGTCTATCGAGCGGAATGTCAGGGAACGAGGACCCATTTCGGTCGCTCGGCGGGGCGAGCGGACTATTCACGGGCGTCATTATGACAGTCGCACTCGCCGCGCTCGGGGCGTTCTACGTCGTCCGCACCGAATCGAAGGGAGTTGAGAAAGCATGAGCGACAGGAACCTTAGCACGACGTTCGGGAACTGGAAGGATCGACTCACGTACATCATCGCCGAAGCGCAACTTCTCGTCCTCGGCGTGGCGATCTCGGTCGGGATCCTGCTGTTGTTGGTCCGGCCGTCGGTGCCGGGCGTGCCGCCGATCGCCGTCGGGATCGCCGTCGCGTTGATGCTACTCGGCCCGCCGCTGTTCGGTCTATTCGCCGTTGGAGCCGAGAAACTCCGCAACCGCCATCGAGAAACAGTCTATCACATCAACGGCGTTACCGACACCCGCGAGAAATACTACGTCGCGCCGGAGTTGTGGGACCAGAAAACCGTCGACGGACCGAGTCCGTACGTCGCCAACGACGGTGATGCCTACGAAGTCCGCGAGTTCGAGCACTTCGAGGATATGGACGAACTCCGGGTCACCGGCTGTTACATGAGTCAGATGGCCGATTCGAAACTCGTCACCTCGAAAGCCATGCTCGAGGACGTCCACGGCGACCTTGTCGATGCGTTCCTGCAACTGAATCGACTCCGCGGACGCATCTCGAAAATGGGGCTCGAAATCCAGAGTGACGTAATCAACCAGGAGGCAGAGGCCGACGAGCGCGGCCTGATGAACCCGAAAACGACGGTCAAGGATCGCTTCGACGCGGCGAAATCGGATGTCGAGGACAAGGCTCGCGAGGACATCGAAGACATCGACGGCTACGAAGACGAGTACATCCTCGAGCACGGCGAGCACGCTCCGCGGCCCCGTCCGAACCGACTGTACGATACCGTCGACGGGATCGACTCGCCCGCTCGAGCGGACGGTGGTAGCGATGAGTGACGAGCAAGACAACTACACGGTCGGCGGCTTTCGCGAGTACCAGGACAACAATCGCAAGCGCGACCCCGATGAGGTGTTGCCGCATTCCGGGTTCGTGAGAGATGAGCAAATCGATCGGCAGATGGCCATGCGGGCGATCCATCACGACCCGGACCGCTGGGACGGAAAGGCCGCCGCGGACTATCTCTCGGTCGGCAAGAACCGAGATATCCTGAAAGCGGAGGGCAGTGCGGCGGCTCGGCAAGCGCTCGAGAACGGCGACACGCTGACGCTGAAACACTACATCGGTGACCCGAGCCAAGAGGCTGACCTCTCCGGCATCAAAGCCATCTCTCGGCTCCGGCAGATCGTTGCGGGTCCCGCGCCGGTGATCGTGATCCTCGGCGAGATGGGGGCCGGCAAAACGAACCTCGCGTGTCTCGTCACACAGCTGCGTGACCGCTGGGTCGACGGCGATCTCCGGGTGGCGAGCAATATCCGCACGCTGGATCGAAACGATGACTGGACTCGTGATGACGGCTCTATCGAGGACGGCTGGATCCCGAACTACCCGCTCCTCGAGGAATGGGTCGAACAGGACGGCGATCCGGTGACGAACCCCCAGCAGCCGAAACTGTTCATCGGTGATGAGTTCTCGACGAACGCGAGCGGGACCGGCGCTGACGGCCAGAAGGTCCGGAAGCTGATGGGGCCGCTTGTGTTCAAGATCCGCAAGTACAACGGTGCACTCGTCTATATCGGCCACGATGAGAGTTCCATTCATCCGCTCCTCTGGCGTGTCGGTACGATCCTCAAGAAGCCCGACCGCAACGATAAGGGAAAGGCACTGATCGCCGAGCGGATCACCGGCGGGAAACTGAAAGACGTCGATCCGCGGCCGCTGAAGGGTATCCCGCCGGCAGACTTCGAACCGCACACGAACGACGAAGCCGACTGGTCGTGGTCCGCTCCCTCGAGTGACGACGGTGGTCCCGAAATTGCCGAAAGCGAGGTCAAGAGAGTCGCTGCGTGGACAATGGAAACCTGCCGACAACAGGGAATGTCGGCCCGCGAAACCGCCGAATACGTCCCTTACAGTCATGCTACCGTCTCAAATTGGTGGCGAGACATCGATGAGGGCGGCGAAAAGGCCGACTGGGTTAACACAGTCGAACAGGTGATCGCATGAGAGCGTCGGGGTGGAAAGCTGTAAACCGGAATCAGCCCCCCTTTAGGAGAGGGTCAGGCCCAACGCCCAGCGCTCACTCACGCTCATTTATTCACAATCATCGCCCATCGCTCGCGATCGCCGCGAGACACCAGCGGAGGAGTATATATATCGGCGCGCGATGCGCGTGGTCCGCGTGAATCGATCCCAGCGAGCTAACCACTTCGGTACGATCTGCGAGAAACGGATGGCGAAGAAACGTCGCTTCGATCTCGAGCGTTCGAGCTGGCACGATGCGACGTTCCAGAACGGAACGCCGGTCGAAATCAAGAGTACGATGCACGAGCACAGTGACGGACAGCCGGGAAACTGGAAGGTCTATCGGGAGTACCACGAGAAGCTCCGTCGGCATGACGGCTGGTACTGCTTCGTTGTCTACCGGCCACATGGGCGCTCGGGCTGTACGATCCTCCAGGACAAGATGGTCCGCTCGAGTGAGCTCCCGCTAATGCGCTGGCACGGCGGTGGTGATCACCGCGGGACCGAGCAAGCGAAGATCTCGATCGACTCCGTTTTCTAATCGGTGTCGACCATACTACCTTGGCATCGATTCTGATTCGCATACACACGACCCCGAAGTCCTCGTTTTTTCGACTCACTGAATGGGCTATTTCGACTCTAAATCGGAGAAACGTGTCTACTATCTAGAGAAGAACACTGTCTCAAACGGTGGATCGACTCAGGATATGAACACGAGGGTCCGCGTCTCGTGTGCATATTCGGGAATTAGATTCTGTCGGCGCACAACCGCAGAGGGAAGGACCTGTGGGAACAATGATTCAGGGTCTTTGTTAATACACATCGTCTAGTAGGCCAATCAATCCAAGCGCTCTACTAGCATTTTATATATCTTGGATTATGACAACTGATTATGACAGATGGAAATCCAATCGAAGAACAATACTCCTATGATGGCTGGTTAGTATTCAACGAACTGTTTGATACTACGCTTTTAGCCGAAGGCATAGGTATCTCTGAAGTTGTAGAAACCTTCCCATCCTATGAGGGCGGTGCTCCCAATGATCCAGATAATGGTTTTGAGCACACAGAATTATCTCAGAAGATACAGTCTCTTGCAGAACTCTCGGATGGATTTGAGAGATATGCAGAGAACCTTCACGCCTTTAAATATGTAGATGAGGATTGGGTACAAGAGTGGGGCTATGATGAAGAAGCAAATCAGCAAATTTTCTATCGAGATAAGCATGACGAAGTAGAGATATTTTGGGATTCAGACAACGAAGTCATGATGTTCCGTGGTGATCAGCAACTTCTTGAAAGAAAGCGGAAATCTCTTCGATCAGGTCTTTCTGGCTCTCTTGAACTAGATCCTGTTGACTTTGATTTTGACTTTTTCCTATGGGTGTTGTATAAAAAGTACAAAGGCGAAGAACTGAGTGCCGATCTTCGCGTCCGTAACCTCACGCGTGGGAAAACAATTGGTGATCAGAAAGATAACTTAGGAAGACAAGTCCAAGTGGAGGGTTCGGAGAATATCATCAGATCTCTCATGCTCATTGCCCCGGTTCTTGCTGGGAAAAAAATCAAAGGTATTCAGGGCCAGTTTGTTATGGAATCTCACACAATCAGTGCAGAAATACAGCATGGAGGTAAGGTCCATGTCAAAGTATCCAATAGTCCACTCAGTGGTCTTAGCCACCTTCGACGAATGGGGATTGCTCTCCGATTTTTGTCTGAATTGATTCGTCTATTTTCAGATTGGGAAGAATTACCTGATAAAGAACGGTATCCGCCAGCATCTTTCTTTGATGAATTGGGAGACATTGCTGAAGAGGAGGGATGGGACCTCCAATATGACCCCAGAGAGATTAAAGACGAATATCGGAGAAAACGGGGAGCATAGTCAATAGCGGCAGAGATTTCGAAAGCACCACATAATTAAGTGCTCCGGGACGAACAACATACTAGAATAGACTATAGAGTGCAATCCGGATTCCAACGAACCCAAATCCATGTCTACAAGCAGGCTCGGTCAGTCAGAAAACCTTGAGAAGTTTTGGTCTGAACAATTACTTGACCAGCCTAATGCGAAAATACATATCAATTCTGTATCGAAAGATACTATTAGGTCATTTCCAGAAGTAGAAGAATACCCATACGAAGGCCAGATCAAACTATTCGGCTCCCTTGAATACGAGATACCAGGTCGAGGAGATAATTCATTTATTAGAAGTGGTAACTATGAGTATCGTTCAGCATCAGGCCTATTCTTATTGAATAGTCAAACAGATCGCCCCCGACCTAGTGAGGTTTTCTCAGAAATAAACCAACTGGTGTCGAACTCAGCGGAGATAGAGGACTATTTATCGCTCAACCGTGAAGATCTCTGGAGGTTTTTGGAAGACGCGAACTCAATTGAGAAATTGGTTGTGCGTGGGCCGAAAGGGGAGTATGACGCCACATTGCTTGCTGAAATACTACAGAGGGAGAATCCAAAGAAAGAATTGGCGCAGGCCGAACTAACTCATAAGGAAAAGCAGAGTCTGAATGCTGTTCTTGACCAAATAAGCATACCAGACGAATTCGATAATATCCATGATTTGGATATTGACTGGTACGATACAGTGATTGATCAAATCGAAGCTACATATTGTTATGATGGTTACTTTTCCACCATCATATTCAAAAGAGGTTCAATTAAGATTGATGCCGAGACAGACAATTCGAGAGAATATCTCCTACAGTTGTTTGAACGAGAAGTTGTTCAAACTCAAGTTTAAGTGTGTTAGCCGCGATCTCAGTTTCAATTGAAGTCAATCTACCACCCTATGTAAAAGAGACCTTAATTGCGATTGCGATATATCTATTAGCCGTCATCGTATTCATATCACTGTATTCTCTATTTGATCTTATAAATAGCTTTGAAGAACTTAACCATGAAATTGAGGGGTTCGTAAGTCACTATAAAGAAACTAGTTATTGGTGGATAACTGCTTTCCTTGCCACTATTGTATCACTCACGCTTGGTAATTCCTCTAATATTGTACTCGACTTGATCATACTTGGATTATTCTTCGTACCTGCAGGGATTATATTCCACAAAAGGTACCCGTTCAATATCAATTGTGCATATAGACCAACAATTAGTTCTGGAGTTGATTCTTTGGTGAAGAGGAAGAAAACATTGCGATTGCAGATTCAAATGGACAATATGTGATAGATTTGGTCTTCTCCACTGGATCGAATGTAAATGAATTTTGTATTAGTCTTGATGTACCTAGAGGAGTAGAAACAAAGACGATCCAGCCTACTTCTTCAGAAGTCCATCTTACAGATAGTGATACTATTGAAGGAGTTGCACCGCCTAACAAAGACCGCTTTGTTGTACCCCTTATTCTTGAGACAACATCTGGTGTCGGACCAGAAGGCAAATACATAGTTTTCTCTGATGAGAAAAGCGATAGGATTCTTCTGAGTGTAAAATTGCTTCAGAATCAGTGATTAAGAACCTTACAACTTAATCTGACTAGGGACCCCCGTTTCGTGTGTTTCAACTGGAGTTCTCTGTGCAGAGGTGGGGCAGGGCGCTGTAATTTTTTGGCACAGTCCCCTTGGGGACACCCGCCAAGGGGCTTTCGCGCGAAGCGCGAAACAACCCCGCAGGCGCTGCGGTGCGATCGCGGTGCTAACCCCGCTCTCGAGGCACGAACTACAACCAGATTTGCATAAGAAACGGTGGTGGTCAACCTAATTTGCAGAAAACAGCGAAAACGAGAGTGTTGCCACTAACCGGGCCAGTTCACCGATCCGCGACCGCGCCGACGAATCCGGTTTCAGTCCCGCCGCCGGGAGTCTTCCAGGTCAGCTCAACACCGCGCAGTGCAGTCGGATCGTTACCCGACTTCGACCACTTCTCGAGGGCCTCACTGGCGATCGTGGCGACGTTCTCGAAGCTATCTGCCTTCAATCGGGAGAGTATCGTATCAATTCGCATCCGGCGGGGCTCGCCGTTCTCGTCGAACTCGAGGTCGGCACCGTTCTTCGCGAGCCACTCCTGGAAGGGAGAGGACTCGGCGACGTGATCGGCCAAGCCCATGATGTGCTGCATCCGATCGGCGTAGCTCTCGATCGCGTACTCGGCTGACTCGACGAGCGCTCGCAGTTCCTCGCGGTACTTCCGGGCCCGGAACGACACGTCGCCCTGGTCTAACTCGAAAATCTCGCCAAGGTCGTTGATAGCTCGGTAGATCGTTGCAGGGTGTTTCCCCAGCTGGTCGGCAAGATCGTCGACGGTCGCACCGCCGTCAGTGGCGACCGTCTCGGACACGTTTCGAGCGGTCTCACCCATGTCCCGCAGCGTCGTCATCAACAGGTGGTCCGTCTTCGCCTCGAGGTGCGGCGTCGGGTCTTCGTACAGTTCAACTGGATCGTCCCGAGCGACCGCGTCGAAATGGTCGTCCGCAACGTAGACGCTGCTGCCGTCGGGACCGAGCGGAATATCTTCCCAATGGAGTGTGTTCAGTACCGTCTCCTCTATTTGCTCAGTCACCTCGTGACGGTCGGCCCATGCCCATGCCTTGTTGTCGTTCATCGACTTGTTCACCAAGACCTCCACCTTTGGGTGGTAGGACGGGTGATCTTTCGAGACCGCGTCCGGATCGGCCAGCTGGTAGATCTCGAACTTCCGTCCGTAGGTGTGGCCCGGCAGAAGTTCGCTCACCGACGCGGGGTTCAGGAATAGTCGATTCTGGTGATTGACGACTTCTTCGTTGTCGATATGGAGTTCGGCTTTCACTCCCTCGAGGTCGGAGAGGTAGTGGGCGACCTTCTGCAGTACGCCGGCCGACGAGAGCTTTTCCGCCCACTCCCGACGAATCCGAACGTACCGCTCGTACGCCCACATCCGGCTCGCCGAGTGTGGATCAGCGCGGAAGTAGTCGGGGTGGACCCGCTCGCCAGCGTGGTCGAAAATCGCCGCGAAGAACTCGGGCAGTAGCTCGAGACCGCGGTCAGGTTCGATGTTACTGGTGTGGAACTCGACGTCGACGCCGTCAACCTCGCCGACCTGATTTTCCCACGGCAGTTGTAACCGCTCACCGCTCTCCCAGTGACGCATGTTCGGGAACCGCGGTGAGATATTGTACGACGCCTTCCGTTCACCGCGGCCGCGGCCTTTGATGTCCCACTCGTAGAGTCGCTCGGCGTTGATCCCGTCCGATAGACGCGGCGCAAATCCTGACTTGCTGTAGGTCACTTCCAGGTGCCAGGGCTCGCCGTCGACTTCCGTGGTGATCTCGAGGTGTCCCTCGAAGGGCGGACCAAGCATGACCGACGACAGTGCGTCGTACGGACCGCGTCCCCAGTCGGGCCACTTCCAGCGGCCTTCGATCTCGTGCGGCGTCGTCTCGACCTGAGACACGCCTACTCACCCCGATCATGCTCGCTCTCGAGCAGGCCGGTGAGCACCGCTACCGGGTTCCACCACGTCACACCCTGGCAGCGATAGCAGACGTGCTTGAACGACGTACAGTCCGTCGCCTCGAGCGTCGTGGGTTCGGCTCCGGGATCTTGGTCCATCGCCTCGAGACTCGCGCGCTTGACGCGGGTCCGCCCACAGCCCACGCAGACAGCGTCGACGGGAACGCCGAACTGACCGGCTGCCGCGCTCGCTAATTCAGCCTCGAGGTCGCGATCGTCGGATTCGGTGTCGACGCTCACCGCGAATCACCGACCGTTACCGACGGATCGACACCAGCCGGGTCGATCACGTGCGACCATGCCAGTTTCGCGACTTCAGATTCCGAGCGCGAGCCGCCAACATTGTACCACCGCCCGGCGAGCAACTCGTCGACGAGCGTCGCCGGCACGATCGCGCGGGCGACCTGGGGAAGTCCCGGCCGTGGAAGGTAGACCACGAACAGATACATCCCTGCTGCCTCGAGCAGTTGCTCGTGAGCGGCTCGCTTGACGTAGAACCGGCCCCGCGTCGATCGGCTCCCGTTGCTCGTCTCTATCTGGCAGCCTTTGATCTCGACGGGAACGTCCGGCTCGACGAGGACAATCCCGTAGAACGGCAGCGACTGACTCGCCTCGAGGACGGCGGTGGTCCGTGCATCGTGCCAGGTGGCGGTATGATCGCTGACGTACTCGAGTTCGTCGACGGCCTGGACGATCTCGCCCTCGAGGGCGTCACCGCTGGCCTTCGGACTCTCCAGTTCCGACGCTCGAGAACTCATAGCGGCCCCTCCCGTGCGTCGCGAACCGCGCGCGTACACTCCGGGCAGAGTCGACGAAGTGCGTCGACGCGATCACCGCACCGCTCACACTCGCCGGATTCGACGAGGCGATTCACGCCGACTCACCTCGCTTCTCGAGCGCATGGCGAATGTCCGTGTCGGTCGCTTGGTGGGCCGAATGGGCGATGGGCGTCCGACTCTCGACATCGTACAGCCGACTCGCCCGGACGAACCCGTTACGCATCGGCCTCACCTCCGTGACGGCCGGGCGATGTCTCCGGGTCCGGAATCGAAACGTCGATGCCAGCTGCAGAGCCGCGGCTCAGTCGTGCGTAGGTATCGCAGTCGCCACAGCGATGGGCTCGGTCGTCGTCGTCACCGAAGACACGACGGAACTGGTCCGTCACGTGGGCTCCACAGTGATCGCACGTCGAATGATCAACTGACGACCATGGAGTGACCGTCACGCCGACCACCTCCAGAAAGCGGCTGCTAAGCGGTGTGAGAACGGTCGGAGTAAAGCGGCAAAAACTCCCGCTTTACTTTTATACCGTATGGGATCGCCCGGATTTGAACCGGGGTCACGGGCACCCAAGGCCCGAAGTATACCAAGCTAACCCACGATCCCGTGTACTACCCCCTACCGGTTGCACATCATAAAGGGTTTCGTTATACTGTCGGCTGTAACTGGTCGTGCGATTCGCCGTGACCGTCCGGCGAATCGCTTCGCTGAGTTACAGCCGATAGTACTGATCCGAACGGTTTTCCCTGCCGCTATAGTAACGCCGGCTATGACTGGCCTCGAGATTCTGATTTTGGTCCTTATGCTCGTGCTCGTCCTTGCTGCGGCGCGGATCGTACGGGTAGCTAGCCCGTTCATCGTCAATGCGGTGGTCGGACTGGTGGTGATGTACGTCGCACAGGTCGTCTTCGGTCTTGGGATCGCAGTGACGCCGATCGTCATCGCGATCGTCGCGATCGGTGGCGTTCCGGGCTCGTTGCTCGTCATTGCACTATCGCTGTTCGGTGTCGCCTTCGTGCCCTAAGAACGTCATTCGAGCCGCTGATTCACTTCCCGAGCGTCTGTGCGATCTCCTCGTCAGTCGCTTCGGTGACCGGATCCGAACCGGACTCGAGTTCCGTCGGCTCTCCTTCCCACTCGGCCAGCAGCGACGCGACATCTTCGTCAGTCGCCTCTCCGTTCGAATCGTCAGTGCCGTCGGCGTCGGCGACGACATCGTCGAAGATCGTCCCGAACGTGGAGACGACCCGATCCTCGTGGCGCGTCGGATCGAAGTGACAGTGGGCGTAGGAATCGACGCTCGAGAGCCGGTTGGTGAGGACGTGTGCGAACTGGAAGACGTCCTCAGGCGAGGCGTGCCGGAGGAGGGCGTCGAGCGAGTCGACACAGACTGTGATGTCTTCGCCGTCTTCAGCCCAGTATTTGCAGAATCGACTGATGGAGACGCCGATCTCCGAGAGGTCGGTCGGGTCGGTCACCGTGTCGGTGACGATCGGTTCGGTGAAGTTCGGTACCGACTCGGCATCATCGCCGGTCGGAACGTTTCCGACAGTGAGCAGCCCGAGTGTCCCGTCGACCGTCTCCGCGTCCGGACGGTCAGGTTCCTCATCTGCGAACGTCACCGTCAGATGGGCCGTGCCGCCGCTGTCGTGACAGAGGTCCTCACAGGTCGCGGGCTCCTCGTGTCTCGGGTGGACGAGCAAGACGTTCGCCGGCGGATCGATCGCGGCTGGCGTACTCGGTTCCATAGTAACAGTGTCGGGGAGGTCTCCCCGTCGTTGGCCGCCGATTGTTCCCTTGCCTTCTTTACCGTTCCGGCCGGTGATAGGTCTCCGAAAACGATCGCAGTCCCGGGACGGACAGTTCGCGGACGAAACTGGGCCGAGTACTAGAACCGCTACAGATCGGTGTCGCGAAGCTCGAGGTCCCCGACCAACTCGTAGGGGTGAGCGTCCTTTCGGATGCCATCGAGGAGCATGAACGCTTGTCCGGGTTCCAAGAAGTGCTCGGTGACGACCTGTCCCAGCGGCGTGGGTTCGAAGCCGTCGATGAAGTCGTACTCGAGGAGTTTCCCGATTGCGTGTTTGGTGGGGATCTCCCCGAGCATGCGGTCGTTGAGCGCCTTTGCGGCCTTGCCGCCAACGGTGATGTTCGCCAGCGTCTCCTCGACGGCGGCGGCCTCGTCGTAGTGGGTCATCACCGACTCCATCTCTCCCTTCAGTAATTTGAAGGCGACTTCGTCCTCGGTCATCTCCATCGAGTTGTGGTAGACCGTATCGGGTTCGACGAGGACGTACACTGTCCCCTTATCGTGGTAGTCGGGTCGGCCCGCGCGGCCAAGCATCTGGTGGAACTCCTGGACCGAGAGCCACTCGATACCCATCGCCAGTGAGTCAAAGATGACCTGTGAGGCGGGGAAGTCGACCCCCGCTGCGAGCGCGGCGGTTGTGACGACCGCGGAGAGGTCTTGGTCGCCGAACTTGCGCTCGACTTCCTTCCGGCGCTTGTAGTCGAGACCGGCGTGATAGGGTGCGGCCGAGTAGTCAAGCTTTCGGGAAATTTCGTGACAGCGCCGCCGGGAGTTAGTGAAGATGATCGTCTGGCCGCGATACCCCTTCGAGGATTCACTGTCGAACTCGCGTCTGACGAGTTTGTTCTCAACTCTCACTTTCTCCTGGCCGTCCGCGAAGGTGACGTGGCGCTCGATCGGTACCGGACGCTCCTCGAACTCGATGAGCGTCGCCTCGAGGACTTCGGTGAGCTGTTCGGGATTGCCGACGGTCGCCGAGAGGTAGATCCACTGTGCGCCGCCGTAGTCGTCGCGGCGCTTCGCCCGCTGCTCGCACGTGTATTTGAGCCGCGAGATCAGCCCGTCGAGGCGGTGACCGCGGTCTTCCTCTTTGAGGGTGTGGACCTCGTCGATGACGACGGTCCCGATGTCGCCCATGTCCTTGCCGGTCCGCAGGGCGTGGTCGATTCCCTCGTAGGTGCCGACGATGACGTCGGCGTTGGGGTCGAACCGCTCACCCTCGTCGGCGACGCGGCTCGCGCCCACGCGAATGGAGACGTCGACGAGGTGGCCGTACTCGTCCTGAAAATCCTCGTACTTCTGGTTGGCCAGCGCGACTAGCGGGACGAGAAAGAGCATCGTCCCTTTGTTATTCAGCACGCGATTGATCCCGGCCAGTTCGCCGACGAGGGTCTTCCCGGTCGCCGTTGCGGAGACGACCAACTGGTCGTCGCCGTCGAACAATCCATGTTCGACCGAGAGGCTCTGGACCGGGAGCAGGGTATCGAACCGGTCCTCGAGCAGGTTCTGCAGGCCGGGATGGAGGGAAAGCGAGTCGGTCCGGACGGGATCGACCTCGTCGGTCGTCGCCGAGATGGTATCGAACTTTGTCAGATCGGGATCGAGCTGACCCTTGAGCAGGTTGACGATCCGCTCGAGGTCCTGTACCTCCATCATGAGCTCCTCTAAGCGTTCCTTCGCGGCACCTGATACCTCGCCGCCGCCCGAAAAGGA